>JBDSXW010000006.1:0-188022 GCA_039925965.1 Chitinophagaceae bacterium
AGTCTCTCAGACACTCTCCGGAGTCTCTCAGACACTCTCCGGAGTCTCTCAGACACTCTCCGGAGTCTCTCAGACAGTCTCCGGAGTCTCTCAGACACTCTCCGGAGTCTCCCAGACACTCTCGGGAGTCTCTCAGACACTCTCGGGAGTCTCTCCAGACCTTCTCGGGAGTCTCTCAGACCCTCTCGGGAGTCTCTCAGACACTCTCGGAGACTCTCAGACACTTTCGGGCGACTCCCAAACACTCTCGGGAGTCTCTCAAAACACTCTATGAAGTCTCCCGGCCTTTTTAATGTCTTAATTTATACCACCGTAACGCCCCGTATTGCTTGGTAAAATAAATGGCAGCGAAAATATACCAGCGCCAATCGGGGTAGAACTTCTTCATGAATTTCGCATGGTTCCGGATGCCGGTGGTTCTGATAGTAAGCCATTTGTCTTTGTTAACGCTACCCTTGTGGATGTGCATCACTTTCGCCTGAGGAAGAAAGTGGATTTTATAGCCCAGTTGTTTAAAATCCCAGCACCAGAGCGTGTCTTCACAATACATAAAAAAATCGTCGCTGAGTTTTTTCTTTGGTAACTGCTGGATAATGTTTTTCGGGAAGAGCATGAAAGCACCCCATACCCAATCGCAATCCATTTCCGTCAAATGGTCGAAATAGGTGTGGAGCATCAGCGCTTCCCGCTTCGGTTTGGACAGTAGTTTATAGAATGGAAACACTTCGAGCAGTTCCCAACCAATGGTACGGAATCTTCGGCACGTATGCTGCAGGCGGCCATCGGGATATTGCAATTGTGCGGTGACCATCCCCACTTCAGGGTGCGCAATAATATAGTCGTAGCAGACCTTTGGTGCATTATTAATCAGCTCAGTATCGCTGTTGAGCAGTAGCAGGTATTCGCCGGTGGAGTGTTTTACCCCAAGATTGTTGCCGCCTGTGAACCCTGTGTTTTCAAGGCTTTTTACCAGCTTAATGGTGGGAAACTTTTTTAGGAAAAGATTAGGGTCACATTCTTTTGAGGCATTGTCCACCAGTACAATTTCGTATTCGAGGTCCACTAGTTTTTCGTGCAGTGAGGCGATACAGTTGCAGGTGAGTTTAAAAGTATTGTAATTGATGATGATGATGGACAGCTGCATAACAATAAAAAGAGGCCCGTTTTGGCGGGCCTCAAATGTAAGAGTTCGGCGATTTGGTGTCGGGAATATGTTTGGTAAAAACTCTGGAGAATTAAAAGCGATAATAAATAACCAGCTTAGGGCGTTTGGTCGGATCGCTATACCATGCAGATGCAAACTGTCTTATATTGTAAGCAGTTTCACTTTGCAGGCGGATCATTATCCCATTATTACCATTTGATATCAGATCTCTCACCAGATTTGTTACGTCTAAAACATTATTTTGAAATGAAGAAGTACTTTGTGGTATGGCAACCTGATTAGTTGTTGTTACTGACGGCGGGGCATTCCAGGTAAATGGATTGCCACCTCCTATCCAAGGGCTTGTTATCCTTTGGATCCAACATGCGTTGTTTGATCCAAAATGAGCATCTACCAAGTTGCCACCATGCGGTTCTGGCATTGCGTACAGATACAATTTTGCACTATCTATAATGGCTCCTGATGGAAGACCGCTCAAATCTTGCTTCATAACAGATCTCTGCACCAGTGAGTTTCCGTTAACGGTCCAGGCCTGTATTGGGAACTCTGTATCAGTGCCTCCAGGACTATTGGGATAGGTAGTTGCAATAGTCCCCTCAGTAGGATTGTAAGCAGGACTGATAACTATGCTGTCAGCCGGACAGTTACCCCAACGCGGTATTCCATTGCAAATGGTGAGTTTTTGCCCATTTAAACCCAATGGAATTATAACCCATCGGCTGCCATCCCAATATTGCATTTCGCCAGGCGTATAGCCTTTATTCACAACCGGATACCATGAAGTACCGTTCCAATAATAGTAACCGGGTCTTACATTGATCGGACTGGCACCTGACGTTGCGGTATTATACACAAGTAATCCCGTAGCAGGTTTGGTAATTGGTAATGGATTATCGATCGTCAAAAGAGCTACACGGGGTGGTAAGAAACCTTTATTCAAACTAAACACGTCTAATTGGGCAGATGAATCAGGAGTGCTGGTTCCCATACCAATTTGAGAAAAACCAAAACTGGAAATGCCGCAACAGAAAATTATTATAAACATAACTCTGGCGAACAATGACTTTGACATAATATTAAAAATTTGTAAAAGTGTTAATTGTATAGACTTAGTGTAAACTTAGGTTTGGTGGCTCAAAGAATATAACAGATTGTCTTTTTCAGAGTTGAGTTGTAATCTGTTGGCAATATACAACATTGGAAAACCAGTATCTATTTTTATTTTTTTTACATCAAATTGCAATGGTACTTACATTTTTTAGCATTCATTCTGTTACTTAGGTCAACTGGAAAACCCTTTTTAGTAGAATCTTAAAAACATATTGATGTAGCATATAATTACTATCCTTTACTAGGTGCTATTGGGCTATTTTCATACACCATTTTTATTAAAATGGTGTATGTTTGCCCGAATACCTTTTACCCAGTAATTACACAAATATGCATAGGTTACCGTTTAAAAAGAGGCTTCCCGGATTAGTAAAAGGATGGATTTTCCGAACCTACTTTTTCAAGCTGATACACCCTTTTTCTAACTTAATGAAATGGCTGGCCTTTATCTCCGATGAAGGTGTTTGGATTCATAAAATGAAGAAGAATAAATTTGTGCTGAATGATTACTATACCGGTTCTTACGATTATGACAAACGCTTCGAATTGTACGAGGCAATCATTGTTTCAGAAAAATTGAATACTGGCGTAATCGATTATATGGAATTTGGTGTTTCTCATGGCGCTTCTTTTAAATGGTGGATAAAACAGAATTTGGATCCAGGGTCATTTTTTAATGGATTTGACACTTTTGAAGGATTACCCGAAGATTTTGGAAATTGGAAAAAGGGTACCATGAGCCCTCCAGATAATAGTTTTCCAGTGATAGAAAATGATATGAGATTTTCTTTTTACAAAGGCTTGTTTCAGGACTCGCTTCTTCCGTTTTTGTCGGGCTATAAAGTTGGTAATAAGAAAGTGATTCTGCTGGATGCGGATTTGTTTAGTGCTACTCTTTTTGTACTGAGCCAATTATATCCCTATATGCGGGAAGGTGACGTGATCATATTTGATGAATTCAATGTGCCGTTACACGAGTTTATGGCATTTAAACATTTTGTAGAGTGTTTCTATATTGATTACGAAGTATTAGGAGCAGTAAATAATTATTATTGTGTTGCCATTAAAATAACCGGGATGAACAAAAAATCTTAATCTGGCTAACCAGAATTACGTAATGAAATGATTCACCCCGGTTGCCTGCTTGTTATTCCGCGTTTAAATTAAAGTAATGACGATTATTACCTGTAATAAACAACCAATTTAGGTCTTCTTGCTTCATTAGGAGTGAAACTCGACGCATATTGACGAATATTATACGTTACCTCATTTTGCAGGCGTATAAAAAAGCCATTGTTTGCGGTGCTCAGCATATCTTTCACAAGATTAGTAACATCTATAATATTGTCCTGTCCAGATGATGTGCTTTGTGGTATCACTGCCTGATTCACACTAGTTGCAGTTGGCTGATTATTCCATGTATATGGATTAGGTGCAGTATTCCAGATTGAAGTAATTCTTTGTATATAACAGGCATTTGTAGGCCCATAATGAGGATCGATACCATTACCCCCAGCTGTTGGTGAAGCTGCCGCATATAGAAAGAGCTTAACACTGTCAATAGTTGAACCTACAGGTATACTACTATAGTCAAAACGAATCAACAACCGATGGTTACTGGCGCTTCCCCCAGCAGTCCAGGCACTGACAGGAAGTTGCGCATCACCAGCTCCTTCTGCCACAGTAGGGGTATAACTATAGACCCTTCCCTCGAAAGGATTGTTAATTGGTGCAATTGTTACCACTTTTGCAGGGCAGCTGCCCCAGGTAGGAATACCCCCACAAATAGTAAGCGTTTGATTGTTAAGCCCCAATGGAATAGTAATCCATTTTATCCCGTTCCAATACTGCATGTCACCAGGCATGTTGGCTTTATTAACTACAGGATACCATGCAGTCCCGTTCCAGTAATAGTAGCCGGGGGCTACGTTGTATGGGCTTGAGCCTGAATAGCCCGTATTGTAAACCAATAATCCTGTAGTTGGTTTTGTTACCGGATCGGCCACGTTAGTAGCCGTTAACGCTAACCTTGGGGGTAGAAAACCTTTAGAAGTGCTGTAAACATCAAGTTGGGCGGAAGAATCGGGCGTGTTTGTGCCAATGCCAATTTGGGAAAAACAGTTCATGGTCAGGAAACAACCAATTGCCAGGACAAAGAATCTTGCAAAATTTTTATTAAGCATTTTTTGGGTTTGAGGTTTGGAGGTTGACTTTGCAAAATATACTTTCTAGTTATTATATCCAAAGAATTAAGCGTATTTTAATTTCAATAAAGAAACGTCCTACACACTTTAAATATCACACTTACTTCTCCGCCTGTACGGTCTATCTCTGTTTGGTAGCTTTTTTCCTCCATGCCATTTCTTTTAGAAAAACGCCCCATACCACAAAACCCAGCAGAAGCGCTACAATCAGCCAACTGGCAATGGCCGAAATAGCATAACCTGTTTTGTAAGCCGCCGGTTCAAATTTAAAATCAATGGTATGTTTTCCTGCGGGAACAAGCAGCCCCCTCAGAACATAATTCGCCTTTACCACCTTTGCTGGTTTGCCATCAATATATGCGAACCAATCTTTATAGAATATCTCACTGAAAATCGCCAATTGGGCACTTGTTGTATTGCTCTCGTATTTAATAGCATCATTGTCAAATACGGTTTGCTTTATGGAAGATGCACTGTCAGTGGGCATCATGCCGGTAAGATCTGCCTTGTATTTATTGTCTACGATCGCAGTGTCTTTGGGGTTAAATGCATCCAGGGCCCTCATTTCTGCTACTGCTCCATTTACAAAACTGACGCCTTTTACCAGCCAGCAATTGCCCAGCGCCGCAGGATTGGGAAATACCATCGGCTGTTTAGTCTGAGGATTATCCTGTATTATGTACTTGGCGTTGAGCATGTTTAATACCTGCTCGTTTAGTTTTCTTGATAACTGGAACGTAATAAGATCGTCGTAAATCGCCAGCTTTGCGGGGTGGTAGCCGCCTATAGATTTGTGGTAATATGACGTCTTCGACTCCTGGAACGGATCTCCACCACTGTAATTGAACACCCTGTAATTGGGGTCTGTGTCTTTTAAGATTTGTTTATCGGCGTCGCTTTCGGGGAATTCATTTGTTTCATACTCATCTTTATTAATAAAACTCGTTTTATTAAGATAATTAGAATCGATTCCCAGCAAATCAATCATGGTGAGTAACCCGATACCGGCAAGCAGTACCGTTGCGTTCAACTTTTTACGGATAAACATGCCCATCAAAAAAATGGCAAGTGCTACAAAGGCAAATGAACGCAGTATATCTTTTCCGAAATAAGCAGCGCGGTCACTGCGAAGTGCGGTTAGTATCCCCTTACCAACCTGCTTGTCGCCCTTGCTTTGCAAAACCATCCCTTCATACAGCTGGTTGTCGGCCTGTGGCTGGTATTTCTGGTTGAGGGCTTCCATTTTGCCCTGCACATCAGCTTCATTATAAGTGGCGAAAGCGGTATTAAAAGCCGAAGTACGTTCCTTATTTTCCTTCGCATAGTCAAGGGTGAAATACATGATGCCGGCGATAGCAAATACCACTGCCGTGGCAATGGCACCCAACCGTAATTTCTTCCAGGTATCTTCGTTTTGGTTGGACAACAGTTTATCTAGTGCAAGCGCTCCAACAATAGGGAATAGCATTTGCGGCACTACAAGTATCTGGGTTGGCGTTCGGAACTTGCTGTACATCGGCAAATGATCAAACAGGAAATTGTTGAATGCTGCAAAATGACTGCCCCATGCCATCAATACCGATAAAACACTTGCGATTAATATCCACCATTTGTGTTTGCCATCCAGGTAAAACATGCCAAATAAAAACAGGAAACACACAATGGCACCCAGATATACCGGTCCGGCAGTAAACGGCTGATCGCCCCAGTACACACTGCCACTCATGCTTTTGGCATACTCACCTGCCTGTTCGTCACTGGCACCCATTTTCTCGGTGATGAATTTTGCCACATTAGAGTTTTCCGAAAGTGAGGGAAATACCCTCATTTCGCCGTCCCGTTGTGAGCCGTGGTAACCATAACCCATCACCCCGGGAAACATCAGGCTGAAAGTTTCTGCTTTGCCATAACTCCACTGAAATGCATATTCCTTGCTCATTCCTTTGGTCTTGTTATTGGCATCTACTGCATTAGTAACTGTATCAATATTGTTATTCATTACCAACTGGCCGGCACGTTTGGTTTCGTTACCAAAGTCGTAGGTGGGTATAATGGTTACCGCATTATGGGCAAGGCCAAGTAAAGCCGCTGCTATACTGATTGACATGGCCAATCCAACTTGCTTAAAATCTTTTGCCATAATCCAGCGCACCAGGTACGAAACGCTCATAATCGCAATAATCAGAAAGGTATAATAGCTTATCTGCGTATGATTTTGCTGAAATTCCAATGCCGTAAACAGTGCTGTAAATACAAATCCGGCAACGTACTTTTTATCGAAAATTAGTATAACCGCACCAATCAAGGCAGGTGCATAACCCATAGCGAGTATCTTGGTCTGATGACCCACCGCTGCAATTATGGGGTCGTATGTGCAATAGGCGTAAGCAAGGCTTGCAATGATGCCAACCCATGTGCGGATGCCGAAACTTACTGTGAGAAAATAAAAACCGATGCTTAACAGGAAGAAATAACTGATGGGCGCAGGTAGCCATAACTGGAACATCCGGTCAATGAAGTAGAGCGGGTTGTAAGGCCCCTCGAAAATATTTACGAAACCTGGCATACCACTAAATATTTGCGGCATCCAAAGCGGAAAATGACCATGAAGCTCCTTATAAACAAATGATTGGTGAACGACACTTTGGGATTGCGCCAAATCACCCTGCTGTATTACCACATTGGATTCTAATGCCGGATAGCAAAATAGTACCGCTACTATTAAAAACACGCCAACTGCTATGAGATGAGGCAAAATCGATTTCCAATTGAATGTCTTCATGTATTTGTTTTGAGGTCGGCAATTTAGATAAATGTTTTAAATACCATCTTAAACCTACCGTCAAAGCCAAATTAAAAATTCCACTTACTTTTAGCACTTTCCTTTTCAAAACTCAACTTCACCTGTTTGCCAGCAAATTCATCCCCTCTTATTTCTATCATAATCGTTGTATATAATGGTAGCGCTACTTTGCAGGCTGCCATTGATAGCGTATTGGGGCAGAGCTATGAACGAAAGGAACTGTTGATCATTGATGGGGGCAGCAGAGATGGTACAAGTGGTATTATTCAAAGAAACGATCAGGGAATCGCTTACACCGTAAGCGAAAAGGACAACGGCATTTATCATGCGATGAATAAAGGAATTGCTGCTGCAAAAGGAGATTGGATCTACTTTTTGGGTGCTGATGACGTACTTTTTACCCCCACTGTGCTGGCAGATATTTTTTTACAGAATGGCCTGGAGCATGTAGATTTTCTCTACGGGGAAGTTGCCTATACCAATGAAAAGAAGCAATACCTGGGCGGGGAAAAAAACTATGTTCAGCTGGTAGATGCTAATATTTGTCACCAGGCTATTTTTTTTAGAAAAGAGATTTTCGAAAAACTTGGGCCTTACAACACACGGTACGCTATTGTTTCAGACCATGCAAAAAACATAGAGATATACCGGGACGAGTCACTAAAGAAAAACTACCTGCCAACTATCATTGCACTTTTTAATAACTCCGGTGCAAGTAGCGACACCATCGATAAGCACTTTCACGGAGACATGCTTGACATATTTTTAGGGAAGGACCGGGTGTCCTGGTTCGCACCTCAACTACAACAGTATCACTTTTATTACGGGATTGTGAATTTGCTAGCTGGCAAATTGCCAACGGCGATCAAACATATACCCGCAAGTTGGTTGAGTGGCAGACGAAAAATTTTTTATTTTTTTTTCACCGGTAAATTTGTAATGCGGATTCTTTCGAGGAGGAAAATAAAGCTTAAATGAGGTATGCATTCCGTAATTAACGTCTCATAACTTTTATGAATTTGTTCCGGATTAACTTAAATGGGAAAGTTATGAAGCCGATGAGGACTTCTATATAAAAAGCGAGGGGATGGCCAAATGTTTTTCCATTTAAACGAATATACCTGGCAAGTGCACCAAACTCAAGGTAGCATAACAACATGTATACAATTCGCCTACATGTTTTGAAATGCACCGCCGGCACTTGATTATACTTTTCTCTGGCCTCTGGAAAGCATTGAAGGGCCTGTTGTACACAGTTGATTATTTTTGTGCTATCAAATTTCACCAACTCAATAAGGCCGTCAACGGGGATATTAAATCGTTCAAAATCTAAAGAAACAGGGTTGCCAAAGTTGGCATACTCGTTGAGCATTTGCACCATGGGCAGCTGTTTGGCGGCAATTGAGGAGGAAA
Source organism: Chitinophagaceae bacterium (assembly GCA_039925965.1). Taxonomy (GTDB): domain Bacteria; phylum Bacteroidota; class Bacteroidia; order Chitinophagales; family Chitinophagaceae; genus JAZKFT01. The sequence continues at coordinate 8,696 of JBDSXW010000006.1, forward strand.
TCCAGGTAATGCCCGAGGAACTACCCAACAATAAATTACAATAGTGGGTTAGCGCAGCGGTTTCCCTTAATGTAAGGTAGCTACCATCAATTATGGCCGGGTTTTTATGAAGTACTCTATTGGCCGATGATAAAATAATAGCGGTGCTGGGCTCACTTACAATGCCTTCAGCAACGATAATCGAAAAGTCTTTTGAAATAGCACTTTGTCCGCTTTGCGGAGCATATTCGAACAACACCACTTTTTCATAGCCGGTGAGGTGATGTTCTTCCGAAAAAGCGGCAGCTCTAGCCATTTCATCATTACTTAAAACCAAAACCGGTGCTATAGGTACTGTTATCGGAGTCGGGTACGCCTTAAAAATGCTACCGCGAATTGTGCCGTCATAAAAAGCGATATTGGTATCGGCTGTCTGCGTAATAAATACTTCATCGAAAAGCCCTTCTTTTTTTTGCTGACACACCAACTTTTTAAAATTTCTAAAAGCAGGGATATCATCCTTGGGAACTGTGTCAATAACAACAACATCATCTACATAAGGATTCAAGTCAATTATTTCTTTACAAAATGCCGATATCGCCCAGGTAAGATGGCACCCCGGAAAGTCCTGCTTGATCTGCCGGGCTACTGTCGTTGCATACAGACAGTCTCCGTTGGAATACAATTGTACCAATAGAATCTTTTTTCCTGTAGTCATACGTGATTGTCCAGCTATCATTAATGCGGGGCAATTTAGATAATTGAATTTACACTATTGCAAATCGATGATGTTACCGGTACTGCCTATTGATATCACATTCCTTATGACGAAGGCTGCGTTACAGATTTTCTACTTTTTACTTTTTTTGTTGCTTACAAAAGATGATTCCTTTATTTTTGCCACCCAATAAAAAAACGGTAGTCGTAGCTCAGTTGGTTAGAGCATCAGATTGTGATTCTGAGGGTCGGGGGTTCGAGCCCCCTCGATTACCCATTTAAAAAATGTCCCGAACTATTACTCGGGACATTTTTATTTAAAACAGTTACTATGAACCCCTGGATATACAGTATTCCATTTATTTCCGCATTGATTCACTGGGTCACCATCTGGATGGCCCTGAAAATGCTTTTTCACCCCAAACAGCCCAAAAAGTTTCTGTGGATGACCTTTCAGGGCGTGTTCCCCAAAAAGCAACAACAAATAGCCGAAAACCTTGGGAAGATCGTGGGCCAAGAGTTGCTGTCGTTTGAGGATATTGAAGAAAAGATAACCAGCGACAAAAACCTCGACGCTATTTACCCGGAAATAGAAAAGAATATTGACGAGTTCCTAAAAACGCGCCTGAAAACAGCGATGCCGGTAATTGGGATGTTTATCGGTGACAAAACCATAACCCAACTCAAAGAGGTGTTTATGGCAGAACTAAAGTCGATGCTACCAGGCTTGTTAAAAAATTATGTTAATAATCTTAAAAGTGAACTCGACCTTGAAAGGATTGTAGTGGAGAAGATAAAAGGTTTCAGCAGCGACAAACTGGAGGAGATGCTCAACCAGATTCTTACCAAAGAATTCCGGTTCGTGGAGGTAATCGGCGCTATTCTGGGGTTCATTATTGGCGTGGTGCAGATACTAATTACGTTCGCTACAACCCACTAGGCATGGCTACCCTTACTCAGGGGTGCATGAATATCCTCAAAACGAGGAGGCAGATGCCAGCAACGCGGCGGCGAATAACGGTGTGACACATGATTATCGTATTTCATCAAAACTGGCATAGCTTTTTCATAGGGGCATTATTAATCAAGAAAAAATGACAATCATGAAAAAGTTAACCGTATCAGCAGTCTTGGTCCTTTTGGCCGGCGCAGCTACATTACAAGCTCAAAAAAATAAAGTAAGTTTTGGTGTGAGGGGCGGGGTAAACCTGGCCAATATTATCAAAACCGATAACAGTAATTATGCCACCGAAATTAAGCCGGGCTTCAATGCGGCCGCCTTCGTGGACATTCCCGTTGTACATGGACTTACTTTTCAACCCGAACTTCAGTTTTCTCAGAAAGGATATAAGAATTCGGGTAGTTACCTGGGAAATAACTACAGCTACACCACCACAACCAATTTTGTAGAAGTGCCGCTGCTGGCAAAATTTTCGCCTTCACCGGGCTTTGGAATCGTAGTTGGTCCGCAGTTTTCTTTCCTTACCTCAACAGTGTATAAGTTTAAAGACAATAACAGTGCATACCAGAAAGTAATCGACAATAAAAATAATAACCTTCGGAATAATATAGTAGGTGGTGTAATTGGGCTAGAAGCAGGTTTGGATAAATTGATTTTCTCGGCACGGTACAGTCTTGATTTTCAAAAGAACAACGGAGATGGCACCAGTAATACACCAAAATATAGGAACCAGGTAGTTGGTTTAAGCGTTGGTGTCAGATTATAATTATGACTATTGGTAAAAAAAATGAATTTTAGTAAAATACCGTTCCTGTGTTAAGGAGCGGTATTTTAGTTTAATTGCATCCTATAGCTTTTAGAATCATTAATATATTAGATTGCCGCGGATTGAACACTGTGGCGGTTTCCAGACCATGAACAACCGGTAGTTAGGGATATATCGACACGATACTTCAACAATTGCGACGGGTATGGGTTATTGTTAATGCCGTTTATCCAAAATTAACGGTGCTTAACTTTCCTTTGAAGGAAGTTTGCAACCTATTTAAGAATAACAACAACCAACATGAGATTAAAATTAATTACAGCAGCCATCCTCGCATTGACATTTGTGGCAGCAGACGCCCAGATGGGCGGTGGCAGCCGGACCGGTGGAATGGGTATGCAATCAGGCAGGTTCTATGGGAAAGTAGTGGATGAGAACGGCAAACCAATCGATGCCTCAAGCGTTCAATTAATTACTACCAAATTTGATTTTGCTACGCGAAGCAAAAAAGATTCCAACATTAATGGTCAGCTTACAGAGGCCAATGGAGATTTTAGTCTGGACAACGTGCCTTTTATGGGTGATTACCGGCTGAAAATATCCGCTATCGGGTACAAAAAGATCGAACAAAAAATATCCTTTCTGACCCCGGAGATGCAAAAGCAGGTCATGGAAGCCTTTGCCAGTATGGCTGCCGCCGCCAAAGATTCCACCAATAAGAGTACAGGTGCGCCCAATATGATGGAGCAATTAAAAAAGATTTTCGGAGGTGATATGAGCAAGATGATGAGTATTGCCGATAAAGACCTGGGTAATATCAAACTGGAACCAGACCCCAAGCAGTTGGAAAATGTGACCGTTACCGGAAATAAGGCATTGATGACGCTGGCCATCGATCGTAAAGTATTCAATGTAGAAAAGGCTATTTCAACACAGGGCCAGACTGCGGTGGAAGTAATGCGGCAGATACCTTCTGTAAACGTGGATATAGACGGAAATGTGACACTCCGTAATGCAACCCCTACGATTTTTGTGGACGGTCGCCCCACTACATTGACCCTTGACCAGATTCCAGCCGACGCAATTCAAAGTGTAGAAATTATCACCAACCCGTCAGCCAAGTTTGACGCCAGCGGCGGAACCGCTTCCATTCTTAATGTAGTGATGAAAAAGAACCGTAAGAACGGTTATAACGGGTCGGTTCGGGCAGGTGTGGATGTACGCGGCCGTTACAACCTCGGCGGTGACTTTAATATCCGACAGAAAAAAGTAAACTTCTTCATGAATGCCATGTATGGTCAGCGCAAGTCAAAATCCACAAGCGACGTAACTACTAATTACCTCGCGACCGGATCCAAAGTGTCTTCGGATATCGTGCAGGATATTAATGGAGTGAGCAAAGGTTATTTCGCATTTATCCGCGCTGGGATGGATTTTTTTATTGACAACAGAAACACGGTGACAGTTGCCGGGACTTATGTAAGGGGGAAATTTGGTAATGATGAAGATAATTATCTCCGCTACGACACGGCTTATACACCATTGAAAACAGAAACGGCCTACAGGAATACGATTAGCGAAGGTATTTTCCGAAATACCGGTGGAACTGTGAGTTTCAAACACAATTTTACCAAAGCCGGACATGAGTGGACTGCAGATGTAAACTATAATAACAGTGAGAGCAACAATGAAAGCAATTTGGGATTAACGTCGTACTACAGCAATAGTCTGCCGAAGGGTAATCCCTTTAAGCAAAATGCACTGGGTACCAGCAACAGCCAGTTTTGGGTGATCCAATCCGATTATTCAAATCCCGTAAGCGATAAGGCCAAAATAGATGCGGGAGTTAGAGCGCAGATACGGGACTTCAGCAGCACTAATGTAAATAGCTACTACGATTATGTAAATAATAAGTATATAACCAACGACTTCCTGAATACCAACTATAAATTTACCGATCAGGTGTTGGCAGGGTATGTAACCTATACCGGGAAGGCTGGTAATCTGGGTTACAATGTAGGCCTGCGCGCAGAAAGCAGCAACTATAATGGTACCCAGATTAGGAAAGCAGGTGATACTGCTTTTAAAGTGGACTACCCGATCAGCCTGTTTCCAAGCGCATTTGTAAGTTATAAGCTTACAGACAAAGAGGACCTCCAATTTAACTATACCCGACGTATCAACAGACCGAATTTCTTCCAGTTGATCCCGTTTGTGGATTATACCAGCGATCCGCTGAATATTAGCCAGGGTAATAGCGGTTTGAAGCCGGAATTCACCAACAGCTTCGAGGCTAACTATAGTAACCAGTTTAATAATAACAACAGTTTCCTGGCTTCGATTTATTTTAAACATACTACCGACCTTATCACCCGGTACTATGACACTGCTAAAAATCCTTTTACGGGCCAAACAGTAAACCGCAGTACCTATATTAATGCTAACAGCAGCACCAGTTATGGTCTTGAACTCACAAGTCGTAATAATATTACCAAGGCCTGGGATATTACTACCAATGTAAACTTTTATAATGCCAGCATTAACAGCGATAATATCATTGGTAGCACTGGAAAAAATAGCCGTTTTAGTTTTTATGGAAAGATAAATACTAACTATAAACTAGGTAAAACCAATAGCTGGACCATTCAATTAAACGGCGACTACCAGGGTAAAACTGTGAAGCCCGTGGGTGGTGGCGGTGGTGGCGGCCGTGGCGGAGGAATGTTTGGTGGTGGCAACCAACCTGCAGGAAGCAATGGTTATGTAAACCCAAGTTATGGAGTAGACCTCGCGATCAAAAAAGAGTTCATGAAGAATAAGGCGGCTTCGGTAACCCTGAGCATGAACGATATCTTCCGCACCAAACTGCGGGATACCTATACTTATGATACTTATTTCAATCAGCGCAATATTGGCCGTCGTGACCCGCAGATCTTACGCCTACAGTTTAACTGGAGGTTTGGTAAAGCCGACATTAACCTTTTCAAACGCAAGAACCTGAAAGGCGAAATGGAAGGAATGAGCGAAGGCATGAGTGGTGCAGGAGGGAATTAGAGATTGGTTGATTGGTTACTCAGTTGATTGGTTGAAAAGTTGACTAGTTTACTGGTCAGCGGGTTGAAAGTGAGAACATAGAATAGCTTTTAGCCTACGATAAAAAATAGCCCCGATATTAGGGGCTATTTTTATAACAATATCTGAAATCTAACAATTTAGAGATAGCCTGTAGCCCCAAAAAATGTCCAGGGAATACGCCGCAATTTTTTAAGCTCTGTTGGGCCCGGCATAATATCTAAATAGCAATACCTGGTAGAATTGTACCTGCACGTCAAAAGTCCAACCGATAAAAATTTACTATTCACCGGGTCACCTTAGCCACTAGATAAACCAATCAACTGAGTAACCAATAAACCAATCAACTAATCACCTAATCAACCAATCCCCAATCAACTATATTTGCCGCCTTATGAAGATGACGAACATCAGGAATTTTTGCATTATAGCCCATATCGACCACGGCAAGAGTACCCTGGCCGACCGATTACTGGAATTTACACATACGATTACCGACCGTGAAATGCAGGCCCAGGTACTGGACGACATGGACCTGGAACGTGAGAAGGGAATTACGATCAAGAGCCATGCGATCCAGATCGATTATGCGGTGGGCAACGAAAAATATACCCTCAACCTCATTGATACGCCCGGCCACGTAGATTTTAGTTACGAGGTGAGCCGTGCGCTTGCTGCCTGCGAAGGCGCGCTGCTGCTTGTGGATGCCAGCCAGGGAATCCAGGCTCAAACCATTTCCAACCTATACCTCGCCATTGAAAATAACCTGGAGATCATTCCGGTGATCAACAAGATAGATATGGAGGGTGCTATGATTGAGGAAGTGCAGGACCAGATTGTAGATCTGATAGGTTGCAAAAGAGAAGATATTCTTTTAGCCAGCGGTAAAAGCGGCATCGGTATCCAGGAAATACTCGACGCAGTCATTGCCCGCATCCCGGCTCCTGTTGGCAGCCCGGATGAACCATTACAGGCGCTGATTTTCGACAGTGTTTTCAACAGTTTCCGCGGGATTATTATTTACTACCGGATACTCAACGGGGTACTCAAAAAGGGTGACAAAGTGAAATTCGTCAGCACCGAAGCATCCTACAACGCAGAAGAAGTGGGCATCTTAAAGCTCAAAATGACCGCTAAGGACGAAGTGCGTTGCGGCGATGTAGGCTATATTATTACCGGTATCAAAAATGCCAAGGAGGTAAAAGTGGGCGACACCCTCACCCTGATGAATAACCAGGGTGAAATGATCAAAGGTTTTGAGGATGTAAAGCCCATGGTATTTGCGGGCATTTTCCCGGTAGAAACCGACGACTTTGAAGAGCTGCGTGATTGTATGGAAAAGCTGCAACTAAACGACGCTTCTCTCACCTTCGAACTGGAAACCAGCCAGGCGTTGGGTTTTGGCTTCCGTTGCGGTTTTCTTGGGATGCTTCATATGGAAATTATCCAGGAACGGCTTGAGAGAGAGTTTAACCAAACGGTTATCACCACTGTCCCCAACGTAAGCTTTATTGCTCACACCACCAAAGGCGAAACGATCATCGTAAATAACCCTTCGGAAATGCCCGAAACGGTGAAGCTCAATTCAATCGAAGAGCCATTCATTAAAGCACAGATCATTACCAAACCCGAATATATCGGCAATATCATGACGCTTTGTATTGGCAAACGCGGCATGCTGATCAACCAGCATTACCTGACGCCTACACGCGTGGAACTTAATTTCGAGATGCCAATGACCGAGATAGTATTTGACTTCTATGATAAGCTGAAAAGCCAGACGCGCGGTTATGCTTCTTTCGATTACCACCCCAGCGATTACCGACCCAGCGATATTGTAAGAATGGATATCCTCCTAAATGGCGAACCCTTGGATGCCCTGAGTGCCCTGATTCACCGCAGCCGCAGCCATGAATTTGGCCGAAAGCTGTGCGAGAAACTAAAGGAGCTTTTACCGAAACAACAATTTCTCATTGCAATTCAGGCGGCCATCGGAGCCAAGATCGTGGCCCGCGAAAATATCAGTGCGATGCGCAAAGATGTTACCGCCAAATGCTATGGTGGCGATATCAGCCGTAAACGTAAGCTCCTGGAAAAGCAGAAGGAAGGTAAAAAGCGGATGCGCCAGATCGGTAACGTAGAAGTGCCGCAGGAAGCGTTTTTAGCGGTGCTGAAGCTGGATGATTGATGAAAAAAGTCAATGTTCATTAAGTCAATGGTCACCGGTCAATCGTAAATTAAAAAGTCAGGCTGCCACATTCATTTTTTAAATGAAAGCCAGGTAAAACAAGCGAGTAATCATGATTTTTTACGGAACGAAGCGTAAGCAAATTGGTAAAGAGTTTATAACCGAGAAGTGCCCCAATTGCGGAGCCCAAACTAGTATTGACATGCATGTTTTTCAAAAATATGCCCATGTGTACTGGTTGCCATTCTTCCCAATCAACAAAACGGGGGTCAGCCAATGTGCCAGCTGCAAGCAAATACTGGAGGTAAAACAAATGCCGCCTTCGATAAAAGCTTTTTATGATGAGTTAAAGGCAAAAAGCAAAACACCTATCTGGACATTTTCAGGGTTGGCGTTATTGGCAGTGATCATCGTAATAGCCGTCATCAGTGGCAAACAGAACGATGAAAAAAATGCAAAGCTTATTGCCGCTCCAATAAAGGGAGATATCTATGAAGTAAAAACCGATGCGGGACAATACACGCTGTACCTGGTGGATGAAGTATTGGGTGATTCTATTTTTTTACGAACCAATAACTACGAAACCAATAAAAGTTCTGGTATTAGTGATCTCAAAAGAAAAGGTATGACGGCTTATTCGGAAGATACCTACGCCTTCTCAAAAGGAGAAATAAAAGCCAAGTTTGATAAAAAGGAAATATTCGATGTTGACAGGTAGGTAAAATGTTGCGGGCATATATTCCACTAAAAAAATGGGAAGCATTGTTGGCTTCCCGTTTTTTAATGTAGTTATACGGTGATTGGTTACAATTTCTTAATCAGGTCGGTAGCCATTTTCACATAGTCGTCGTTCTTTGCTTCGGTAGCAAGAGCGATTGTTTTTTCGGCAGTGGCTTTGGCGCCAGCCTTGTCGCCCAGTTTTTCCTGGATACGGGCTTTCAGCATATACATAAAAAATGCTTTTGCATTGGCGGGATCGCTTACCGCCTTTTCTACCCATGCTTTAGCCTGGATCAGATCTTTACCGTTTTCGTAGTAGTAGCTGGCGGCAGCATAGTAGGGCTTGGTATCTTTGTAAAAAACTTTATCGATCTGGGCCATCACATTAGCGTCTGTGTTGGTAGTAATCGGTAGTATGACGACCGTATTGTCCCATATTAACTGAAGATCACAACTGCTGTTGGTAATATTCGCAAATTGGATCGTGAAGTTTTCTATAGTTTGTGGAATTTGAACCGGTCTGCAACTCACCCGAACCACATCATTCTCCATCTTGTAAGCAGCTGGCGAAGTTACATTTAAATCTTTTGTAATAATAAGCGTCCATTCGGTAGCATTCGGGATGCTGAGCAGGCCGTACTTCCCAGCCTTAATCTCTTTACCACCAATAGTTACATCATCTGTAAAAGTGAGGGTAGTTGCATTGTTGGCACCGGTGCGCCATACTTTACCAAAAGGTACAAGGTCACCATATATCTTCCGGCCTTTGATACCAGGGCGGCTATAACTTAGCTCAATACTGCCTACACTAAAGTTCTGTTTTACCGTTTGGGTAGTTGAGGGTTGCGGCGTTACAATAGGTTGTGCATGGCTGCAAACGATAGCGGCTGAGAAAGCAATGCCGATGAATATTTTTTTCATACAGATTTTTTGTTTGCGGCAAATGTAGCAATTGTGGGGGTTTAATAGGTCAGCAGGTCAATGTTCGCAAAGCTAACGGGTCAAGCGTTAATTGTTCTTTATATGCATATTAGTGCCTTCGATTCCCAGTATTGTGAATGTGAAACAACGCCATTGCGAGGAGCAGTTCTTGCCCTCCGTGGCAATCCCGATGAAATTGTGATGTCGGGCGGCATTACATGAATGGCACGCTAACACCTTGCTGGGGATTGCTTCGGGCAGGAACCTTCGCAACGACATGGGAAGATCGGGCCTCTAGCTAACAAACCACTAAAATTTAAGTGTAACTTTTGCCCTGCTGTTGCCCTTTTTTGATTTCCATTTTGGTCCTTCTTTCAGCAGTCGGATTGCTTCATCATCCAGTTCTTTGCCGGAAGATTTTTCTACGGTGATGTTTTCAACATCGCCATCTTTATTTACATCAAAACTCAACTGCACCGAACGTTTGCCAGGAAGTTCAATGCCCCGGATGTTATTAAGGGCATAAATATTATAATCGTACCAGCCCACACTTGGCTCGGCGGAGATCAATGAATCTTTTTCTACAATCATCGGCATATACTGCCGGTTGGGGGCTTGCTTTTCCTGGCGGTTAACCACCATCTTTCTTTTTAGTTCTTCATCTTCCCGAAGTACGATTCGGTTCTCTTTTACATCGGGTTGCATGGTGTAGTTCTTCTCCTCGTAGCCAAGACTGCGGGCCCTTACAGGTAAAGTGCTGTCCACGTACACAAAATTAAAATTGCCTTTGGCATCAGAATAGGTGCCTACACCCTCGCCTGGAATCATCACGTTGCTATAAGGCAAGGGGTTGTTATTCGCATCTACCACCTTGCCGTTAAAAGTGTAGCGACGGGTATCGTTGAAATTATTGGCACTTCCTTCTGCCCTAACGACCTGATTATTGGAATTGCTCGCTTTCCCAGAAGCCATCTGGTTTGTGGCCTGATCTTTCAAAACAGCGGCTGGTGTTGCACTTTTACTTGGAATTGCATCATTAGTAGCCTTTTTTTCAATTAAATGCTCTTCACCTTTTATCTCGTTTTGTTCGATAGTTGTTGCGCTGCCCGGTTTAACTGCATCGATCGTAGCGAGACCTGGTCCAGCTACTGCTTTTTCTTTTTTTGCCGGACCAACGGCATAGTCTTTTTGTGGAACAATACTATTAGTTTCAGCCTCTTTTTTATAATCCAGGGGACCACTGACACTGCCATTGCCGCTGGCCAAAGTTGAATCTGCAGCTGTAAATTGAGCCGGCTCATTTTGAGCAATGGTCTGGATTTGTTTAGGGGCTTCTGGCTTATTCACCAACAATGCCCACCAACCAGCAACCAATACTACAGATGCCGCTACGGCATATTGCAGCCATTTCTGGCGCCAGATGGGTACCACTTTCGGTTGCTCCTCTTTTGGCTGTGGGGCACTGATTCTAAGTTTAAAAGATGCTAACTTTTCTTCCAGCAATCCGGGCACGGTTTGGGTGTAACTGTTCGCTTCCATATAGCCATCTAAAGCCTCTGCGAGGAAAACATCCTCCAGCGCTGCTTTTTCGAGCGCATGCATCTGCTGCGGGGACATTTGTCCGCGGGCATACCGAAGCAGGTCTTCGCTGGTATAGTTGATATTGTTATTCGTTTGCGGCATGTTGATCCATACAAATTTTTAAATTTCTGCGGCCATTCTGAATATGACTTCTCACCATATTCCACTCCAGCCCGGTAATGCTGGTGATATCGTTATAACATTTTTCTTCAAGGTAAAACAGTTGCACCACTTTTTTCTGATCGGAGTTCAGATGTTCTATACAAGCTTCGAGCCGGCTAAGCTGGCCTTCTTTTTCCAGAGCGGCGCTCAGATGCATGGCGTCTTCCGTTTGCATAAGATGATTGGGCAGGTCTACTGTCCGCTTATTCTTCTGGCTGCGGAGTTTCATCAGGCAATGGTTGCGGGTAAGCGTGTGCAACCAGCCTTTAAAATAGCCTATTTCATGTTTTAATACCTTGTGAACCAATTCCTCATAGATATCAAGACCCGCATCTGCAGCTGCATCCGGATCTTTCAGGTGCTTGAGGCTAACACCAAACACCAGGTCAGCATACCGGCTATACAGCGTGGCGAGTAGATTCTGATCGGTTGTTTGTTTGTACAGCAAAACAAGTTCGATATCCTCCAGTTGTTTATATGGTTGCTGAGTGTTCAATATCCGCTTTATTGCTTAGGTTTTACAGTTTCAGTTTTTTGTTCAGGGGTTCGTGAGGTTACGGGTTTACAGGTTTACAAGTTCACAGGTTTACAAGTTCACGGGTTTATGGGTTCACCTGTATCAAATAAATCTAATCTCCTGGTCTCAATCAAAACTGGTTTTGGCCAGGACGCTGTTGCAAGATATTGGAAACACCTAACTGGTAACCCGAAACTGGCGATGAAACTTTCAATTTAATCCACTATTTTTCCGAGCCTTAAAACTTTGCGAAACTATGGCTAACCAAACAACGGGCTTTAAACAAACATTTGGCTTATTTGATGCAACCATGATTGTGGCTGGCAGCATGATAGGTTCGGGCATTTTTATTGTAGGAGCTGATATCACCCGAAATGTGGGCAGTGCCGGTTGGTTGATTGCCGTGTGGTTAATTACTGGGTTTATGACGCTCACGGCTGCATTGAGTTATGGAGAGTTAAGTGGCATGTTTCCAAAAGCAGGTGGCCAATACGTATATTTAAAAGAAGCTTATAATCCACTGCTTGGTTTTTTATATGGCTGGAGTTTTTTTGCGGTGATACAAACAGCCACCATTGCCGCGGTGGGCGTGGCGTTTGCCAAGTTTGGTGCTTACATTTTTCCGGTGCTAAGTGAAGATAATTTGCTACTTGCTATTCAAAACGGGGTTAATGATTGTGGTAAGCCTATTTACTCCTTTACCATTAGTGCCGCACAAGTCACTTCTATTTTTATCATTGTGCTGCTAACGCTCATCAATACCAAAGGCGTTAAAAGTGGAAAAATTATTCAGACTATTTTTACTTCTGCCAAATTACTGGCACTGTTTGGCCTGATTATTTTTGGATTTATTTATGGAATGGATAAAGGGATTTTTGCTGCAAACTGGCATAATGCATGGGCTGCCGGAAGTTTGCAATTAAAAGACACCTGTGATGCAACAGCCGGTTTTACTTCTACACCAATAAATGGCACTATTTTAATCGGGGCTATTGCTGCAGCAATGGTGGGTTCAATTTTTAGTAGTGATGCATGGAACAATGTAACTTTTATAGCCGGCGAAATAAAAAACCCAAAACGGAACATCGGCTTAAGCCTCTTTTTAGGAACCCTGATTGTAACCATCATTTATGTACTTACCAACCTTATGTATACCTCGGTGCTGCCCCTGGATAAAATTGCGTTTGTGGCCAAAGACAGGGTAGCAGTAGAAGCATCGCAACAAATATTCGGCAATACAGGTACCATTATCATTGCACTGCTGATTATGGTGTCAACGTTTGGATGTAATAATGGGTTGATATTGGCAGGGGCCAGGGTGTACTATACCATGGCTAAAGACAAATTATTTTTCAGGCATGCGGGCGCACTTAATAAAAATGCAGTGCCTCAGATAGCCTTGTGGGTGCAGTGCGTGGTAGCGTGTGCCTGGAGCCTGAGTGGTAAGTACGGCCAACTACTGGATATGATATCGTTTGTAGCCGTTATGTTTTACGTGCTCACTATTGCCGGTATTTTTATACTCCGTAAAAAACGCCCGGATGCGGAACGGCCTTACAAAGCATTTGGGTATCCGGTTTTGCCGATAATGTACATCCTGATGGGGCTTGCGTTCTGTATTCTCCTTATAAAATACAAGCCGGAGTATACCTGGCCGGGCCTTATCATTGTATTAATTGGTATTCCCATCTACTATATAGCTGTTGCAGGTAATAAGAACAAGGCTGATAGTATGAAAACTGAAGCTTAATTGCTAACCAGGTTATTTTTGCGTCCATGAATTTCCGATCCCTTTTTGAATCTTTCGCGAACATAAAAGTGGCCGTAATTGGCGACCTAATGCTGGATACCTACTGGTGGGGCAAGGTGGACCGTATCTCACCGGAAGCACCTGTGCCGGTGGTTGCGATAGATCACAATGAATACAGGTTGGGCGGTGCAGGCAATGTGGCGCTGAATCTCAGCAGTCTTGGGGCACAGGTGTATATGATGAGTGTAACCGGAACCGATGATGATGGCCAGCTGCTGGAAGTCATGTTGAAAGAAAAAAGAATCAATACAGATGGTCTTTACAAATCCAGTAAGCGGATCACTACCAATAAGATCCGGATCATCAGCCGCAACCAGCAAATGATGCGGCTGGACAAAGAAATCGTAACCGACCTGGAGACCGATGATGAGAAGGAGTTCATTCGTACTATAACCACCGGTCTTGACACGATCAAGCCACAATTGGTGGTTTTTGAAGATTACAATAAAGGCGTACTTACGGGGAAACTGATCGGAGAGGTGATCGCTTACTGCAGGCAGCACGATATTATTACCACCGTGGATCCAAAACGTAAAAACTTTTTCGCCTACAAGGGTGTGGATCTGTTTAAGCCCAACCTGAAAGAGGCTTACGAAGCCCTCAATATTATCGATACAAAGGTTACCGATGCCAATCTCAGGGCGATCCACAACCAGTTACACCAGCAATTGCAGCACCGGATCAGTTATATCACCTTATCCGAGAAAGGCGTTTTTTATGAGGATGCAACCGAAGCTAAAATAGTGCCGGCGCATATCCGCAATGTGGCCGATGTAAGTGGGGCAGGGGATACCGTGATCGCAGTCGCGTCGCTGGTGTATGTAGCCACTAAAGATAAAAGCCTGATGGCGGAGATCAGTAACCTGGCAGGTGGATTGGTGTGCGAGGAAGTGGGTACGGTGGCGATTGACAGGGAGAAGTTGTTGAAGGAATGTGAGGAGTTGCTGGGGTAGGGTTTTAGCATTGGCAAAAAAATATCGATTTGGCAGGGCCTGGATATTTGTAGATGGATCTAATTCACAGCAATAGAATGTAACAGAAAGGGGCTGTCTCAATTTAATGAGACAGCCCCTTTTTATAAGTATTACAAGCTGATTACAGCTTTATTATTTTTTTGATTTCAGAATCATTGCCGTCTTTGTTGATAGTTTTCAAAAAGTACGTACCAGTAGCAAGGTTGCCAATATCCATCCGGATATTATTGTTTCCTGCTTCCAGTGAAATTGTTTTCCGGATGATCGATTTACCGTTTAGATCGGTTACTACAATCACAGCCATTTCGGTAGCCGGCGCCGTAATTACAAGGTTCAACGCTTTAGAAACCGGGTTTGGATATACATAGTTCAGCTCAATTTTCGTCGGGTTCAGGCCTTTTAGCAGGATTACTTTCGAAACGTTCTTATTGCCATTAAAATCAACCTGTTTCAAGCGGTAATACGTTCCCGAAACGAATGGTACCGCGTCTGTCAGATCATAATCAACAACGGTATTGCTGTTGCCATTCAAAGCTTTGCTATTTATAAAAGCAACCACTGAGAAGTTACGACCATCAACGCTGTGCTCTAGCTCAAATCCTTTGTTGTTACTTTCAGATGCGGTAGACCAGCTCAGCTTATTAACAGCTCCCTGCTTCGTACCTGAAAAACTAATGAGACCAATTGGTAATGGATTAACGCTCGCGTTTCCACCAATGGCAAAATCAGAAAATGAAGTGAGGCCAGTCGCTGTAAGTGTATTGCCCGAAAGTGTCGTATTCAGTGCCGTCCATTTATCATTTTGTGCGGAGCGTTTCATGATATACAATTCCTGGGGAACAGGTGCATTAGCAATACCAGAGATATCAATCGAGATACTATACGTGGTAAGCGAATCGTAGGTAACGGTATACCAGGCAGTAGCTGAAATAGTATTCGGAGTAAAAATAGTACCGTTTTGCGTGGTGGCAGTGGTGTTGATATTATACTGGGAAGCGGGGGGAACACCTACATATTTGGCCACTTTTTCAGTGCAATTTGGTACCGCACCAGCAAAGTTGATCGTCACACCGTTAATGGCAGGTTGAACCCCGGGTACGACCACCAGTTGCGAGCCATAAGCTGTGGTATTACTAACTAAAATGTTATCTAGTACTAACTGGTTTCCGTTTGCTGAAACTGCAACAAATCCAATTTTTACATTTGACTGACCAGCATAGGTAGCCAGGTTTACCAGCTCATGCCTCCAATCGCCACGTGCCTGCGGGTTGTATTGCGGCCCTGCGGCTGGAATGGTATTAAGTGAAGGGCTACCGTTAGCTGATTTTGAAAGAATTGGTGCTGACCATGTAGTACCACCGTCTACAGAAACAATTACCTGTAACATATCTGGCTCGGGGGCGGCAGCAGTATAGGCCTGGTGGGTAAAACTGTATGAAAGTGTAGGGCCACTTGCACCGCTAAAACTGAACACAGGCGATTTCAGGGTGTCACGTACACCTGCAGCGACATTGTAAAAATTCGCAGCGGCAGCCTGACCACCTACTCCATTCGCCTGGGTAGTTACAGTAACAATCGACCATAAACTTCCGTTAGCACTCCAGCCAATGGTTGGTGTAAACGTTTCGAAGAAAGGCAAAGATGTAATTGGAGCTCCTAGAATATTAATGGATAAAGAATCGTTGGGAAAGTTTTGTTCCGCCGCAAGCGCGGTGTAAGCTCTTATAACATGATATCCACCTGTAACCACATAGTTTGGCAGCGTAACATTCTGAACATCATTGGTATTCATCGTGCCTGTAGTATTAACAGGTCCAACTGGTGCACCCCCGTCAACACGGTAATACACCGGCACGGCTGTTTGCGGAGCAGACCCTAAGTTCTTAACAGTAACGGTAATTGCAGCAGAAGAACCGGTTGTGAGCGTTGCTCCGTTTGAAGGTGTTACAGCAGCAGAAACAGTCATGTCATTTGTAAATACAAAAGGAGTATAGTTGATTCTTAGTTGCGGATGCCGCTCATTGGAAGCATTTGTAGTGGTAGCTGCGGGGAGGGTTCCTGTGCCATTGTTATATTTTCCCTGGTTGATAGTGTAACCCGGTACACCACCTGCATTATCATAAGCCCATTGAATAACTGGTGACTGCGCGGTGGTTTGCGAAAATTCAACCAATAACTCAACAGCATTGCCGGTGTAGATAAATGCAGGCGAAACCGGAAATTGCTTAAAGCCCGTTGTCGCTCCAAAAATCGTTGTCGGATCACCACTATACACCAGTGTCGCTGTGGCTGCCTCTGCAATCCAGTCGAGGTTTGCAGCGCCAAAATCTGTAGCCGATGTGTTCTTTAAATAAATTTTGCAGGTAAGTGTGCCCACAGCGGCCAAAGTTCCGTCCCTGAAAAATTCAATGGAATTAACGGTGGATCCGGAGGGAATCGTATTTACCAGGGATGTGGGATAGATGTAGGCATTGCGGTTCCATTGACTTGCTGAAGCAATGGACCTGAATGGACCGTACGTGTTGGTTGCCGTCACAAAAGTTCCACCACCAATGGTAATACTTTGGGCATTCGCATTTTGTTGCGATAACAAAAGCACCAATAAAGTTGTCAGAAAGGAGAATTTTCTCATTTGAAGTTGTTTAGATTAGAAAAATTTTAAGCACTAAATGTAAGACATCAAATCTTCATGAGGGAAAACTAAATTTTTAAGGGAAAACAAACCTTATATGGTTGGCGTAACGCGGTAAAATACAGGATTGTTCTGAAAAGTCCAGGCTGCTGTGGCAGCCGTGATCGAAGTCTCTACCCAAATCCAGATCGTCGCAGACCTCATTGATGCTATTACATTTGCAATTAGGATTTGAGCATTCATCAAAATCAGTGGTCGGCTGGGATCTCCAGGTATGAATAAAGAGCAACTCCGGCAACCTAAAAGCGTACCCCTGATGTCAAATCGGAATCATGGGTACGCTTTTTTACAACTGCTGTTCGAAATATATAAATCGTCCTATCAAAAACGGAACTCATTGTGTCTTTTTGGCGGCATGAGTTCCCTTTTTCGCTACTGCTGACGGAAATAGCGAACACAACCAAAGAAAAAGGGGGGCGCGGCAATCAAAAAAACCACTCATGTACCCTTTTTCGGTTGAGATGACATAACATCAAGTATTTGAATTTGCAGAATGGGCGAATTATTGGTCATTATTCATCAATACAGCATCCGCACCTTAATCGTGCCCTTCACTTTCTTTAACAGATCAACCGCCTGGCGGCTGAGCTGTTTGTTGACATCCAGCACCACGTAGCCGATGGATTCGTTCGTCATGAGGTACTGGCCAAGGATATTGATTTTTGCCTTACTTAATGCGGTATTGATTTCGCTTAAAACACCGGGCACATTATTGTGGATATGAAGGATACGGTGCGCGCCTTCAAGCAAAGGCAGGTTGAGCGATGGGACGGTATGGCTGCCAAAGGTGACACCCTTTTCGAGGTAGGCAATCAGTTTACTGCTTACATCTACACCGATATTTTGTTGTGCTTCCTCCGTGCTGCCACCAATATGCGGGGTGAGGATCACATTACTCAGGCCTTGCAATGGCGTGCTGAAAGAATCGCCGTTTTTCTCTGGTTCTACCGGGAACACATCGATGGCGGATCCGCTCAAACTTCCGTCGAGCAAAGCCTGGCGCAGCGCTTCGAGGTCTACCACTTCTCCGCGGGCGTAATTGATGAGTATGCTACCTGGTTTAAATTGTTTCAGCAACTGTTTGTTCACCATATTTTTGGTCTGGCTGGTTTCGGGTACATGTAGTGTAACGATATCTGATTTACCAACCAATTCCTTTAAACTGCGGCAGGCGCTGGCATTGCCCAGGGGTAACTTGGTAAGGGTATCATAAAAAAGCACTTTCATACCCATGCCTTCGGCGAGCACGCTTACCTGGCTACCGATATTGCCATAGCCGATAATTCCTAATGTTTTACCCCGGATTTCAAAACTTCCTTTAGCCTCTTTCATCCATTTTCCCTGGTGAGCAGCCAGGTTTTTATCGGTAATGCGACGGATCAGCAGGATCGACAACCCAATTACCAACTCAGCTACGCTGCGGGTATTGCTGTATGGAGCATTGAATACTACCACGCCATGTTCGGTGGCACATTGCAGGTCTACCTGGTTTACGCCAATACAGAAACAGCCGATAGCTTGTAGCCTTGGCGCGGCTTCCAACACTTTTTTGGTGATCAGGCTTTTGCTGCGGATCCCAAGCAGGTGTACGTCTTTGATCTCTTTAATCAGGTCTTCTTCGCTTAAGGCACCGCTGTATTTTTTTACGTTGTAGCCTGCATCTTTAATGTTGGCGATGGCCGTTTCGCTGATGTTTTCCAGCAGCAGTATGTTTATTTTTTCCTTGGGATAACTGGTTGTTTTGCTCATGGCGGCAAATATAGTATGTGGTGGGGAGTGAATAGTCAATAAAATTGATAGACAATTGGAGGAATGGAAACGCGGATGAGATGGATTGAGCGGATACTTTGTGTTCGGTGTTTGGTTTTTGCTCACTGTAATCTTTCGGACTCATAGCTTCATGCCTCCAGCGTCAGGCGTTTCCAAGCAGTTATTAACCAAATGCCCACTACAGCCATAATCAACGTATAAGGTAGTATCCAGGTAAGGGTATTGAGTTTGGAGGCATCGAAACTGCCCGCTGCAATTTTCACAATGCCTTTTCCATTCATGGATGGGTGCCGCGGTAATAGTAATTGGAGAAAATTCCAGCCAAAGTGGATACCAACGGGTAACGCCAGATTTTTTGTTTTGAGGTATGCCAGTGCAAATATCAGGGAGCCGATACCAGTGGTAAACATCGTGGAGGCTACATCGATGGCCGACATGCCGCCATCAAGGTGCATCAGGCCGAAGAGTAGGGCTATGATGATTTGTGCAGGCCACAGGCCATATTTTTTTAATAATAATTGGAATGGATAGCCACGGAAAGCCAGCTCCTGAACATAAGCAGAGGCGAACACGGCCACGAATGCCCCGGCAATTTTTAGCGAGGGCAAATTTGCATTTTCCCAGCGGAAGCCGGTTTGCCATTTTACAATAAAAGCTGCGGTTACCAACATGCACATACCTACAACCGTACCCGTAATAAGCTGCTTCCAATGGTGGTTGTTGAGTGGCCGCCAGCCAATCTCGTCCAACTTCCGCCCTTCCAGTGTAAGAATGAATTTGGTAAAGAAGATGACGGACAGGCAGAGGAATATATTGACCGCCATTTCCCCAAGCGGCCCCACAAACTGGGTAAGGAAAATAAGGCCATAGTTAGTACCCACATAAATGGCTACTTTAAGTAATGGATGAAGTTGTTGGTACTTTATAGCTAAAGCCTGTTGCATGTATCAGGTAATAGTACAACTATTTCCCAAACTTGCGCTTCAGCAATGCCAATGCATCTTCCATCGTCTCCGGCTCTTTCTGCGTTGCCGGTTTCTGGTTTCTGGTTGCCGGTAATTTATTCCCCGGGCCTTTAGGCGCGGGAGGGGTTGTATATTTTTCATCTGCCTGCTTAATGCTCAAAGCAATCCTTTTCCGTAGCACATCCACTTCCATCACTTTCACCATCACCTGCATATTCAGCTTCAAAACCTCGGCCGGGTCACTGACGTATTTGTGGGCGATCTCACTCACATGCACCAGGCCGTCCTGCTTTACACCAATGTCTACAAAAGCTCCGAAGCGGGTAATATTGGTTACGATGCCCGGCACTACCATACCTATATTCACATCGTCGATTTTGTAAATATTGGCAAACTCAAAACTCTGTACCGTACTCCGCGGATCCAGTCCTGGCTTGATAAGTTCCTTAATAATGTCCTTTACGGTGAGTTCGCCTAAAAACGCATATTTTTTTGGATCAACTGTTTTAAGCAGTTTTTCATTGCCGATCAGCTCTTCAGTTTTTACACCCAGGTCGGCAGCTATTTGCTTTACGATCGTATAACTTTCAGGGTGTACGGCACTTGCATCCAGTGCATTGTCGCCTTGCGGAATGCGCAGAAAACCGGCACATTGTTCAAAGGCTTTGTCGCCCAGGCGTGGCACTTTTTTAAGCTGATTCCGGTTGCTGAATTTACCGATCTCATTACGGTAGTCTATAATATTTTTGGCGATGGTATCGCCAATGCCGCTTACATAACTCAGTAGATGTTTGCTGGCTGTATTGAGATTTACGCCCACGGTGTTTACACAACTTACCACCGTTTGATCCAGCTTTTCTTTCAACCGTACCTGATTTACATCGTGCTGATATTGACCCACGCCAATAGCCTTGGCGTCAATCTTTACCAGCTCTGCCAGCGGGTCCATCAGCCGGCGGCCAATGCTTACCGATCCCCTTACCGTGACATCTTCATTGGGAAACTCTTCCCGGGCGGTTTCAGAGGCAGAGTACACGGATGCGCCGTCTTCATTCACCATGAAAATGGGCAGACCCGTTTCCAGTTTTTTTACAAATAACTCGGTTTCCCGGCCGGCGGTGCCATCGCCTATTGCGAAGGCTTCTATCTTATATTTATCCACCAGGTCCTTGATCTTGTAACCATCGCTTACCACTTTATTATTTTCATGTGGGAAGATGAGATCCGTTTTCAGTAATTCACCTTTTTCATCCAGGCACACCACTTTGCAGCCACTGCGGTAACCGGGGTCAATGGCCAATACCCTCTTACTGCCCAGTGGCGATGAAAGTAGTAATTGCCGCAGGTTTTCAGCAAAAACATTGATGGCTTCTTCATCGCTTTTTTGCTTGGTGGCTATGCGGAATTCACTTTCCAGGCTGGGTTGCAGCAAGCGTTTGTAAGCATCTTTGATCGCCTTGCGGATATGTGGGGTGCAGTCGTTGATGCCCATGATATACTGGTCTTCGATCTTTTCAATAGCGTATGCTTCATCGGGCTCAATACCAATTCGTAAAAAGCCTTCCATAAAGCCACGCAGCACCGCCAAAGCCCGGTGGCTCGGCACTTTCATGATGAGTTCGCTATAATCGAAATAATCTTTGTATTTAATCGCTTCCTGTTCTTTGCCCGCCAGCACTTTACTTACCAGCCTCCCTTCATCTTCAAAAATCTTCCGCATTTTGGCCCGCACCTGGGCGTCCTCATTTACAATCTCGGCGATGATATCCCGGGCGCCCTGCAGCGCATCTTCAATCGTCAGTACCTTATCGCTCATTAAGGTTGCAGCAAAAGCATTCAGGTCAAGATCTTTTTGCTCCAACAATATTGTTGCCAATGGTTCCAGTCCATTTTCCCGGGCGGTTTGGGCCTTGGTTTTACGTTTGGGTTTGTACGGCAGGTAAATATCTTCCAGCTCATTGATCGTGGAAGCCTTGTTCAGCTTGGCTTGCAGCGCCTCAGTCATCTTGCCCTGCTCGCTGATGGTTTTTTCGATAAAGGTTTTCCGCTCACTGAATTCCTTTTGAAACTTTCCTTCATCCTGTATTTGCTGTATCTGAACCTCGTCCATATTGCCGGTCATATCCTTACGGTAGCGGGCTATAAACGGAATGGTACTTCCTTCGCTAAGCAATTGCAATACCGCTTCCACCGACTGTAGCCGGATCCCTAATTTTCCTGAAACACCTTGTGCAAACTCCATCATGATCGATCTTATTTTAGCCCCCGTTTTTATTACGGGGAGCGAAAGTAGCCGCCATCGGTTGTTTTACCAACATGATTTTATGCAGGTAGTCTTGTTGCAGGCCATTTTTTTTTGTTGCCACGAATGGCACGAATAGCATTATGCAGGTTAACATTTGATTCGTGAACTATTCGGGTAGTATTTTTATTCCAGCAATGGTACTACTATGAAACCTAGTTGCGACGCTCCGTTCAGGGACGGTGGTACTATTGGGCTAATTGTTATTCATAGCCGTTCATTTAATCTACTCTTAAATAAAAAATACCGATCGATTTAGCAGCAACTGGAAAAATGAAAGCCTGTAACACAAAGGCCACTTCCGTTGAAAGAAGTGGCCTTTGACAATTTGAGAAAAACAAATGGGATTTACTGAACCAAGATTTTACCAGTGGCAAGTACAGTATCCCCGTTTTTAATACTATAAAAATATACACCTGCAGCCTGCAGCGGTAGCGCAATACTCTGGGAACCACTCAAGAGCAGGTGGTTGAATACTTGCCTTCCGGTAGCATCCACTATAGATAGGTTTCCTTTAACACCCGTAAAATTCACCTGAACAGGGTTGCCTTTGCTGATGATGGTTGGGTACAAAGTGCTGATGAGCGACTTCCCATTTTCGAGCAACACGATACCCGTGTACAAAATCCTGCCTGTGTTCTCCGTGATTTTGATACGGTAGAAATTCTTGCCTGTAAGTGGCGTTGCATCGGTAAAGTCGAATGGTGATGAACAACGGTTTTGGGTGGTAGCCATCGTGCCGATGGAACTAAATGAACTTCCATTACTGCTTCGCTCAACGTCGAATATAGCCGCAGTGCCGGCGCAGGTTACCTTCCAGCTCAGCTGGTTTACATTGCCTTGCCTGATACCGGTAAAAGACTCCACAGTGATCGGAAGCGGGAATGGATTGGTCTGCACTACGAAACCGCTGAAGCCAACCACATCTACAGAAACTTCCCAACGGCTGGCGCTTCCATTCCACACAATATCCGCATCAGCAGGATCCAGCACTACCGGGTTGCCTGAGTAGGTGCCGGGAAGACCTGTGCCGTTACTACTGTTGCCAGGGTATTTTCCAATCCTGAGGTTGGCTTTACCAACTGCATCGGCCGGGTTAGCGGGCAGATCCAACAAGGTATTTGGAGCGCTGTTAAACGCAGTGAACTCTGCCTGGGTGAAGTATAAGGTCACCCTTCCTGTGGCGTTAGCCGTGTTGGTTACCGGCGTTATCTGGTAGTGTCTTGAAACAAATGGATCGCCACCATAAGTGGGTACACCGGCTTCCAGCCAAACACGGCCAACCACGCTTCCGGTCACCGCTGTTGCAGCACTGCCATTTGGCACCAGTTGGGCGATCAACTGGCAACTGCTGTTGATAAACTGGTTGCTGCTGTTGATGTCGCGGGTATCGTCAGAATTAATAGTAGCAATCGTACCGGCGAGCTGTGCTGTGGAATAAACTACAGACCGGAAACGGTAGTCCACGAAAGGATCATTCCAGGTGGCACCGTCGTCGGAAGAAAAGAGCGAACGGCCGTGAGGGGATGATGCATCCCTTCTTATAAACCAACTACCGCTACCAGCTCCTGGTACCATTACAATAAAGTAATCGGTACCATTTGTAACAGAAACATTAAGGCTGCTGAGATCAAAATAATTCCATGCAAACCTTGCGAAATCAGCTACCGGAATATTCTTTGTGCCAAGTAATGTGCCCGGCACACCAGCGTTATTGGTTCTTACTTCCACCGCCATGGAAGTCGCATTAAATGTGCTATTACCCATAGAGACATAGAAGCCGCCCAATTTTCCAGAGATATCTGGGGTAAACCGCACAGCAGGGCGTTGGGTCGTAAAGCCGGTGCTTCCGTCCTGTCCTGCAGCATTGGTATTGGAATTATCGTATTGATAGGTTTTTCTTTGGGCCGGGCCGCAATTGAATGCGGATGCTACGGCTTTAAAAATATCCAGTTTGCCGTACCCCCAGACAGGATTAGGGGTGGCGGAAGTTGCTTCCGTCAGCACGTCTTTACTAGCCGTGCTTGTCATAAGGTTTCTCACCTGCACTGCTGTAAGGGTTGGATTGGCCTGGAGTAACAATGCAGCCGCGCCCGCTATTCCCGGGGAAGCCATACTGGTACCTTGTTCGATAAGGTATAAACCGTTCACCGCTACGTAGGTAGGTGAATTGGGGGCATCCGAAGACAGAACTGACGCTACAGCCTGGCCGGCTGCGGCTAAATCGGGTTTTTGAACAAGGTCCCTTCTTGGCCCCAATGCACTGAAAGTGGCGATATTATCCTGTTGTGTCGGGGGGTTATAAGCGAATCCGCCGCCAGCACCTTCGGAATACCAGGACAGTTTTGCTACATAGGCGGCAGCGGTAATAGCGGTTGTAGCAGTGCCCGGAGACCCTACAAGCATGTTATTATCACCGCCAATAACGGTAGTGCCGGCAAAATTGGTGTTAGTGTAGTTAAGCCAGCCATCAACCCTGATGTTGCTGGCGCCATTGTTGGTGATGGCCAGCGTCCAAACGCCACCCGGATTTCCAACGCCTGTCGTAACCCTTGTTACATATAGGTTTACAAACCGGTCGCCGTTAGCCGCATCGATTGTATTGTTAAGGTTTGTGTTGAAGTTACCCGCCATTACGGGTCCAGCAATACCCTGACCGGCGGTTGCAGTAGCAAAACTGGCATCTGGAGCAGTAATCTTAGCTGTTACCGCGGTATTGTCATTTGCCCAATAACTAAACTGGAAAACGTCGGTACCCAATGTGCCGGCCGGAACTGAAAAGGACACGGAGCTTGTGGCCCCAGGCGTAATGTTAAGCTGGTTATGAATTGCAGTACCATTGTCGTTACCTGCAGAGATACAAACCACCCTGCCAGGGGCAGAATTGGAAAAATTATCAACGGCAATTTCTGCAGAACGGGTGCCATCGTGGGCACCACTCTGTCCGCCAATGCTCATGTTCAATACCACAGGCTTACCAAGAGATGTGGACAGTGCCTGTAAATAAGCCAGGGCATTTATCTGGTTGGCCGTGCTAAATGATCCGTCACCGCCTTTGATCATAACAATATCGGCCTCAGGCGCAATGCCTGAATATTTTCTGGACGCAAGCGCTGCTCCGTTACCGGTCATCGTGCCTGAAGTATGCGAGCCATGCCCGTTGACATCTCTTTCCCTGACAAAATTGGCGGGCGTACCGTCGAGTTCGTCATTAATCTGCGCCTGGGTATATTCTACACCATAACCAAATGGGGCAGGTGATACCTCGCCGGCGCCAGGCGTTAGTGTTTGATCCCAAAGCCTGATAATGCGGCTTTTGGTCTGATCGGTTGGATCCCTGAAATCGGGGTGGTCCCAATCGATACCTGAATCGAAAATTGCGGCAATAACGCCCCTGCCCTTATACACGGTGTTATTTAACCGTCCCTGGTGCAGTAAAGAAGCACCGGATCCACCAACAGAAAGGTCGTTGTTAGCATGATCAAACTGGGGAGCTTCTATATACGTTACCTCGTTCATAGCTGCCATCTGGCCCAGTTGGTCGAGCGTTACCCAGGCGGTTACTAATTTGGGTAGCTCGGCCTGTACCACAATTGATTTGCTACGTAAGGCGGTTGCATTTTGGGTATACACAATACACTCATAGCGTTTCTCCAGCGTAGTTTTTCCAGGCATAAATCCTTCAGTAGGTTGCACTTTATACAATTCAGGAAAATTGTTGAAAGCCACCGTCGATAATTCGGTTTTGTGATCCAGTACATACCGGAAAACCGGGTCTACTTTATAGGCAAAACCCGCGCTCAGTTGGGAAAATGCCGGCGCAACAATACTTGCAAATAAAATCACAGAAACAAAACGCCTGACGTTCCTGAGAGACTGCTGCATGTAAATTTTTTTCTTCATAAAAAAGATATTTGCTGATAAGATTAAAAATGAAAAGCAGGTGACTGGTATGTCATCTGCTCCTGGCAGCCGTAAAAGTATTGACAAAACGGATGGGGTAACTACTCAATTTTTCCAAACCGGTGATTTTTTTCCCGGGAACTTTCCAGTGACGGAACCAGGGTTAAAACTACAATGGTGCAGGTTTTTATTCCCCGCTTGCAAACTCTAACCTCGCCGCCCTATCTTTGCGCCCCATCTAAAGAGTTCTTACGTCTAACCATGATCAGTAGAAGAAATATCCGGGTAAAAGTAATGCAGGCGTTATATGCTATCCGTGCCGAAGAAGGCAAAGCACTAATTACAGGTGATGCCAAAAGGCTGCTCAGCAAACATTTTGACCAAACACTTTCGCTTTTTACCTGGCTGGTATATGTGATGGTAGAAACGGCCCGCTACGCCGAAACCGATGCCCATTCCAAGGCGTCCAAACACCGGCCCACCACCGACGATCTTAATGTTCCAACAAAAATTGCCGGTAACGAATTGTTGTGGAAAATGGTAGAATCCCCTTTTTACAAAGAAGCTATCGCCGAATTTAAGCCACGGCTGGATGATAACGACGACTGGATAAAAAAGCTGTACAACCAACTTTTGGATAGTACGCCTTACGCCGTTTACAATGCAGAACAAGGCAGGGATAAAAAAAGCGAAAGAGAGATACTGGAGTTTATTTTTACCGACCTCATGCTGGCCAATGAAAGCTTTACCGAAAGCGCTGAATACCAATACAATAATTGGGACGACGATGCAGATATGCTCCGCCTGCTGGTGATGCAATTTCTACAAAAGCCCAACAGCTTCCGCATTGACGACATGATTAGCAGGGAAAAAAGAGATTTTGCCCAATTGCTGTTGCAAACTACAGAAGAGCGCAGAGAGCAGCTCGACGAACTGATAAAACCCAAACTCCGCAACTGGGATGCTGAGCGAATTGCCTTACTGGATATGATCCTGATGGAGATGGGAACAGCCGAATTTTTATATTTCGAAACCATCCCACCCAAGGTGACCATTAATGAATACATAGACCTCGCTAAGGCCTACAGCACCCCGCAAAGCGGCCAGTTTGTAAATGGTATCCTTGATAATATTCGCAAAGACCTGGAGACAAACAACCAGCTTAACAAAGTGGCTTACAAAAAAGCCTGATGAATCCTTTACATTCGCCCAAAAATCAAATACTATGTCATTGAGGCCTTTCTTTTTCGTCGCTTTTTTTTCGTCCGTGCTGGTTTCCTGTATCAATAATGATGTCAAGACCAAACCCACGGCCGCAGATTCGGCCATAGCAGCCGAAAATGCGAAAGCTATGGACGACACCGCCAATTACACAACTATCGAATGGATAGATTCCGTGCGGGATTTTGGTAAGGTGCAGGAAGGCCCTAAACTGGATATCCTGTTCAGGTTTAAAAATACCGGTACCAAGCCGCTGGTGATCGCCGATGTGCATCCCGGCTGTGGTTGTACGGTTGCTGAAAAGCCAACCCATCCCATCATGCCCGGCCAGGCAGGGGAAATCAAAGGACAATTTGAAACCAATGGTCATACAGGTGTCAATAACAAAAGCATAACGGTAAGGGCTAATACCAAACCTGAACCGAGTTTCAATTTGAAATTCAGTGTGCAGGTGGAGAAGAAAGGTTAAGGGTTTCAGGTTTAGGGTTTAGAAGTTTACGAGTCCGCTGGTTTAGAAGTTTACGAGTTCACTGGTTAATGAATCGGATTCAGGTGTTGGGATTCAAAATAGGAGGGTGTTATGCGTTTATCGTCCCGCGTTCAAAGTCAATAATTTTTTTAAAACAATAATTACAATGCTACAAACAGTATTATTATTCGATGGGGCGCCACAACCAGGTGGCAGCATGGGCACCCTTTTGTTAATGGGTGGAATGGTGGTTGTGTTCTACTTCTTCATGATTCGTCCACAGGCCAAAAAAGCAAAACTTGCAAAAGAGTTTCAGAGTAAAATGGGAAAAGGTGATAAAATCGTAACCATAGCAGGCATACATGGCACCGTAAACAGGGTTAATGACGATGGTACCCTTCAGTTGGAAATCAGCCCCGGCAGTTACCTGAAAATTGAAAAATCAGCTATCAGCCAGGAATGGACTGCCAACATCAACAAGGCTGCAGTTCCCGCTACCACCAAGTAAAAGACCCCCAAGTCATCAAATAAAATACCAGGCCCGTTACTCGTTGGGTTTGGTATTTTTGTTTTGGGATTATTTGGTCAAATCAATGCTCATAGGGCAAAAGATCAATAATCCGGCGATGCCGATCTGTCTTTGTACTAATATCTACAATCTAAAGTCTAAACTCGCTTTGCTCAAAATAGGACTCACCAGCGGAATCGGCAGCGGCAAAAGCACCGTGGCCAAAATTTTTGAAACGCTCGGGATTCCTGTGTACTATGCCGACGATGCTGCAAAGCGGTTGATGAATGCGCAGGGGGATTTAAAGCTCCGGCTAATTGCTGCCTTTGGCGAGCAGACCTACACAGATGGTAAGCTTAACCGTGCCTTCTTATCGGCCAAAGTATTTAATGATGCCGAAAAGTTGCAGCAACTGAATGCCATGGTTCACCCGGTTGTAATAGCAGACGGCGAGAACTGGCTGTTACGGCAAACAACACAGTATGCCATCAAAGAAGCTGCCCTGTTTTTTGAAAGCGGCTCGGCTGCTGGCCTGGATTTTATCATCGGCGTATACGCGCCGAAGGCACTACGTATACACCGGGTGATGCAGCGCGACGGCGTTACGCGAGCCGAAGTGCTGACCCGAATGCAAAAGCAGATTAGCGAATCCATCAAAATGAAACTCTGCGACTTCGTAATTACCAATGACGAACTGCAACTGCTCATCCCGCAGGTACTGGCATTGCATGAGCAACTGCTCAGCATCGCGAAAAATAGGTCGTCGGGCAGCGTAAAGCAATTGTAATTTTTTCTCCATTTGAACTATTAGGGACAGTCTTTAGTATTTTGGCTCTTTAATGCTGAGCCATGACAACGATTCCCGTGATCCCCTCCCTCGACCTGCAACGCAGTGCTGAATTCTATAAAACCTATTTCGACTGCCAGGCCGATTGGTACGATGAGTACGTGGTGCTGCATAATACTGATCATTTCAGCATTCATATCTGGAAAAGCAACGATCCCTACCTATGTATAAATAGCGGCTTTTACCTGCGGGTAAAAAATGTGGATGCCATGTTTGAACGACTGAATATACCCGGTGTGATCCATCCCAATGGCCAACTGGAAACCAAACCCTGGGGCATGAAAGAATTTGCCATCACCGATCCCGACGGAAACCTGGTTCGCATTGGCGAATACCAGGTGAAAAACGCAACTGCCTAGGTTTTGAGCGTCTGGAAATTGGTGCGTCTCAATCCTTACATTTGAGAGATGAAAACCTGGCTACCTATTTTAACGGCAATTTTTGTTACCGCATGCGGTTCCCAAAAAATGATCGGTTACAAAACATTTGAAAAAATTCCCCTGTCAGAAAATAAGGTAGCGGATAGTAAACTGCTCACAGATCTGCTTACCCAAAATGCCGATAAATTCGGCAGTGTTGTGAATAACAAGGACTCGTTCCGCCTGCAGATCATTTTTACCCAGATAGACCGCGACGAAAAAAACAGGCCCCATTTCACCAGCCATTTTTTTCATGTAACGGATCAATATTTTTACCCGGCCAGTACCGTAAAATTACCAACGGCTGTTCTTGCATTGGAAAAGCTGAATAATCTGAAACTGAAAGGAGTTGACGCCCGGACCACTATGCTCACCGACAGTGCCTGGAGCGGCCAATCGACTGTGTACAATGATCCTACTTCGGCAACTGGTAAACCTTCGGTGGAACAATACATTAAAAAAATATTGCTGGTAAGCGACAACGATGCTTTTAACCGCTTGTACGAATTTATCGGCCAGGCTCCCTTGAACGACCGGTTACATCAGCTTGGCTTCAAAGATGCACAAATACTTCACCGGCTCAGCATTCCCCTTACGCAGGAACAAAACCGGCATACCAATCCCGTCCGTTTTATCGACGCCAATGGGAACCTTATTTTTACCCAGCCTATGAAATACAGCGATATGGTATACCAACCGCGGTACGACGTAGCGGGACGCGGTTATATGGAAGCCGGTAAAGATTATTATAAAGGAGATGTGCTGGTAGAAAAGCCGATGGATTTCAGTAAGAAAAATCGTGTGCGCCTGCCATACCTGCACCAAATGCTGCAATGGGTAATGTTTCCTGAAAGCCAGAGTGGGAAAGGGAAATTGAACCTTTCAGCAAAAGACTATTCGTTTCTGCACAAGTACATGAGCATGCTGCCAACGGAGAGTAAATACCCCAACTATCCCGGCCCGGATTATTGGCCGGCCTATTGCAAGTTTATGATGATGGGCAGTCAAAAAGGCGACTGGCCAAATAATAACATCCGTATTTTTAATAAAGTTGGCGATGCCTATGGCTTCTTAATTGATGTAGCCTATATCGTGGATTTTGAAAGCAAAACCGAGTTTATGGTAAGCTGCTCGATGTTGTGCAACAGCGATGGAATTTTCAATGATGATAAATACGACTATGAAACTATTGGGTTCCCTTTTATGAAAAACCTGGGGGAGGTATTGTACCAATATGAAAAAACGCGCCCCAGGAAATATGCCCCTGATTTAAGTAAGCTGGTGTTTGATTATAGTAAGTAGCTATCAGAAGAATTATTGGCATCCTGTTCCTTATTGTGGAATATTGCCGGTGTCAATTCGGGTCGGTGTTTTTGACCCGTTAACAATACATTCAGAAGCGAGGACAATGTATTTTACAACGGTAGCCATGGCCTCATAATCTAAAGTATTTGCCTCATCGCTCACCTGGTGATAATGTCCGTCATAATCATACCGACGCATAATCCTGTTTGCCGGTCATCCTCTTAGGGCAAAAGAAATATTGTCGGACCTTCTGAAAAGAGTAACGCTGGGTGACTCCCGTTGAAAATATTTTTCGATACCAGCTGCGGAAAAAAGTCCATTATTGAGAATGGATCGCAGATCAGATAAATCTGCCCCGGTAATAAAAGGCTTGCTTTTTTTGGTATCGGGTCGCCCTAGCATTTCAAGGTTAATATTGGCAACTATTATAGATGGTTCCAAATCTTCTGCATATAGTTTTGAACCAACCATACCGGATTCTTCACGTGAAAATGCGGCAAATAATATGGTTCTTTCCTGCGGTCCTTTTTTAGAGAAATAGGCTGCGATTGTTAGTAAGGCAGCTACGCCACTTGCATTGTCATTTGCGCAGTTATAGATGGTGTCTTTTGTGTTTCCACTAATTAAATACCGGTAAGCATGTTGGCTGGCTTCTATCCTTTCTTTTCCCAAATGATCATAATGGGCTGAAAAAATAACCACTTCATTTTTATCTGATTTTCCAGGCAGGATGCCGATTACATTTCTAAGAAGCGGCCCGGCTGCATCCTCAAACCTGATGTCGTAAAAATATTCGTTGGTATAGTTTAGCCATCTCAATTCGGATTTTTTGATGTAACCGGCAATTATTTCAGACGCCTTTACTGCGTCTTTAGTGTTCCAGAACCTCCCATTAAGGCTATCATCCAACAGCTGGTATACAATGTCTTTTAGTTTTTGCGATGTAATAAGGAGTCTGCCAAGGCAGGTTGTGCATTGACTCAATTAGTTGATAATGAATATAAAAAGAGAAAACAGATGGTGCGAATCCTTTACAAATTAACGAAAACGGTATTTTACGGGAACAATTTTCCTCAATGCGTTGGTCAATTGCCCCGCGATAGGTTAAATAGCGTGTTTTTACGCCTATAGCGTTACTGGCATGGTTTTCTATAAACAAGTCGTATAACCAAAAGTTTTAAACAGATGAAAAAAGTAGTAGTAGCAGCCGCCGTTTTATTGGCTGTGGCAGGTGTGAAAGCGCAGAATGTATCCCTTGGACCGGTGGCTAGTTTCACCCACTCCTGGGTTACCGGAACAGATGGAATGGAAAGGGAATTCAATCCCGGCTTTAAAGCGGGCCTTACATTAACCTACAGTATTAACCCACATTGGGCCATAGGAGGAGACCTTCTATATTCTTTGGAAGGCGTAAAAGTAAAAAAAACCGTATTGGCCACCACTTACACAACCACCGCACACAACGATTATATCCGTGTTCCTTTAAAAGTTAGTTACTTCTTTGGTGAACTGGGAGATCGTATGAGGCCAAAGCTTTACCTGGGACCTTCCTTAGGATTTTTAGTGGCCAGTAACACCAGGGTTAAAACTGAAAATGGTTCAACTTCGGCTGAAACAAAAACTGAGACCAAAGCCAATTATAACAAATTTGACCTTGGTGGAATGGTTGGTGCAGGTTTTAACTACCGGGTTGGTACCGCAACCTGGCTCAACTTTGATCTGAATTATACCAATGGGTTTTCAGACATTACAAAGGATGACAATACCTTTAGTTCCAACAGAAACATTGGTGTTTCGTTGGGTGTAGCTTTTCCATTAGGTACTATTAAATCAGCAAAGTAATAATAAGGTGCAGGTCATCTTATACTGCCGGCTCCAGAGGGAGCCGGCTTTTTTATTGAAACTGGCTGTGCCAGTATTAAGAGAAAGGGTAAATCTTCAAGCTACTCCAACTGGAACATGTAAACAGTGCAAAGCATAATTTAATGAATTGAAATATTAGCCACCACAGGATGGATTTCGCATATTTGCCCTTCATTAAAATCACCGGTCTTTATCTTTGTGGCTGATGTTTTAATTTTTATCAATGAAGTGTAGCGTATTGTTAATGGCCGTTTTATTGTTGTGTTCTACCTCCTGCAAAAAGGCGGATAATAATTTCAATGCACGGATTAGTTTTTTAAACGGTGCGATTGGAGCAGCTGATTTTACGATCAAATTCAACGATGATATTGCTATTGGTAAAATTCCATTTGATACGCTAAAACTTTACAGCAGCGTTCCATCAGGCACATTTAAGATTGGATTTTACCAGGGCGTGGCGCTAAGTCCGGATTTCTCTTTTACTACCAATATTGAATCCGGCGTTGATTATACCTGTTTCACATTTGACTCTGTCAGAAAGTATACCGTTTTCTTTCAAAAAGATGCCCTTCCGGCAAAAGTCAGTGCAGGTAGATGTGCCATCCGGTTCTTTTCACTGATCCCAAATACCACAGGCCTCAGGCTTGTGAATGATACAGGCAAAACAATTTTGAGCGGTAAGACCTTTGCCAGTTACCCCAATACTTTTGAAGAAGTGGATACCACCAGCAGACTGATCAAAATGTTCCGGGATACAACCGTCGTCGCAGTCGATAGCATTTTTAAGCCCTTGGTTTCGGGTAAAATTTATACCGTATTTCTTACCGGGAGTATTGGGGGCATTGGGACTGAAAAGCCAAAACTGATATTCTGGAACCATAATTAATGTTACCGCTTACATACTGCGAATGCTGCGCTGGGAAAACCTTTCCCAATTTTTTAACGAACGCTGATTGGCATTGGATAGGTTATTGCTATTTTGCAGCCTTTGAATAACACTACCCCAAAACCATGAGCAAACCTGTTATTGCATTTGTAACCGGCGGTTATAGCGGCGAAGCCGAGATCAGTTATAAAAGCGCTATTACCATTGCGGCGAATATCGACACTGAAAAATTTGAATACCATAAAATCGATATCCGGAAAGATGGCTGGTTTGCGCCGCAAGCGGATGGCAGTGAAATAGACGTTGACAAAGGTGATTTTACTATAACTGTCGACGGCCGGAAAGTTGCTTTCGATGCGGTACTGATTGGCATCCATGGCACGCCCGGTGAGGATGGAAAACTGCAGGGCTATTTTGATCTTTTGGGAATTCCATATACCAGTTGCGACGCGGCTACTTCAGCCATTACTTTTAATAAAAGATATACGGTGGCTGTAGCAGCCTTTGCAGGCATCGCCGTAGCCCGTTCGCTGCACTTTTTTAAAGGCGACAGTATCGACATCACACAGGTAAGCAGGGAACTAACCTACCCGGTTTTTGTAAAACCCAATAATGGCGGCAGCTCTATCGGAATGAGTAAGGTAAATAGGGAGGAAGACTTGCAGGCCGCGCTGAACAAGGCTTTCAGAGAAGATGACCAGGTGTTGGTGGAGGAATTTATTGCCGGCCGGGAATTTACCATTGGTGTTTGTAAGATCGGGAATCAGATCATCACCCTTCCATTTACGGAAGTGATTGCCTTAAATGAATTCTTTGATTTTGAAGCGAAGTACCAGGGTAGAAGCACGGAGACTACACCGGCGGTGGTGGAAGAAGCTGTTGCGGAGAAAGTACGCTCGGCAGCAAAAAAAATCTACCAGGTGTTTAACTGTAATGGCGTTGTGCGTATCGATTTTATTTACAACGAGGAGAAGGGACAGCCCTATATGCTGGAGATCAATACCGTGCCAGGGCAAAGTGCTGCCAGTATTGTACCGCAGCAGGTAAAGGCAAACGGGTGGACATTGAAAGCGTTTTACAGCGGCCTGATCGAAGCTGCTTTACAAAAAGTATAATTTTCTGGTTTACACCCCGTTTCTATAACCGGCATGCGGTATTCGCGACTGCCAATTGACCATTCGAAAACCTCAAATAAGTGTTCAAATTCATTAC
Organism: Chitinophagaceae bacterium; assembly: GCA_039925965.1. Taxonomy (GTDB): domain Bacteria; phylum Bacteroidota; class Bacteroidia; order Chitinophagales; family Chitinophagaceae; genus JAZKFT01. The sequence goes on from JBDSXW010000006.1 coordinate 43,426, forward strand.
CCGACGTCATTTTTTAATAAATCTCCTCGTGGCCATTCTCTTCGTGGTTGGCCTGATGTTCCTGTTTTTATGGTCGCTGGGGTTTTTTACAAGTCATGGCGATTTTGAAAAAGTGCCAGGTGTAAAGGGAAAAACCCTGAAGGAGGCCCAGAAAGCACTCGAAGCCAAAGGATTTAATGTTGAAGTGCAGGATTCTTTGTACATCGATACCCTTGCTCCATTTGCCATTGTGAAACAAAGTCCGGAAGGGGATGCGTTGGTAAAAAGCAAACGGACTATTTACCTCACTATCAACCGGTCGCAGCCACCGCTGGTAGAAATGCCTAATATGGTAGGCTTTTCCTTCCGCAATGCAGAGATGTATCTAAAGCAACTAGGGCTTAAACTAGGGGATACAACCCGTAAGCCCGACATTGCCCGTGACGCTGTTCTGGAACAATTGTACCAGGGCCAGCAAATTAAGGCCGGCATAAAAATCTATATGGGTAGCACCGTTAGTTTTGTATTGGGTAATGGCTTGGGCGACGAAGAATTTGAGGTTCCGGTGGTCACGGGTGGATCTTTCAGGGACGCAAAGGAAACCATGAAAGGCCTGAATTTAAATGTAGGTGCCCTGGTAATTGATCCCGACGTAAGCGATACAGCAAATGCATTTGTGTATAAACAGTTTCCCAACAAAAAAACAGAGCAGGCGGATGGCTCCATACAATTTAACAAAATCCGCGAGGGGCAGGGGATTGATCTCTGGCTGAGTAAATCAATGAAAGCCGACTTTATGGCGGATACGGAAGATAGCAAAGACAACAAAGATAAAAAGGTGAAAAGAGCAGCCGACAAGCCTAAAAAGCAAAAGAAACCGGAGGATGATTATTAGTGATAAGTGATTGGTTGATTAGGTGATCAACTTTGTGATTGTTGCAGTCACTGCTCGAAATCGTAAATGGTAAATCTCAAATCGTAAATCTCAAATCGTAAATCTCAAATCGTAAATCAAAATGACACCAATAACTGTTGATGAACTCAAAAGCCGGCTTGATAGCGGCGAAGACATACACCTTGTAGATGTACGCGAAGACCATGAACGTGCTGATTTTAATATCGGTGGCATCCACCACAAGCTGGGCCAGATACAAATGATGGATGCTGAACCATTGGAAGATTGGAAAAATGATGAAATAGTGATGTATTGCCGCAGCGGCAACCGCAGCGGACAAGCTTCAATGATCCTTGAAACCATGGGCTTCACCAATGTGGTAAACCTAACAGGCGGCATGCTGGCCTGGGAAGAAAAATTTGGGAGATAGTTGTTAGGAAGCGAGGAATGATAGAATCACGGATTGAGCGGATGGAACGGATTGAGGCGGTTTTTTTGGTTAATTAGATTCCGGCGATTGATGTCTTATTGGTCCGAATTTGCCATTAATCAATTATACATTAAACCATTATCCATTAAAACCTACCATTCCGCTCTTGGGCTTGGACCTATTGAAAGGTCTGCAAAATCACCGGCGAGATATTTATGGTAGCCTGTAATAGCAATCATGCCGGCATTATCGGTACAATATTGGAAGGCTGGGATATACGTATTCCAGCCCTTTTTTATGCCCAGTTCTGTAAACCCGTTTCTTAGACCACTGTTGGCACTTACGCCCCCTGCCAGGCAGATGTCGGTAATGCCTGTGTCTTCAGATGCCTTTACGAGTTTGTTGAGTAAGATCGAAACAATCCGCTGCTGGATAGAAGCGCAGATGTCTGCTCTGTTTTCTGTAATAAATTCCTCGCTTTCTTTTACCCCGTTTTGTAAAAAATAAAGGATGGAAGTTTTTAACCCGCTGAAGCTAAAATTGAGCCCCTCGATCTTTGGCTCTGGAAATTGAAAGCTTTTGGGATCGCCTTCTTTGGCATACTTATCAATCAGTGGCCCGCCAGGGTAGGGGAGACCGAGGAGCTTGGCACTTTTGTCAAAAGCTTCGCCCGCGGCATCATCGAGGGTTTGGCCAATTATTTTCATATCGTTCGGCGAACTGCAGCGTACAATTTGGGTGTGGCCTCCACTTACTGTAAGGCATAAAAATGGGAAGCCGGGCTGGCGTTCATCAATGAGGTTGGCCATTACATGCGCCTGCATATGATGCACGGCGATCAATGGCCTATCCAGCGCCAGTGCCAACGATTTTGCGAAGCAGGCACCCACCAGCAGTGACCCAATAAGCCCCGGCGATTGTGTAAACGCAATAGCATCTACCTGCCCAAGTGATATATTGGCTTGCTTCAAAGCTGTATCCACTACCGGTAAAATATTTTGCATATGTGCCCGGCTGGCCAACTCGGGCACTACGCCACCGTACTGTTCATGAATGCTTTGATTCGCAATAAAATTGGTCAATATTTTTCCATCCACGCACACAGAAGCAGAAGTGTCGTCGCAGCTGGATTCAATAGCGAGAATGGTAATTTTTGATGTCCGATTCGGGATGTCGGATGAAGGGATTTTTTGATGTCCGATGTCTGATGTCTGATGTCTGATGTTTGATAAGTGATTTATCGTTTGTTCTGTCATGGATATAATTGGTCTTAGAAATCCCGACAGGGGTGCTTGCCCCGGAGCATTTCGGGGGCTTTCACCCTGTCAGGATTTTACGAACATGCTAATTAATTTTTATACTTGCATTAAGAGGCGAGTGGTTCTGACCGTTTATTGATGTGGGCTTTTGCCTGCTAAATAGTACTGCTTCACCTGAATGGAGCCCCGAAATAATCGGGGTAAACGTTCGCCAATGTCGCTCAAAAGTAGCACCTGCCCCTGGCTCCAAAAAAGAACACCCACAGCTATACGAAAATCAGACATCAGACCTCGGACATCAAAAAATCTCCTTACCAGATATCGGACATCAAAAAATCCTTTCCTCTATTTGCTTCTGATCGCCACCACCGGATCCATCCGTGCTGCACTCCAGGCAGGGATAATTCCCGCCAGCAAACCTACCAGCAGGCTGATACCTACCGCAAGCCCCACAATGCCGAGTGATACCGATATCGGAAATGACAATACCGCTGTAAGTACTTTTGTGACCAGGAATACAAGGAGCAATCCGAACATGCCACCTACAATACAAAGCACTGAAGATTCGACTAAAAATTCTGTAAGGATCGTGCTGCGTTTGGCACCGATGGCTTTCTTTAATCCGATCTGCGCCGTGCGCTCCTTCACTGTCACAAACATAATATTGGCGATCCCAAACAGGCCTACGATCAGGCTGAAGCCACCAATGACAAAGCCACCAATATTCAGCGATGAAAACAACGATTCCAATTGGGAACTCCCCGATGTAATATCGTTTAATGCAAAATTATCGTCGGCGGTGGGGCTTAGTTTTCTTACGCTTCGCATCACCCCTTTCAATTCGTCTTTGAGGTCCTGTACTGCAATGCCCTCGCGGCCTTTCACCATGATAAACCGGCCGGCAGTGCGTTCGTTCACCACCTGGCGGCAATAGTTGACAGGCACAATAATGATATTGTCGAAATCCCAACCGCCCATCAGGCTCTGGCCTTTTTTCTTCATTACGCCGATCACGTTCGCCTTGCGTCCTGCCAGATCAATCGTGCGGCCAATCGCTCGTTCCGGCGTGCCGAACAGCTTTTCGGCATTATCGTAACCCATCACCACTACGTTGCTGCCACTTTGGAATTCGGAGGAAGAAATATATCGGCCGAACAAAATTTTCACTTCCTGGATTTGGTTGTATTCTTCGGTAACACCGTACCAGTTCACGTTTTGAAGCACACCATCTTTATACTCCACATTGCTGGAATTAAACAAAATAAAGGATACCGCTTCAGCATACTGGCTGCGGTCTTTAACGGGTTTCAGCTCATCGTAATCGGGGTCTGGACGCTTGGCATATTTCCACCATGGATAATCATCGCCGCCACCCCAGGGCCATTTTTGAATGTAAACGGTATTGCTGCCCAGATCCTTCAGGCCGTCTTTAATATTGCGCTCCAGACTTTGCACTGTGGCCAGCACACTGATGATACAAAAAATACCAAACGATACACCAATCAAAGACAGCGTAGCCCTGACCTTATTGGAGTTGAGCTCCTTAAATGTCATGGTGATGCTGGTCCAAAAAACGGAGAGTCGTTTGATCATGGTTCAAAGGTAACAGGTGCACCGTGCAAGTACCGGTAAAAATTGTATGAATTAAAAAGCGGCTTGAATAGCCTGGATGAGTTCGGTTTTGGTGAGTTCGTTTTCGTAAAATTTTTTATAGTTTTTCGAAGAATTTAGGATCAGTGTTACCGGGATCACACCGCTCCAGCTATTATCTACCACCGGGCAGTAATGATCGGCATCGGTTTCATTTAGCCAAACCAGGGGCGCCTTCCATTTTTTCTTTGCAATAAATGTTTTTAGTTGACCGGAACCAAAAACGCCTTTGCTGTCCATGCTCACTAGTAACAGACTTACTCCTTTGGATTTTAGTGAATCGGTCACCTGTAAAAAATGCGGCATCTCCTCCTGGCAGGATTTACACCAGCTACTCCAGAAATTTACTACGGTCACGCCTTTAGCGTTGCTGTATTGGCGCACCAGTTCTTCCACCTTTAACGAGGGAATCTGCTGCGCATCACCCGTCATCCAAAAAAAAGTCATTATCAAGATGGCAAGCGCCTTCATACGAAATACTTTAAAGTTCATTTTTTTTTTAATTACTGATCTATTTGTCTACCAGCTCTCTCAAGTGGTTGCAGCAGTCGCTGTTCATTCTTACCTTCCTCTTCCCAGCATTTCCCCGGTTCCACATCTCCCACATTTTTACATTTTGCTAAATGTTCTCAGACCACAATTGCCAAAGTTCATCATATTGCTGCTGTGGCAACCTTGGTGCATCATAGTGCTGCGCCAGACTTTTTTGACGGTAGGCCTCGTATACCGTAACCGCACAGGCTACTGAAATGTTCAGCGACTGGATAATACCCACCTGTGGGATGACCATATTGCCATCGGCCAGCGCCCGGATCTCATCGCTGACCCCGGTTTTCTCATTCCCAAAAACGATGGCCAGGGGCTGGGTAAAATTCATTTTGTACAGGTTCACCGAGCCCTCGCCAAGCCAGGTGGTAAACACTTTAAAATTTCGTTTACGAAGCTCGGCAAAACAGGCTGCGGCATCCTCGTACTGGTGGATGGTGAGCCATTTTGCAGCGCTGCTACTGCTGCGTTCTCCAAATTTTTTATGGGTAGGTATTTTTGTATTCAGTACAAAAAGATCCTGGATGCCAACACTCTCGCAGGTGCGCATCACCGCCGAAACATTGTGCGGGTCGAATACATTTTCCAAGACCAGCGTCAGGTCGGGCTGGCGTTGGCTTAATACTTTCCGAAGCTTCTCGGTTCTTTCTGGTGTCATAAAAATCAGGTTCCTGTTTAAGAAGACCGCAAAAATAGTTGATCGGCAATGCTGGCAAACCGGAATAAGAAGTTTTTAGGCTGAAGCCATGATTAAATGAAACGACAAGTGACTTATCCAGCGACCTAACCAATGCACGGCTTTGCTACATGAGGACTAAAATTTGCAGGGCCGCTCATCCAAAACTGTGTTTCACATGCGGCCAGTTAATTACATTTAGCGCAAATTAACTTACAACATGATCAAAAAACTAATGCCACTGGCGCTTCTTGCCGTGCTGGTGGGCTGTAAAAACAATGGCAGCGAGGCAGCAGCTGGCGCAGTGTCCGATCCGCTGGTTACTAACCTGGACAGCACCGTAAAGCCGGGAGAAGATTTTTTCGGCTATGCTAATAATGGCTGGATCAAAAAAAATGCGATCCCGTCTGATGAATCCAGCTGGGGCATCGGGCAACTTGTGCAGGAAGATATTTATAACCGCTTGAAAGTGATCAACGAGAAGGCCGTTAAAGATGGTGGTGCGGCGGGGTCAGTCACCCAAAAAATTGCCGACTTCTGGAGCGTGGCGATGGACACTGCTGCCATTGACAAAGCAGGCATCACGCCACTGAAAGCTGACCTTGACCGGATTTCTAATTCGGCGGATATCGCCGCGCTGTTAAAACTGTCCGCCGAATTCCGTACCAAGGGTTCCGGCACTTTATTCAGCAGCTATATTGGCCAGGATGATATGAACAGCGAAAAGATCGTCTACTTCTTGTCGCAGGGCGGGCTCGGTATGCCTAACCGGGATTATTATTATAATACCGATGAGAAAACGTTGAATGTTCAAAAAGCATTTAAGGAATACCTGGTTAAGATTTTTACCGAATTGGGTAATGATGCCGCAACGTCTGAAAAGATGATGACGGATGTGTACCAGCTGGAAGCCCGGCTTGCCAAGGTGAGCCGTAAAATTGCAGATCTCCGCGACCCCTATAAGAATTATAATAAAATGACATTGGGCAAAATACAGTCAATGACGCCTAATATTAATTGGAGTGAATACCTGGCAACTGCAAAGATTAACAACCTGGATAGCGTAGTGGTGGGCCAGCCGGAATTTTATGTAGCGCTTAATACTGAATTAAAAGCTACACCGCTGGATGTTTGGAAGAATTATATGAAGTACAATTATGTAAGCGACTTTAGCCCCTACCTGGATAGAACCACTTATATGAATGCATTCAATTATGGAAAGACTTTAAGTGGTGCCTCCGAACCAAGACCGCGCTGGAAGCGGGTTCTGGATGCCCAAGAAGGCGCCATGGGTGAAGCGCTCGGACAACTTTTTGTGAAAGAATATTTTAATGAAACTGCAAAAAAGCGTTATGAAGACCTGGTGGAAGCGATCCGTACTGCATTAAAGGAAAGGATCACGAAACTGACCTGGATGAGCGATAGCACTAAGGCAAAGGCTTATGATAAACTGGCGAAGATCAAGAAGAAAGTAGGCTATCCTGACAAGTGGAAAGATTTCAGTGCTATGCAGATTGGAAAAACTTCTTTTGTAGAAAACATGCAATCAGCTAATCAATGGTGGTATAACTATGAAGTGAATAAGCTGGGCAAACCGGTGGACCGCGACGAGTGGACCATGACGCCGCAAACTTATAATGCCTATTACAATCCCAGCAATAATGAGATCGTGCTACCAGCCGGTATTTTTGCTGTACCAGGTATGAAAGATGCCGACCTTGACGATGCACTTGTGTACGGTTATGCCGCAGCTTCCACTATTGGCCACGAAATTACCCACGGTTTCGACGACCAGGGAAGACAATACGATGCATCCGGTAACTTAAAAGACTGGTGGAGCAAAAGCGATGCGGCCGAATTTGCCCAACGCGCCTCTTTGATTATTAAGGAGTTTAATGAATTTTCACCGGTAGACACCCTGCACATCAACGGCGAAGCTACACAGGGCGAAAATATTGCCGATCTTGGCGGATTACTCCTGGGTCTGGATGCATTCAAGAAAACAGAAACCTATAAGAAGGGTGAGAAACTGGGCGGCTTTACCCCTTTGCAGCGCTATTTTTTAGGTTATGCTTATAGCTGGATGTATAGTGCCCGTAAAGAAAGGCTGGCCAGCCAGGTAAAAACCGACGTGCATAGCCCAGCCAAAGAACGCATCAACGGACCTATTGTAAATGTCCCCGAGTTTTATGAAGCATTTGGTATTAAACCCGGCGATAAGATGTACCGGGCAGATAGCTTAAGGGTGCGTATTTGGTAAAAAAAGACTCGCGAAACGTTCCGAAGAAAATCCTCCCAAATTTCCTTAGAAAGAGAGACTTATGCTGTATCACTGGGCGACGAGATTAGAGAAGAACGGCTCTGGAACCCTCCGTTGGAAGGTAGAGAGGCTACCCGCCTGAGGTCAGCGAGGCCTCCTCTGATATCCAAATAAAAACCTCCATTTCAAAATCGAAATGGAGGTTTTTATTTGTTACCGTTATTGTGAAACACGGTTTTAGAACCTTTCTTCGGAGGACACCGTTACCCCGGAGCACGACGGCTTTCTCCTAAATGCCAGTGCGGCTCTCGCTTACGGCTTCGGATCTATTTTAGTAATCAACACGTCTTCAGGTTTTGTTTTGAAACTGTTAAGTGTTATGCCATTAATCTGGTAGGTGTAGCAATTGCTTACAGCCGTGCAGCCTATATCACATTTATCTGCCGCACCACCCGTGTATTTCACTGTGATCGTTGCTGTGCCCTGGCCATCTATCACCTCGAGGGCAGTGTTGCTAAGGTTCCAATTATAATAGGTTTGTTTGTCGGGCGTTGGGATGGTAAAAGTTCTTATTTCACCTGCGAAAACACTGCCCTTGTTACCGGCAATGGTCACGTTTCTTACCACTTTAGGCTGAGGCATATGAATGCCATTCATTTCGTCGCGCATACGCCAGGCGTATTCGTAGGTAAGGCTGTCGTGACGCAGGTTTTCATCCGGAGCATACCAGGCATCCCATGGCGTTTCTTTTTCATCGCCGCAATTGAAATTCACTTTGGTCAGGTCATCATCCCATTTGCGGTTGGGGTTAGGGTGAGGGCCCTGCCCAAATGCCAGCGTGTTAACACTAGGCTGGTGGCAATGGTTTTCCACCACATCTAAAAATTGTGGTTTCGCCATCCATTTGAAAAAGCCGTGGAGTTTGTCTTTGGTGCTATCACGTATTTCCTGGAACCCGGGATACCAGCCGCCCTGGATCAGATCCATACTATTTTGACTGTGTTCAAACGGCAGGGCTGATTTTTTTTGCACGGGGAAGCCCAGCACTTTCATATCCAATACTTCGGTACTACCCATTTCTGCAGAAGGCGAGAAACTGATTTTTGCCCGGATGAAATTGGGATCCAGGAAAAGTCCGGCTGCATTAAACAATAGGAGCCTGGGCACGCTGTTCATTTTTAGTTTGAAGTCGAAAGCGGTGCCCCCAGCTTTGCCTTTTGGCTGCGGGATACCGCCGATAGCACCGCTGATCATGGCAATTTTACGCGTATGTTGTGGCCAGCCCATGGTATCGATACCAGCATAAAAGCGGTCTTTAAATTCAGGAGCCCCTTCCGGCTCGGGCGAATTGGCCAGGAAATGGTGGTTGAGTTCCTGCTTGGATGCCGCCGAATTAATCTGGCGGGCAATGATATCTTTTACATTTTTAAGCCCCAGTTTTGCCATGGACTCAATAAAATATTGGTTACCAATCGGCAGTACCGAGCCAAGGTGCGTTGCATCCCAGCTAAACCACAGACCGACGTTGTGATCCATGCCTTTTTTCTCCATATAACTTAAGCCGTACCGGCTGATAACGCCGCCCATGCTCGGGCCTACCACGATCAGTTTTTCCTTGCTGCCCTGGGACGCCAGCTGCCCGTTGAGGTTCTGAATTACCTTGATCAAAGCCATGGCATTGATCTCAATAAAGTCGCCCCCAGCTCTTCTCAGCGTACCAATATGTGCTTCAGTCCCATCTGGCAATGGGATATTTTTTTCGCCAGTTTGGTAAGATGGCATGTTAATAATAATAATATCGAAACCGGCCCTGCGCTGTTCATCTGCAAAATTTGCAACTTCATTTTTTCCATTGTAGTACCGGAAATTATGTTCGTAGATCCAGGTGGCATCCCGTTTGTCGGTTGGGTCGAAACCATCGAGGACAATGATTGGTTTCCTGATTTTTTTTAAGGTACAGCCGCTGCTATCGGACGGATCGTAATGATAAAAATAATTCACTTCTACCTGGCCAAGCGTAGCTACGGTCTCATCATAACCTGTAAAAGGGATATCGGCCCTTACCGTTTCCTGGAGGCAGGGCTGGTGGGATAGTTTAACACGGCTATCAGGCTGGGTGATTTCAGCGGAGGTAGTGCGTTTTTTTACCTCAATGGCGCTCTCACTGCTAAATGACTCACCAGTGGTAAAATACACTTTGGTATTCACATGTATAACGCCTTCTTCGTCAAAATCTACCGCTGTGGATCCGCCGGGATACATGGAATATACTCTTTCCCCGCTGCCTACTTTCAGATCAATATGATCTATTTTCCGGCCGGTATTCGAAAGCACGAGGTCGGGGTCCAGCCTGAGAATGGTCTTGCCAGTCTCAATGGATTCGCCCAGCAAAGTGGCTATTTTGAGGTTTCTCTCCATAAATGGATTTTCCTTTTTCGCCGCATTGTTATAAAAAAGACCATTATGTTCAATCAGTATTTTCCTGCTGACCGCGTCTGGCTTTAGCTGGTTGAATTTCATATCCATCACACCTACCGGCAATATGCCGGTATGGCGGTTCCAGTCCAGTATCTCATCCCAGTTTTCCGGCGAGACCAGGTGACCCTGTGGGTGATAGTGCCCGCTGTACAACTCGCTGTAACTCTGCCGGAAATGGTCAAATCCCGTTGTGTCGACCGACTTTCGGCCAAATTGATCGAGCCTTGCGAAGGGGAATACCCTGTCGTACAAAATGCCCGTTTTAACACCAGACTTATCTACATTTTCCAGCAGACTGTCGGAAACTCGGGTAAAGGGAGACTGCTGGCCGTTGAATTTGTTGAAATTCATGAACACTGCCATGTTGAGGCATACGCCAAAGATGATCTTGTGCATACTATTGAAGATTAAGAGTTTACTTATTGGTGGTAAAAGATTATATCTGGGAAAATGAAAAATTGTGTGGATGCCAGTGCTGTTTACTGTTTTGATTTCTTGACCTGCAATGTTTTAGGATGAATTAGACTGGTTTAGTCTGCTTCCAAAAAAACCGCAGCCGGCACCCATTTGTGTAATATGATTACCACTACACAAATGTTTACCAGGTCGATTGCTCACTACGAAAGGTTCGGGGAGAAATTGCGAAGTGAATAATTAAAATAAAGGTACTTGGAAGTGATTTTTTTTCTTAAAAAATCAGGTCGCTTTAAGCAAAAAACGCAAAAACTGCAAAAGTTTTTCGATTTATTTTAGGCCAAATATATATTATAAGATTTTTGGCCCCCTAAAGTGCAAAAAGAACAAGTAACAAACAAAATTCTTTGGACACCAGCGGTAAAAAATGGCGGGTTTGAATTAAACGACGACTCACCTGCGCTGCAAAGGTTGATGCATTCTGTTGTGTAGCAGCCAATAGTCTCAGGGTGGCTGTACGTCAGCACATATTCCCTGGAAGCCTCACGGTCCCCCCACTTAAAGTAATGACAAGCATTTGTATGAAATGTAATTATCCCTTATGGAGTACCGCGCTTATTTCTGTTTCCTTATTTATTAAATACGATCACTCCTCTGTAACAAAGTAGGGAAATAATTTTTCCTTTAACGGATCTGGCATAGCACATCTTTTCATACTAGCGGCTTCAATAAAATACAGCGTTACATCACCAGTGGTGCAAAGCTGGCCCGCCTGGTTAAATACCTCAGCGTGGAACACCACTTTATGGTGAACCGGCAGCTCCAGCAGCGAGATTTTTACGGTGATGAGTTCGTCATATTTCACTGGCCTCAGGAATTTTGTATGGAGATCTACTACCGGCATAATAATACCCATTGCTTCTATTTCCTTGTAAGTGAAGCCCAACTGCCTGATGGCTTCGGTACGGCCGATTTCAAAAAACTGCGCATAGTGGCCATGGTATACCAACCCCATCTGGTCAGTAAGGGCATAGTGAATCCGTATTTGCGTAGAAGCTGTGAACATTGCAGAATAGGTTTTATCTTGATGAAAATTATTCAATGGCAAAGAAACTGGTTTTGACGGCTACGTTGTTCATAATGGTGCTGGCTGTTCTTAGAGCCGATGTTATTTCCGAAGGTCAGATACCGCGGTATTTTATGTTTAAAAACCTTTCCAAACAAAAAAACTTTGCCTTCACTTTTAAATTCTACACCTACACTTACAACGGAGGTTATCATGCCGATACACCTACCACGGTTATTTGCAAAGACGACCAACATTACCTGGCGGGCGAACGGTTCGACAAAACAAAGCTGGAAGCCACAGACGGAGTGGGAAATAACTTTATGAGCGATGTAGATATCGGTGGCGATATAAGGGTTGCCGACCGGAATATTAAGGAAGTGGTGGATGTTTATTCGGTCGTGTCAATAAAAGATGGAATCATAAAATTGAAAAAGGTTAACGAAACCACTGTGTACTATGATGGCCGGGAAAAAAAGCGAAAATCAGAAGTGGATGGCGTGGCCATCGGTTCAGGCAATAAGCCTGCACATCCTATGTTGATTGCGGGTGCTTTGGCCGCATTTATAGCATTGGTGTTATTGTTTCTAAAAAAGCGTAAAAATGAGCTGGTATCATCAACGTAACCCCGGGTCATCATTTAGTCTGTGCGAGATATGGCCCACCAGTTTCCCCCCAACCCCATTTCGGCATCGGTTCCGACTCCCCGAGCGGGTTATCAGAAACCATTGAGTTAATTACAGCAATTCGGCTGCCCCACTCGAGGTAACCAACCAATGCGGAGCGGAACTCAGGGTCAGCCGCCAGATTTACCTCATCACAGCTTTCCAGCAACAGGTCCATCCACCGCTTTCTCTTATGTTCATCCAGCATTTTACCTAAATGCTGAGCGATCATTTTGTAATGACTTCCGCTATCTCCTTCCGAATACAGGCTTGGGCCACCAAATACTTCGCCTATAAAATGGGCTACATGTTTACTGTGGTCACCACTCATATTTTTAAAAACCGGGTATAGCAGTTCATCCTTAAAAACTTTGTCATAAAGAACCTTTGTCAGTTTTTCCAGCATTTCATTGCCGCCAGCCCATTGGTATAATGTAGGTGTATCTCCCATCGTATTTTAATGAAGAAAAATTGATAAAATAAAAATATAAACTATCCCTTTCTGAATCCTGAATCCTGAGCCTCAATCCTGAACCCTTGCATTAAGCCTAGAATCATGAGCCCTGATACTTGAACCTTGATCAAATTACCGTTTCTTCGCCATGATGACCATCCTTGGACTGTTGGTAACGTGGTACCCACCGAGTTGATAATCCCCGAATACTTCTTGTATCTGCATATCCTGGAACGCCAGCATCTCGGTAAAATCACCTAACGAAAACTTGGAAACTTTTTCGGTAAATATATGTGGCTCTTCAAAATCGTCATCTTCCACTTCTATTTTTTTATAGAAATAATCTTCGTCCATCCACTTGGTGATATGGTAGTTGATGCCGTTGATTTCTTTATCAAAACGAAACATGAAATGGTTCTCAGCAAAATGCACATTGAGATAATCGATCACCAGCACCCCGTCTTTATTGAGTGCTTGCGACATGGTTCTTATGGCATTGTCGTGTTCTCTACGGGTACGGAAATAGCCGAAGCTGGTAAAGAAATTAAAACAAAAGTCGTAGTAATTCATCCGGAAAGGCAGGCGCATGTCGTGCTGAAAAAAATGCAGGTTATCGCATTCGAATTTTTTAGCATCTGAAATGGAATTGAACGAAAGGTCGAGGCCCGTCACATCGAAGCCTTTATCAGCCAGCTGTTTGGCATGTCGTCCTTTGCCGCAGGCCATGTCCAGCATGCTGCTGCCGGCCTGGGGATGCAGATAGTGAATCAACCTGTTGATAAAAGCAGACGCTTCCTGATCGTCTCTATCAAAATACAGTTGGTGATAATACGGAGAATCGAACCAACTTTCGAACCAGGCTGCCATACTCAAGTTTTTTGTAAATGTAAATTTGTTTTCAACGCTATCATATTTTTAGCGGAATCTGATTACTTTTATCTCTACCTATTTTTCAAAAAGAAATTCCATCTCATTTATGCCTGTTACCAAAGAGGATATAATATCAATGACCATGGATGAGCGCATGGCACTGATCGATTTGATCTGGGAAGTCACCGATGAAGAAAATCCGGAATGGAAGGATGAACGTTCGGAGGAAGAAATCCTCGCAGAATCGGATGGGGACGCAGACGAGGGCCCGCCCTCGGGTAAATGATTCAAAAAAGCCAGCCATACCGAGCGAACCGAAGCCACTGTGATTCATGAGTAATTTATGCAGGTCCCCAATATTGTTGCACCACAGGTTCAAAACTTTCCGGTTTATCATCAACCTCCGGGGGGCTGGCTACAAGTTGCCTGGTTTATTACTTTTGTTACAGTTCGGCAAACAGAAAACGGAGAATGGATATCGCGGTGTTTTCAGCTTGCATTTTGGTCAATGACTTGCTTGACCAATGACAAATTCCGGGTTTCGCCGCGTTCGGGCTACAGATAGTCGGTGCCAACTGATACACCCGACTCTGTCCTGTTTTATGTTCAATTAATTTTTGTGCAGGCGTGCGCACATCGAAGCGCCTTTTGGTGCAATAATTGCTGCGGATAACCCGCGTCCCCTTAAAACAATTTTTTTTCAAACCCAATCATTGACCCATGGCCAATTTAGTTGCAAAAAATGCTTTTTGTAAGGTACCTGTGTATTCATTGCTGTAACCTTTTTTTCCAAACACCCCTATCTTCGTTTTTGTAATAACCAAACCTTACTGTAGCGCATGGCATTGATTAAATCTATATCCGGCATCCGTGGAACGATTGGCGGAAAACCGGGCGAATCCCTTTCCCCGCCTGATGTTGTGAAGTTTACAGCAGCCTATGGCACCTGGCTGAAAAGGCAGAACGCTGGCAATAAGAAAGTAATACTTGGCCGGGATGCCCGTATCAGTGGCGAACTGATTCGTAACCTGGTTGTGAGCACCCTCAACGCACTCGGTCTCGATGTAGTAGATCTTGGCCTGAGTACCACCCCCACAGTGGAAATGGCTGTGACCATGGAGCAGGCGGCCGGTGGTATCATATTGACCGCCAGCCACAATCCCAGAGAATGGAATGCCTTAAAACTACTGAATGAAAAAGGTGAATTCATAAGTGGTGACGACGGCAAAGAACTGCTGGAAATAGCTGCCGCCGATGATTTCAATTTTGTCGGTGTAGACAAACTCGGTAAGTGTATCCTGGATGATTCCTATATGCAACAGCATATCGATGCGATCCTGAACTACGAACTGGTGGATGTGGCTGCAATTAAAAAAGAGAAATTTAAAATTGTGGTAGATGGTATCAACAGCACTGGCGCCACGTTTGTTCCGGCGCTGCTAAAAGCCCTGGGCGTAAAGGAAATCACTGTACTTAACGACGAGGTAAATGGCCATTTTGCACATAACCCTGAGCCGCTGCCGCAGCACCTGAATGAGATATCCCGGGTTGTAAATAAACAGGAAGCAAGCCTGGGCATTGTGGTAGATCCGGATGTAGACCGGCTTTGTTTTGTATGCGAAGACGGTACTTTATTCGGCGAAGAATATACCCTGGTGGCGGTGGCCGATTATATCCTTAGCAAGCGACCCGGCAATACGGTTAGCAATATGAGTAGCACCAAGGCTTTAAAAGAATTAACGATTAAAAATGGCGGCCAATATTATCCCAGCGCGGTAGGCGAGGTGAACGTAGTGAGTAAGATGAAAGAGGTGAATGCCGTGATTGGCGGCGAAGGAAATGGGGGGATTATTGTACCCGATTTCCATTATGGTCGCGATGCGCTGATCGGTATCGCTTTGTTTTTGACCCACCTGGCGCATACTAAAAAATCAATGACGGCCCTGCGTGGTAGCTATCCCAACTATTTTATCAGCAAGAATAAGATCGAACTCAATAATGGTTTTGACCTGAGCAAGATTTTTGGTGAACTCAAGAAGAAGTACAAAAACCATCCGATTAATACCGAAGACGGACTTAAGATTGAGTTTGACGAAGATTGGGTGCACCTGCGTACCAGCAATACCGAGCCTATTATACGTATTTATAGCGAAAGCGACTTTGAAAGCAAGGCCAATAATATCGCCATGCGGCTGATGCAGGATATAAAGGAGTTTATGTAAGCCAAGATCCAAGTATCAAGATCCAAGTATCAAGTATAAAGTATCAGGATGAAAAGATTTAAGATGCAAGGATTAAGATTCAGGGTACCAAGGTTTTGAAATCTGGGAGTACCAGTTTCTGGAACAAATTCAGACAACCACGGTTCAAGTCTTGATACTTGATACTTGGATCTTGATCCTTGATCTTTCCCCATTGGTGCGTGTTTCTACTCATTTTGTATAAAAAGAAGTCTCCTTCGTGGGGACTTTTTTTACTTTTGGCCCCTCTTAAGAAAACGATGGGCTGGTAGATGCTGTCAGCCTCCGTAATAATCTATACAGTATGACCGAAAGAATCTATCTCGACAATGCCGCCACTACTTCCCTCGACCCACAAGTGCTGGAGGCCATGATGCCGTATCTAACCGAAAAGTTTGGTAATCCATCTTCCATCTACAGCTACGGTCGGGAAAGCCGCCTTGCGGTCGAAACAGCGCGGAAATCTGTGGCCAGAATATTGAATGCACACCCGGCTGAAATATTTTTCACGAGTGGTGGAACGGAAGCCAGCAATACCGCCATCAATTCTTCGGTTCGGGACCTTGGCTGTAAGCATATTATTTCGGCTAAGATTGAGCACCACGCCACGAGCCATACCGTTGATGCGCTTCATCATAATGGGGAAGCCGAACTGAGCTGGGTGGATTTGTTGCCCAACGGCCATATTGATCTTGAGCACCTGGAAAGCCTGCTAAAAGCCAGCGATGAGAAAACCCTGGTAACATTAATGCATGCCAATAACGAGATCGGCAACATGCTGGACCTCCACGCCACCGGCGAACTCTGTAAAAAATACAATGCTGTGTTTCATAGCGATACGGTACAAACCGTTGGCCATTTTCCGTTTGATCTCCGAAACACCCCTGTGCATTTTATAACCGGTGCAGGCCATAAGTTTCACGGACCCAAGGGTACCGGTATTTTATACATTAATGAAAATGTAAAGATAAAACCGCTGATCAAAGGTGGTAGCCAGGAGCGCAACATGCGTGCAGGAACTGAAAATGTGTACGGCATTGTAGGTTTCGCCAAAGCGTTGGAAATAGCCACGGCCAACCATGCAGCCGACAGCGGTTATATCACAGGGCTTAAAGCGTATATGATGGATGCATTGAAAAGCAACATGTCCGATATTTCATTCAATGGGGATCCGCTTGGTAAGTCTTTGTACGCGGTGCTAAGTGTCTCTTTCCCTAAAACGGAGAAAAGCGAAATGATCCTGTTTAACCTCGACATCAATAATATCTGTGCCAGCGGCGGCAGTGCCTGTACCAGCGGTGCCGATGCCGGCAGTCATGTAATCCGCGCCATCAACAATAATCCCAACCAGGTTACCGTGCGCTTTTCCTTTAGCAAACACAATACAAAAGAGGAGATCGATGCGGTGGTGGAGAAATTGAAAGAGATGATTTAAGGGTTTTTGCCACGAAAGGCACGAATGAACACGAATAACTATGCAGGCGCTGGATATGATGAATACAGCCTAAGCTGAAAACTTTGTGGCGCTCACTGAATGCATGCAAGAGCAGTAGGCTCGATCTATCTTGTAACAACGGATTTCAATCCGTTGAAAAAAAGAGGCGGATAAGCACAGATATGTCGTCACCCGCTCCATTTACACTCTTTCAATCTTGCAAATAAAACAACAGGCCTCCGAATTGCGTGCATGCAGGAATGCTACCCCGGGATGTGATTCAAATACCGAATCAATCAACAGGTCTACATCGGCATCGCCCACCAGTTTAGTAAATATCATTTGCTGATCCTCGCTGTATCCGATCAGCGACAATGGAAACTGCTGCTTATCGGCCTTAATTTCCGGGGGAAACCGATGCACATCTGCATAAGCAGCCACTGGTTCTTTGTGGATGAAAATGGGTCCGGGCTGGTTAAAGCTGTTGTCAATTGGAAATGGACTATGGCTGAACAATAGCCTGGTATCCGCACCCGGAACAAAAGGCTTTAATAAAACCCGGCACGGGCCTTTGCCGGTAGCAATTTGCGCTACCAATACATGGCCAAAATCATCGCTATTGGCTGCTCGTATTTTGGCCGCGTATGCTTCGCTTAAGGGAACAATTGTAAACATGATCAGAGATTTTTTATATGATTAATTGCAATGATTGAGGTGGAGTGCATGATCAGGAGCCGGCAGTATCCAATTTTTTTCCTTGCCTGCCAGAACAATTTAATGACCACCCGAACGCCTGGCGCCTTCCCAACCTAAAATAGCGGTTTTGCGGTTAGTGCCCCAGCGGTAATCTCCAATAATCCCTGACGACCTGATGACCCGGTGGCAGGGAATTAAAAAGGCGACAGGGTTGCTTCCGATTGCGGTGCCAACGGCCCTTGCAGCGCAGGGATGCCCAATTTGATTAGCGACAGCGCCGTAAGTTGCGGCCTTTCCGAAAGGCACGTGCAATAGAGATTGCCAGACTTTTAGCTGGAAAGGCGTGGCTTTCAAATGCAGCTTTACATTTTGAAGATTCTCCCAACTACCGGTAAAAAACTGCAGGGCATTCTGTTGCAACAGATCTGTTTTTTGAACCAGAACGGCGTTGGGAAACGAAGCCTGTAGATTGGTGATCCCTTGTTTTTCGTCGCTTACAAAAGCCAGGTGACAAATACCTTTTTGTGTAGATGCGATGATGATATCCCCAAAGACCGTTTCTGCAAAACTGTAATGGATCTGCAGGGCTTCGCCGCCATTTTTATACTCCCCGGGTGTCATCCCTTCGATGCCGATAAACAAGTCGTGCAGCCGGCCGGTGCCACTAAGACCTGTTTCAAAACTGGCATCGCTCAAGCTGAGGTTTTGCTGCAATAAATTTTTGGCATATTCTACGCTAATAAACTGGAGAAATTTCTTGGGGCTTACGCCCGCCCATTTTGTAAACAAGCGTTGAAAATGAAACGGGCTTAGGTGCACCTGTTTCGCCACTTCGTCCAGCTCGGGCTGGTCTTTAAAGTGTTGCGTCAAATAAATGATAGCGGTCTCTATCCTATCGTAGTCTGTCATGATAGGGCAAAACTAACCTGCAAAGGTGTGCTGGGAAACCCGAAACTTGCGCAGTTGGGAAAGTATTCAGACATTGTCCGACGCAGATCTGATGGTCGCGAGTAGCGCTGTTACAACCGCAATGACTTCATCCCGGGTTTTCTCATCCCTGATCTTACCATCGCCACCTATTTTAGTTTTGATAAAAGATACCAGCAATTCCAGCTGGTCAATATTTTCCGCTTCAATCACCCGCAAGGTGTCGAGCATTGCCTGGTGGCCAAAGCGACCGTCGGTGGATGCGGTAATCAGCACCGTTGGTTTATGAGAAAATTCACCGGAGCCCACGGTCCAGTCAATGGCATTTTTTAAAGAGCCGGGAACGCCATGGGCATATTCAGGCGTGCAAATAATGACGCCATCAGCCCCTGCTATTTTTTCCCTAAATAGCTTTACCACAGCGGGGTCGTTGCCATTCAGTTGGTCGGGATCAAATGCAGGAATGCTGGCAAGACCATCGAAAATTTCCAGGTCTATATCAGTAGCAAAGAAATCGCCGATTGCCTGAAGCAGCAATTGATTCGATGACTGCTGCCGGGTGCTGCCGGAGATACCAAATATTTTTTTCCTGGGGTTCATAAATTTTAATTGCGGAAAGCTATTCCGTGTTTTCCTCCTCCTCATCAATTAATTTGCTGGTAAGTGCCGCAAGATTTGGGGCATACCAAATTCTGCTATCGGTTTCATGATCCCATTTAAAAATGTCTGACCGTTCAATTTTTCCCTGAAGGACTATATAACCAAAAAGATCCCCATTTCCGGAGTCGGCAATAAATAACAACTGGTCAAAAGACATATACAAGTCTGTGAAATCCGGGAAGGTTCTGTATTCTTTATTAATCCGGATGACTGTATCAACGCACCAAACCATTTCGTCAGTAACATCGTTATCGTACAAACTACTAATGCCGTCGGCATATTCGTAAAATGACTGAAGTTCATCCGGAATTGCTTCCAGTAGAAATTCAGCCTTGAGCGCTGTAATCTTTTCCTGGCTGGCTGCCGGGTTAAATTGAAGGCCTGCACCTGGTGTTTTAATATGATCGGTGAGATGATTTTTCCAGTTCATTTTTCAGTCGTTAGAAATTGATGATCAAGGCTAGTGAAGAACCTGATTGAGAGCAACATACTTAAAACTTATTCTTCCACATCATACTCTCCACAAGCTTGTTGTACTGCCCGCTGTATTTGGCGTCTTTTTTTTCATTGTATTTAACCTCGATCTCGCCATCTACCGGAAAATAGATTAGCTGGCCGATCGGCATGCCTTTATAAATTTTAACCGGCTGCTTCACCGAAATTTCGAGCGTCCAGTTGCCACAAAAGCCGACATCGCCCTTGCCTGCCGTGGCGTGGATATCAATGCCGAGGCGGCCCGTCGAAGATTTTCCTTCCAGAAAAGGCACATGTGCATGTGTCTCCGTGTACTCCTGCGTAACGCCGAGGTAAAACACATGCGGGTACAGCACAAAGCCTTCGTCCGGTATCTCGAAAGACTCAATCTGGTTGTGCTTTTTCGCGTCGATGATATGGTCTTTATAGGTGGCCAGCGTAGCGCCGAGGTGCACATCGTAACTGTTGCTGCCAAGGCAGGCACGGTCGTAAGGCAATATTTTAATACTCCCTGTTTCTATTTCCTCAAGTATACGCGTATCGGATAAAATCATTTCAATTTACGATTTGAGATTTGGGATTTACGATTTTGCTTTATTCTGTGATTTCGATACCAACGAACCATATTTCAGTGTTGGGTATCCCAACACAAATAATGAAGCTGCCTTTCAGTTGTCCAAATAATTAGTAATCAATAATTCTCTGTCTAAAATCTATTATCTAAAATCTACTATCTATTTATGACCAAAGAAATACAAATTTGCCATAGCATTTTAAATCGCCTTTAATAGTTGCCCCTATTTTACTCACATACGATCAATGAGACTACACGGCTGGCCATCTGGCATATCGCCGAAACTGAAGATTTTTTCCTGGAAAAAGTGCCCATCAGCCGCGCCATTACCCACCCGCATAAAAGGCTGCAGCACCTGGCAGGACGCTATTTGCTGCAATGGCTATTTCCCGATTTTCCATTGCACCTGATACAGGTGGCCGATACCCGCAAGCCTTACCTACCCGGCGACAGCCATCATTTTTCGATATCGCATTGCGGCGACTATGCCGCCGCCATCGTGAGCACGACCGAGCGGGTAGGGCTGGATATTGAGATACCCGTAGACCGCATCAGGAACATACAGCACAAGTATTTAGGAGAAGCAGAACTGCTAATGCTGTTAGAAAACCAGCCAAAAGCAGCACAAATACAAAGACTGACGCTTGCCTGGAGCGCCAAAGAATCGATTTTTAAATGGTATAGCCTCGGCGAAATGGATTTCAAATTGCAAATGCATTTGCACCGGCTGCATGCGGACGGCGACCAGGGGTCCATTGAAGCATCATTAACCAAGCCCGAATGCATTCCTTTATTACTAAAGTGTCGATTTTTTGAGCCACTGGTATTGTCGTGGCTGGCTACAACTTAGCGAATGAAATGATATACCTTAAACAGGGTATTCTATATCCGCTTCTCTTTGTATTATTCGTGCAGGTAAAATTAATGGAATGGCTGCACAGTAAACCCTGGTGGATCCTGCGCATACATATGGCTATACCCGTGGCGCGAGCTTATTTCTGTACTCGCCGAACTAAGGCAACTTTTTTCCAGAAGCATTGCCAGGCTTTTTTTATACGCGGGTTACAATGCCAGGCATGCATTTATTTCGAAATCTGTTTTTTTAAGCAGTGCCAGGATCTACCCCATTTTGCGCCGTTATGGAAAACCATAAGAGGCGGTGGATTTGCCGGCAACACCTTATTGCTCGGCATAACACCGCTGCACCATTCAGCTTCCAAAACCGTTAATGCCGATCTTACCTGCCTGGCTATTTTGTTTGGGGGTGAATTTATTAATGGTATCAGTCAGTCTACAGGCAAAGCCTTCATCGGGTGGCTGATGAAGGATAAACTGTCGCATTTTTATTTGCAACAGAAAACAAAAAATGGTAAAATATTTTTATACTACCAGTTTGATGTAAGGAAGATCATTGGTACAGAAGTGCTGGGAAACTTTAAATGAAAAGTATGCCATTTCCTATCACTGCTTTTACGATCTTTTATTGCTGTTAATGAAGGATATTAACTACCCTCTATCGAAATGCCCAGTACAGGATGTGGCGGCGATTGCCGGAAAAATTGTAGCTGTTTGTAATGCCTGCTTTGATTCATTCCTCCACGATATTGAAACAGTACCAGTACAGAACAACAGCGGCATCAATACGGAGTTATCCCGGGTTCATACCCAAGAAATCGACCGGTGCAATACCAGTTAGTTGAGCCAAGATACATGCTGGCAAAGCGTTTTCACGTAATGGAGCAACTGTCGGTAGCTGACTGGCTCAATTTTATTTCAGTGATGCAGTATTATGATGATATGCTGGAGGCCGCAGCAGATGACGCGTCCCGGGATAATATTTTCCTAAACATTGCCCTGCAAAAATTTCAACCAGAATGGATTTTGTTTAAAGCCGATAAAGCGATGTTGCAGCAAAGCCATCATCCAGCATTTTTGTTATCGGTACACATGCCCTGCAGCGTGCATGAATGCCTGAAAGTGATTGGCACAGTTGTGCAGGATATGCACTGGCAGCTGTGTAAATTCGGTAATACATGCGCTGCAATAATTGGTTTGTGCAAGTTGGAATTTAAAATGAGATGACTGGCTAACAGATAAACGAATTATACCATACCATTTTATCTAAAATGCGCGGCAGCAGTAACATCAGCGAAATAAAAGCCTATTTCGCCGACTGTCCATCATCTTCCGGCGCCAACGATTCAATAATGCAAGCCTTGCCGACCGTTACTAAATGCGGCTCGATATGCTGAGCATGCCGGCTGAGAAAAAATGACGGATCCTGGAAAAGGCCTTCGGGGTAATGTAGGGTACAAGGTCCAGGGATCAATGTTCAAGGATCAGGGTTCAAGGATCCGGGTTCAGGACTCCTGAGATTCAGCAAGGAGGATCAACAATCCTCTGGGAGGTTGGCATGCCTCAAGGCATGATCATAGCGGAGAGATCCTGATCCTTGATCCTTGAATCTTTTTAGGAGGTAGCCATCATTTCCAAAGCGTCTTCGCCTGCCTCCTCAATGCTGGGCGTTTTGCGTATCATTTTACGACCCAGCGCCAGGATGATTAAACTCGTAACAGAACAGCCTACCATCACAACGGTCATAGGGACGGCGCTATGGTCTTTTTTACTAAGGATGCTTACCAGGAGGGAAGTGCCTGCGCCAAGACCCATTTGAATGCCGCCCATCATTGCCGAAGCGCTGCCCGCATTTTTGCTAAAGGGTGCCATTGACAATGCCGATGAATTGGGGAATGTAAAACCCTGGCAACTTAAGACGATACAACAGCAGATGATCGTTCCGGCAAGGCCCAGCCTGCCATAGAGCGAACCCGTAAAAAGCACGATGCCGGTGATACTTTGCATCACCAAAGCCACCCGGATAATCTGCTCGCTTTTATACCGCTGCAGTAGGATACTATTGATCTGGCTGCAAATGATCAAACCCATTGCCACGGTGGCAAAAATCCAGCCGTATTGCTTTTCGGATACTTTAAACAGTTCCATAAATACAGCCGGAGAGCCTGCGATATAGGCATACAGACCTGCAGCTGACACGGCTCCGGTAAAAGAATAGGTATAGAACTGCCGGTTTTTCAGTACTAGCCAAAATCCTTTGATGATCGGGGCTGGTTTGAGAGAAAATGAGGGGTCGGGCTTGCGGCTTTCGGGTAGATAGAAATGAACGCCCAGCAATATCAGGGCACTCATCACTGCCAGGATCACAAACACAAAATGCCAGCCAATGAGATGCGTAACATAGCCACCCAGGGTAGGCGCAATAATAGGAGATACAGCAATGACCAGCATGAGTTTAGAGAATATTTTGGCATTTTCACCTACCGGGAAAATATCTCTTACCATGGCCCGCGAGGCCACCGTTCCCGCACAGCCGCCTATCGCCTGTACAAAACGTAGAGCAATTAAACCGTTAGCACTTCCCACCAGCGCACAGCCTACCGAGGCGAGCAGGTAAATAGTAATGCCTGCATACAGTGGCTTTTTTCGCCCAAACCGGTCGAGCAATGGGCCGTATAGGAATTGGCCAAAACAGATTCCGATAAAAAAACTTGAAAGCGACATGGCAATTGTAGCGACATTGGTATGCAGGTCACTTGCAATGGCTGAGAACGCCGGCAGGTACATATCAATCGAGAATGGCCCGATGGCCGAAAGCATCCCAAGTATAACAAGCAGTAAGGTTTTTCTTTTATTGACAGGCATGAAGGTGATTATATCGCAAAGCTAGGTTTTGAAATGTTCGGGATTTTATATTTTATGGGAGCTATTGCGAAGCGTTACAAAGCTTCGTCAATGTTGCCACATTTTTTATTGCGTGCATGCCCATGGTATTATTGAAAAAAGCCCAGACGCAATGACCTTTATCCTTCCATTGCCTGAAGAGGACCGCATAATAAGATAGTTGTTCGTCGCTATAGCCCGATGCAAACAAGGTAGCAGGGCCATGAAAACGGACATAGATATGTTTTGCTGTAACAAATTCAGCATACGGCAGCGCTTTTGCCTGGCTGATGACAAATGCTATATTGTATTGTTTCATCAACCCGATGCTTTCATCACAAAACCAACTATCGTGGCGGGCTTCCAGCGCAAAATGGTAATAGGCATAATTTTTTTTACAAAGACTGTAAAATGCGGTCGCCGTTCCTGCATCAAAATGTACCGAGGCGGGCAATTGCACCAACACCGGACCAATTTTTCTCTTTAACGGTGCCATGGCCGCAAAGAAGCGTTCCATGGTTTCAACTGGCTCGGACAATCTTTTTATATGGGTGAGATACCGGCTCATTTTCGGACAGAAAACAAAGCCTGGCGGTGTTGCCTGCTTCCATTTTTCTGTGGTAGTAGTTTTGGGTAAATGGTAAAAACTGGAATTGACCTCGGTTATAGAAAAGCTGGCTGCATAATAGTTTAGCCATTCGGCTGGTTTTAATCCTTCGGGATAAAAAACATTTTTCCACTCTTTATAGCTCCAGCCCGAAATGCCTATGTTTATGGATGGAATAAGCTTCATGATAGACGTGGCTAATTGTACTCTCAACATGAACAAATAACATACCGTAAACTCAAAGAAGCGGCGCGTTTTTATTCAAATAAAACCTTCATTGCATGCCTTGGGTTTACAATAAAAAGATCGTTTTTATTGGGGTATTACATTTTCTGACCATACCCGTTGCAGCGCTTTCACAACCACCTGCCGGGCACTTTAAGATCATTGTTTTTTATACCGGGAAAAATGACCCTTTGCATGTGAGCTTTGTACATGAAGCAAATCGCTGGTTTCTCCAAATGTCAGCTGCCAACAATTTTGAATATGATAGTACCAACGACTAGAGCAACCTGAATGCCGGATTTTTGTCAGGTTACCAGGTGGTGCTGTTCCTGGATACGAGGCCAGAAACCGACTCTTAACGTATTGCTTTTGAATAATACATGAAAAATGGCGGTGGCTGGATTGGTTTTCATTTTGCCGCTTTTGCCTTAACGCCTTCTGATTACCCGCAAAACTGCGACTGGTCTCAAAATGAATTTTTAGGCGCTGGCCAGTATAGGGGCAAGACCTGGAAACCTACGCCAGCTGTGCTGCGTGTGGAAGATAGTACCCATCCTGTTACCCGTAAACTTCCCATCACTTTTGCTTCATCCCCTAATAAATGGTATTGTTGGGAAAGAGACCTGCGGCAAAACCCGGATATACGAATATTGTTATCTGATGATTCCTCCAGCTTTCCATTGGGCACCGGGCCAAACCCGCATGAGATATGGCATAGCGGCTTCTACCCGGTTGTATGGACCAACAAAAACTATAAAAAATGCTATACATAAACATGGGTCATAACGATATCGGCTACGCTGGCAAAACGAATAAAGAATTATCGTTCCAGTTTGGCAATGCAGTACAATGCCAAATGATCTTAAACGCCATGAACTGGTTGGGCGGTAGGTAAAGACAACTCTTTCATAATTGTTGAAAATAGTTCGTAAGAATGCACCCTTGCTGCATGTTCGTAAATATGGGAAGTAGCCATGATCTCGTCGACACCTGTTTCCTGTAAAAATAAGTCCAGTTTGCTTTTGATGGTAGCAGGGCTGCCGATAAATGAATAGTGCAGCATTTGGCCAACGGCTGCAGCTTCCGGTTCGCTCCAAGCCTGGTCCATGGATGGAATTGGGGGTTTCAGCAATCCCCGCTGGCCGGTGATCACTCCTAGAAATAAGCGCTGTACCGATGTGGCAAGGCTGGTAGCTTCCGTGTCTGTATCTGCGGCCACCACATTTATGCAGGCCATTACATAGGGCTCTTTCAAATGCGCCGATGGTTGGAAGTATTGCCGGTATAATTGGATGGCATCTAAAAAATAGGTAGGAGCAAAATGGCTGGCAAATGCGTAGGGCAAACCCATGGCTGCGGCCACCCTGGCACTATCAGTGCTGGAACCTAATACCCAGATCGGTATGTCAAGCCCTTCACCGGGGATAGCCCTCACTTTGGCGGTGCTATTAGCCGCGGAAAAAAAGTTTTGCAACCGCAATATATCCTGCGGGAAATTATGTTCTGCCCTGAAATTTTCACCACGGATTGCCATCGCGGTGAGTTGATCGGTGCCGGGGGCACGACCCAGGCCCAGGTCGATGCGGCCGGGGTAGAGTGAGGCTAATGTGCCAAACTGTTCCGCTACGATCAGCGGTGCATGGTTGGGCAGCATAATGCCACCGGAGCCTACGCGGATTGTAGAAGTGCCACCGGCCACATAACCAATCAATAGCGCCGTGGCTGAACTGGCTACGCCTGCCATATTGTGGTGCTCGGCAAACCAGTATCGGGTATAGCCCAATTGCTCCGCCGATCTGGCGAGCGCAAGGCTGTTATGGAAGCTATCAGCCGCAACATGGCCCTCAGTAACTGTAGCCAGGTCTAAAATGGAGTAGGGTATAGGGTATCCGAAATTTGCCATAAGTCAATAGTATTTTGTTGGTCGAAATGTTTGTTGTCAACAGTTGGTGTTTCAACATTAAAATGGTTCACAAACAACGCTCCATAAACGGCGGTCTGCCGATATTGCATGGGGCCGATGGATGGCTCCATCGATCAACTACCAACTACAGTACTCGAAGCATAGCTATATTTTAGCTATCGGAGGCCTTAATTCAGAAATGGTATACCCTTAATGTGTGGTAGTAGTTGCCGGCCCTGGAATTGGTGCCGTTGCCCCTGATGCGGTAACGCAAATAGATTGGCAATACCGACATCGCCGAAGTGCTTCTGACCGGAGCGGGAGGTTCCGTATTACGGCAAATAAAAAAGATGGCTTATTGGGGTGGTTGGGTGATTTTTTTGACGTTGATTGGTTTCTAGGCAAGCAAACAAAGGGCCGGGAGATTTCAAATGGTGGCTATTAAACAGGGTGACTTGTGAAACAGGTTTTTTGCTTCAACACGGCAACTGTTTACCGTGATATATTTTCTTGACACAGGCTCGCAAGTTATTTAAGCGACATAACAGCCATATAAGGGTGGTCTGGGTTTACGATCAGTTCTTGCCGCAAAGGGTGGATGATTACGTCCATATCCTCCAGGGGAATGGCACCTAAAAGCGGTTCACTATTCCCAGGAAGCACCATGGCGGTACATACCGTGTTCCGGTTTTTAAACTTTACATGCACGGGGCCAACTACATCCAGATCTATCCATCTGCCATCAGCGGTAGTGCCGCCCCGTTTTTCAATAAAGGGCAGCTGCAACTGTGCCTGGATATTCTCGTTGATACATAGGTTGTAAGCCCCTGTATCTACCAGCATGATGCTGTGCATCCTCCTTATTTCTTCCTCCCCAATCAGGTGTCGTTTTGCCATTTCCATTTCGGCAGCATTTATCAGTTCCACTTCGGCATGTATCAAACCCATAGTTACTCTATTTAAGTTGCAAACCTAGTTTATTTTTAGCCGCCCTGGGGCAAAACCGTGAATTGGTCATCAGGTCCTTTAGTCAGTAAGTGATTGATAATAAACTGAAGGCAACCAACATTTGCCCGGTATCTATTCATTGTTTTATGCAATGAGAAATATAACCCTTAATTCGTCGCATACAAGATAGATAGGTGCATTCCAAACACCGGCATAATTGCTATTATTTCCAACAAACCATTGCCCTTTTGCCTTGTGTTTTTATGACATGCCACTAACCAGGAATAGTTCAACTTTCATAGCCACCACAAACTACGAACCATGAAAAATCCAGATACTGATATAGCATCGTTTGTGCTAAGCGCAGGGGCTATCCACACTTCTTAAAATGACCCATTTCCTTTATTTACGGTTGATATATGGGGAGGTCAAACAAAGCAGCGCATGCAGTGGTGGTGCTTAGTTGCCTGCCAGCTTTTTTTAATGGATGTATGCGTTTTTTTGAAATAAAAATTTGCCAATGTGCACATCAGCAGATCGGCCAATGTGCAAATAATTGTAGAAGTCCGGACCATATTAGTACATGCCACCAGCACTACATCTAATTTATATACTCCTCAAAGTAATCGTTAGCTAATTGGCTCATTAGCTAATTGGCTCCTGGCTTCCTGCCGCCACTTATTCCTCCTGGCTGCCAGTTATTCCTTCCCCGGTTTTCACTTTGTTAGTTTATTCAATTTTATAGAAGTAACGAAAATAAAAAAATGAAGGTAGGCATCGGGTTTATCCGAAAAGTAAACGCAGTGGAGCTTAAAAAGAAGCTGCCGCAGGATGAGGCGCTGCATTACCAGATTTTCTATTTCTATTAAGCGTACCTGGTTGCTACTGTTAGCGTTTAAATTACAGGTATCGATAGGGATATACTAACACAATTTTCGGTTGCTGCCTAAACCGCATTGGGATCAGATACACGTGATGCTCATTGAAAACCGTCTAATAATCTCTTGTATGCCCACTGACCACGCTTGATTTTATCTTTCCACAAACTACCATTCAAAATAAGACTTCATGAAAAAGCTTTTCTTACTTAGTGTAGCTGCCACACTTATCAGCAGCATTGTTTTTGCCGGCGTACGCCGTATTGGTTATTGGGGAACCCCAGTTGCCGGTTTAGACTATGCCACGCCTGCATTGGCGGTAAGCGCCAGCGCTATTGGCGACACGATATATGTATACGGCAGCAATGCAGGTTCAGCATGGACAATCGATGTAACTAAGCGACTTGTGGTTGTCGGCAGTGGTTATTTTTATGCACCCAATACGCCAGGTAATGCCAACAGCAATGCTAACCTGCAAAACTACAATGCCTACTCAAGTGCCGCGGTGCAGTTGTTTGATGGTGCTTCGGGCAGCATTATTATTGGGGTTACTGGCTACGTGTATTGCAATACCAGCCATGTCAGTCCGATCAATAATATCAGGATATCTAACTGTTATTGGAACGCCTCACCCACGATGTTAAAAGGTGGAATAACATATGATGGATGGGAGATTTCCAAATGCTACATCGGGTATCAGGTCAATTATAATCCTACCACTTCCAGGCTGACCAATTTTAAAATCCTGAATAATATTTTTCAAAGTGGCTCATTTGGGTTGAGTGCAGTTGCGGGCCAAACTGGGATAATAGAAAACTGTACCTTCTACGGCTATTATTACGGGAATAGCTTTAGTGGGACTAACCTGTTAATACAAAACTGTATTTTTATTGGTGCCAATGTTACAAGTTATAACAATTGCGTTTTCAACAATTGTGTTTTTGATAACGCACCAAATCCGGGCGTGGTAGGTGCAAATAATATTTTAAACGTACCTGCAAATAACCTTTTTATTGGCTTGCCGACGCAGGGTGCTACCACCGATGATGGACGTTGGGCATTAAAAGCTGGCAGCCCTGCCATTGCCGCAGGTATCAGCGGTGTTGATTGCGGAGCTTTTGGAGGAGTTAACCCTTACAAACTCAGCGGCATACCCGCAGTACCTGCTTTTTACAAATTGACTGCCCCTTCCAATGCGGCTAACAGCAATCCCTATACACTTACGTTTAGTGTGAGGGCCAATAACTAGTGGATAATGGTTTAATGGGTAATTGATAATCCGGTAATTGATAATTTTTTAATTTATAATAAGCTTATAATGAAAAAGATATTTTCTCTCGCAATAGTTTCCTTTTTGATAGTTACAAATAGCCAGGCCAAAATATGGCGGGTAAATAACACAAATGGTGTAGCTGCCGATTTTACCAACGCACAAGCTGCACACAATGGTGCTGCTGCTGGCGATACCATCCATTTAGAACCATCTGTAAATGGCTATGGCAGCCTGACAACTTCAAAGAAGCTAACATGGATAAGCACGGGCAATTTTTTAACGAACCACCCTGGCTTACAGTATTCAGCTACACCCGGTGGCATAGCCGACCTGGCGGTAAATGCAGGTAGCGAAAACTCTGTATTTAGTTGCAACATTGCCTATGTCTATTGTTATGCACCAAATGTTACTTTTCAAAGATGTTTTATTGCCAGTAATTTTTTGGCAATTTATTCGACTGCCAATAATTGCGTAACGATTGGTTGTTTTATAAACGGCTCTTTAAGTGTAAATGGTGCTACAAATGTTATTATTTCAAACAATATCATTGCCTATAGTATCGGTGTGTCTTCAACCTCGTCCGCGGTGCTTACCAATAATATTCTTAATTATGTGTCTTCGGGCGGCAATACCATTTACAACTCCCAATTGCAAAATAATATTATTGACCAGGCTAACAGCAATTATGCATTTACCAATTGCGTACTCAATAACAATATGGCTAACAATACCAGCCTGCCTGCAGGTAATGGCAACGTTAATAGCGTAACTATGAGTACCGTATTTGCCAACTTTTCCGGCAATACCGATGGAGATTATGTATTAAAAGCCGCAAGCCCTGCAATAGGTACGGGGTATGGGGGCACGGATATGGGCGTATTTGGTGGTAGCACACCTTTTGTAATAGCAATGCAGCCTGCTGTTCCAGCTATCTACCAGCTTACCGCTCCAGCTGCACCCAGTGGCAACACCATGAACGTAACCTTTAGCACAAGGAGCAATAATTAAGTCAGACCCAAAACAAGCCTTTGGTGTTAATACCCAATAGCTTTTAAAAATACCGTTATGCAAAAAATAATTGCCATAATGGTGTGCTGGTGCTGCTTTTTTATTGCAGCCGCACAGCCAAATATTATCCGGGCAGAATATTATATAGATACCGACCCCGGCTTTGGTAATGCAACCAGTATATCCATTCCAACCTCGCCCGCTACCAACGATATAAACACCGGTAGTTTTCCCGTTACCATTTCGGCTTTGCCTGTGGGCATACATGCGTTGTACCTGCGCAGCCAGGATGCTACTGGTGCATGGAGCGTTACCAATCGCCAGTTTTTTTACAAGCCCAAAGCCGCCGCTCCCACAGCCGCCAATATTACCAGGGCTGAATACTTTTTTGATACCGATCCCGGCTTTGGTCTTGGCCAGGATGTAAGTTTACCTAATACGACATCTGCCAATTTGCTAAATGTAGGTTTCACCGCCAGCATTTCGGCGCTGCCCGTGGGCATACATGTATTGTACCTCCGCAGCCAGGATGCCAACGGTGGCTGGAGTATTAGTAACCTGCAGTTTTTTTATAAACCCAGTACCAATACCGGCGCGGCATCCAATATTGTTAAGGCTGAATACTTTTTTGATGCCGACCCCGGTTTTGGACTTGGCCAGGATATCACATTGCCAAACACGACATCCATTAATTTGGCAAGTGTCAATTTTACGCCCAATATTGCAGCGCTTCCATCCGGCATACATGCCTTATACCTACGCAGCAAAAACGCCAGTGGCGCGTGGAGCGTAACCAACCAACAGTTTTTTTACAAACCAGCTGTTAATAACCCGACTGCTCCCAATATAACCAAAGCCGAGTATTTCATTGATGCAGATCCCGGCTTTGGCAATGGTGTTAACCTGCCTGTAACGGCAGGTAGTAATATTGCGGACGCCGGTGCGATGATTGATATTTCAGCCATCACGCCAGGCACCAGCCATGAACTATTTATAAGGAGCCGCGATGCAAACGGTATTTGGAGTATTACGAATGTGTTTCCATTTACTAAACAGATCACTTCGGGTTTAAGTAACACTGCCATCGCACCACCTCCGGTACCCAACCTTACTAAAGTTGAATACTATATCGATACTGATCCTGGCCTTGGAAACGGCAATGATTACCCGGTAACCGCAGCCACTTCGTTAACAGACCTGCCCATCAATATAGACCCGGCAACCCTTACTTCCGGCGTACACACATTCGGTATCCGAAGCCAGGATGCCAACGGTGCCTGGAGTTTGGATAATAAATGGATTTTCTTTAAACCATATGGCAGCGGAGGCAACATTAACCCGCCACAACCAGTACCCAATATCACCCGACTGGAATATTATATCGACAGTGATCCGGGTCTCGGAAATGCGACCCCTTATTCGGTAACACCGTCTACCAACTTCAGCGATTTGACGCTCGACCTGGACCCAAGCCAGCTGACTGCCGGCATACATACATTTGGCATTCGTGCGCAGGATGCCAACGGAGCCTGGGGTCTCGACAATAAATGGATCTTCTTTAAGCCTTTTGGCCAGGGTGGCAATATCAACCCGCCTCCACCTATACCCAACATCGTGCAGGTAGAGTATTATATCGATACGGACCCCGGCCAGGGCAATGCAACGCAAATAACAGTTACACCCGATACGGATCTGAGTAACCTGATGCTGAATGCCAATATTTCCGGCCTTTCCATAGGCGCCCATAAAATAGGCGTTCGTGCCAGAGACGCAAATGGTGCCTGGAGCCTTGCCAACAAATGGGACTTCGTAGTGCCTAACCTAACTGTTACGCCTAACGCAATTACCTATGGTTTAAAAGCGGTAAACAGTAGCACCACGGTGAATGTAACACTCAGCAATAACGGCCTTGCGGGGCAAAGTATTACATCGGTGGTAGTCAATGCGCCATTTAGCACAACCTATACGCCGGGTGCCATCCCAACTACAGGCACAGTAACTATACCTGTCACGTTCAATCCCACCGCATTGCTGGCGTACCAGGATACCCTGTTTATCAATACGACCAGTGGCGTGTTTAAAGTGGTATTGAGCGGTAGTGCCCAGGCACAGAATCCGCAGTGGAGTGCCAATACGCTAACTCATAATTTTGGTAACAAGGCGGTAGGCACCAATAACAGCTATAACTTCAATATCACCAACACCGGTAATATTCCGCTCACAGTTGGTAGTTATGCCAGCACTGATCCTGCATTTGTAGTTTCGATGTCGGGCACCAATATTCCGGTTGGTCAGTATGTAAATGCACAGGTAACCTTTAACCCTTCGGCTATTGCCACCTATAATGGGTTGATTAAACTGGCAAATACCAGCAATACGCTGGATACCATTTTCCTGCAGGTAATGGGTAGCGGCTATGTACAAAGCACGCCGCCGGTTATCAGCTTCCCATCTGTTGCACCATATAACGGTACTGGCGGGGTAAACCCGGCCGTAGGCAACACTGGAATATATACCTATTCGGTAAAATATGTATCGGCCACCAATCTGCCGCCAGCAGCCGGCTATCCGAAGCTGGGTATCGATTTTAATGCCGATGGCGATTTTATAGATCCCGGTGAAGGTGTGTATACAATGAGTAAGATCGGAACGGGTACCAATTACAGTTCCGGTGAGAACTATGTGTACAGTACCAACCTCAACCTGGGAAGCAATTACCGCTACCAGTTCTTTGCCCTTGACAGCCTGGGCAATATTGCCACATCCGTACACACAGGTTTGTACACAGGGCCGCTGGTAACCACAGAAACGCTGGACCTGAGCATTTATGCCAACGATATTACGTTTAGTAAACCCAATCCGGCTGTAGGGGAAACCTTTATTGTAAGCGCAGTGGTGCACAATACCAGTCCTTATGCTGCCAGCAATGTGCCAATCAGGTTCTATAAAGACAGTGTGTACCTTACCAGTGGTTCGATTCCTTATATCGCTCCAAACAGCACGGCCACCATTACACAGCCGTTTAACTTTAGCCCGGATGGTTTCTATCCGATCAAAGTCTGGATCGACAGCAGCAACACATTAGGTGAAGTACAGGTATTGAATAACTATGCCATCCGGCCAATCATCGTGGGCAACTTTAGTATACCAGGCGAGATACTGATAACGAGCAATACCACGACTTATACTTGTTACAACCGGGTCTATATTAGCGGTACAGCGGTATACAACGGGTTAAACCTCGTAGGCAATCCACCGGTATTGGGGGCGACTGTTACTGTGGATGTGCCGGGTGTTGGAACGCTTACCACGAATACTATTACCGGTGGTTTCTGGAGCGTAAGCTATAACGCCGGCAATTCCAATGTAGGCTTGTTCAATTGTGCCACGCCGTATAACTACACAGTTAGCGTTACAGACTACACATTAACGAAAACAATCAATGGAGCTCCGTTTAGTTTTCCTTGTGTGACCTGCACCTACGTTCCACCATCGCCATACTATTATATCAGCTATAATACGACGAGTTGCCCATTGGACAATCAAACGTATACACAGTCATTCAGCCTGATTAATGGCACGGCCCCGAGCTACAAAGACACGGTACGGGTATATGCCGATAATGTAATCGCTTACGAGTACGCCAGGGATTCCATTGGCCTGGGCCAAACAGCCAGTTTTGTAAGCAGTTTTACCCAGCCAACCGGCACACATGCCCTGAAATACGTCCATAAGTATACCAGCACGATTTCGGGTACTACATTCGACTCCAGTACCTATAATCTAGCGGTATATGTTCAGCCTAACCTACCAGATCTGAGCTGGTATGCAGCGCCTTTCCAAACAGGGGTTCGGAGCTTTTCAATAGGGCTGTATAATAACCCTTGCGTACCTGCTGGTGCCAGTAAGGTATTTTTATACGATAGCATGCCCGGCAATCCAAGCTATGCGCTGATCGATTCATTTGATGCGCCTCCCATAGCCGCCAACGGAGTATATGGTATTAATTATACAAGGCCATCATGGGTTGCAGGATATCACTATTTAAAATTGGTGGCCGATGTATATGGCCAGGTGGCAGAAAGGGATGAGACCAACAACATTTACCGGGGTCTGGTGTATGTACCGTTCCCAGAGTTGAGTGGTGTGATAACGGGTGTGAGCAACCCCGCTATTACGGGGGGTACGCCGGTCAATTTTACGGCTACTATTTATAACAACGGTGCGGACGCACAAAGCTTTAAAGTGCAGTTCCTGATTGATGGAAGTCCATTGGGTAATAAAGTAGGTCTTGCAAGCCTGGCCGGAAATACCAATGTGAATATTGTAAGCCCGATCTACATTGCCCCGGCTGACAGTTGCCCTCATACCATCTCCATGATCGTGGATGTGGACAATGAAGTAGTAGAGCTCAACGAAACGAACAACACGAGTACCTATGTGCTGGGCATCGATATTAAACAACCTACCGAAATTTGTTGCCTGGTCGGACAAAATTATCCATTCCAGTTCCAGAAAGATGTGCCTGGCAATTTCTTTGGATGGGTGTACAACAAAGGCACCCGCAACGCCGCCAATGTACGCATGAAGTATACTTATAATGGTAATGTATTAGGGTACGATTTTGTTAACCCTCTTAATGCAGGCGAATACAAGGCAACAGGGAATTTCAACTACACATTTACGTCACCGGGATTAAAGACCATCCGCGTAGACTTTGATTATCCCGATGAGCTTTGCGAAACGGATGAGACCAATAATGTGGGTTATATCAATGTATATGTAAACCAGGATTTACCAAACCTCAGGATACTATCTGAATACATATCGCCGAGTTTGTTAAATCCGAACCCGGGCCAGACCGTAAACGTGGTAGCCACTGTAAAGAATACCGGCACCGGCTCGGCGGCACCTACCAAAATGCGGTTTTATTATAATGATGGGCCAGGCTATGTACAACTGGGCAACGATGTGCAGATCAACCTGCTGCTGCCAGGGCGGGACACAACGGTGGCTGCAACAGCTACTTTTGCACCCGGTAGCGTAGGACTGAAGATTATCAAAGTAGGCGTGGATGTATTAGGTGAAATTGTAGAAACCAGCGAAGTGGATAATGAAGCAACCCGCAGCATTATTTCCGGGGCAGCTCCGGACTTTGCGAAGAGTCTTCACGAAGGCATCACGTTTAACCCCACTGGTTTTGCCGCAGGTGATAGTGTAATTATACGCGACTATCTACGTAATTATGGTGGCGCCGCAGGAACTGCCTGGCTGCGGATTTATGTAAAAGATAGTCTGCATAATACTGTTGGCCTGGATAGTGTGTTGTTCAGCATTAATGGCGTGGATAGTGCAGTGATCACTAAGAAAATGAGGATCAATGTAAGCATGGGCTATATCGTAACAGAAATTGTACGCAGTAGCCCGCCAGAGTTTAATGAATTTAATAATACTGATTCCGTGATGTTTACCGCGGTATATGCAGTGCCGATAACTACAACGGTGCCTGGCAACCTGGACCTCAAGCAGGGAAATCCCTTGTTCCCTGGCTGGATCGGTGGAAGACTGGTGTTGGGAAATGCGAACCTGAATGTAAATGGGATCGTAGTCAATATAGATAGCGTGCACCATATTGTAACAACAGGAACTGGAAGATTGCGGCTTGTAAACAACAACCCCACTAACCTGTTCCCGGTATCGACCGGCCTCACTAGCCCCAATTTTATGACTATCAGAAATACTGGCGTTGCGGATAATTTCGCAGTGTCTGTGATAGACAGTGTAAATAATTTTAGCGGTGGCAAGAGGACTTCGGGCTTTGTAAACAAAACATGGAACATAACAGAAGATATACCAGGCGGCAGTGATGCAAAGATTACCGTTACCTGGAAGGCTTCGGAAGAACTGCCTGGCTTTAATCGGAATGCCTGTGGAATAGTACATTATGAAAATGGTGCATGGGCGTTGCGGAGTGTAGGCCCTGCGGTAGACAATGGAGATGGAACATTCAGCAGGTCTGACAGCGGCTTCACATCTTTCTCTCCCTTCAGTGTAGCTAATCCGGGTGCAAGTCTGCCAATTCAGTGGTTGTTGGTGAATGGGGTCTTAAATGCGCAGAACCAGGCACAGGTTACCTGGCGGGTGCAGGAAGTCAGGGTGCGGAATTATGAGATTGAGAAGTCGTTTAACGGGGTGGATTTTGTGCTGCTGCAAACAGTGAACAGCGCTGGCGATGGCATACATGATTATGGGATTGTCGATAACAATTTGCTGAAAGGCATTGCTTACTATCGCGTGAAACAAACCGATCTCGATGGGAGGTTTAGCTATAGTACGATCGTTAAGATCAGCAACACGGGTGTGAAGGAACTGATCACTATTTATCCCAACCCTGTGAAACGTGAACTCTTTGTCAATGGTATTATTCAGAAAGCCAATGTGAGGTTGTTAGGGCCTGATGGAAAACTATTATACACCAGCGATGTAGAGAACCGGAATATTGCGATCGATATGTCGCATTTTGCATCGGGTGTCTATATGCTGCAGGTTGCGAATGAAAAAGAAACACTGGTGTATAAAGTAGTGAAGGAGTAAGAACGTGACGTTCACATTACATCAATAACCCGCTGAATTTTCGGCGGGTTATTTTTTAGTGATTGCGGCAAGTAGTTTGGTCGCGCCGTAGTAGAACCCGGTTTTATAGTGGAGAAAATTAAAAGGTTACCGGTAGTGGAGTGGTTATTTTTGTTCTTCAGCACAACTAAATATATATGCCGAAACTTTTTATGGTACTGATCGGTTGCAAGCCGCCAGGCAGGCATATTGAACAACATGACGTTTTCTTTGGTATTGGTGAAAGCATGGCAGATCTCGTGCCCAACCTGGTTGCTTTTTGGTCTCAAGCCGCAGGTAAATTGCATATTGATGCCTGGCGTGAAATAACGCAGGTGGATAAGTATTCGGTGAAGGTGACGGCGGCTGGAGAACCAATTGATGTAGGCCAAACCCGCCTATACTTTATTAACCTTGGCGGCTATAAAGAAAATGAGTTTGAAGAATTTCATTATAAAATGCTAATCGCCGCCAACAGTAAAGCAGAGGCAATCAACAAGTCAAAGCAGACTGCTTTTTTCCGCCATACAGGATTTAAAGGAGCCAGTTCGCATATAGACGACAAGTATGGAATTGATGTAGATGATTTGTTTGAAATCGAAGATGCCCTGGATGAAACTTCAAGGACGCAATACCGTATTCTACTATCGGAAGCCCACACTAACGCTGAAGATGAAATTCACCTGGGGTATTTCAAACTGGGTATGTTCAGGTGATCGTGATTTATTTACCTCAAACTCACAAACAATTGAACCCGTAAAACCGTGAACTTGTGAATTCGTAAACGATTGTTTGACCCTTTACTGCAGTACGAGCGGTGGACTTATTTCCTGCTGTTCAATTCGACCCCTGCACCATTCTCCTGGTAATAAGCGCAGACATCCTTCATCAAGCAAATCCCGCATTTCGGCTTGGGGCGGCAGATCTCCCTTCCCAGAAACGACATCGCCATGCCGGCATCCCATTCTTTTTTGGGTAGCACTTCCATTAGTTGTTCTTCCATCTTAATTGGATTTGTCGCGGTAGCGATGCTCAACCTTGGGGCAACGCGGACCACGTGGAGATCTACAATAACACCTTCAGCAGGTTGTCCGGCTTCTCTTAAGATCACATTGGCTGATTTTCTGCCTACGCCTTTTAATGCAGTAAGGCCGTCAAGGGTGAGCGGAATATTTTTGTCGGCCCTGATGCTTTGCCCCATCTCCAGCAGCCACTTAATTTTATTGGCTGAACTTCTTACCTTACCCACGAACGGTGTAAGCTTGGCTTCAGTAGCCCTGGAAAGTGCCTTGATATTTGGGAAGGCGACGAATAAATCAGGTGCGAGTTGGTTTATATGTATGTCTCTATCCCGGGCTGATAATACCACCATCACAATCAGTTGGTACAGGTTTTTATAGTCCAGCGGGTGTTTGGTGTTTTTGTACTTTTTTAATAAGGGCTTAATGGCTTTGGGCCAATCGGTTTTTGTGGCCATATAATTATTTTAATGATAAAGCTATTTGTTATTTGGGGTACTGGTTATTCCAGGAACCGCATATCTGCTTCTGTTAGTACCAGTTGGGCCGCTTTCATATTTTCCCGAAAATGAAGCAACGAAGAAGTTCCGGGTATGGGCAGCAGCCATGACGACTTGTGCAGCAACCAGGCAATATGTACCTGTGCTTCCGAAACCCCATACTTTTCAGCAATGGTGGCAATACGGTTGTCTTTTTTCGGCAGGGAAGTGAACAAAGAGAAGTAAGGAATCAGCGGAATTTTATAGCCCTCGCAAATGGAAAGCACTTCTTCACCGCCGCAGTTTTCTCCATAGGGCGACACCAGCGTTGTGCGTTGTGCATGCCCATACATATTTTCAACGGTGGCTACCGGACCCATTTGAATAGCCGTTTCCAATTGACCAGCGGTTACATTACTCACGCCTACGTGTAAAATTTTACCTTCCTGCTGCATGGCAAACATGGCTTCCATGGAGGTTTCAAAGGAGGTGTCGCTGCCCTGGAATACCCTGAAATGAACCA
Source organism: Chitinophagaceae bacterium (assembly GCA_039925965.1). GTDB lineage: Bacteria > Bacteroidota > Bacteroidia > Chitinophagales > Chitinophagaceae > JAZKFT01. The sequence continues at coordinate 83,287 of JBDSXW010000006.1, forward strand.
ATGGAACCTGGTCCAGTTTAAGCGTGCGCAGGTTGTTTTCGATGCTGCTGCGCAAATTATCAGGCGTATTAAACGGGATCCAGCTTTTATCCGGTTTACGGGCACCACCTACTTTGGTGCAAATCACCAAATTGTTGGGGTAGGGATACAATGCCTCTGCCAGCAAACGGTTAGTTACATCTTCGCCGTAATAATCTGCTGTATCGAAAAAATTGACCCCACAGCTTACCGCTTCTTTTAAAATGGCCAGCGCTTCGGGCCGGTTAGGTGGTTCACCATAAATACCGGGGCCCGTTAAACGCATGGTTCCGTAACCCAGGCGGTTGACCAGTAAAGGGGTAGCGCTGTTGCCAGCGATCTGTATTGTGTTCGGAAGTAACATATACTAAAATGGATATTGGTACTAAATGTATTCTTTCTTTTGAAGTGAAGTTTATTTTAGTTAGGATTTCTTTAACAATTTTCTTGCCAGACACTTTTGTTGAACAATAGCACAACTAACGCTATATATTGTTGATACCCGGGCAGTAATGATCAGTTTTTGCCAAACAGTTTATCTACATCTCCCTCGTCCAGGTAAGTATATCCATCCCGTGTATAAAACATAATACCCCGACCGGTAAGCAGGCGATAGTGCTGCACATTAACGCCGGTATTGCCGAGGTTGAATGTTCGGGTGTATTTTTTGTCTTTCTTATTTTCGGGCAGGAAAAAACTTTTAAGAATCGTGTACAATTTTTCAAATGTCCTACCACTACTTCTAAAGCTGATATTGAAATAGTTATCCTTTGTCATATCTCTTACATCCTTGATAAAAAGGTTATACGTAGTGTCAGTGCCGGAAGCGATATACTCCATTTTAGCTTTGGTGATGCCGCCAAAATGTAGCTTGCCTATCAGCTTCCAATCAGCAGACTGCCGTTCCTCTATTTGGGCTGTGTCCAACAGCGAGCTTGCGAGGGAAATAGCTATTAGGAAAATGACTTTCATATGAATTAATAATTATACCCGTGCCAGATACAACCATTAATTCAATCTTGTAATGGCGGTTGGGTTAGAACTTGCCTGGGCTACTGTTGCAAAATTGTAATCATTCGTCTGGTTTTTAACTGGCGAAGGATTGGTTGCCAGCTTGCAGTGAGCAAAAGCGCAGGATGATTTGGGCGATGGATGAAACTGCCATTTAAGAAAACCGTAAGTTGTTCCGACCGTTGGCACGTGATCTTTGTCATCTATTCAACTTCTTCAATAGTATAGACAAAACCATTTATAGTAGCGGTATTTCCTGAACGGAGACCTGTCAGCTGCTTCCCCAATGGAGATTGTTGTGAAAGTGCCATTACAGGGATACCATCCACAATAGCTTTGCCCATGGCCACACTTAAAAACAGGTAGCCACGGCTTGTTTTAATAAGGCTGCCATTAACTGCCACACTGGTATGCAATGAAGGATTTATTTTTTCAATCGCCTGTTGGTGACTGAGGGCCACTTCCAGTTGTCCGCCTGTATTGGCTTGTTCTATCTGCAACATGGCCAGGGCCGTTTCGTGCTTGTCTCCGGCAGTGCTTTTGGTTTCGTTGGAAGCACTTTCCTTCAGGTCGGCCAATATCTTTTGCAGCTGCTGTACCCGATCCTTGATTGCCTGCAGGTAATGGTTGTATATTTTTTGTTTCAATGTCATCCGATAGTGAATGATGGTGCCGGTTTATTTTTCTTTATTCAGCTCCGCCAGGAATTGCTGTACCTCGGCTATTTTATCAGGCGAAAGTTTTCTTAGCTGGCCTGCGATTGATTGTTCTTTGGGAACCTGCGTGAGTTTAAGCAGGGGATGGTTGGCCTGCGTTACGGTCTCATTGGGTTTCCAGCTCAGCAAGTCGTTTGGGGTACAAAACAGCAGCAACGACAGTTTTTCCAGTATGGCATAGGTGATCGAATCCTGTGTGTTATTAATGAGCCGTGCGGCGGTTACGTAGTTAAATCCATTCTTCACCAACCAACGTCTTGGATCGTCGATCCCCTTGCTGTTACATGCTTTGGCAATGTCGAGGTATAGCATAAATTCATATTTGGGTTGAAATTACAGAACTGCCAACATCGACTTGCGATGATGGTGACCCGCAGTTTGCATTTTAACATTCATGATGGAAATACGGGTCCTGCTGATAGCAACACATCTTCCTACAAAATATAACTGTCCCGCGCTGATAGCGACACAACATCCTACAAAATATAACTGTTCCGCGCAGATAGTAGCGCAACATTTAACAAAGTATAACTGCTTCCCACCGATATAACTACAAAGGGATGCAACAGAATATGAATATAGGAATTAGAATTTTTAACGTCAACGTTACAATGGCTGCTTGCTACCATTAGATTTTCTGGCTTCACTACTGTTTTTCGCTCGCAGCAGACCGGGTTGCTGGTTGCTATTTGGGAATCATTTGCCAACTGCAGTCTTATCAGGACATGGCTGCATTCGTGTATCTGGCGCAAATGTGATTTGCCTCAGTGTTGCAGCGTAAGATTTTGCTGTACAATAAAGGATCTGCCCGGCTTTACCGTCAGCGAAGCTCCTGCTTTTACGTTGTAGGGAATATTCAACAGGCAGGAACCATCCACCATTGGATCGATGATGATCTTGCTACCGGTGCTGACACTTGCTGGCGGCATGAGAAAGCAATTCCAGTTAGCGAGGTCGTTCCAGTTGCCCGCACCATTGAAGAGGTAAGTGGTGGGCAAATTGGGAATATAGTTAGCAATATTAAAAGACCGCAACCGTTGGTTGGTGATGGTGCTATATTTCTCGTTGCTGATATAACCGTAGGTTTCATTCCGGAATGTGATACCCTCTGCCTGGCCCATGGTGAGGACGGTCGGCAGGTTCAGTTTGCGTTTGTTGCCATTAAAAAACTTGTTGCCACTATAGCCGGTAAGCAGGTGCATAAAATGGTTCGCGAAGCCGGTATTCTGGTAACCCAGCAGCACCACCACATTACGGCCCGGCGCTTTGGCAGCAGCGGTAACCAGGTAATTGGTAGCCAGCGTATCCTGCGGCACGGCAACATAGGTGCCAGCAGAAATGCCATTGATGATATAGTGTACTGTATTCAGGTTCACCCAGTTTTTGGTAAACAAATGGATGCGACCGCTGTCAACAATCATGGCTTCGCAATCAAATGGCGTGCTGTTATCTGGTACCTGCTGTGGTGGCTGCGGTTGATCGCTATAGGTAAAACGGATGGTTTCTATCAACGCTGCCGCAATGGTATCTACTGGGTTCGATATATGGCTTCGTATGGCGCTAAAAGGGAATTTGTAAATCTTGAGATCGGTGCGTGCACCGCTCGCATTGTTACCAAAGTCGCCGATGTAAAAATGGGTGGCATCAAAATCCATGTCTTCCCAATCCACGTTGGTGGCGCCCGCCAGGTACACCCGTTGCAGGATCGTTTTGGTAAGGGTATCAATGCGGTAAATCACTGCGCTATCGCCGCCATCATTGTGGGTCCACAGGTAGTTGCCCGCCATCGCAAGCCCGCTGGTTTCCAGCAGGGTATCGTTCATGGGGTCTACCTTTAAGGGCGGCGTGTAGCTGGTTGTATTATAGGTGCAGCTACCGTTATTGACCGTAGCTGCCGGGTTGAAATTATTGGCTAAGGTGTCGGTGCAGCCGGGAGTTTGGGCGGTTGAACGAATACTGCCCGATAGAATGGCCGTTACAAAACATAAGTGTAATAGGTGTTTGAAAAAAGGCATTGGTGGAAAAATAAATCATTTCGGGGAAAAATGGTTTAGCCGATGGGCTGGTGGTTGACCGGGCAAACGGGAGAGTCCCCACCGGTATCAAAAAAGGCTGCCTTTTCAAAGACAGCCTTTTTGATTTTTAGCGATAAATTTCAATTGGTTATTGCTTTACGATTTTGAACTGCTGACTGTTTCCACCGGGCAATATAGCTTCCAGTACATAGACACCTTTACCATTCATAGAGATATCCAGAACGGTATTGCCATTGTTTAAAATCTGCAGTTTTTTTATCTCCTTTCCGTTCATATCTGTCATTCGGATTTGGATGGCTTCATTTGCGATACCGCTGGTGACTAAATTAAAAATGCCACTGGTTGGGTTCGGGAAAATATCTGTAACCGAAACAAATAATCCATTGAACCGCACCAGCATGATATTGCTGTAAGTAATGTTACCCGACGGCGAGATCATTTTAACGCGATAATATATTTTATTGCCCCAGGCCGCCGCGTTGCTATGGGTAATCGTGTAATTTTTCTGACCGCTACCTGGTTGAGACTGAATCTTGGTGATGCTCGTAAAATCTTGTGCGTTTACACCTGCTTCTATTTCGAAGATTGAGTAATCCGCCCCATTTGCTGTGCTCCATTTTACTACAGCGTTGGTGCCCTGGGCCTGAACCGAAGCGGTCAGCAAGCCGAGTGGCAACAACACATTAGTGCCGAGCACCACACTATCGCTGCGGAATTTCTTCAGGTTATTTTGCGACAGGTCTTTTGCATTGGTACCATCGTTATAGAAAATGGCGTCGCCGTTATCGATCAGAAACTGGATGGTACTTGCGTCAGTAAGCGGGTCTGGCAAATCAACGATCGATTCAAAGCTTCCGCCAACATTTAACGCGGTTAAATCAGCGCCACGCAAGAGTGGTGCATCGCCTGCATTACCAGACCAGGTATAAAGCCTGAAATCCTTTGGCGCCACACCGGTTGACCCATCATGCGGTCCTGCAATGATGAGGTATTGACCGCTGCCATTCCGTTTTATTTCGCGGATGCCCCTGCCTCCAAGATCGAGTTGTATCGGAGCGGCAAAAAGAGCAGGGCTTGTGGTCGGGTTGCCATTGACCAGATTGGTAAAATTTGTAACCGGCACGATCAATGCTTTGGTTCGGGCAGATGCAGGAACAATGGGCGCCCTGAAGCTGATATAACCAGTCGTTCCGTTGGGAGCCATGGTGAGACCCTCGATATTAAAGCCTGAGCCATCGGCCACTTCTGGCGCTACGCCGGGTGCGGAACCTGCGGCGAAGCCAAAATAGTTAGCTCCTAGTCCATGCCCGTTTGTTACATCCCAGTTAATCAAATCTGTTTTCAAGCCATCGTACCGGCCCACATAACTCAGGGTTGTGGCTGCACCTGTACCGCTGATATCGGTAGCAAATATGCGGCTGCGGTTGGGCCGGGTATTACCGTTGGATGCATTGGTATGCGATCCCATCCAAAAGATGCGATTGCCCACCCTGGTACTGGCTTCAATATCCACTTCCCGCGCTATACCACCAGATGAATCTGGCAGGTTCAGCATGTTGCTGAAATCAAATCCATTCACCGGCAGCCCTGAATTCTGGCGGTTGTACAAACGCAGCAACTGATTCTCATCGTCACCCACCAGCATCAGGTTATTATCCACTGCCTGTGCGGTAGAAGCAACGCTGGTGCCAGTGTGAAAGCGGGTGCTTGCAGGTACCCCTGAAGCAGCCGAGGCTGCGTAATTGATGGTATAAGTTGCCGTGCTGATGCCATCACTCACGGTAATAGAAATGTTGGAGTATCCTGCCGCCGCCGGGGTTATTAAAAGATTACGGGAGCCGTCGGAGCCTGTAAGTACCAGGTTGGCATTGGGAACTACTGTAGTATTGCCGCTTGTTGCAGTAACCGTAAGCGCCGATACAGCAGTTTCAGCATCGGAAATGGTGAAGTTGATACCCAGCGTTTGTGCCGGGCTGGTGGGATCGTTGATCACGCCGCTTACGGCAAAAGGGCTCACAGGAGCAGCAGATACCCCGCCATCGATATAGTTGGTGGTGGTGGTATAATCCAGGCTGATTTGCGGCGGGGTATTATCATTGTCAATAATCGTAATGTCTTGCGAAACCGTACCGCCCAGTGAGATACCAGCAGATGGATTGCTGATGGTGAGGGTAGCTGTTTCAGTGGCTTCAGGCACGGCATCATCAACCACGTCAAAAGTTACAGTGCCGGTAGTAGCACCTGAAAGAATAGTAATGGTGGTATTGGAAAGGTTATAATCACCGGCGGTGATATTGGTTCCTGAAACGCCGAGTGACACCGTTTGATTGCCTGCAACGGGGGCAGAAGCTGTGGCGGTAACGGTAATGGAAGTGGCAGCGGCTTCTGAGCCTGTATTGGTACTGACCGAAAGATTGACCGAAGGAATGGCCGGTGCGACGGGTACAAAAGATACGCCTTTGATAATGGTGCCCGTAGCTGATGTATACAGTGATACATTGCTGGCCGTGGTGATACTGATAGCCGCATTCCACCCAGCGACATCATTGAGTTTTAAAACGCTGTTCGCTGTTTGTGCGCCCAGGCCGGTGGATACATATAGATAGGCACCGCCGCCTTGTTTTTGCGCCGCTAATCCAAATCCGCCAAAGGTTGTTGGGTAGGAACCATTGGCCACCCAGCTGCCGCTTACCAATGAATATTTGGCAATTGAACCGACTGTGTTGCTGGTGGCAGAAAGCACATAGAGCACATCGTAGCTTGTACCGTTTGAGCCAGATGACACGAGGTAAAAATCCTGAAGACTGGAATTGTTGGTAAGTCCGGGTAAGCCGGTAATCGTGGCTCCGGTGGTGGCTGACACAGTAGCCAATTGAATAACGGTTGCGGTGCTGCTCGACTGTGCTACATATACGGTTCCGCCAAAGGGTTTAATGCCACGGAAATTGCCCGACGGGCTTGCAGAGCTGGTGCCGTTGGTATAGAGTCCGCCCTGATCGGCTATAAAAAATGCAGCATTGTTTAAGCTGGTGGACGAACGGGTCTGGTTGCCGGAACCTCCGGTATAAGTAGTGGCGATACTAAAACCGGCTGCGGCATTCAGTGTACCTATGCCACGGGGATTCAACGTGTTGACGTTCGCAGCCGTGTTGGTGTTGTTGGCACCGTTAAAGCAAAGCAGGCTACCATCGTCGCTCAGCGAGAGGTAACCGGTTGAAGTGGCGCTGCTTGAAAACCGGAGGGCGTCGGTACCCGTTCCGGGGATGGGTATGGTGCTTACCGCAGGCTGGCTCGCGGTGGTTGTATTCAGTTCCACAATGCTGGCCGTGGTGTTGGAGCTACTTGTAGCTGCCACTAGTACCGCAATATTGTTGGGTGTAAATTGCGCCTTCAGGCCAACGGCGCTCAACAAGCCCAGGCAAATAATGATACAGGTACGGAATTTGGTTTGTAAAAATTTAGCCATGTTGCGTTCGGTTGTTTTGGAGCTGTTCAAAACGGCGAAGCAACACATTTAATGCTGGTGGATGGTTTTGAGGGTATTAAGAAATTATGAAGAAATAGGACAATGGGAAATGCCTTCCCACCCGGAGGGTAGCTTGATCCAGTATCAGTTGATCCCGAAGTGGCGTTGAGAAAATCAATACCATTATTGTGAGTGTAGGTCCAGCGGGATACAAATGTGGTAATTGTATGTTACACTGTTTGATGCCAATCGATGCCTTTTCTATTGCGCCAGGGCTTGTAGCATCGCCTCTTCCAAATCTTCAAAAGCTACCGGTGGCGACAGCCTTACGATCATCGGCATAAAACCTTCGTCGCGGCTGCGCTGAAGTATTTGATAATTCCAGGTTTTTTGGGCTTCGATGTAAAGGTCGTACAACTCAGCGGTTGTGGGCAATTGTACGTTTCTGTAGGTTATTACACTTTCTAATTCAAGATCCAGCACAAAACCGTTGCTGCCGGCATGAATGGTAATATAGCCGTAGATAAAGCAAGTGCGGCTGTCGCCGGTCTGGTCTTCCAGGAAAAAGCCAACGTCTTCGGCTTCATTTGCCGGTGAGTCGTAGCCTTCGCCTGTCGTTTCTCATTTATGGATCGTGGTGGAGATTTGGAGAATTTGCATGGGGGTGTGGTTTAGATTGAAAAGGCTAAACTATAGATCCTTTGGGTTGTGGATGGTGCAGTTTTAGATCAGGTGCGTTTTAATTTTTCTGCGGGTTAAATTTTCGCCGACAGGGATGATTGTTGTAGTCTCATGTCATCTGTATTGGCCGGGCTGATTTATTTTGTTATGAAATAGCGGCAGCTTTAATATCGGGAAAGTCAGCAACCATTATTTATCATCTGTTATCAGGAGGATAAACATCTATTGTTTATTGGGGCTCTTTGAAGAGATACTGCTCCTCGTAGTCTATTTCGAATAGTTGTAAGAGCAGCCGGTATTCATCCAGAAAGGCTTGCTTTTGGTGGTGTTTTTTTTGATTTTGTATATATCGTATTACCGTGGCTACCTGGCTTTTACCATAAGAAAACGCTCCATAACCATCCTGCCATTCAAAAGGTGCGTTACAAAACTCCTTTGCGTTTGCCCATTTGCTGCTTTCTGTTTTCACATTTTGTACCACGGCAGCAATTGACTGCCTGGGACGCATTCCAATAAATATATGTATATGATCGGGCATTGAATTTATCTGCAACATTTTATGGTCGTTTTGTTGAAAGATACCTGTGATGTATTTGTGAAGTTGTTCCTCCCAGCCTTCACTGATCATCGCCGCCCGAAATTTAACTGCGAATACAAACTGGATATGGAGTTGCGTGTAGGTGTTTGCCATTGAGAGTTTTTTGAGGGTTAAGTAGGTATGGTTTTATTGTGAAGGTTGGGAAGCGATATATTGTTTATATGGGCAATCTAATATGGCATTCTTCCAGTGCCGATTTTTGTACACGGATTTTAGATTGACCGGTACATATTATGAATTGGGCCGGCCGTTTTTCGTGCTCCTTCAGAGCACTTTGTCGGTAGCAAATTGGAATGGTTCTCCGCTGCGTTCCTTCGGAACGCTTTGTGGGAGGGTGATATAACGTGAAATTAATGACGAAGATTTCGGGCCTTCGAAAGAGGCATCCTTGTTTGCGAGGTTTTTTACAAAACGGTCCTTCGGAACGTGGCAGCCCGCTAAAACACTCTTGGCTACCGACAAAACGTTCCTTCGGAACGTAGCGCCGTGTAGTGGTATTCTTGCCTGCGAAGTTTTTTACAAAACGTGCGTATGGAACGTAGCGTCCTGTGTCGGACCGGTTGATGTGGCTGAAACTACCGGGAACGTGCTGGGGTTTCGTGCTCCTTCGGAGCACTTTGTCGGTAGCAAATTGGAATGGTTGTCCGCTGCGTTCCTTCGGAACGCTTTGTGGGAGGGTGATATAAACTGAAATTAATGAAGAAGATTTCGGGCCTTCGAAAGAGGCATCCTTGTTTGCGAGGTTTTTTACAAAACGTTCCTTCGGAACGCTTTGTGGGAACGTGCTATGGCTGAAATGAATGAAGCGTACTTCGGGCCTTCGGCAGGTGTTGTTCTTATGTGCAAGGTTCTTTACAAAACGTTCCTACGGAACGAAGATCGCCGCTATGAAACCTGGCTACCGACAAAACGTTCCCATGGAACGTAACGCCGTGTAGTTGCATTCTTACGTCCAGAGTCTTTTACAAAGCGTTCATATGGGACATATCGCCCTATATCGGATTAACAGATGTTGGAGAATGTTGTAAAAAATGCGCGGCTGGTTTCGTGTTCCTTTGGAACACTTTGTCGGTAGAAAATTGGAATGATTTGCCGCAGCGTTCCGAAGGAACGCGTTGTAGAAGGTTGATGTAGTGTAATAGTGTCAAATTTTTAACTAACTAAAAAATATGGTGGCTCAATAGGAATTTAATTGTAGAAGAGTGCGACGCCGATGCCGCTTTATAGTTGTACTGACCCCTGGCCAATAAATACATTACAACCTTCCCTCCAAATCCAACCCAAACTCCTTCGCTGTATCTTTCGCAATTTCATACCCTGCATCCGCATGTCGTATCACGCCTATGCCCGGATCATTGCGGAGCACCCGGCTTAATCGTGTGGCGGCTTCTTCTGTACCATCGGCAACGATGACCATGCCTGCATGAATACTGTACCCCATGCCTACGCCACCGCCATGGTGCAGGCTTACCCAGCTGGCACCGCCGGCGGTGTTTACAAGGGCGTTGAGGATCGGCCAGTCGGCTACGGCATCGCTGCCATCGAGCATGGCTTCGGTTTCGCGGTTAGGGCTGGCTACAGAACCGGTATCGAGGTGGTCGCGGCCGATCACGATGGGGGCTTTTACTTTGCCGGTGCGGACGAGTTCGTTAAATGCCAGGCCGGCTTTTTCCCGTTCGCCCTGGCCCAGCCAGCAGATACGTGCGGGCAATCCCTGGAAGGCAATTTTTTCCTGCGCCATCTTCATCCAGCGAATCATACCTGTGTTGTTGGGAAACATCTCCATAATCAATGCATCCGTTACCGCGATATCTGCAGGGTCGCCGCTCAGCGCCGCCCAGCGAAAGGGTCCCTTGCCCTCGCAAAACAGTGGTCGTATGTAGGCGGGCACGAAGCCGGGGAAATCGAAGCAACGGTTTAATGGATAATTGATAATGGATAAATGATGATTGGAGCCGGAGTCAACTGGTGGTTGACGATTGACGGTCGACTCTTCGTACTCCCTGGCCCGGGCGCGGATATTATTGCCGTAGTCGAAAGTGATGGCGCCTTTGTCCATTAGTTGCAGCATGAGTTGTACATGGAGGTACATGCTTTCGTAGGCACGTTCCACATAGGCTTCAGGGTTGGCACGACGTAGTACATTCGCCTGTTCGTTGGTGACGTTATGCGGCACGTAGCCTACTAATGGATCGTGGGCGCTGGTTTGGTCGGTAAGGGTGTCGGGGATGATATTACGATCGATCAATCTTTGTAATAAGTCAATCGCGTTGCATAACACTCCAATACTCTTTGCTATACCTTCCGCCTTATACTTTACGCCGGCATCAATTGCTGTGTCAATGTCTATATGTTTTTCATCCAGGTATTTTGTTTCAATACGTTTGTCAATCCGCCATTCCTCTACCTCGGCAATCAAGGCAACGCCTTCATTCATCGTAATGGCTAATGGCTGTGCGCCACCCATACCGCCGAGGCCTGCTGTTACATTCAATGTTCCTTTCAGTGAGCCCTTGAAATGCTTATCGGCCAATGCGCCATAGGTTTCGTAGGTACCCTGAACAATACCCTGGCTGCCGATATAGATCCAGCTGCCAGCGGTCATCTGTCCATACATCATCAGGCCCTTTTTTTCCAGTTCGTCAAAATGCTTCCAGTTGGCCCAGTTGGGTACGAGCTGGCTGTTGCTGATGAGCACCCTCGGCGCGTCTTTATGTGTTTTTAAAATACCGACGGGTTTGCCGCTTTGTATCAGGAGGCTTTCATCATTCTCCAAAATCTTCAGGCCGGCAATGATCTTATCAAGGGCATCAAAACTCCTTGCGGCCTTGCCGCGGCCGCCGTATACGATCAGGTCGTCGGGACGCTCGGCCACTTCGGGGTTGAGGTTGTTGAGCAGCATCCGCAGCGCGGCTTCCTGTATCCATCCTTTGCAGGTTAGGGTATTGCCGGTTGGGGTGGCGTATTTTATGGGGTCGTAACTCATAGCTGTTTTATTGGTTTTACAAGCAAAAGTTTAAAATGGAAAGCCGCAATGGAGATTTGCGGCTTGGGCAAAATATTAAAGAGCCTTGATGATTTCAAGAAATTCATCAGCGGAGACAATATTTATTTTGGGAAAGGTTAGCAATTTAGCAGCATTAAAGTGGCTGTCGTTTGTAACAAGATAGTCTGCTGCCGCCGAAAAATTTATTATCGTCCTTATCGTCTGGTACTGCGTCCCAAAGAAACTCGGGATTTATATGCTCAATATTTGCGGCTTCGAAAAAAACTTTTTGCACCAAATCTGCGGCTAGTGTTGAAGCCTTCAAAGCCAGGATTTCTTCATACTCAAGTAAGATGGCGGAGCTGACAACAACTGAATATTTTTCGTCAACAATGCCCTGCCAGATAGGTTTGTGTATGCTGGTTTTTCCAATTGCCTGCAACATCAGATTGGTGTCAATAACTGCAATCATTTTGATGCTATTCTGTTATGCTCGTTACCCCACTGCTCGTATGTTTCAGCAGTCCAGCCATTTTTATTTTCTAATTTTTCCATTTCCTCGTCTAATTGTTTCGTTAATATTTGAACAATCCTTTTTTTAAGTTCTAGGTAGTCGCTTTCTGGTAATGGTTTATCTAATAAACGCAACATTTCCAATTGCTGTTTATTGAGTTTTGTCGGGGTTCTTTCCATTAAACTTTCCATAATCCTGAATTTTGATTAAAGATACAAATTTCATTGCCTACTGCTTTGCGTGCAAACTATCCTTTCGGTATTAAATACTCCCCCACAAACGCCACCGCTTTCATCATGTCATCGTGCAACACCCGATCTGCTTCATTGAAACTTACCTGTTCTCTAAAGGCGGTATACATTTCTTCAATAATGGCCGAGCTTTTCAGCGGGCGACGGAACTCCAGCGCCTGCATGGCGGTAAGGAGTTCGATGGATAGCACTTTTTCTACATTGTTGATCACCCGCAGTAATTTGGTGGCAGCGTTGGCGCCCATACTTACATGGTCCTCCTGGTTGTTACTGGATGAAATGCTATCCACGGAAGCCGGGGTGCAGAGTTGTTTGTTTTCACTCACTATTCCGGCTGCAGTGTATTGCGGTATCATAAAACCACTGTGCAGACCGGCCTCTTTTACCAGGAATAATGGTAAGCCACGCTGCCCGCTGATAAGCTGGTAGGTACGGCGTTCGCTGATATTAGCCAGTTCGCTCATAGCAATGGCTAAAAAATCTAATGTGAGCGCCAGCGGCTGGCCATGAAAATTACCCCCGCTCACTATCAGGTCCTCATCCGGGAAAATGTTAGGGTTGTCGGTAACGCTGTTGATCTCTTGCAGAAACACTTTTAATACATGTTCAAAACTATCCTTCGTAGCGCCATGCACCTGCGGAATGCAGCGGAATGAATAGGGGTCCTGGATCTCTTTACCAGTGGCTGTGGCAATGGTACTTCCCGCCAGGTATTGCCTTAATTTGGCAGCGGTATCCACTTGCCCCTTGTGCGGCCGGATACGCTGGATGGCTTCATGAAACGGCTGCAAATTGCAGTTAAATCCATCGAAAGAAACGGCCGCGATCAGGTCAGCCATTTTGATCAGGTGATCGGCTTTGGCCAGGCAATACATACCATAGGCCGCCATAAACTGCGTGCCATTGATCAGCGCCAGACCTTCTTTGCTTCTGAGCGGAACGGGTTTCCAGCCAAAGGTCTTTTCGGCTTCTTCCATAGCCATTTTCTTTCCTTCGTAATACACTTCTCCCAGCCCGATTATCGGCAGGCAAAGATGACTCAGCGGGGCCAGGTCGCCACTGGCGCCCAGGCTGCCCTGCGTGTACACCACCGGAGTTACGCCATTGTTATGCATATCCATGAGGCGCTGCACGGTTTCGTTTTGCACGCCGCTATGGCCGTAGGCAAGGCTTTTTACCTTAAAGGCCAGCATCAGTTTCACGATCGCTTCCGGCACTTCTTCGCCCATTCCGCAGGCATGGCTTTTCAGCAGGTTATACTGTAATTCTTCTATCTGGGCGTCGCCGATCTTTACATTTTGCAGGTAACCGAAACCGGTGTTGATGCCATAATACAGGGCAGCACTGGTATCCATTTTATCATCGAGGTAATGGCGGCATTTTTCAATATTGTCGTAGGCCTCGAACGTGATGGAGATCAGCTGGTCGTATTGCAGCAGGTGTTTCACCTGTTGAAAAGTCAGTTCGTTCTTGTCGAGTGGCAGGTAGTTGTAACTCATAGTTGCGAATGTTTTTTTTTGGTTATTAAACCCCTGTCTCAGGGCTGGCTTTCGCCCTGACAGAGGTTACGCCAGCCGAATTAATCAGGCTCAATAGTAATCTCCTAAAATATCTTTCAAAAGCTATCTCTATTAATTGGCCATTCAAAATAACAACCAGCGTCCCCAAACCGCTGTAAGTGCAAAAGCCAGCCCTTACAGGTACGCCCGCAAAGTAGAAATTTTAAGGACAATAGAAGGCACCAGTTACCAACAAATTGCCGGCCCTTTACAAGTTTCGTAATGTGCGTTCAGTTTTGGGCGGAAGGGCGAATGCACAGGTTTTTTCCAGCAGGAGCATGGGCGATATTACGTGAGTGATCTTCTGGCTGAGTTCTGAAAAAAAAGTCACGGCAGCTTACCATGCCGCTTTCGCTTGAATTGGGAAAGTAACGAGTAGCATTTCACAACCCTACGCAAACAATTGGCTGGCCTGTTCTAGTTTTTCCGGGGTGCCGATATCTATCATTTGATAAGCAGAGTGATCAAAAGAATCGATGCGGTGGCTGCCGCAGATATCGAGGTAGGCATCGATCATGGAAAATTTCCCCGTGTTCCGGATCAGGCCAAATATGTCACGCTTAAGCACCTGGATGCCACTAAAGGCTTTGTCGATAAATGTACCGTGGTCGAACGGTATTTTTCTTTCACCGGTTTTATCATTGCGCCAGCCACAAAGCTGACCGCTGCTGTTAAAAAGCAGGTAGCGGCTGCTGGTTCGGGTGCTGGTGGCCAGGGTGGCTATGCTCATGGTGCGGACATGGGAATCGATCATCTCATTCAGCGGCATATCGGTGAGTATATCGGCATTCATTACCACGCAGTGCTCCGTCTTCTCCAGAAACCAGGTTGCCTTTTTGATACCTCCACCAGTTTCGAGGATGGCATTCCTTTCATCGCTGATGGTAATATTGCTACCCCAGCCATTATTGGTTTCTATGGCAGCAATTACCTGCTCAGCAAAATGGTGCACGTTTACAATTACATCGGTAATACCAAAGCGTTGCAGGTATTCGACATTGCGCTGCAGCACTGGTTTTCCATTAATGGGTGCCAATGCTTTGGGATGCAGGTCGGTAAAGGGTTTCAGGCGGGTTCCGAGGCCGGCGGCGAGGATGAGTGCGTTCATGTTGAATATAATATGGCTTAAATAATTTCTAATAGCTCCTGAGTATTTAAGAGCATATCCCGGCCTTTACTTTGTAGGCGTTTTTTTAATGTCGTATCACCAGACCAGATCGGAGAATGGAAAAATAGAGAGGAGGCCACAGAAACTGAATCTTTAATGTCCACGCCTTTCGTGAAAATGTCAGAATGGTTCCAGATTTCCTGAGGTATAATTTCCTCGTTGTAAAACATGATACGTTTATAGTAAACTTGCATGAGCTCTTCAATAACTTCCACTGAGCCTTCGGTAATATCAACCAAACGTTGCCGATGCTTACGTAACTCCTGTTTTAGAAAGGGGGGCGAAATTAAAATGAAATCGCTCCGGATTATCCCCAACAGTAAGGAGCTGATTTGTCGTGTAGGATTTAGGACAGCACTAAAAACAATATTAGCATCAACGATGATTGTCATTTAATGAACCTGCTTTTATTATTTTCCCACCAGTCCCTTTTTATATCGTCGGCTAGTTTATCAACTTCTTCTTGTGGTATTTTCTTCGATGTAGCCGATAATTCCAACACCCTTGCATAATCGAAAGTGCGCTGCATTTCGGCAGCAAGTTCTGGAGTGCTCATTTTAAGCTTAAAAATGACTTCTTCTCCGTTTGTCGTTACTTCCATCGTACTCAATTTTTTATAAAAATACACAACTTAGATGAGGCAAGCTTAAAAAGGCTGGCGGCGAGGATGAGTGCGTTCATAAATGTTTTAATAAACGTTCTTCAGGCGATATACAGTTGTCGAAACCTTTTGCTAACAAGCCATTGCGTATGGGCCTGTCGCCTGTCCATATTTTGTGTTGAAAAAAAAGTGAAAAGCGTAAATAAGGGATGTCTTTCTCGTCATTGCCTGTAAGGAGGGCAATTGTGTGATGCTCTATTTCCTGCGGTACAATCTGGTAAGGATAAAAATGTATTTTGGCGTAACGGGCATTTTCCATTTCGATAATTATGGATTCTGGCTTTTTCGTCAAAATAGCCAGCCTTTGCCGATGTTTTTTTATTTCTGCTTTGAGAAATCCGGAGCAATGAATATTATTGATTCAATAAGAATAAATAAGGCAGCAGGTACTTTTCCATCCAGCTTTAATATGCAACTAAAAACAATATTGGCATCCACTTTATAGGTCATAGCTGATACCGCTGTTTTACATATTCTCGTTGAGATTCGTTTACGCCCTCCATGAAAATATTGATGTCTTCATCCGTAACAGCTATATTTTTTGACAATTCAAGAAAACGGGCATACTCAATATCATTCACTACTTTTTTTGCCATTTCAGGCGAACTCGTCTTAATAATAATGGTATCTCCTTCGTTTTTAATTTCCATGTTTTTTCTTAAAAATACACAATAAAGGACAGTTGCGATACTTAGTTTAATCTCATCGAAAGTCAGCAGTAAGATTGAAATCTTTTTAACTTTCATGTGTAGGCCGTCATTTCAATGGATTAACGAGACCAGAACTATCAACCATTGAACTTGTGAACCCGTAAACCAATGAACTTGCCAACCTTACGACTTCCGCAAATCAATACGTCTCATTGACCCACCCCTTCTTCTCCTGTTCAATATGATTTACCACGGTACGCAGTTTGTACTTATTGCGTAAATGCCGGGCAGTTTGTTCAGCCGCATACACGCTTCTATGTTGCCCGCCGGTGCAGCCAAAATTAATGGTGAGGTTTTCGAAACCGCGTTTCAGGTAGTCCTCCACGCTGATGTCTACAATATTAAATACGTTATTGATAAAGTCCGGCATTTTGGTATTCTGCTCCAGGTAGTCGATCACGTCTTTATCACGCCCAGTCTGGGTTTTGTATGCTTCAATGCGGCCCGGGTTTAAAATACCCCGGCAGTCGAATACATAGCCGCCGCCATTATTGCTTTCAGCGGAAGGGTAGCCTGTTTTTAAGTAGGAAAAACTATTTATATGTACCGTGAGCGGCGTTTCAGCATTTGCCTGCTGCGGCTCAAATCTTTCGATCACTTCGTCGCTCACGATAAACTGGAGCATGCGTTTAAATTCCGGGATGTTGATTCCCATGCTTCGATTCTCTAAAAACCATTTCAGGTTACGCAATGCCAGGGGAATTGAAGTAAGGAATTGCGCCTTGCGTTCAAACAAGCCCCGGAATCCATAGGCACCCAAAACCTGTAGTAAGCGGATCAGTACATACCCATAGTATTGACCTACAAATGTGTACCGGTCTATCTTTTGGCCCAGTACTTCATCGAGACTATCCATATAGCTGTCCAGTAATTCTTTTTTCCAATCGTCGCTCAGTTCGGCCCTTGCCTGCCAGATCATACTGGCGGCGTCGTATTGCGGGGCGCCCTTCATACCGCCCTGGTAGTCGATAAAATGCGGCTTGTTATCCTTGAGCATAATATTGCGGCTCTGGAAATCGCGGAACATAAAGAACTTGTATTCCGTATGTGTGAGGTAGTTTGCCAACGCATCAAAATCATCCAGCATGGTCTGCTTATCGTAGGGCGTTTTTAGGGTATCTAAAAAATAATATTTGAAGTAAAGCAAGTCGCTGCTGATGGCCTGTTTGCCAAATTCTTTTGCGGTGAGACATTTCTTATAGTTGAGCCCCTCATGCCCCAATACCTGAAGTCTTGCCAGCTGGTAGAGGCTGTCTTTGAATAATTGCCTGGCTTCCTCACCATGACCCACTTGCTCGAGTCTGTTCAGGAGGCTTTCATCGCCAAAATCTTCCTGCAGGTAGATCGTTTCATCATCGCTGCTGCAATAGATTTCCGGCACCGGGAGATCTTTGCTCTTGAAATGTTTGGAAAAGTAAATAAAGGTCTGGTTCTCTTTTACATTCAATCCCCAGGTAGCCATATAGGATTTCTCTGGGGTGGTGACCCTGAAATACCTGCGATCACTGCCACTTTGTTGCAGCGGCGCAATATCGGTGGCAGTGGTGTGTAGTTTGTTTGCCACCAACTCTTCAATGGCGGTCATAATATTTTGCATTGTTTCTGGTTCAATATTTAAACAATTCCGGGTCAATAAATAGATATCCGCCTGAATCAGCTCCATCCGCCTAATCCCCGAAATAATCGGGGCAGGCCGTGTTTGCATCCCTCCACGTCCATTTGTATCTCCGCAAAAGAACACAAACCCGATCAATTTTAAGCCATTTCAAAAAATCATTTTTGGTAGATTAAAATGCACTCCTATTTTTGCACTTCAATGAAACAAATCATACATAACCATCATCACTATACTTACCCGCGGTAAGCCGATGATGTTATGTGTATAGCATAAAATTATTCACAAGGGCTTACCGTTTCGGTAGGCCCTTTGTCTTTTTAGGTCCCGCCGCCTCCTAAAACGGAAGCAGGGTGCTGTTCTTCAAAAAATTAAAACCAATCGGCTTAATGCCAGGGATATGAAACTCAAAATCGCCATTCAAAAATCAGGTCGCCTGTACGAAGACTCTGTGAAACTGCTGAAAGAGTGCGGCATCGATATTAAAAACGGCATGAACAAACTGAAAGCCGAAGCCGAAAACTTCCCGATCGAAGTGTTTTTTCTGCGGGATGATGATATACCGCAGTACGTGGAGGATCGTGTAGCTGATGTGGGTATTGTAGGCGAAAATGTGCTGTACGAGAAGGAAAAGGAAGTGACTACCGTGGAGAAACTGGGCTTTGGAAAATGCCGGCTATCGGTAGCAGTGAAAAAAGGTGAGGAATACACGGGACCCCAATTCCTGCAGGGTAAAAGTATCGCTACCAGCTACCCGGTGCTGGTCCAACGGTTCCTCGATCAACATGACCTGACATCAGATATCCACGAAATTAGTGGCAGCGTGGAGATAGCACCCGGCATTGGTTTGGCAGATGCGATTGTGGACCTTGTAAGTAGCGGAAGCACCCTGTTTATGAATGGTCTGGTAGAAGCCGAAGTGGTTTTGAAAAGTGAGGCAGTGCTGGTGCGCAACAACAACCTGGAGCAGGGAAAGCTGGACATCCTCGAAAAATTACTGTTCCGGATCCGGTCTGTAAAAAAAGCAAAGAACAACAAATACATCCTCCTGAATGCCCCCAACGAAAAGTTACAGGATATCATCGCTGTATTACCCGGTATGCGCAGCCCTACTGTATTGCCGTTGGCGCAGGCTGGCTGGAGCAGCGTTCACAGTGTACTCAACGAGAACGACTTTTGGGAAATTATTGAACAATTGAAAGCTGCAGGAGCAGAGGGGATATTGGTGATCCCAATTGAGAAGATGATTGTTTGATTATTTATTACTGATTATTGATTATTTGCGGGCCGACCATTTGACCAATGGACCAAAGAGAATAAAACGCCAGTAAACACCAAACGAGTTTTAATCGATAATCATCTAGCCCAGGCCGCTTTGAATGGGCATAACATTATAGACTTGAGCAACGCCCTGGGAATAGAGACGGCGACACGACGACCGAGCCCTGAAAGGGCGTAACAAAAATTCGGAATGACCCTCCCGGTTTAAAAGACAGTAAAACAGACCATGCAAATTTTCATCAACCCCACCCAATCCGAATGGCCCTCCATCATCCAGCGACCAACGATGGACCTGGGCTTGATATTCGAAAAGGTGCGACCTATTATGGATGAAGTGAAACGCAATGGTGATGCGGCCTTGCGGCGATATGCCCTGCAATTTGATGGCGTAGAACTGGATTTGCTGGAAGTGACCGAAGTGGAAAAAATAGCTGCACAACAGTGGGTTAGCGAAGAACTAAAAGCGGCCATCAACCAGGCTGCAAAAAATATCAAAACATTTCATGAAAAGCAATTGACGCCGGTTGAAATAATCGAGACCATGCCTGGAGTGAAATGCTGGCGCAAATCTGTGGGCATCGACAAAGTAGGACTGTACATTCCCGGCGGAACGGCACCCTTATTTTCCACCTTACTCATGCTGGCGATCCCCGCAAAGCTGGCTGGTTGTAAAGAAATCGTAGTCTGTACACCACCACAAAAAGATGGTGCCGTTCACCCGGCAGTGCTATATGCCGCAAGCATCACCGGGGTTACTAAAATTATCAAAGCCGGAGGCGCACAGGCGATTGCAGCAATGGCTTACGGAACGCATACCGTGCCTCAGGTGTATAAAATATTTGGCCCGGGCAATCAATTTGTAACTGCTGCCAAACAACTGGTACAACTGGACGGAATCGCCATCGACATGCCTGCCGGCCCGAGCGAGGTTTGTGTGCTGGCCGATGTATCCTGCAACCCCGCCTTCGTGGCTGCCGATCTGCTGAGCCAGGCGGAACACGGTGCGGATAGCCAGGTCTTATTGGTCAGTAGTCTATTTTCAGTGGTCAATAGGGTAGAGGAAGAGATTGCAAAACAGCTCGCGGTGTTACCAAGAATGGAATTTGCCGCAAAGGCGCTGGAAAATAGCAGGGCCATAGTAATGGAAAACCTGGATGCTGCCATTGAGCTGGTCAATGCCTATGCGGCCGAACATCTGATCATCTGCTGCGAAAATGATGAAGCCATTGCCGATCAGATCAGCAATGCCGGCTCAATTTTTCTTGGCAACTACTCACCCGAAAGCGTAGGTGATTATGCCAGTGGCACCAACCATACCCTACCCACGAACGGCTACGCACGTATGTACAGCGGCGTTAGCGTAGACAGTTTTGTAAAGAAAATCACCGTACAGAAATTGACCGAAACAGGGTTAAGAAACATAGCCCCAACCGTAGTAGTAATGGCCATGGCAGAGGGTTTGCACGCGCATGCGGAAGCAGTGAGGGTTAGAATGGATAATTGAATAATTGGGTAATGGATAATTGATGGTGGAATAATGGATAATGTGGAAGTGTGAAAATGTGAAAATAGAGAATGTGCGTTGGTGAGGTTGGCTGGTATATGTACTAAAGCCGATGTGGAAGAGCCGATGCCTGGACCAGTACAAAAGCACCGTCCTTCTCCGGGAGGAGAAGGATAAGAGGATGAGGCCCTACCGGCCGTGGAGGAGCTGAAAATAGATAATCGATTTCGCGGGAAGGACAAGCCGCCACCCGCATCACACCCGAACGGAGCGTCGCCAATGCCGTTCAATAGAAACACAAATGCTGGCTCACAAAAAGACACCATGATTATGTTCGATGTAGAAAAATTGACGAGGCACAACATCAAAACCTTAACACCCTATTCTTCGGCGAGGGATGAGTTCAAAGGAGAAGCTTCCGTGTACCTCGATGCCAATGAAAACAGCCTGGGTTCACCTACACTTAAATGGTATAACCGTTACCCCGACCCGATGCAATGGAAGGTGAAAGAGAAGTTGTCGGCGATCAAGGCGCTGCCTGCTTCGCAAATGCTGCTGGGCAATGGGAGCGATGAATGTATCGATCTTTTGTATCGTGCCTTTTGTGAGCCCGGCCGCGATAATGTGATCATCGTTCCGCCTACCTATGGCATGTACGAGGTGAGTGCCAACATAAATAATATTGAACTTCGGAAAGCACCACTGCTGGATGACTATCAACTGAACCTGGCGCATATAGAACAACTGATAGATGCGAACACAAAAATCATCTGGCTCTGCAGTCCTAACAACCCGACCGGTAATAGTCTGAAGCGGGAAGACGTAGAAATGGTGCTGAATAATTTTGACGGTCTGGTGGTGGTGGACGAAGCCTATATCAATTTTTCAAAACAAAAATCCTTTAGCCGCTCGCTGGAAGATTATCCCAACCTGGTAGTGATGCAAACACTGAGCAAAGCCTGGGGATTAGCGGGGTTGCGGTTGGGCATGTTGTTTGCTTCGCAGGCGATTACTGATGTGCTGAACAAAATAAAGCCGCCGTATAATATTGGTCAGCATACACAGGAGATCGTGTTACAGGCCCTGGAAAATCATGCGCAGGTAAACGATATGATCCACCTGATTGTGGACATGAGAGATGCGCTGGCAGCGGTTTTTGCCGAAATGCCCCTAGTGCAGACCGTGTACGAAAGCGATGCCAATTTCTTACTAGTGAAAATATTGGCCGCCCGGAACGTGTATGATTATTTGTTGACAAAAGGCATCGTAACCCGCGACAGAAGCAAAGTGATATTATGTGAAGATTGCCTGCGGATCACCGTGGGAACTGAGGAAGAGAATACGAAACTGGTGGATGCGTTTGCAGATTATTTTCTAACTTTAAATGCTTAAAGAATTAATTTATGAAAGAGGTGCCTAAAATTATTAAAATAGAGTGTCAAGAAAAATATAAGCTGCAAGTGTATTTTGAGAATGGAGAAAATGGCTTGTTGGATCTGACCCAATTAAGAGGGAAAGGCGTTTTTAATGTTTGGGAAGATGGCGATACTTTTTTTCAGGCCTATATCAATCCCGAGAATGACGCCATCACCTGGCCAGGCGATATAGACATTTGCCCCGACAATACTTATTTTCTGGTTAAAGGAATTTCGTTTGAGGAATTCATAAACCAACCGGAATATGCCACAGCTTAGTCGTTTTTATGGCATCATTATTTACCTATATTTTGAAGATCATAACCCGCCACATATACATGCAAAGTATGGGGAATACAAATGAAAATAGCTATTGCAAATTCACAAATTATCGTGGGCACATTTCCTAAGACAGCTTTGTCTTTAGTAGTTCAATGGATGGAAATCCATAGGGCTGAAATAGAAGAGGCCTGGCTATTAGCTCTTGGAAACAATCCTTTTGCCCAAATTGAACCATTAATATAACATGAAACGAGTTTTGTTTATTGACCGCGATGGTACTTTAATCAAGGAAGCCCCGCCAACTTATCAGCTGGATAGTTTTGACAAGCTGACTTTCTATCCCGACATGTTTTTCTACATGCGGAAGATTGCCACCGAGCTGGATTATGAACTGGTGATGGTCACCAACCAGGATGGATTAGGAACCGATATTTTTCCTGAAGATACCTTTTGGCCGCTGCAAAATTTCGTGATGAAAAGTCTTGAAAACGAGGGCATTCATTTTAATAATGTGTGCATCGACAGAACCGTTCCTGCAGACAATGCACCTACCCGAAAGCCTGGTACTGGCATGCTTACCCAGTACATCGGTACCGGGGCTTACGACATTGCAAACAGCTTTGTAATTGGTGACCGGATAACTGATATTCAGCTGGCCAAAAACCTGGGTTGCAAGGGCATCTGGATGAATGAAGACGCAAACCTGGGTGCTGCTGATACCAATATGGATATAGCTGCATTGCGGCTATCAACGGTAGTGCTGGAGTCTACTTCCTGGCAAAAAATTTATGAATATCTAAAGCTGAGCTTAAGAACGGTGAAGCACGAGCGCAACACAAAGGAAACACAAATCAGCATTGAACTGAATCTTGATGGCAGCGGAAAAGCCAGCATCAGCACGGGTTTACACTTCTTCGATCATATGCTGGACCAGATTGCCCGGCATGGAAATATTGATCTGGCCATTACCACCAAAGGCGACCTGCACATAGATGAACACCATACAATTGAAGACACTGGTATCGCTTTGGGAGAAGCATTTGCGCTGGCACTGGCCGATAAGAAAGGTATGGAGCGATATGGTTTTTGTTTGCCGATGGATGACTGCCTGGCCCAGGTAGCTATCGATTTTGGCGGCCGCAACTGGATCGTCTGGGATGCGAAATTCGACCGGGAGAAAGTAGGGGAAATGCCCACCGAAATGTTCTTTCATTTCTTTAAATCGTTTAGTGATGCCTCCAAAACCAACCTGAATATTAAAGCCGAAGGTGAAAACGAACACCACAAGATCGAAGCCATTTTTAAAGCCTTTGCGAAGGCGATTAAAATGGCCGTGAAGAGAGACCCCCTCAAGAATTTTTTACCCAGTACCAAAGGCACTTTATAACCATGAGCCAGACAAAAGACATCGCCATCATCAGGTACAATGCCGGCAATATCCGGTCGGTATTGTTCGCACTGGAACGCCTCGGGCTGGCAGCAAAAGTGACCGACGATCATGCGGAAATTAAGAATGCCAGTCATGTGATTTTTCCGGGCGTTGGCGCGGCCAATAGCGCGATGCCTTATTTAAAAGAAAGGGGTTTGGACGAATTGATGCGGTCATTGACACAACCTTTTTTAGGCATCTGCCTTGGTATGCAACTCATGTGTGCCCATAGCGAAGAAGGCGATACGGATTGCCTGGGGATATTTGATTTGCCAGTGAAAAAATTTACGGAAGGCAAAGTGCCGCATATGGGTTGGAACAGCCTGACTGGCCTGCAGTCGCCACTGTTTCCGGGATTAAAAGAAAATGACTTTTGTTATTTTGTTCACAGCTATTATGCCTCTATTGGAGCGGCCACTATTGCGACGACCAACTATCATATTCCTTTCAGCAGTGCATTGCACCGCAATAATTTTTATGGCGTACAATTTCACCCCGAAAAAAGCGCGGATGTGGGCGAACAGATCTTAAAAAACTTTTTGAGTTTGTGAGAAAGTAGAAGCAAGTAGCAAGTAGCAAGTAGCAAGTAGCAAGTAGCAAGTAGCAAGTAGGGAGCGGGGTAGGTGGTAAAAGCGTCGAAGCATGTGCATGGCGGAATAATCAATAATTTAATAATAAATAATTAAGCAATCATCAAAGAGGCGCCTTTTCAAATCATCCCGGCAATAGACATCATAGACGGCAAATGCGTACGGCTTTCGCAGGGAGATTATGCCCAGAAGAAAGTGTACAACGAACATCCGCTGGAAGTGGCTAAAAAGTTTGAAGATGCAGGCCTGCAGCGGCTTCACCTGGTGGATCTGGACGGTGCAAAAGCAGGTAGGGTTACCAATTGGAAGGTGCTGGAATCCATCGCTTCTAACACCAAACTGGTCATCGATTTTGGTGGCGGTATCAAAGCCTTGCAGGATGTAGACATTGTGTTTAAAAGCGGCGCAGCATTGGCCACTATTGGCAGCATGGCGGTAAAGGATGAGCAACTTTTCAGCTTGCTGATTACTACTTTCGGAGCGGAAAAGTTCTTCCTTGGAGCCGATGTAAAAGATGAAAAAATAGCCGTCAATGGATGGCTCGAAACAACGGACACTGGTATCATTGAATTTATAACCGGCTACCAGCAAAAAGGTATCCGGCAGTTCTTCTGCACCGATATTTCCAAAGACGGTATGATGCAGGGACCCGGCCTGGAATTGTATCAAAAAATGCTTAGTGAAACGAAGGGCCTAAACCTTACAGCCAGCGGCGGGGTAAGCAATATGGACGACCTGCACCAGTTAAAAGTAATCGGATGTTCGGGAGCGATTGTAGGCAAAGCCATTTACGAAGGAGCCATTACTTTGAAAGCACTGTATGAATTGGCAAAGTAAAGCATCAAGTATTTAGTATTAAGTATTAAGTATTAAGTATTTAGTATTAAGTATTTAGTATTTAGTATTAAGTATTTAGTATTAAGAATTAAGTATTTAGTATTTAGTATCTAGTATTAAGTATTAAGCATTAAGCATTAAGATAGGAAAGCTGATGCAAGCCTTTAAAATTTTAATGCCATCTTCATCTTCTTCTTTAAGGAGATATACCTTGTCTGAGTCGGGACAAATAATCAATAATCAATAGTCAATAGTCAATAATTAATAATTAATAATTAATAATAAACCCTGGCAATAATATTAACCATCCATGCTGACTAAAAGAATCATTCCCTGTCTCGATATCCGCAATGGCCGTACGGTTAAGGGCATCAATTTTGAAAACATACGCGACGCGGGCGACCCGGTGGAACTGGCGCAACGCTATGTACGCGAAGGGGCCGATGAATTGGTTTTTTTAGACATTACAGCTACCAACGAGAACCGGAAGACTTTTGCAGAACTGGTGCTGGATATTGCAAAGCATATCAATATTCCATTTACAGTAGGCGGTGGTATCAGTAGTATTAGCGACGCCAGCCGATTGCTGGAAGCTGGTGCTGATAAGGTTTCTGTCAATTCCAGTGCTGTGAAACGACCCGAATTGGTGGATGAACTCGCCGCGGAGTTTGGGAGCCAGTTCGTAGTGGTGGCGATGGATACCAAAGAAGGGTCAATGGTCAATGGTCAATGGTCAATGGTCACGGACCAACCGGCAACTGATCACCGGATATTTACGCATGGCGGTACAAAAACCACAGACCTGCAGACTGTGGTATGGGCTACAGAAGTCTACAACCGCGGCGCAGGTGAAATTTTACTCACCAGTATGAACACAGATGGTGCAAAAACGGGCTTTGCAAAAGCGATCACCAGACAGGTGGTAGATGCCGTCAATATTCCCATAATTGCCTCAGGCGGTGCAGGGGCCATGGAGCATTTTAAAGCCATTTTTCAGGAGTCGGGCGCCGATGCCGGCCTGGCGGCCAGCATATTTCATTTTGGAGAAATACCAATACCCGTGTTGAAGCGTTACCTTCATCACGAACATATACCCGTAAGATTATGATATGGATCGTTTTTGGAGGCGTAGTGGCATTGTTATTCGGTATGTATAAACTGGGACCGGGAAGTAACCGGAACGATGTAAATAAACAACGGCAACGGCAGGACCAGTTAAAACAAGCCATGGAGAAATACAAGCATAAGAAAAGATGACCTTAGGTGTCTTTGTATAGCGGGTGATTGCTCTAAATCAGGCTTTTTGATTTGGATAGCAGCTTTTCTATCGTTGTGCCTTTTGTATTGTGTACAGAAGGTCATTAAACAAAAGCTTGAGGAAAAGAAAGACAGAAGATTTAAGCGACACTTTCATTTTATGGAAATGCTGAGAAGCGCGGCGGGCGGTATACAACACCGGACGCCTCAACAAACACAGACTAGCAAATGACAATTGATTTTAATAAATATGCCGATGGCCTTGTCCCGGCGATCGTACAGGATTATACAACAAACAAAGTGCTGATGCTGGGTTTTATGAATGCGGAAGCCCTCGAAAAGACAAAGTCGGAAGGAAACGTAACCTTCTTCAGCCGCACCAAACAACGGCTTTGGACCAAAGGAGAAACCAGCAGCCATTTCCTCGTAGTAAAGGATATCATGGTCGATTGTGATAACGATACCCTGCTGATCAAAGCCGAACCGCAGGGCCCCACCTGCCATACCGGCGCCGATACCTGTTTCAATGAAGTGAATACTTCTACGGATTTTCTACAGCAACTGGAGGCCATCATTACCGACAGGAAAAACAATCCCACAGAAAAATCCTACACCGCTTCCTTGTTTGCCAAAGGCATCAATAAAATGGCCCAGAAAGTGGGAGAGGAGGCCGTAGAGCTGGTTATAGAAGCCAAAGACGACAGCGCTGATCTTTTCAAAGGCGAAGCGGCCGACCTCTTATTCCACTATATGATATTGCTACAGGCCAAAGGCTTTACACTGAATGACATTATAGAAGTGTTGAAGAAACGGCATAAGAAAGACAGTAGAGAATAGATAATAGATAAAAGATGATAGACAAAAGATGATAGACAAAAGATGATAGACAAGAGATGATAGACAAGAGATGATAGACAAAAGATGATAGACAAAAGATGCTAGATAAAAGATGATAGATAAAAGATGATAGACAAAAGATGATAGACAAAAGATGATAGGCTGACTAAAAGTCGTCACAAGTCGAATCCAGTGGGACGGGTCAGGTGCTCAGAAAATTTGAAAACACCTTTTTGAATATTGCCCTCGGGCGTACAGGGAACTATTCCCCTCCAAAAATCCATTCGTGCCTATTCGTGTTATTCGTGGCTACTTATCCTTTCGGTGTCCACTTCACAATCGTCCGTGACTGCGGTTTTACGGTGCGCAGGTAGGCATATATGGCTTTCAAATCTGTGGTATCCATGCCACCATACATGGTCCAGGGCATCACGGTTTGCATCTGGCCGGGCGCAACTTTGGTGGGTTTAAAACTGCTGTCTGTATAGCTACGGAAGCGGCTTACAAATGCGGCTTCACTCCATTTGCCAATGCCTGTTTCCATATCCGGGCTGATATTAGCGCTCCTTACTACCGCACCATCCGGAAAATGAAATTGAAAGCCGCCGGCAAATAATTCGCCGATCAGCTTGCCTTTGCTGCGTTCGCTATGGCACTCTGCGCAGCCAGCGGCATTTACAAGGTAACCACCGTAAGCCACCGGGTCAGTTTTTGCTGGCCTGGTGCCCGGCTCTGCCTTATGTGGCATCGTATTGATTATAAAGTTTATAGGAAAATCAGAACTGGAAGCTTCATTTTCTTTGGCAATAGGTGCCAGCGACCGCACATAGGCAATGATATCTTTGATGTCTTCCGGGTCCATCTTACCATATCCTTCCCAGGGCATGATGGGGAACAAGGCTTTGTTGTCTTTATTGACACCGGTTGTAATAGTCCGGTAAATCTCGCCATCGGTCCAGTCTTTCAGGTGATAAGGAGTAATGTTTTTCGAGATGTATTTGCCGGGGAAGCCAAACGACTGGTCAAATACTTCGCCGCCTTGTCCCAGCGTGCCAGCCGTTAGCGGACCGCTGAACAAGCTAAAATTGCGGGTACTATGGCAATCCATGCATACCGTTATATGGTTGGCCAGGTACTCGCCACGTTTAATGCGTTCGGAGGTTACGTCGACTTTTAAATCGGGCGCTGCGCCTACGTTTGGCAGGGCAAATTTGATATAGATAAGCATTCCGGCTACAGCAAGGATAATTACACTGACAATGATACCAATAGCTTTGAGGATTTTTTTGCGTTTCATATTTGGTTCAGGGTTTAGAGAGCTTTGATAACCGGTTATTAAACAGTTTTGACTGCCAAAATAGAAACTGAAATCCAAATATCCAATACCGCAGCAGAAGATGTTAGAAATAATATTCTAAGCGAATAATTTCAACAGAACTAATGATCTGTCGGTTTAAAGCGCCTGACAGGTCGGGGTTTCAATGCCAAAAAACTCAATTGCATTAGTCCCTGCATATGAAACTTCGCCGGCATACTCGTTTAATTTTTGAGCTACTCAGCCTGCTGGCAACTTCCTACTAACCACTCGCTAATCTACTCCCCACTCGCCTTGTCTACACGCTGCGCACTTTCATCACCCCCTTCACCTTATGTGCCCTGAAACTTAGTTCCTGTTTTTCTTTGGAAAGAATCGTCACATGACCCATTTTGCGGCCGGGTTTCGTGTCGGTTTTGCCGTAGAGGTGCACAAAGGCATTCTCCATTTTTAGCACTTCGTCCAGGCCTTCGTAGTATACTGGCCCGGTGAAGCCTTCGGCACCTACCAGGTTCACAAGCGATGAATGGCAGATGGCATCGGGGTTGCCCAGCGGATAATCCAGCAGGATCCGCCAAAGCATATCGTACTGTGAGCAGTAATGTGCTTCGATGGTATGATGACCGCTATTGTGAACGCGTGGTGCTGTTTCATTTACCCATACTTCGCCACCGCGGTCGATCAGCATTTCCACGGCAAAAAGCCCCGGACTTTTAAACGCCTGTACCAACCTGATGGCGATGGCTTCTACCTTCCATAATATTTTTTCGGGTATTTCGGCCGGACATATTTGGTAGTCCAATTGGTTTTTGTAGGGATCCACCATCATCTGCACCGCAGGGTAAATCGCAGTTTGGCCCTTGCCATTGACAGCCACCATAATGGCGATTTCCCTGGCGATCTCCACTTTTTTTTCCAGCACCCCCGGTGCGTCAAAACCCTTACTCAGGTCGATTTCTTTCTCAATTATCTGTACTCCGCGGCCATCGTACCCACCTTCGCCAATCTTATGAACGGCAGGCAGAAACAGTTTATGATGCATCAGTTCGGCCAGGTTCTGCGTTACGACAAAATCGGGGCTGGGTATTTCGTGTTGCTTGTAAAACTGTTTTTGGGTGATTTTATTTTTGATGATCCGTAGCATACCAGCCGAAGGAACCACCAGTTTGCCTTCCTTTTCTAACTGCTCCAGGGCATCCACATTTACACTTTCAATTTCGATCGTGAGCCGGTCTACCTGCCGGCCAAAGGCCAGGACTGCGTCGTAATCGCGGATATCGCCCAACACGAAATGATGGCATAAGTGTGCAGCCGGGCAGTCGCCATCATTTTCCAAAACCCAGGTTTCTACGGTATAATTAACAGCCTGTTGTAATAACATGCGGCCTAACTGGCCACCACCTAATATTCCCACTTTCATAATCCCTTATTTTTGCGGTGAAGATAAACTTTGAACTGAAGATGAAAATGAAATTGATATTGCCATTACTACTGCTGGCACCTGTACTGGTGTTTGCCCAGCCAATGCCAAAAACAACTAATAAGGCAAAGACTACTGCCCCGAAAGCTACGCTCGGCGTTCCAGCTGGTCCTGTCGTGGATCTTACGGCACCCTTTACTTTAAGCATTACTACGGTTGGCTTTAAAGACAGCACTGTAGCAGTGATCGTAAATCAGAACGACCAGTCGTACCACGGCCCCTTTGGCTATGTGAAAAATAATAAAGTGGTGCTTACCGGCAACCTGCCACAAACTGATATGTACCTGCTGGTTTTGACAGATGGTAAAACTCAGACAAACGATAAGTATTATAACACTTTTCTTGCCAATGATCATTACGAAATAGAGCTCAACAGCAAGAGCAACGAAATGTATGTCGTTAAAGGAAATACACTGAAGGTATTCAACCAGTTGATCGCCTCCTTCGGCAGTGATTTTGACGCGCTTACCCAGATCAACCAACAGCGGCAGTCGCTAACACAAAGTGGTCTGCCTACCGATAGTTTAACCTTGAAAGAACGGACGATTCAAGACGGTATCCGCCGGAAGCTCCCCTCTTTCATACAATCGAACAGCAACAGCGATGTAGCTGCTTTTTTACTAAGTACTACCAAGTCGTTGCTTAGCGTTGATGAACTGGACGGCTATTTCACCCTACTGCAGCCCCAGGTAAAATCAAGCAGCTACGGAGCTGCGATCCAGGATTTTGTACAAACAGAAAAGGCTACCGGCCAGGGCCAGCCCGCACCCAATTTTACACAGAATGACCCCAATGGCAAACCGGTATCGCTCAGCGATTTTAAGGGTAAGTATGTGCTGATCGATTTTTGGGCCAGCTGGTGCGGTCCCTGCCGGATGGAGAATCCTAACGTGGTAAATGCTTACAACACTTATAAAGATAAAAATTTTACCGTGCTCGGTGTTTCATTGGATGGTGATAAAGCCAAATGGCTGAAAGCAATAGAAGCAGATAACCTCACCTGGACCCATGTAAGCGACCTGCAGTCCTGGGGCAATGCAGTAGCCCGCCAGTTTAAGATCACCAGCATCCCGCAAAATCTCCTGATCAGCCCCGAAGGCAAAATCATTGGTAAGAACCTACGTGGTGGCACGCTGCAGTCTTTCCTGCAGCAGACTTTGAAATAAATTAAAAATTGGAGAACATATGCAACAGGCCCGATTTCGGGCCTGTTGCTTTTACTACCTGTGCGGGAAGAAAAAGGTCTCCACCCTAACCAAAGTGTCCAACTTTCATTGCGGCAAGTACACGATATTTGACGGGATTGGGTCTTAGTATGAAGCCTTCTTAAATATCAAATTATGCGTCGATTAATCCTGTTGAATTTGCTGCTATTTGCCTTCACCGCCAACCTCAATGCAGCGCCGGGTAGCCCGGGCTTTAACGTAAGAGATTTCGGTGCCAAAGGCGATAGCGCAACCCTGGATACTGACGCAATTAATGCTGCGATTATAGCTGCTTTCAAGGCCGGGGGTGGGACGGTCTATTTTCCTGCCGGCGTGTATGCCAGCTATTCTATCCACCTGCAAAGCCATATTTCATTATTCCTGGATCAAGGCGCCACATTGCTTGCAGCAATACCGGTAGGCAATGCTGGATACGACTCGCCGGAGCCTGCTGTTAGCGACTCGTTCCAGGACTATGGCCATAGCCACTGGCGCAACAGTCTTATCTGGGGCGAAAACCTGGAAGATATTTCGATACTGGGCCCGGGTACTATTTTTGGCAATGGACTCTCCAGAGGCGGCCCGATGCGGGCACCGGTCGGCAATAAGGCTATTGCGCTGAAGCTTTGCAGGAACGTGATATTGAAAGATTTTACCATTCTTTTCGGCGGACATTTTGGTATTCTTGCCACCGGCCTTGATAACCTTACCATCGACAACCTGAAAATAGATACCAACCGGGATGGATTGGATATTGATTGCTGCCGGAACGTACATATTTCCAATTGCTCGGTAAACGCGCCATGGGACGATGCGATCTGCCTTAAAAGCTCCTATGCACTGGGTTTTGCCCGGGCTACTGAAAATGTAACCATTACCAATTGCCATGTAAGCGGCTACGACCGCGGCAGTTTTATCAAAGGTACTTATCAGCGAAAAGAGTGGAATCTGGTACCCGATAAGGAAGGTCCCACCGGCAGGATCAAAATGGGTACGGAATCCAATGGTGGTTTCAAAAATATTGCGATCAGCAATTGCGTGTTTGACTATTGCCGGGGGCTGGCGCTGGAGACCGTTGATGGCGGTTTGTTGGAAGATGTAACCATCAGCAATATCACTATGCGGGATATTGTAAACTCACCCATTTTCCTGCGGCTTGGTGCCCGCTTACGTGGGCCAGCTGGTACACAGCCAGGCGCACTGCGACGGATACGTATCATTAATATAAGCGTGTACAATGCAGATGCCCACTTTGCGATACTCATCAGCGGTATTCCCGGTCATCCCATTGAAGATATACAGCTCAGCCATATCAGCGTCTGGTACCGGCCAATCGATTCGGCCACAACAAAAATCCAGCTGGAGGTGCCGGAATTTGAGAAGGGTTATCCCGAACCACATAAGTTCGGGGTATTGCCTGCTTATGGTTTTTTTATAAGACATGTTAATGGTCTGGAAATGGATCATATTCAAACCCGGTTGATGGGAGTGGAAACCCGCGCGGCGATGGTGATGACGGATGTAAACCAGGTAAGACTTTTTAATGTTTCGATGGATCAGGCAGCTACCGCACCATTATTGGTATTGAAAGATGTAAACAAAATTTCCATAAAAGATTGCAGCTTGCTGAAAGACATGAAAATAGAAACTGCGGCATCGAAAATCTACCGGTAGACCCATGTCGTGTTGGCGCTGCCAGGAGGCGATCCTTAGGTTTTGATTATTGTTTTTGTCGGATTGGGATCTAGATTTCTTCCTCTGAATCCGGATCATTATTTTTATATTTTTCGCCAAGTATTTCAAAATGAGGCCGGTTGTCTAATAACCATTCCGCAGCTGGCAGCCAGTGATTGAAGATGTATTCGAAAATTCGATTGTCGTTAGAAAGACCCTTATAGGTAAACACAGCGTAAAGCCCGGCAGCCAGTTCAAAAGTTGCCATTCGATTTGGTATGTGATCAAAATTTGTCACTTCCACGGCAGCCCATTTTTCAAAATCCAACGCAAGATTAAACTGTTCGAAATAATAATCAGGATACAATTGAACTGAGTATAGATCAGTTCCAATGCTGTTAGGGATGGATGTTTTTTGTTGGATAAAACTTCGCCAAAGTTCGCCGGTCTTGTTGTTAATGAGCGACATTCTGGTGCTGTTTCCAATTAGTTTCTTTCCCATTAAATGGATGATAGCTGGTTCGACAATCATGAAATTATTTTAAGTTTTTGAAATTGATGGCAGCAGCAGAAACGCCGTTCGGTTGCATTGTTGCAAACAGGTAGTAATCCAAGCGTAGCAATGTACCTAAATAAGCGACGGAATTACCGTACGCCACAACCAGATGATAAATTCCTAATCCTGCTACTTTCTCCTTATTTTTAACGCCTCACAAATTCTGGTTGATGCTGTAAGGCGATCCGGAAAAAATGGGGCTGACCGGTTTTGACAGCAAAGTTCTTTGTACGTATAAGCATGCAGTGCGTTGGATAATTAGCACTTAAATCTGAATATTCAAAACCCAAATGGCAATACTACGTATGCCATGGCTGCCTAATCAGTGATTAGATAGTCATTAGGGCCGCCGGGCAGGTTGGCCAGTAGCCAAGCCCCGCCGCCGACTCAAAAAAATTACAGGCTGCTGCAACCGAAGGCTGTGACGGTTGCTTAAGATCATACAGCTAAGTACTATGTTGGTAGGTTGAGGTCCTGCGTAGTGCCGACAATTAATCATCAAATAAGCATGTAGAAGGCGTATGGCGGATTTGTTTGGACCAGGGTTCGACTCCCTGCAGCTCCACTTAGTGCCTGTATAATCAATTAGTTATGCTGATATACAGGCACTTTACTCTCACAGTTTCTAATATTCCCCGACAGTCTTATCAGGAAATGATCTTTGGATTAAGCGCCGATTTTTTAAAGAGGATAACCAGGATCATAGTGTTTATGAATGCGTGAGCGATAACACGATGAAGTATGAAGGTGACCCCAGAGTGGGAAAGTTTTACTACCCGCCTTTCGATATTTAAGGTCCGGAAGCTTTTTGAGGTAATTGGAATTTATACGCCAAATGAAATCACTGTAATCAACTAAAACTATACAATATATGGATTTTATTACCGACCACTGGGGGCTTATATTAAGCGCTATCCTGATAATAGCGGCTCTGGTTTCTGGCATCAAAAACGTAAGCAAGGGCAATGCAAAAAGGAAAGGATTGGAAGATAACTACAAAGAGGACTTAAACGTACCTCCTCCAAAAGAACACAGCGAAGGCAAAGAAGGTGTCTAAAAAGTAAATTCCTGGCAAAGAAAATTGAAATCAAAATTTATTTATCAGGGTTATGTTTATGCCTGATAATGCCCGGTTATAAAGCTTTAGCGTGATCATGATAAAAACCCACACCATGAAAAAGCTATTATTCGCTACGTCAAAAAAAGATGCATAGGTCCCGATTGGGCCTGAACATGTTGATCATCACGTGTTCAGTAGGTGATCATCTCGTTTCCAGAACCACTATAAACTAATTTGTATAACTGGAAAAATGCAGGATTATGAACAAAAACTTTGTGGTCAATTTCAGAACCAGGAACTCCGTGGTTAAAGGATACCAAGAATCCCCGATTGACCCAAGGGTAAATATCGATCGGGAACGGATAGAAATCTCTATGAAACGTGCGATTCAACAAAAAAAACGGAACAAGGTGGCCCAAAATCAAATCGGTAATTCCAATGAGTCGCACTCATTGAATGCCTATCTCAAAACCATTGAGCAACAGGTTTATGAGGCCTAGCATCATTGATCCGGGAAAAGGTTAGCCCTACGGCGTTGGAATTAAAAAATCGATTGGTGGGGATTTCGGACAAGTCACTTAGTTTGGTTGAAGTTTTGAAAATGCACAACAAGCAGATGTAGGCCCTGGGCATCCATATTTACTGAACCCCCTGTGCACTCTTATTTACCGAAACTGTGAATTTCTAATTACCAAAAAACTGTGCATTGTTATTTACCTATCACAACTGCTACCTTTCAAAAAAAACCTCCCTTTTATCTCCTGTAATATTTTGCGTATGAATGATGTACTCCTTACCTGAATTAATTCTATTCAGTTTTCGAATCTCATCCAGCTGAAGTTGCCTGATTTAATTTTTATCAATCCTCAAACCCTAAACCAAGTTGAGAATATCATCCTTAATTTCAAATTACCTTTAATGCATATTTCCTTAAAATTGTTGAATTTGGCATGAAGAGTTAAAACCTTTTATTCTTATTTCAGCACTTTGGTGTAAATGTTTTTTCGTTTTCGCAGCGGTTTTTAAACTCATTAAATGGTAGGTTAAATTTTATTATATAGAAAATTGTATCTACCGGACTTTGCAATTTAAAATATACGGCCCGTCGGAATACAAAAACCCTTCCATCAGTAATTGCAATCGTACATTTTATCGTTATTAAATGTTGCAGTTTAAGTATGCAGCAATTGGGATTCTTAAAAAGCCCTTCTATTTATAAAGATTTTCTTCGGATAAGTGAAAAAGGGTTATTAATTTTTTTTATTTCTTTACTTAAAAGACATTCTGCCGCTGTTCTACCCATAATTTCGAAGTCCGTTGTTACAACGGTTATATCCAAAAGTTCTTTTAGAATAGTTTCATTGTAGGAGATAATTCCAATTGTCTCCCCAAGAACATACTTCGACGATCTAATCCGCTTAATTAATTGAGCAAGTTCCCAATCGGTGGTAACAATGTAAACTGTGTTTGCATGTAGCTTTAGCTCATCAAAATTATCAACAACGCTAAATCGCTTACTATTTTCTGTGCAAAATATTCGAACACCATCGATGCTTTCGAGCGGGTGATTATTTGATTTATTTAAAATTATACTAATGTTTTTGTATTTATTGAATAGTGCTGCGTCCTTTGTGAAAACGGAGTAAATATCATTTTTAAAGTCTTGGTAAATCTCGGTGTGCCTGCTTTTAAGTCCGGGCATTTTTTTGTCAAGGACAATTAATTCACTGGCAGGAATTAATTTCAACAGATTATGAATGTTTCGGTCTGGGACGGTATTAAAAAATATTGGGATTACCACATAGTAATTATATCTGCCAATGTTAGCTTCGATGATTTCTTTAAATGACTCTGGGTCATAGTTAAATATTTCAAGATCTATTTTGGCTTTTTTTCCAATGGTAGTCACAAAACTATCATAAATAGCTTTTTTGTAGGTGCTGAGTTTATTGAATAGCAGTAGGATTTTTTGTCTTGAATCTTTCTTGCCGGCAACATAATATCCCCTTCCTGCAACAGAAACTACGTAGCCTTGTGTTTTTAATTTTTTATAAGCCTTATCAATAGTATCCCTCGCTACGTTGTGGTTTTTGCTAAAGCTATTTATACTGGGTAGCAATGTATCTTTCGCAAGAATACCCTTCTCTATGTTTTGAGCAATTGCATCAACAATTTGTTGGAATTTAGTAGTCTTACTATCGTCACTCAGAAGAATTTTCATTTAAAAATTTTATTTTACTTTTATCATTCAAAATTAGAAAGTTTAGTTCTATCAATTTAGTTCCACAAAATAGAAATTAATTCGATAATGAAATCACTTGCTTTTAAATTGAAAAAGTGAATGAAATAGAACAGGACAGGACAGGACGGCTGTTACCTATCTGTGTTTTATATTGTCCCGGTCTTGATATCATAATTCGTATTGCTAAATGCCAAAAATGGAAATATATTCTGCCAGCAAATTTTAAATACACCTCGTCTGTGCTTCTTACAATACTTTGATTTTGATAACCGTATTCTCTCAATTGCCGAAAGTTGACAGAAATTTAAGTAGATGCTAAATACCATCAACATAACTAGTACCAGCTACTGCGCCATCGTTTTAAGAAATGTGTCATAGATAAAGAATGGGTCAATTTCAGTTTTAATTAAGGAGATCCTTAGCAATCTTTGATGTAAAGGCGATTTTTTCGCAGCAATTAAAGTTTGTCGCCTCCTCTACTTCATGGTTTGGCATATAGTATTTGATTCTGATAGTCGCTAAAAGTGGAATACTATTTCGCGTTTTATTTTCGTGGTATCTTGGGTTTTTAGAATTTGGGTTTGCCAAAATTAATCTTTTAATCTTTTGAATAGACGCCATTTTATCAGTACGGCCGCCCTGACTGGCACAGCAATCGCTCTTCTCGATAGTTTAAGCGCTATTGGCGAAATCAATGAAAGAGCATCTAACCACCTACTTATTGAAAAATTACTCAGGGAATGGTGCGATGGTATGCTGGCGGCACAGATTAATAAACCAGAAGATGCTAAATTACATGGTGCGTTACAATGCCCCGCCTGCGGATTTATTCACGGCCGTTGTATTGAGGCAGTTTATCCATTTCTCTATGTGGCCCAACTTTCCGGGGACGATAAATACCTTGACGCAGGAATTCGTGTTTTTGAATGGGAAAAAAATGTATCAGCTAACGATGGTAGCTGGACAGTAATGCCTGATCCATCGTCCTGGAAGGGGATTACTGTTTTTGGCGTGATTGCGCTGGCGGAAACATTGAAATATCATGGAAGCATAATTCCTGTGAATGTAAAGGAACGATGGATAATTCGCCTAACGCAGGCGGCAGAATACGTATTCAAAGAATTTAATCTTACGTTTACCAATATCAACTACGGCTTCACTGCTGTATATGCCCTTTACCTCACGGGACATGTGCTGCATAAGTCGGAGTACATTGCCCGGAGCAGAGAATTGGCTGTAGAGGTGAAAAAGTGGTTTACAGTTCCCAACAAACTCATTTTCGGTGAAGGGAAACCGTCTCGTAAGAAAAGTGATAAAGGCCTCTACCCTATTGATCTAGGGTACAATGTAGAAGAGACGCTGAATGGGGTAGTAATGTATGCCCTGGAGGAAAACGACGAAGCGTTACTGGCATTGTTAAAACAATCCTTGGAAGGCCACCTCGAGTTTATGCTGCCAGACGGTGCGTGGGACAACAGTTGGGGAACCCGCCAGTTTAAATGGACTTACTGGGGAAGCCGCACCACGGATGGTTGCCAGCCTGCTTACACATTAATGGCGCATCTAAATCCGGCCTTTGGCACTGCCGCCTATCAGAATTTTTTATTGCTAAACCAATGCACCTCTGCTGGGCTCATTCATGGAGGCTTGCACTACGTATCTCATGGTATTCAACCATGCATACACCACACATTTGCGCACGCAAAGTCTTTAGCCACCCTGCTAAACAAAAATAAAAATTTGCACCTGCTGAATAGGCGCACACCACTGCCCCGTAGTGCATCTTACGGAATAAGGGTAATGCCGGAAGTGGCTACTTATCTCATTGCCACGGGCCCGTGGAGGGGGACCGTTACTGCTTACGATGCCGTTTACAAAGAGCACGTACAACAGGCTACTGGTGGAGCGTTGGCATTGCTCTGGCATAAAAAAACAGGCCCGCTGTTTACAGCGAGTATGGCTAATTACAAAATGGTAGAGGTTTACAACCAGCAACCGGATCCGGACGGGGAAGATTTTGCATTAACGCCCCACCTGGAAACTATTATAGCAGGTAAGAGGTATAGCAATTTATTCGACCTCAAAGCGGAAATGTCTTACAAAAAAAATGCAACAGGGATTGAAGTCATTGCCGACCTGCACCTTGTAGATGAGGATAGAAATATGCCAGCACAGGGAGCGTTGAATTACCAGCTTCATTATTTATTTGAAGCCGATAAAGTAACTATAAAGGCGATAAAGCAAAATAATGTTGCTACATACGCCGATATAGACCTGGTGCTGCCGGTCGTGTCTTCCGGCGAAGAAACGGTAACCCAACCCAATGATAAAACGATTCAAATCAAAAAGAAGAAAGGAACTGTGGTATTAACATCCAACGTGCCGTTGCAGATCAAGATTACAAAAAAGTCAAGGGTATTTAATCTGGTACCTGGGATGGAAGCAGTGCCGGTTATCATTCGCTGGGATCAGTTTCAAAAAAAAGAAATACACTGTACCATCGAAATTATGTAACCAATTTGCTTTACCATTCAATGCAACATTCAATTAAAACAGAGGCGTAAAAATTCATTTTCATGAAAGGAAACAGCAGAACACTATTTTATAGTTTTTTTTGTCTAAGCTTAATACTTTTAAAAACAGGCCACGCTCAAAATGAAAAGGATCGTAAAAATGTAACGGTAAAGCCCAACATCATTTTTATTTTAACGGACGACCAACGTTGGGATGCACTGGGATATGCGGGCAATCAATTAATTCATACACCAGAAATGGATAAATTGGCAAGTGAGGGTAGCTATTTTAAAAATGGGTTGGTCACTACGCCAATTTGTGCTGCCAGTCGTGCAAGCATCATCACGGGCTTGTACGAACGCACCCACAAATATTCTTTTGAAACAGGCCCCATCAAACAGGAATATATGCAGCAGGCTTATCCTGTGGTGATGAAGAATGCTGGATATTATACCGGCTTCTTTGGCAAGTTTGGTGTAAAATACAATGGGTTTAAAAGCCTTTTCGATGTATGTGATAATTATGATCGCAATGGGGCCTACACCGACAAACGTGGATATTTTTATAAAACCCTCAATGGTGATACCGTCCATCTTACCCGCTACACCGGGCAGCAAGGGCTCGACTTTATTGCAAACGCTCCCACTGATAAACCTTTCTGTTTACAATTGAGTTTCAGCGCCCCACATGCACATGACAATGCACCGGATCAATATTTCTGGCAAAAAGAAACGGATTATCTTTTTCAGGATATGACTATGCCTGGGGCAGACCTTTCCGACGACAAATATTTTAACGAACTACCGGAGGAGGTAAGAAATGGCTTTAACCGGAAGCGGTGGACCTGGCGTTTTGAAACCCCGGAAAAATACCAGCACAGTATAAAAGGTTATTACCGTATGATAGCAGGAATAGACCTGGAGATTGCCAGGATCAGAGCGGAACTAAAACAAAAAGGAATAGAAAAAAACACGGTCATTATTTTGATGGGGGATAATGGTTACTTTCTTGGCGAACGTCAATTGGCTGGAAAATGGCTGATGTACGACAACTCGTTAAGAGTTCCGTTGATTGTAATGGATCCCCGAATTAATAAACACAGTGACATTGAAGAAATGGCCTTCAACGTGGATATACCTGCAACCATTGCAAATCTTGGTGGGGCTTCGATACCCGCAAGCTGGCAAGGACGCAGTCTCGTGCCCATTATAGCTGGCCAGAAATACATGCTGAACAATGACACAGCGCTTATAGAACATTTATGGGAATTTAAAGAAATTCCTCCTAGCGAGGGCGTGAGAACGAATGGGTGGAAATACTTCCGGTATGTAAACAACAAAGCCTTAGAATACCTGTATAATCTAAAAGCAGATCCCCGGGAAACAATAAACCTGATGGAGGATAAAAAATACACAACTCAAGTAACCGCACTGCGCAACAAACTGGAACAACTTATTATAAAATACCATGACCCTTACAGCGGTTTGCCCACGGGCCTTACAACGGATTTTTACCGGAATCAGGATGGCGTAATTACACGAAATAGGCAGCCTTTATTTAGTTGGGTAGTTCCTGAGTTGTCCGTGAAGCAGTCAGGATACCAGGTGCTGGTGGCTTCATCAAAGAAAAATCTGGCAGACAATATTGGCGATATGTGGAACAGCAGCCAGGTTAGAGGTCCAAACTCTGTGAATGTTTTATATCAAGGTACACCACTTAAAAACGGAGCAGTATATTACTGGAAAGTGAGAACATGGGATAGAGATAACAGGCTGGGTGACTATTCTGCATCACAGTCTTTTACTTACAGCCCTGCCGAAGCGGGCTATAATAAAGCCACTCAGTTTCAGACAGACCGCATTGCTCCGCATAAATTTATTGTAAAGAACAACAGTTATTTTATTGATTTTGCAAGAGATGCATTTGCAAATATGGAGCTGCATTACAAAGCAAAAAACCCGGAGACGCTCGTTGTCAGGGTGGGCGAAAAACTTGCAAACGAAATGATAGACAGGCAGCCGGGCGGAAGCATCCGCTACCAGGAAATTAAAATGAATGTTATACCTGGTAAGTCAGTTTACTTCCTGCCAATAAAAGCGGATGCCAGAAATACGAAACCTGGAGCTGCGGTCTTACCTGCATCTTTCCCGGTACTCATTCCTTTCCGCTATGCTGAGATAGAAGGTGCCACACAAAAAATAAATGCCGGAGATGTAGTCCAGTTGGCCTATCATACTTACTTTGATGACAGCGCAAGTGATTTTTCCAGTTCTGATAAAATCCTGAACCAGGTATGGGATTTATGTAAGTATTCCATAAAAGCTACCTCGTTTACGGGTTTGTATGTAGATGGTGAAAGGGAACGTATTCCTTATGAGGCAGATGCCTACTTAAACCAGTTGAGCCACTACAGCATTGACAGGGAATACAATATTGCCCGGAATACTATCGAATATTTTATGGAGTATCCTACCTGGCCCACAGAGTGGCAATTGCACGTAGCAATGATGTTTTATCAGGATTACATGTACACCGGCGATAAATCTTTAATAGAAAAATATTACGAGTCGCTTAAATATAAGACGCTGATGCAACTTGCAGATGAAGATGGACTCATCAGCACCCAATCCAAAAAGCTAACCCCGGAATTTATGCAGCAACTTGGCTTTAAAGATTCCAAGGTAAAATTAAAAGACATTGTTGATTGGCCGCCCGCTGCGAAGGATACCGAATGGAAGTTGGCCACCAATGAGGGAGAAAGGGATGGCTATGTTTTTATGCCGGTAAATACGGTAGTGAATTGTTTTTATTATAAAAACATGGAGATCCTGGCTGAGTTTGCTGACCTGCTTAAAAAGCCTTCGGAAGCGATTGACTTCAGGTTGCGGGCACTCAGGGCAAAGCAAGCCATCAATGAAAAACTATTGGATAAAAATACCGGCATTTACACTGATGGTATTGGTACAAACCATTCTTCCTTACATGCCAATATGATGCCACTGGCATTTAATCTTGTACCAGAGAAAAATATCCCGGCTGTGGTAGCATTTATTAAATCCAGGGGGATGGCTGCAAGCGTTTACGGTGCACAATATTTAATGGAAGGGTTGTACAACGCAAAAGAAAATGATTATGCTTTAAAGTTGCTTACCTCCACATCACACAGAAGCTGGTATAACATGATTGCTGCAGGTGCTACAATGACGATGGAAGCCTGGGACATGAAATACAAACCTAATGCAGATTGGAATCATGCCTGGGGTGCCGTTCCTGCAAACATCATCCCACGGCAGCTTTGGGGTATCACCCCTGAAATGCCGGGAGCACAGATCATCAGCATTAAACCGCAATTGGGTTCGCTTAGCGAAAGCAGAGTAAAGGTTCCATTCATAACGGGTACAGTAACTGCTTCTTACAAAAGATTTGGTGCTAACCGGCAATCATATTTGATAGAGTTACCGGCAAATGTATCTGCAGAGATGACAATAAAATACGGGGCCGATGATACGGTTACGCTTAATGGCGAGATAGTAAACCTCGCCTTTGGTTCAATCCGATTATCACCGGGTGTCAATAACATTGAAATTGTATTGAATACTTTTTAATACGAGCAAATACACTGTAGACCAGTTGCGATGCATGTCGTTTTTGAGAACACAACCTTTAATTATGACTTATTTTAAAATTGCTATCATTTTCATCTCAGTTTTACTTACCTCATGCTCCGGCTCAAAAAAACCGACAGCCGAAACTTCAGACAGCAGTACCGCTATGAAAATGCCGGAAGATAAACTAGTAAAAGTCAAGATTGGCAATTCCATCGATGATAAGAAGCAGATCAGCGAAGACGAAAAATTGTTGACCCATCAGGTATTTACTGTAATGGGTAAAACGGGTATGCCTGCGTCCAATGACAAACATGACTACCTGAGTCTGGCGCCCTATTTCTGGCCCGACCCTTCCAGAAAGGATGGCATGCCATACATGCGAAAAGATGGTGAGGTAAACCCTGAAACAAGAAATCATTTTACTGACTTTAATGAATGGAA
The DNA here is from genome assembly GCA_039925965.1 of Chitinophagaceae bacterium. GTDB lineage: Bacteria > Bacteroidota > Bacteroidia > Chitinophagales > Chitinophagaceae > JAZKFT01. The sequence goes on from JBDSXW010000006.1 coordinate 126,804, forward strand.
TGAATTGACAGATGCAGTAGGAACACTTTGCAAAGCGTATGGCTTATCCGGGGAGAAAAAATATTTAGTGCAGACAAGTAATTTTATTAAAGCGTGGTTTATCGCACCGGCTACCCGAATGAATCCAAACTTAGATTATGCACAGGGGGTACGTGGTGTTAATAACGGCCGCCAGTTTGGTATTATTGAATTTGGGGGCATTGCGGAAATACTTATGGCTATGCAGCAATTGCAAAACGCTGGTGAAGCAGATGCCGCCTTTACATCTGCATTTAAAAACTGGCTGCAGGACTATGCCGGCTGCTTACAAACCAGTAAGTTGGGTAAATTAGAAGCCGGGGCTTCCAATAATCATGGAACCACTTACGATGCCCAGCTTTCTAATATCCTCATCTACCTCGGAGAAATACCGGAATTAATGAAATTGTTAGAGCAGGTAAAAATAAAAAGAATTGCTACCCAGATTGAACCAGACGGAAAACAATCCGAGGAACTCAGTAGAACAAGAGCGTTCTCCTATTCCATTCTAAATTTGAATGGGTTAACCCAATTGGCAATCCTTGGGAAAAAATATGGTGTAGATATCTGGGGTTTTGAAACTGCTGATGGAAGAAGTATAAAGAAAGCTTGCGATTTTTTGATCCCATATTTAAATAAGTCCTGGGATTACGATCAGATTGCAGCTATGGATGCGTCCCGGGAAAAATTAGTTGCGATGTTGAAGAAGGTGGGAAGGGAATTTGGAGAAGAAAAATATGAAGTGATAGCTGAAAAGTATAAAAAATAATTATTCTTTATAACGACAGAGAGGTAAACCATTGTAAAATGAAAAAGCGACAGGTGATCTTTAAAATATTTTATGCAGCTATCCTCCTGCCACAGTTTTTAAATGCGCAAAAGACAGTGGTAGAAATAAAAGGAAATGCCTTTTATATAAATGGGAAGCCCACATATGAAGGCCGGTACTGGAAGGGCCACAAGATAGAAGGACTGCTCATGAACTCACGAATGGTGCAGGGTGTGTTTGATGACCTGAGTAAAAAAACACGGGATACTTTTGCTTATCCCGATACAAAAAAATGGGATGCTAAGAGAAACAACACGGAATTTGTAAACAATATGGCTTTATGGAAAAGTTACGGCCTCAATGCCTTTACGGTGAACCTGCAGGGTGGTAGCCCTTTCGGGTATGGCAATTTTGATTTCGATAATCCTGGTTTTAAACCCGACGGTTCGCTGGATAAAAATTACATGAAGCGTCTGGATAATATTCTGAAAAAAGCAGACGAATTAAATATGGTGGTAATTTTGGGCCTGTTTTATTTCGGGCAGGATCAACGACTAAAAGATGAAGCTGCCATAAAAAATGCTACCACCAATACCATCAACTGGTTATTTAAAAAAGGTTACCGGAATGTACTTATAGAAATCAATAACGAGACCCTGGGTTCCATCAAACAGTACGACCATGAGATCTTGCTGTATCAAAGGGTGGATGAGCTGATAACGATGGTAAGGAATATGGAGAAAAAGGGATACCGTTATTTAGTAGGCACCAGTTTTCCTGCGCCAATTGTACCCACAAAAAATGTTGTGGATGCATCAGACTTTGTACTTTTTCACGGCAACGCTCACAGAACTGCTCAAAAATTTACTGACCATATTGCGAAAGTAAAAGCTGTTGTTGGTAGCAGGATTATGCCCATCGTAAATAATGAAGATGATAACTTTGATTTTGACACGGATAGCAGCCACTTCGCGATCGCAATTGAAAATTACATTTCCTGGGGATATTTTGACTATCGTGCAAAAGGTGTAACGGATCAGAAAGAGGGGTACCAATCCATACCGGTTGACTGGGGTATAAACTCAAACCGGAAAAAAGCTTTTTTTAATAAAGTAAAAGAAATTACCGGTGTATTATAGAAGTTGAGGGAAATAGAAGATCATCCATTTTTGGTTATAAATGCCTTTATGAAATGAAAACAGACAAAGTAAATTATACAATTGCAATAACTGGCATTTTTTTTATTGTGTTGTTTTCAATGTGTAGTGTGGTAAATCCTGTTGTAAAGAAACAGATTAATATAGACGGCAAAAGCCATTTTGAAGTAAAGCTTATCTACTCAGATAACTTTGATAATGATTTGGCTGGTTGGATTGCAGAACAAGGTAAAGGCAGCAAGGTATCCATCGTAAATGGCGCAATGGATGTAGAAGGTACTGCGGGTTCTACCGTATGGTTTGATAAAAGTATAAACGCTCCGATGATGATTGAGTATGACGCCACCATCATAGACAGCGGTGGGGTAAACGACAGAATAGCAGATTTAAATTGTTTTTGGCTCGCCACTGATCCTGCGAACCGAGACAGTTTTTTTGCTAATTCAAAAAACCGGAACGGTGTATTTGGTATTTACGATTCACTTCAACTGTACTATGTAGGGCTTGGTGGGCATAACAATACTACAACCCGATTTAGAAAATATGAAGGCGACGGCAATAAACCAGTGCTTCCTGAAAATGATCTGTCTGCATCTGAATTTTTAATCACCCCTAATCAAATCAACCACGTGAAGATCGTAGTGTACAACCAGGTAATTCAGTATTACAGGAACGATCAGCTTATTTATAATATAGTAGATAAGACACCCTACCGGTCTGGGTATTTTGGCATTAGGGGCACAAGAAATCATACTAAAGTTGATAATTTCAAAGTGTATGAACAGATCCGGTAAAATAAAACGCGGTCTAAATGCGATGGTTTTTTGATAATAAATAATCCTTCTTCATCATAAAATATAAACATGAAAATAAAAAAATCATTCCGCAAAGGAAAGTACGGTTTGTTGTTTCTAATTTCTACAACGTTATTGTGCTCGTCTTTTATATTAACGCGAAAAGAACATGGTTTTGCAACACTATTTAACGGTAAGAACTTTGATGGCTGGATGATACAGTTAAGGCAGGAAGACCCTGAGATGGAAAAGAAAGTCTTTACGGTTGATGAAGGACATGTCATTCATATTTTTCGCGACTTAGAGGAGGGTTACGGCTCTAAAGAAAATATTAATGCCACTCATGGTATGATGTGGTCAACGAAAAAATACAGTAGGTATATTTTTAAATTTGAATACAAATGGGGTAAAAAACTGTTTAATAATTTCATTGATTTTCAATACGATGCCGGATTTTATTATCATGTGGGTGAAAGGAAAATATGGCCTAAGGGCATTGAGTACCAGGTGCGATACGATAATGTTGCCGATTTGAATCATACAGGCGATTTTTGGGCTTCCGGGGACAGTACCCGCTTTCAATGGACAATGGGAACTAACGGAAGATTTGCATTACCTAAGGATGGAGGCGTTGAAGTTCCAAAAAAAGGCAAGGAGCACCTGGCGGCTTTAGCTCCCTACAATGCGTTAAATAACAAATGGAACCAGTGTGAAATTATTGTCATGGGTGATAAGTATGCCATACACAAGCTCAACGGAAATGTAGTGAATTATGCAACTAACCTCAGTTTATCCGAAGGTTATTTGGGGTTGCAATCAGAGACGGGAGAGATATATTACAAAAATATAGAGATTAAAGAGTTAGGCGGTTTTGTACCTGCGGAAAAATATTTAAATAGATAGTTTGAAAAAACCGTGCACAATTCACGCTTTACTAACCTTCCGTTTCAGTGTTGACATCAACAGGGATATGTCTTTTGGTATAAATGCAGGATATCCGTGACCGGAAAATCTGCTGACAGATTTTCATCATTTCATGAAAGCTTTTTTCAAATGCGTAAGGGCCCTGAATTGTCAATTTTTATGTCGCTACCCAAATAACTAAAACGTAAATCAGGCTGTACTCTTCCATGTTGCATAATTTCTTCGCTGGTAAATTGAACACCATCTTGTGTGGCATACCCAAAATACAGCGGCTATTGTAACCATTTAGATTGATAGAAGATATTTTTCGTAAAGCCAAATAATGCGTTTTTAATTTTAAATTTAACTGCTGTGTGTTGCGTATCACGAAAAGATACCTTGACATTAGCTGGGATCTGCGAGGCTACATTAATCATTGTTCATTTAAAAATCTTTTCTTAGAGGAAAGTAAAGCACAGAACAGTACAGAACAGGACGGATTATATAATTGCGATTGATACATTGCATCTGCTTGTAAATTCATTGCTTGATTTAGTTATTATTACCCAAAATTGCCATTATGAACTGCTTGAAAAAATCAATCAGGGGCCTTATTGCTCCATGTATTCTCATTTTCATTTTATTATCGAACGGAGCGATTGCTCAAACGAAAAAAATTACAGGAACAGTTACTGATGCGGACAAAGAAGTCATGGCCGGGGTGGTAGTGACTTTAAAGGGAACCAACACCCGGACAGTTACTGATGAAAACGGTCGATTTGCAATCAACGGGCCAGAAACCGGAGCCGTGCTGCAGTTTAGTTTTGTCGGGTACTTGTCTCAAGATGTAAATACGATTAGCAAATCTATAATCGATATTTCATTAAAAAAGGATAGTAAAATACTAGACGATGTTACGGTCATTGCCGTTGGTTACGGTAATCTTGAGAAACGGGCAGATCTTACTGGGTCCATCGGCAAAGTAGGGGTAAAGGATTTACAAAAAGCCCCCGTGAGGTCTTTTGAAGAAGCGCTTGCAGGCAGGGTGGCAGGTGTACAGGTGTTATCGCAAGACGGGCAACCAGGTGATGCCCTAAATATTGTGATCAGGGGAGGTAGTTCCATAAATAACTCTAATGCTCCATTATTTGTTATTGATGGATTGCCCGTTGAAGATCCCAATAATAATAACCTAAATCCCGCAGAGATTGAATCCATTACCATTTTGAAAGACGCATCTTCTACAGCAATATATGGCTCAAGAGCGGCAAACGGTGTGGTCATTATCACTACCAAGCAAGGTAAGACAGGAAAGGCTGTTATATCCTACAGTAATTATTTTGGTAATAACATTACCACAGGAAGGGTAAACCTGATGAATGCTGCCGATTTTGTTCGGCTGCAGTTTGAAATGGATTCTACTTTTACCAATTCTAATTATTTTAACTTAAATGGCGCTACCGGGCTGCGCATTGATTCAACGAAACCGATATACTCTTTGGCGGACTATGAAAATGCTCCGTCGCTCGATTTTCAAAACAAATTATTTGAAAATGCCCCGTTTCAAAATCACTTCTTATCGGTTAGCGGTGGGAACAGTGCAGGAAACAGGTATTTGTTTTCCGGCGGGTACACGGATCAAAAAGGGGTAATTATTTCAAGTGGATTTAAAAGATACCAGGGAAGATTAAATGTAGAGCAGCAGGTAAACGATAGGCTTAAAATTACAGCCAATATCAATTATGCCTCTACACAATCCTATGGCACTTTACCCAGGGAGCAGGAATCTCAGAATTCTCTGGCAAATAACCCCAGCAATAATTTGCTTTTCAGGGTTTGGGGCTACAGGCCTACCAACATCAATTTTGGTAACTCTAATCTTGACGATGCAATATTTGATAATGAACAAGGAGCCGGTGTCGGAGCAAACTTGGTAATTAATCCATTTTTATCGGCTCAAAACCAATATGACGCTAGGTTTACCAATACTTTTTCCGCAAGTACAATAACTAGCTACAAAATTTCAAATTCGCTTGATTATCGCTTAAACGCCAGCGTTTCCATTGCCAATACCAGGGCAGAAAAATTTGATAATGAACTTACCAATTCCGGTATAGCATTTGGCCCCAACGGATCACTTTCAAACCTTCAGACGAACAATTTTTCTTTAGATAATATATTAACATATAATAAAATATTTTCAAAGAAAACAAAGCTTACACTCATCGGCCTGGCATCACAACAATGGAGAAAGAATTATGGCAGCGGGTTTAGCTCAAATAATGTTTTATTTTCATCGCTTGGTGTTGGGGGATTACCATCCGGAGTCATACAACCAGCCTTTGATGTAAATATTTCTGATGCTAACTTGTTGGGTTTTGGAAGTACTGCAAATCTGAATTTATTAGACAAATACATCTTTAAAGCAAGCTTTAGGGCAGATGGATCTTCAAAATTTGCTCCAGGGAAGAGATGGGGATATTTTCCTTCCGTAGGCTTTGCCTGGAAAGTAAGCGAAGAAAAATTCATGAATAAGGTAAAGGCTATAACGAACGTAAAATTCAGAATTAATTATGGAGAAACAGGAAACAACAGGATATCTGATTTTCCTTATCTTTCTCCATTTAGTCAAACTAACACTTCGGGCTTTGTATATAATAACACATATTATTCTGGTTTTTTTCAAACCGGTCTTGGTAATCGAAACTTGAAGTGGGAAACCACCGGGCAGTTTGATGCAGGCGTAGAATTTGGCTTGCTTAAAGATAAAGTGTCTGTAGAAGTTGACTATTACAGAAAGAATACAAGAGACCTATTACTAAACGCAAAATTCCCGCTAAGCAGCGGCTATAGCCAAGGCTTGGTTAACGTAGGGAAAATAAGCAACGAGGGTTTGGAATTTACATTAAATGCTAACTTGGTAACTTCCAAAAATTTTACCTGGAATTCAAACTTCAACATAAGCTTCAACAGGAACCGACTGATAGAGTTGGCAGACGGCGGGTTAAACCTGATAGACAAGGCAGAAACAAAAAATACCACATTCAACTATATATCACAAATTGGTCAGGCCGTTGGATTATTTTATGGCTTCACGTATGAAGGTGTATATCAATATTCCGACTTTACCTTGTTACCATCTGGAGTTTATGTATTAAAAGATAATATAATTGGGCCAAATGGTGGTCTGTTAGGTTATAACAGAGTAACTGTTAAACCCGGAGATCCCCGGTATAAAGACATCAATAATGATGGGTTAATTGATGACAATGACCAGGGAATTATTGGGCAATCCACGCCAAAAGCGATCGGAGGATTTAATAACAACTTCACATTAAAAAACCTAAGTTTAAACCTGTTCTTTCAGTATGCTTATGGTGGCCAAAATCTCAATGTTAACAGGTATTATTTTGAAAACCCATCCAGGTTGGGGTTAAACCAGTTTGCCTCTTACAATAACAGGTGGTCACCCACCAATCCAACAAATTACGCACCGAGGGCTGGTGCTTCGGGTACATTCGTAAATAGCTCAAGAATCGTAGAGAGCAGTTCGTTTCTTCGTTTTAAAACTGCACAAGTTTCTTATAGGTTTGGTCCTAAGCTGATCAAAAAAGTTGGTTTGAAATCTTTAGCTTTGAATGCTTCTGCACAAAATTTATTGACAATAACCAATTACACAGGGCCTGATCCGGAAGTGAATACAAAGGGGACGGGGCTTACGCCGGCATATGATTTCTCTGCTTATCCGAGGGCATTTACTTACACATTCGGCTTAAATATGACCTTTTAGGTTAGCCAAAATAACGATTCAAGGCGTCATTTAAAACTAGCAATAATGCCCATTACAACGGACTTACAAATAAAAATATCAAATTTATATAAATGAAAAATATCGCTAGGTTTTTTCTTTTAATTGTATTTTTTGCATCCTGTAAAAAATCATTAGACACGGAACCAAAATCTTTTGTAGCTGACGTGAATTTTTTTAATACTAAGGCTGAAATAGAAGTGGCTTTAAATGCTGTTTATGAAGTACTGTTTAGTGGGCAGCCTTATCTGAGGGGTTACAACGAAGACTGGAGGCATTGCTATTTGGGAACCGATGAGTCTACATCTAACAGAAATGTTACTAACAATGATTATCCAACGCATTACAATGAAACAAGTGCCTCTACCTTTGTTTCAGGAATGTGGAGCACTTGTTTTGCGGGAGTAAACAGGGCAAATGTTTTTTTAGAGAATATAGACAAAAGTACTTCTATTACTGAAGATGAAAGAGCGATTTACAAGGGAGAGGTAAAATTTTTAAGAGCCCATTACCTTTTTTATCTTACTCAATGGTTTGGTGATATTCCGTTGCGTACTTCTTCCACAGTTTCACTGGCTGATGCCCAAATTGCATTTACACCCTCTAAAGAAGTGTATGATTACATCATTAAAGAAATGACAGAGGCGCAGGATCTTTTAAAAGTTAAACCGGCAAACACAGTTAGCTTTAATGAAAAAGTAACACAAACAACAGTGCAGGGTATGCTTGCCCGCGTATGTTTATTTGCAGCGGGTAATCCGGTAAATGATGTGAAGCGATACCAGGAGGCATCTGATTGGGCACAAAAAGTGATAAAATCGGGTTTGCACAATTTAAATCCTGACTATGCGCAGGTCTTCATAAACCACTCCACCGGTATTTATGATAATGTAAACAGGGAAACCATGTGGCAGGTTACGCCCATTTTTGGTTTGTCAGGTGCCTCTTTGAGAGAACAATGGGTGCCTAGAGTAGGCCTAAACGTTTCAACTGGTATTTGGGGAACAGTATCTGGGTACGAGCGAACTAACCCGAGGGCTTATTACACTTATACAGAAGGAGATATCAGGAGAGACTGGAATATATCTCCCTTTTATCTTGGAACAGCGTCTTCGCCAACAAGTATCAATCCGCTCACTTATTTTGCGGCTACAGATTCCAAATGGAGCCGGGAGTCAGGTAAATGGAAAAGATACTATGAACCCAATACTACATTTTCCGGGATTTCTTCCAGCCAGGCATTTCCATTATTACGGTATGCAGATGTTTTATTGATGTTTGCAGAAGCAGAAAGTTATGTGAATGGACCCTCCATGGTAAATGCAAATGTTGGATTAAGTGCTGTAGATGCTGTAAACCTGGTGAGAAGAAGAGGATATGGTGAAAAAAGGGGAGCAAAGGGTGTAGCAAAAGTAGTGCTCTCAAGCCCCGGTTCAGGGTACATCGCTCCACCTGCTCTTACCTTTATTCCCGGTAACAGGCTTTTAAGAACGCAGACTATTGCCGGTCGCCCTTATTTAAATGAGGATGCAAGAGCAACAGGCGTTCTAACTTCAGGAACTGTATCAGATGTCAATCTATATGTAATGGGGGAGGGTTATGTGGACCTTCCAACTATAATTGTGGGAACTCCATGGTTGGCTACATCAGCGTATCTTTTAAATGCCCAGGTGGTCAGTGGAAATTATCTCTATACTGTTTCTAAAGCAGGTACATCGGGCACAGTGGCGCCCACAAATACATCGGGGACATTCAACAGTGGAACAGCAATTTTTACGTACGCAGGGCTATCTGCAAAAGCAATAGCTACTTTCGCTTCAGCCGATTTGTTACCTGCTGCGTATGCATCTAAACCTGCGTTTTTAAAAACCATGCAGGACGAGCGCCTGAGAGAATTATCTTTCGAATGTTTGCGCAGAAACGATTTAAAACGCTGGGGAATATTAGTGGCCACAGTAAAAAGGATTGCTCAAGAAGCGGGTTCTGGCAGCGCAGAGCTAAATGCAAATGGCACACAGCAATATGGTGCATATGCCGTACCATTAACAAGTGGCCCTTTCAATGCTAACATCAATATATTTATTACCGGGCCAAACAGCATTTCAGACAAAGACAACTTATTACCTATTCCCAATTCAGAAATCGTTGCTAACAAAAAGGCGAAACAAAACCCTGGATTCTAAAAATTGTTATTTATGAAATATTTCAAAAGTATAACTATTGCATTTTACATTGTTGCTATTGCTTCTTGCAATAAAATAACTACCGAAACGCCGGATTTTACTGTAGCTATCAATAAAAATTCTTTTGCGGTAGGTGATACAGTTAAATTTCAACTTTCCGGGACTCCGGCAAATGTTGTTTTTTACTCTGGAGAGGCAGGAAATAATTATGATACCCGCAATGTTTTCACAGCCACCGGCGGAGCTCCGGAGATGACCTTTACCACAGCACTAACTGCCTCCACCGGATCAAGCACTGCAACTAATGTTAATTTAATGGTATCCAACAATTTCACCGGAAAGTATAATCAAACAGATATTTTAGCAGCTACCTGGACGGATATTACCAGTTCCATTGCCGTGCCGGGGAGTAATCAGCGGGTGGTTTTAACGCCGTACGTTACCCAAGGCAAACCAATATATGTTGCCTTTAAATTTCAAACCGTCGATACTTCTAAAAGCCAGCGACTTCTAACAATTAGTAATTTCAGTTTTAAAACAGTTTACCAGAATCAGGCTTACCAAAATGCAATAAATGTGTACGATGCAGGCTTTTCCGCCTATGATTTTGCTGGGGTAATAGGTAAGTGGGTGATCCCAATAACTTCCACATCAAATACTAGTTTTACACATCCCTTTGTGGCGGCAAATAGTGCTGCTGACAACGATTGGGCAATATCAAAAGCAATGGAAACCAATGCGGTCTTACCTGGTAAAGGAATTGCCCTGAAAGCTATTTCTAACGATGTGTTAACTGAGTATAAATATGTATTCACAAAGGCAGGAACATACAAAATTGTTTTTGTCGCAAGCAATAATACAAATCAGGACTATCACGAAGTTGTGAGGGAATTTAATGTAACCGTGAATTAATTATGGTATCCGAACCACAATTGTAGGAAAACAATAAGCGGCATCTTTTATTTGGAAATGAACGTTTTGAAAGAACTCATAATTACAATAACAACAATAAGGAAATGCCGGATTGGTGCGTTAGAAATTTACCCATGCCAGTAAGTAACCGCACTACATTTACCACTTATGGATTTTATAAAAATGCCGGGAGAAAAATCAGTTTAGGCTTGATTATGCCAATTAAAATAAATTTTTCTAAATTGATTGTAAATGCTGACAAGATGAAAAAAATAGCACCAAATTTAATTAGCTGTTTTTTAATCTATTTAATCATCTTCTGCAGTTCTGTAAATGCGCAAATATATGCAGAAACGTTTAAAAATCCACCTATCCAATACCATCCAAAAACCTGGATGCATGCCATGAGCGGCAACATGAGCAAAGAGGGTATCACCAAAGATTTTGAGGCTATGGCAAAAGCGGGATTAAGTGGTTTGCTTCTATTTAATGTTACCCAGGCAATTCCTTATGGGAAAATTAAATATGCCTCGCCGGAACATATAAATGTTTTAAAACATGCAGCAAAAGAAGCTGAACGTTTAGGTTTAACTTTTGGTGTACATAATAGCGATGGTTGGAGCAGTAGTGGTGGACCTTGGGTAAAGCCAGAAGAATCAATGAAAATGGTAGTCTATTCTTCTATTTTAACTAAAGGCGGAAAAAATTTATCCATTAAAATACCAGAACCTACCAAACGAGAAAACTATTATCAGGATATTATTACCGTCGCTTATCCATCTTTAAAAGCGGAAATTCAGGATGTCAAGCCTGTAAAAATTACCAGTTCGGACCCTGATTTAAATATTACTTTGGTAACCGATAAAAAGTGGGATGCCGATACCAAAATCAAAAAAACAACCAATGGAAATCCGTGGATTCAGTTTGAATATGGTGAAAATCAGTCCATAGCTTCCGCCAATTGCATTTTTACAGAGAGAGCAGGGGAAGTAGAATTATCAGGTTCTGAGGATGGTGTAAATTTTAAAGCGATTAAGAAATTAAAGAAAAACAGGACAGGAAAAGGAGAATGGACAGTTCACAGCCATTTTGAACCACAAAATTATAAATATTACCGACTTATTTTTAACGGAGAAATGAACCTGAAAGAAGTCAATATCTCTTCAGTTTATTTGATTGATGACCTTTTTGGGAGAACCGCAATTGCCCGTACAGAGAATGCAGATTTGAAATCTATCGGAAATCCAATTGCAGATATGATTATTGATAAAAATAAAATCAAAAATATCTCAAAATATGTAGACCAATACGGAAACTTCAAAGGCGATTTGCCTGATGGCGTTTGGACCATTATGCGTTTTGGAGTTACCTCAACTGGAGCTTATAATAATCCAGCATCAGACGAAGGACGAGGTTTAGAAGTCGATAAATTAAGTCGTGAAGCATTTAAACACCATTATGACGAGTTTGTTAAAAAAGTGGTGATTGCAGCAAAACCTGTTGCGCCAGACGCTTTTCAATATGTAGAAATTGATAGCTATGAAATGGGCGGGGAAAACTGGACAAATAATTTTGATGGTTTATTTAAAGAAAGATACGGCTATGATTTAATGGATTTCATGCCTTTGTTTGCAGGGAAATTTGTGGAGAGTGCCGCTGCTTCAGAAGGGGTTTTGCAAGATTTAAGAAGTTTAATTTCTGATTTGATGACCAATAATTACTTTGGATATTTTCAGGAGTTATGTCACAAGGATGGTTTAAAAACTTACATTGAAAATTACGGTTTAGGGCCATTAAACGATTTGGAGGTTGGCAGCAAAGCTGATATGCCAATGGGTGAATTTTGGATGAACAGGGAAATTACACAAGTTGCTTCGCCCATTTCAGCAGCCCATATTTATGGCAGAAATGTAATTTCTGCCGAGTCTTTTACGTCCACACCAGAAATTAATTGGAAAGGCAATCCGGCAATGGCAAAAATATCGGGCGATAAAGCCTGGGCTATGGGGATTAACGAATTTATGTTCCATCGTTTTGCGCACCAGGCTAATACCCATGTAGAACCCGGAATGACGATGAACCGCTGGGGTTTCCACATGGATAGAACTCAAACATGGTGGTACAATGCAGGTGCGGCTTGGTTTACATATGTTGGTCGTGGTTCATATCTGTTACGTCAAGGAGTTCCGGTTTCTGATTTATTGGTTTTTGTTGGCGATGGGGCACCAAATTCTGTGGTAACAACAAAAGAGTTTAATCCAGTTTTGCCACAAGGCATCAACTATGACAATACAAACAGCGATGTGTTGATGAATAGGATAACTGTAAAGAATGGCGAGTTGGTTTTACCAGAAGGAACAAGCTACAAAGCATTGGTACTCAAAAACGACCAGCAATTGAATTTGGCTACTTTAAAAAGAATAAAAGAATTGTCGGAAAAGGGTGGGATAATTATTGGCGATAAGCCAATTTCTTTATTGGGATATATGCATAGCGATGCAGATATGGATGAGTTTAAAACTTTGGCTAATAAAATTTGGTCAAATAAAAATACAATTTCTGGGTATGACTGGGAGAGTATTTTGACCAAAATAAATATCATAAAAGATTTCGAGATAGCAGGGAGGGAAGACGTCAATTTTATGCACCGTAAAGCTGGCGAAGACGATATTTATTTCAGTTATAATCCGGATTCCGTTTCCCATATTTTTAAAATCAGATTCGACATTAGCAATAAAGAACCAGAATTATGGAACCCGATGGATGGAAGTGTAATAAAAATGGCTCAATACCAGGAAGAAAATGGCTTTACTAATTTATCTATCAAATTATTGCCAGAGGAATCTTTCTTCATCGTTTTTAAACCAAAAAATAAGAGTTTCATAGGAGTTAAGCCAGATAAGGATTATCAAAACCTCAGCTTGTCGACAACTAAGGAAAATGCTATCCAGGCAAACGTAAAATTGAATGGAAAATATGCCGTTGCCTTAAACGATGGTAAAAATTGGAATTTTGAAGTGAAGGATTTGCCTGAACCAATGGCTATAAATGGAAGTTGGAAAGTAGCATTTAATAAAGCACAAGGATATGGTGGAGAGATAGAATTTAAAAGTTTAATGGATTGGAAAGATCATCCAAAAGACAGTATTAAATATTATGCAGGCACAGCCAGTTATTCTAAATCATTCATTATCCCTGCAGACTTTTTAAAGCAAAACAGAAGCTATGTTTTGGATTTGGGTAAAGTAAATATTGTTGCGGAGGTAAAAATTAACGGAAAAGATTTAGGTGTATTATGGATGCCACCTTTCCAAACTGACATTTCTGGTTATTTAAAAGCCGGAGAAAATAAGTTAGACATCAAGATTACCAATCAGTGGAGCAACCGTCTAATTGGTGATGAACGCTATCCAAAACAAGATGGTGGCTACGCCTTGGAAGGCCCTCGCCCTGACGGTAAAATGCCCGAATGGTACACAAATAACGAGCCCCTGCCACCGGGGCCAAGAACAACATTTACCACGGCACCATTTTATAAAAAAACCGACCCATTGGTAAGTTCTGGATTGTTGGGCCCCGTTATGATTGTGCCAGCTGTGAATATATTTTATAATCAGAAGTAAAGGTGATGCCAAAAAAAGTTTTGATATTATTTCTTTTAAACTGTATGATGTTGCAACTGTTAAAAGCACAAAATCCGATTGTAAAAAATATGGGTTTAAATGACCCGCATATTCACATTTTTAATGATACTGCTTACGTGTATGCCTCGCATGATAAATCTACAGCGAGTAAAAGCTTTTCTATGGATGATTGGTGGGTATGGTCATCCCCGGATTTGGTAAATTGGACTTATCGCAGCACCCTAAAGCCCGAAAACACCTATCTAGGAAAGCCTTTTAACCAATGCTGGGCGACAGATGCTGCAGAAAAAGACGGTAAATATTATTTTTATTTCTCAGAGGCGAATACGCAAACAGGGGTGGTGGTAGGCAATACACCAGTGGGACCATGGAAAGATATTCTGGGCAAGCCTTTATTAGATTCTACTTTAACACCCACCCACGAATATGATATGGCAGTTTTTGTGGATAATGGGCAGCCTTACATCATTTTTGGAGTTTGGGATTATTATATAGCCAAACTGAATGAGGATATGATTAGTCTCGCCGAAAACCCCCGGAAAATCATTATCAATAACCCACACGGACCCTATAATTTGGATGGTAAGAATAAAGCAATGCCAACCGATGATAAACCTTTTGTACACAAACGAAATGGCAAATTTTATTTAAGCTGGGGTGTGTTTTATGGCATGTCTGATAATATTTACGGCCCTTACAATTATAAAGGAGCGATAATGAATCAAGAAAGTTTTGCACTGGGTTACGATAAGCCCACCTGGCCAACCGGACCATTGCAAGGAAGGCATGGATCTTTTTTTGAATGGAATAATCAATGGTATTTTGCCTATTGTGATATCAGCCAAACGGGCAACCGGTACTTCAGGGAAACGTTCATTAGTTATGTGCATTACAAAGAGAATGGTGAGATGGCACCAATAAGGGTGGATGGAATAGGGGTTGGCAATTATGATGCAGATAAAGGTAAAATAGAGGCGGGAGATTATTTCAAAGCATTTGGGGCAGAGGTAAGGCAAATGGGAAATGGTTTTGTAGTTAGAACTACCAGCGAATTGAGTTATTTAGGCTTTCCAAATTTTAAAGGTTTAGATGGAAAAACCAGGATTAATTTCAGGGCATCAGCACCAAGAAATAATCTTTTCCTGATAGAACTTCGAAAAGATTCTCCGTTCGGAGATTTAGTAGAAACTTATAAATTTTATCCCAAACCAAATGAAAGTCTTCGCGATTATACATTCCATTTTCCAAAACTTGATGATCAGGAAACACTCTATTTTGTAATCAAAGGAAAAAAAGGTGTAAACATTAAATTATTTTTTTTATCAAAATAAGTTAGAATTTATAAATACTCAAATGTTTAAAATGAAGAAGCCCTATCTGAGTTTTTTGGCAATTTTACTTTGGGTAAATTTAACGTATGCGCAAACCAATCTGCCTACTTATAAAAACAAAAATGCTATTATCGATATAAGGGTGAAAGATCTATTGGCCAAAATGAATTTGGAGGAAAAAGTCGCTCAAATGAGAATTTTTCACGCCAATTTGGGTGTCCAGTTAGGGGCAGATGATAAACTGGAACTTAAAACGGGAATTGCCGATCGTTTAAAATATGGAATTGCTGGCATTAAAAATCCTGGAGAATTAATTGAGCCCGAAAAGGCTGCTCTGCTAAATAATCAATTACAAGATTACATCATTTCACATAGCCGGTTGGGAATACCAGCCTTATTTATTACCGAATCTTATAACGGCGTAGATGCTGAAGGCTGCACAAAATTTGCCCGGCCTATTAATATGGCAGCTTCCTTTAATCCTGATTTGGTACATCAAACTTGGGATATTATTGGCCGTGAGGCCAGAATAAGAGGGTTACACATGTGCCATTCGCCAGAGGCGGATTTATCCCGGGACCCCAGATTTGGAAGAATGAGTGAAGCTTTTGGAGAAGACACTTACCTCACCACCCGAATGATAGTGAGTGCGGTTACAGGTGTGCAGGGGGATTATTCCGGATTAAAAAGCACACATATTGGTGCTGTAACCAAGCATTTTGCTGGCTACGGTCAGGTAATGGGAGGGACTAATTTTGCTGCCATAGAAATTTCCCCACGCACTTTAATTGATGAAATATATCCACCTTTTCAGGCAGCCGTTCAGCAAGCCAAAACATTGGGAATAATGGCATCTCATGGTGATTTAAATGGCGTTCCCAGTCATGCCAATTATGATTTACTAACAGGGTTATTAAAAACTCAATGGGGATTTAAAGGTTATGTAGTTTCAGATGCCAACGATATTGCCCGGTTAAATTTCTTTATGAAAGTTGCAGAAACGCCAGAGGATGCTGCCATAATGGCGCTTAAAGCAGGTATGGATGTAGATTTATATAGCAATGATGCTTATGCATTATTGCCCAAATTAGTTAAAACCCATCCAGATTTAGTAAAATATATTGATGCTGCTGCCTCAAGAGTTTTGAGGAATAAATTTATTTTGGGATTGTTTGATAACCCATATATCAAGTTGGAAGATGTTGCTAAAAATGTGAGGACTAATAAAGCATTCGCAATTGCCAAAAAACTAGACGAAGAATCCATCATCTTACTAAAAAATAAATCGACGGATAACACGAGTATTTTGCCTGTAAGTATTTCAACTAAAAAGTTTAAAAAAATTGCTCTATTAGGTCCGATTTTATCAGCGGGGGCAAAAGCAGATTTTGAGAAAATTGCAGGTAAAGACTTTGAATTTATAGAAGAGAAAGGCTTCGATTTAACTGATAGAGCCAAAGACGTTCCTGTTTTAAATACTAATACTAAACCGGGTTTCGATCAATTAGTTTCTATAGCCAAAGAAGCTGATTTATGTGTGTTATTTTTAGGAGGAGACGCTTTTACAGCTAAAGAGGGGTTTTTTAATAACGCTTTAGGTGATAGGGCAAGCGTTGATCCGGTAGGTCCGCAAGATGAATTAGTGAGGCAGATTAAAGCAATGGGCAAGCCTGTGATCGTTATTTTGAAGCATAGGAGAACGTTATCTATCAATGAGTTTTCAAAGTCTGCCGATGCCATTTTAGATTGTTGGGATCTAAGCGAGTTTGGTAATGAAGCCATTGCAAAAGCAATTTTTGGCCAAATCAACCCATCGGGTAAATTACCGGTAACTATTCCTCATACCATAGGTCAATTACCCTTTCATTACAGCCAAAAGGAAATTAATTTTAAAAAAGGCTACCTCTTTATAGAAAACGGACCTTTATACCCGTTTGGCTTCGGTTTGAGCTACACTACTTTTAAATATGATGATTTAAAACTTTCATCGACCACCATAAATCCAAAATCTGAAATTAAAGTTTCAATAAAAGTGGCCAATACCGGAAACCTAACAGGCAAGGAAGTTGTAGAGTTATATGTAAAAGATTTAATTGGCTCGGTCACGCGCCCGGATAAGGAATTAAAAGCCTTCCAAAAAATAGAATTAAAAGCGGGCGAAACTAAAACCGTTTCTTTTACTATCAATCCGGAGCAGTTAAAATTTACAAAAGCAGATATGAAATTTGGATTGGAAGCAGGCGATTACACCGTACAAGTTGGCTCATCATCAGCCGTAGGCTTAAAAACTAATTTTAAATTAACACTTAAATAATCATCTAAATGAAACTTAAATATTTCAAAATAAATTTGTTGACGTTGGTGCTCTTGATTGGCCTTCAGGCGACAAAAGCACAACAAACGCAACGCCCGATGATTTGGGTTAAAACTTCTGATAAACAGGCTATATTAAATGATATTGAGCATAATCAATGGAAGAAAGATTATTATGAGGCTTTTGTGAAAAGGATTCAGCCTGATTTAAAGGAATACGCAAATAACCCAAAAGCTTATCTAGGTGATCTGCCATATGATTTATCGCTTCAAAAAGAAGGACAAATACCACCATTCAGAATTATAATTGATAAAGAAAAGGATGCTGCTAAACGCAGGGATAAATTACAGCATTATCTAAAGACAGGAATTGATTGTGGCGTTATTTATTACCTGACAGGCGAAGAAAAATATGCAGAATATGCCACTTCCGTATTTTATACTTTTATGAAGTCCATGTTGCAGATTCAGCCATCTGATGAAGCCGGAAATGGAGGCTGGATTTACCAGGATAATCATTTACGTGAAGCCCGGGAAATTGGAGCACAGATTCCAATTTTATACGATTTTATTTATCCATATTTTATCAAAGGAGGTAAAGCTTACGACTTTGTAAAAAATACAAAAGAGATAATTTCCATTCCGGAGGCTGAAAAAGTTTTTAAAACTTACATTGATTTAGCGGTAAACCATGGTATCATTAACTGCAATTGGCCGGTTTTGGAAGCTTCAAGTTTGGTAAGTAATACTTTGGCTTTGGATAACGAAACCGAAAGAATTGATGATTTGAAATATTATTTGGAAAAAGATACACCCCATCAGGATGCTTTGCCAAAAGTGGCAAATGTTTTTAAAGAAAGTGGTAGCTGGCCAGAGAGTTTAAATTATGCTGGTGGCGTAACCGGTTTAACAACTTATTTAATGGAACTATTAACAAGAGTGTATCCAACATTAAATTTAGGTGCTAAATATCCCGAAGTGCTAACGGCGCTGACAAACCCTTACTACTTAACCTATCCAAATAACAATGAAACTATCATTTTTGGGGATGGACACAGGCATTTTCAGAGAAATTACGGAGGTTATGAAACTGCGTACTTGCTGGCAAAAACGGCAAACAATAAATCTTTAATGATGGAATTTGGCTCTTTAATTAATTCAGGAATAGCTACAAAAGACTATGATCGAGATAAGTTAAAGGAACGCTCTTATGAGCCTGAACCTTATTTTGGTGAACCGTTAAAATTATTGTGGTATGCTGGCACCGTAGTGGGAGCGCCGAAAGATTATCCAAAACCAACGACCAATATTTTGCCCTTTGCAGGTGTAGTTATTCAACGAAATTTGAGCGAAACCAACAAGCCCGAAGATGGGTTGATGTCTTTTGTAGGTGGTGGCGCTTCTGTCCACGGCCATGCTTCTGGAATGAACATGGAGTTATATGGTAAAGGCTTTGTATTGGGTTCAAAAGGCGGACGTTCGGCTTACGGTACTGAAGATCATGAAAATTATTATAGGATATTTGCCGGGCACAATACGGTTATTGTAAATGGTTCGTCCCGTGGTGAAGGGGAGTGGTCTAACGATGCCATTAATACCGTTAAAAAAGAAGCCCTAGAGCCAGAAGCCAATCAAACACCAGTGTCTAAAAACAACTCATTTAGTATTACAAGTTTTTTGGATGATAAGGGAGATAAAGCAGAAGCCAAACAATTGAGGACGATGGCTATTGTACGGACTTCGCCAACAACAGGTTATTACGTAGATGTTTACAAATCAAAATCTTCATTGCCAAATGAATACCACGATTACGTCTACCACAATATTGGAGATGAATTGAGCTTCGTTGGGCAAAGCAAATCGATTGATTTAAAGGAAGATGTAAACCGATATATGGCGAATGCCGATAGTAAATGGGGGCGTAACAAAGAATATAAAAACCCGGGATGGCATTATTTTAAGGATGTTCAAACCTCCGGCGTATACAACCAAAATGTAGATGCGTTATTTACCGCAAAAAGTTTAGGGAGTAACGGTGTGAACATGAGGTTGTTTATTCCTGGGGCTGAAAACAGGGAATATACTAAGGTAATGGCACCGCCATCAACTGAATCAGACAAGGCCTATGAGAAAAAGCCTACGCCAACTTTGGTTATCAGAAAAACTGGCGAAGCATGGCAAAACCCGTTTGCTGTAATTTACGAGCCATTTACAGGTAGTAAATCTGAGGGTACAATCAGCAATGTGAAAGGATTAAGCAGCAATGGTGTTTTTAAAGGATTTATGGTGGAAAGTACGGTGGATAAAAAGAAAATCAAACAGTTTATTATTACTCAGGATGATGATAATGCCATTTTTGAAGATAAGACATTAGGAATTAAATTTAAGGGAAGATATGTCGTAATTACCCTTGATCAAAATGGTGAAATCCAATCTATATATGTAGGCAGTGGAAGCGAACTACATTATCAGAAATGGTCGGTCAAATCGAGTAATGGAAAATCTACCGCTTTAAATCTTGTGGTTACAAATCAGCAGATTATCGTTACCACAAACAACAAAGTCGAGGTGATGAACCCAAAAAATTATAAATTAAAAATGGAAGCAACAAAATAATTGCTATGAAAAAAGGACTATTGAAATACACAATTTTTTTAACAGGACTGGTTATTTTACAATCTTGTAAAGCATATCAAAAAATAGAAGTGCAAAGCTCAAAAGATGCGTTGTCCAAAGCTTTGAAATGGCAGGAAGCAAATCCCATACAAGCAAAATCGCCTACGGATTGGACTAACGGAGCTTATTATACCGGGGTGTTAAAGGCACATGAAGCTACAGGCGGAGCGGAATACCTATCCGCTTTAAAAGCGATGGCGAAACGCAACAAATGGCAACCCTGGGAACGTTTTTACCATGCCGATGACATTGCCATTTGCAATAGTTATATCTACCTGAAATCTATTGGCGAAGAAGCCGATTTAGAACCTACCAAACAGATTTTAAAAGACCATCTGTACAAACAACATGAATGGAGAGACGGTACCGCCACCGATGAGAAAAAGATTTTATGGTGGTGGTGCGATGCCTTATTTATGGCCCCGCCCGTTTTCACATCTTACGCTAAATTGACAAAGGACCAAACTTACCTTCAGGAGATGGATAAGTATTACATGCAAACTTATAACATGCTTTACGATAAGAAAGAGCACCTTTTTGCACGTGACGGTCGGTTTTTATGGACAGGTGCTGACACCGATATTAAAGAAAAAAATGGCAATAAAGTGTTTTGGTCCCGTGGAAACGGATGGGTATTGGGAGGCTTGGCCCTGGTATTAAGCGATATGCCAAAAGATTTTTCAAATCGTCCATTTTATGAAAACCTATTTAAACAAATGGCGCAGCGCATAAAAGGATTACAACAAGAAGACGGCTTGTGGAGAACCAGTTTATTATCACCAGAATCGTTTAGCCATGGTGAAGTTTCAGGAAGTGGATTTTTTACGTACGCTTTGGCTTGGGGAATTAACAATGGATTGCTGAGCAAATCTGCATATCGTACTGTTGTTACGAGAGCTTGGGGAGCATTGTTAAAATGCCAGCAAGCCGATGGTAAAGTAGGCTGGGTGCAGAATATTGGTTTTGATCCCAAGCCGGCAGATAAGGATAGCTGGCAAAATTTTGGTACAGGCGCTTTTTTATTGGCAGGTAGCGAAATATTGAAATTGAAATAGGGACCACTTTATAAGAGTCTGCATTAGTATCCGATTTAAAGAATTAGAAGTAAATGGCAGTTTTATCAGTTCACAAAAAATGTACTATTCAAATTTAATAAAATCAAGAAGTAATGAAGTCCTATCAATTAATCTCTAATAATAAAATTCGCAGCTATTTAATCGCATTAAGTTCATTTTGTTTTCTCTACGCTTGTTCCGGACAAAGAAAATCTGGTGGTTCAAGTCTACCTGGCAAAAATGAAGTCAATGAAACTGTCTCATTTGAAAGTTTACCCGGCAAAGAAATTTGGTATGGTGACCCCAATAAATTGTCCAGGGATGTGTTCACAAATTTTAATGACCAGGATAATCACGGTACAACGCCAACCTTAACCGTCGTTGATGATGCCACCTACGGTAAAGTGTGGAAGGTGTATAAACCAGCTGGTGCGAAACGTGCAGAAATAAGCAGGGCAAAAGGTTACGAACAACATGAAGGGGAGACGATTTATATTGGGTATAAATGGAAAATTAATGTTAAAGAAGAAAATTTTAAAGATGGGTGTGCGGTTTTTCAGTGGAAAAGTGAAGGTGGCGATGATGTAATGCAAAATTATCCTTTTAACCTTACTTACGGCAACGGTATGCTTTCCTTAAATGCTTATGGTCCAGGCGATTCTCCAGGGTGGTGGCTTAAACAAGGCGAAACTATCTCAAGGAAAAAAAATAATCTCTGGAAAAAAGCTGTTCCTCAAAATGAATGGCAAAGCATCATATTTGGGGTTAAGGTCTCTAGTTATACAGGTATTGACTCTACCAAATTGGGATACATCGAATATTGGTTTAATGGTGTTAAACAAGTATTT
Organism: Chitinophagaceae bacterium; assembly: GCA_039925965.1. Classification (GTDB taxonomy): domain Bacteria; phylum Bacteroidota; class Bacteroidia; order Chitinophagales; family Chitinophagaceae; genus JAZKFT01. Next base: position 149,215 of record JBDSXW010000006.1, read on the forward strand.
AATGTAGATGATCAAGGAGCAGATTACAGGGTTAATTTATCACCAGATAAGACAAGGGCTTATAATAGAACGCTGGATGGAAAAATAACTTACCCTAAATGGGGTGCCTATGGTGGTTCTTCTATTCCTTATGATATTACTGCTTATGTTGCCGATTTAAAGATTAAGCAAAGTAATAAGGACTAAAATATAAAAATATTAAAATCATACTGTAAAATAATGAGGTCAGTTACTATATTTATTTTTTTGGGGATAATATCCGTAAGAGGATTGGCACAGAAAAAAAGCAAAGTTGAAAATGCAGGTAGGCCGAATATTATTTTTCTCTTAACGGATGACCAAAGGTGGGACGCAATGGGCGCAATGGGCAACTCAATTATTCAAACGCCAAATATGGATAAGTTGGCGAATGCAGGTGTACTATTCCAAAATGCTTATGTAACCACTTCTATTTGTTGTGTGAGCAGGGCCAGTATTTTAACCGGACAGTATGAATCTAAACATCATGTTAATGATTTTAAAACTGATTTGTCTAAAGAAAGTGTCGCAAATAGTTATCCAGCATTATTAAAAAACGCAGGTTACAACATCGGTTTTATAGGGAAATTTGGTGTTGGTACGAATCCACCAAAGGAACTTTTCGATTTTTGGTTAAACTCTGAAGCTGGTTTAGAAAAGCTACAACCCAATTATATCACAAAAGGTAAAAATGGTAAGGATATTCATGATACTGATACATTGAGCAATGCTATTCAGGATTTTTTGACGGGTTACGGAAATGAAAAAAAACCATTCTGTTTATCGGTGAGTTTTAAAGCACCTCATGAGCAGGATGGCAACCCTCCAACTTACGTTATCCAGCCTAAATACAAAGACTATTATAAGTATGCAACCATCCCTTCTCCTGTAACTGCCGACCCTGAATATTGGAAGCAATTTCCACCCTTTTTCCAAACAGATACCAACTTTGGCAGGGCAAGGTGGAAAGGACTTCTAGGAACACCTGAGTTATATCAGGAAAATGTAAAAAATTATTATCGCTTAGTTACCGGCGTGGATGATGCCATTGGTAGAATGATGGGAAAATTGGAGCAAATGGGGCTTGCCAACAACACCATCATTATCGTGATGGGCGACAACGGAATGTTTCTTGGCGAGCACGGGATGGAAGGAAAATGGTGGGGTTACGAAGAATCTGTTAGAGTGCCGCTCCTTATTTATAACCCAAATGCACCGGATAAAATTAAACAATATAAAGCACCGCAAATAGCATTAAACATAGATATAGCGCCAACCATTTTGGGTATGGCAAACGTTCAACCCCCCAAATCGATGCAAGGGGTAGATTTGTTTAATGTGTTGGAAAACAAAATTCCCGAAAGGAAAGACTTCTTCTATCAATACTATTTTTTAGGTGGTCCGCAGTTGCCGAGGCAAGAAGGAGTGGTAACAAACCGATTTAAATACATGAATTATTTTGAAAATAATTATGAAGAATTGTTTGACATAATGCTTGACCCACATGAAACCCAAAACCTGGCTAAGAACCCGCAATATAAGGGTGAATTAGATTTTCTTCGAAAGAGATATAAGGAATTAAAAAAATTACATGGTGTTTCAAAAAGTGAGTATTTAAATAGTAAGAAAGCTTTTTAAATACTTTCCAATATCTTTTGATTGTATAAAACAAATTACAATGAAGAAAATAATTATACTGCTTTTGCTTTTTGATATAGCTTTTTTGTATGATTCCGATGCGGGGGCTATTTATTTCCCCAGAAAATTAAAAACATTAAAACAAATAATAAATTCATTTTTAATGTTGCGAGTTTATACTCAGGAATAACTGAAGTACCGACCGAAGTATCACCGGGCCTTTGATTGGTTCTTGCCCAATAAAAAGCACTGGAGGTTGGGATAGATATTAAGATGTGCGTTGTAAACTTAACGGCCTGAGGGGCACTCAAAACCTATATTTTGTATTTAAAGGAGGTGCCGGAAATCTGTTCAGTGTCGATTATTTCAAATTTGATTAAGCCTTTTAAATCATTAAAATGAAATTAAAATACAGTTACGTTTTCATTTTTCTTTGTTCATTATCGATCAATTGTTCAACACAAAAATTGGCTAAGGTGAATATTGTGCAACAAACTACAGGCACGTCTTCTTTTTTTAAACATCCAGGCATTCTTAACAGCCGGGAACAATTATCTTTTATCAAAAAGAAACTAAAAAACGGGGAAGAGCCCTGGAAAACTGCATTTAAGCAATTAAGAGAATCTCCTTTTTCATCCTCAAATTATCAGCCTAAACCCTATGATGTAGTGGATTGCGGCTCATACAACAAGCCAAATGTAGGTTGCGACCAGCAGGCACAAGATGGGATGGCAGTTTATTGCAACGCTTTAATGTATTGTTTTACCAACGATGAAAACTATGCAAAGAAAGCACTCTCTATAATTGATGCCTGGGCAAATACTTATCAAAAAAACACTTCTTCAAATGCAAGATTGTTGGTTTCATGGACGGCACCGTGGATTGCAAACGGAGCTGAATTATTAAAATATGAATATCCCGGCTGGAAAAAAGAAAACGAAAATCAGGTAAATAAATTATTTGATAAGTTTTTGCCTTACGTAATGGACGAAACTATGCCGGGCAATAATTGGGTGCAGAGTGCCATTGAAGCAAATTTTGCCATAGCCGTTTTTAAAGATGATAAACCACTTTTTGATAAGGCGGTGGAGCGTTGGAAAACAAGGGTTAGAACTTATATCTATGAAAGTACGGACGGAGACAAGCCTATCAATACGCCCGGTAAATCAGAAAAAGAAACAGAAAATACTTGGAAACAGACTACAAGTGGTACGGTTTACATCAATGGCTTGGCAATGGAATCCTGCAGGGATTTAGGACATTTGAATTTAGGTTTTAACTCCATGATGTATTCTGCAGAAACAGCTTTCCAACAAAATATAGATTTATTTTCTTTGGAACAAAAACGTTTAACTGATTTTATGGAGCTGCACGGAAGTTGGATGACAGGGGCTGTAAAAGTGCCTGCCAATATTTGCGATGGTTTTATAGTTGCTAAAAGGGGAGATAAAGACGGAATTACACCACCAATGGGAGGAGGAGAAAGTGCCTGGGAGATTGCTTACAGCCATCTGCATGATAGGTTAAAAATCTTTTTGCCCTATACTAAAAAAATGATTGAAGATAAGCGGCCGGCACATATCTCTAAATGGGTATCAAAAGGGGAAACGCTCACTCATGCAGGTATCATATTTTGAGTCGCAAGTCTGCAAAACCTTTTTTGAAAATTGAAGGTAACCCAATGGATAAAACCATTAAAAAAAATGGTATGAAAAGTTTAAATATTAAGCGTAGAGACTTTATTAAAGCTTCATCCATATTTACGATTGGTACGTTTATGGCCGATAACAGTTTAGCCAAAATCTTAGAAAGTAAAGAGGATATTTTTTTATTGATTTTACCGGATGATAAACTCACAAACACCCCACCTGTTGATTGGGCGATTGCAGAATTAAAAAAAGCATTGGCAGCCAAATATGCCAGCCTTAGCATCATCAATAAAATAGAACAGGCCGGTGATTTCTGTATTGTTCTTGGTGGTTTGAATTCCGAATTTTCGCAAAGAATTTTAAAGCAGGAAAAAATTGTAGCATTTACAAATCCTGAGTCGCTTTGCATAGCTCAAAGTAAAATAGACGGGAAAAATATTTTATTGGTAACCGGCGCAGATAAAGCAGGGCTGGTGTACTCAATAACAGAACTAGCCGACCGTATTAAATGTTTAAAAACAAACCGGCAAGCATTAGAATTTACAGAACCTGTTATTGAAAAGCCTCATAGCAAAACCAGAAGTGTGTTGCGCAATTTCTCTTCTGAATTGGAAGATAAGGTTTGGTTTTATGATAAAAAGTATTGGATAGATTATTTCGATTTATTGGTTTATTCCCGCATTAACCGGTTTAATTTTTCTACTGGTATGGCTTATAACAGTGTGCAAAATATTACTGATGGATACATGGTTTTTCCTTATCCTTTTTTTGTAGATGTACCAGGTTACCAGGTAAAGGCTAAAGGACTATCGCCGGAAGAAAGAAAAAAAAATCTTGAGATTTTAAAATTTATTGGAACCGAAACTGCAAAGCGATGCATACAGTTTCAGTTTGGAATTTGGACATTGGCTTATGATTGGGATCAAGGGCCGGTTTCAAAAAGAAGTCCGGATGCTACTTATAAAACCGAAGGATTAACAGGTGAAACGCATCCGGATTACTGTCGGGATGCATTAGTTATTTTATTAAAAGAAGTACCACAGATTAGTGGACTTACTTTTCGGGTGCATGAAGAAAGTGGAATTGCACAAGGCAGTAAAGATTTTTGGCAGGTACAATTTAGTGCCCTTACCAATTGTGGCAGAAAAGTAGAAATTGATATGCATGCCAAAAATTTGGAGGCACGTACATTGCAGACTGCCATTGATACCGGACAACCTATAGTTGTAAGCCCCAAATTTTGTGGCGAACACTTGGGCTTGCCATACCACCAGGCTTCCATCCGGGATTTCGAAATGGTTGATACTGATAAATTGGAGGATACAGGTAAAGGCTTGTTGGTTGGCAACAGGAAATTTACCCGTTATGGCTATGCCGATTTTTTATCAGATAACCGCAACTGGAACATCGTTTACAGGATATGGCCCGGCACACAAAGATTTTTATTGAGTGGAGACCCAACTTTTTTTGCAGGGTATGGGCGTATTGCTGATTTCTGCGGAGCCGATGGTTTTGAATTGTGCGAACCATTAAGTTTTAAAGGCCGCAGAGGCACTGGCGCAACAGGTGGAAGATGCGGTTATATTGACCAAACCCTAAATCCTCGTTGCGATTTTGAAAAGTATAATTATTTCTACCGAACCTGGGGTAGGTTGGCTTACAACCCTGTTTCTAAAGCAGAGGTATGGCAACGGTCTTTAAATTATGATTTTGGTAAAGCTGCCGACTTCGTAAAAAACGCTTTAGCAGAAGTAACGGGAATATTGCCACTTTTTTATACTGCCCATGCAGTTTCTGCAGATTGCGCAACTTACCTCCCGGAACTTTACAGAAATAGTTTTATAGCCAAAGATTCAGACTGGCCCAATGATGCTGCAATACCAAAAACTTTTGGTAACACAAGTGCTGTAGACCCTCAACTTTTCCAGTCTCCAAACCAATGTGCCGAATCATTGTTAAACGGAGAAATTACAGGAAAATATACACCTGTAGAGGTTGCGCAGTGGTTGGATAATATGGCAAAGTCTGCATCAAAAAACATTCAAGAAGCAAAAGCTATCCTTGGGTTGAGCACCAGGCAATCCAAATTTAAAAGGGTAGAAGAAGATGTTTTAATCCTGATTGGGATGGCTCATTTTTTTGCGGCAAAATTTAGATGCGGTGTTTTATGGAGAATTTACACCATTTCAGGAGATAAGGTGGCTGGTGAAAAAGGGATCGAATTTTATGAAAGTGGACGCAATATTTGGGCTGACATGGCCAAAAGAGCTTTGGGCATTTACCGGACCGATATTTCTTACGGTCCAGGTGGCCATTGGAATGACCGTATTCCTTCCTTTGACGAAGACATTGCAGATTTAAAATCTCAGATAAAATGCGACATTATTCCAGCGAATACATTTGATATAACGCTGATAAATAGAGCCGTAGAAAAAGTCATCTCTACTCCTCAAAAGCCAATTGTTAAAGTAGTGCATCAACCAGCAACCCATTTTGAACATGGTAAGTGTTTACCGATTAGTATAGTAGTAACGGAAAAACCCAATAAAGTAAGTTTGTATTACAGACATGTAAACCAAGCGGACCGTTGGAGAACTGTTGAATTAATTGCTAATAAATTGACTTTTAGTGGCGAAATTCCATCAGGCTATACCGATCATCGTTTCCCTTTACAATACTATTTTGAGATTGAATTATCCCCAACTTTAGCCGTATTGCATCCGACGTTAGTAAATAATTTGGCAACAGTCCCTTATTATACTATTCAAGCTAAACCGAAAAAAATCTAAATGGAACAAAATATTAAAAATATAAATCAACTTAAACCAATAAAAAAGATAAAATTGAAATATTACTTTCTAACCGCTGTATTGATAGGTAGCATGCTTTCATCGTTTGCGAGTGATAGAAGATTAAAAATTCTGGTGTTTACCAAAACTGTTGAGTTTAGGCATAAATCGATTCCTAAAGGGATTGAAACATTTAAAAAATTAGCCTTAGAAAATAATTGGGACATCGACTATTCTGATGATGCTTCTAAATTCGATAGTACATTATTTCAATATGATGTTTTGGTTTTTTTGAGTACTACCGGCGATATACTCAACGATACCCAGCAGCAATTTCTTAAAGATTATATTGCAAGGGGGAAGGGATTTGTTGGCATACATGCAGCAACAGACACAGAACATGGCTGGCCATGGTATGCCAAAATGATAGGTGCAGAATTTAGCAAACATCCGAAACATCAAAATGCAGTAGTAAAATCTACCAATTTGTACAATGCATTTTATGGTAAAGATTATAAAACCAGAACTGTTTTTGACGAATGGTATAACTTTAAAGAGCCTGTAAAGCCATATGTAAATGTGTTAAGCTATGTTGATGAAACTTCCTATGAAGGAGGCGAAATGAACGGAAACCACCCTATCACATGGTATCATCATTTTGATGGCGGGCGGATTTTTTATACAGGAATGGGCCACATGGATGATCAATTTGACGATGCGATTTTTTTGAACGAACTGATAGTAGGCGTTAAATGGGCTGGCGGTTTAATCAACGACCCTGCGCCAGCAAAAAAATTGACTAACCTTCTTACAGATAACCTAAATGATAATTGGGTTGCATTTATGGGCGTACCACATGGCAGCGTAAAAGATTTGCCAGGAGTGGACTTAAAAAGTGATGGAAAAATTGGCGTTCCGCTTGGGTTAAGCAATGACATCAAGCAGGTTTTTAAAATGGAAAAAGACGGTGATGAAAACGTATTGCATATTTCAGGAGAAATATTTGGCGGATTGACTTCTAAACTTGAATATGAAAATTATCATTTGAGGGTGCAGTTTAAATGGGGAGATAAAATATGGGAGCCAAGACTGGCACACCCCAAGGACAACGGTATTCTCTATCATGCTAATGGCTCTTACACAACTTTCTGGAATGTGTGGATGCAGTCGAGTGAATTTCAGGTGCAGCGACATGATATGGGAGATTTTTATGCATTGGGTGGCGTAAAGGCCAGTATCGCCCTGGCGCCCGTAAATGACGGAACGGAAGTGGGATACAAAAAAGGGGCTACAAAAGCCGACGTAACAACCGGAAGTGAAGCGCCTTACAATCACGCAAAGCGATCAATAGATAGTGAAAAGCCCGAAGGCAAATGGAACACATTGGATTTATACTGTTTAGGCAATAAAAGTGTGTACGTGGTAAACGGAAAAGTGGTGATGGTTTTAGAAAATCTCATGCGGCTGAATGCGGAAAAGGAATGGGTAATTGCAAACAAAGGACTAATCCAAATTCAATCAGAAGGAGCAGAAGCATATTATAAAAATATACAGATAGAAACAATTAGCCAGTTTCCAAAACATGTGAGGAAACAATTTTAAAATTTTTTATCCTGAAAGCATGAAAGAATTAAAACTAAAAAATAAAGTCCTTTTTCTACTTCTAGTTGGCCACTTTTTCGCTTCGGCACAAAAAAAGCCTAATGTAATTTTTATTGTGGTGGATGATTTGCGCACAGACTTAGGATGCTATGGCAACACGCAGATTAAAACGCCTAACCTTGATAAATTTGCGTCCCAAAGTTTAAGGTTTAGAAAAGCATATTGCCAGCAAGCTGTTTGCGGTCCGTCAAGGGCTAGCATGCTCACAGGGCAATTTCCTGAGAGTATAAACATTTTTGATTTGCAGCATCCCGTCCGTAAATATTATCCCAACCTTCCCACCATTTCAAGCTTGTTTAAAGATGCAGGTTACAAAACAATTTCGGTTGGAAAGGTTTTCCATAACCCTACGGATGATAAGGAAAATTGGGAGTATCTCGACTCACAGAAGCCACGTTCCATGTATCTGGGAGCAGATACTTATAAAAACATTGCATCTAAAAAAGAAGAACTCCGGAAGACCGATCCCGCGCTGGCAGATTTATATCGTGGGCCTACCACTGAAGGGGCAGATGTTGCAGACAGCGCTTATGATGATTTTAAAAGCGTGGATAAAGCCATATCTGAGCTGAAAAAGGCTAAAGATGCACCTTTCTTACTTTGCCTCGGTATTTATAAACCACACTTGCCTTTTGTAGCACCTAAAAAATACTGGGATTTGTACAACAGAAATGGAATTGCAAAACCCGTAAAAGCAACGCCCGCGGGTGCATCAATGTTTGCAGGCATTGGTTGGAAAGAGTTAGAGCATTACGCTGATGTACCCGATGAAACTAAAATTGCTGAGGAAAAAGCCATGGAATTAAAAAATGGATATTATGCTTGTGTAAGTTTTATCGATGAACAGATTGGTAGGTTTTTAAAAGAAGTCAAAAATTTAGGTCTGGATGAAAACACTATCATCGTTTTCACAAGTGACCATGGATGGAAATTGGGTGAATACGGCTTATGGGCAAAGCATACCAATTATGAGGTTGATACACATGTGCCTATGATGATAAAAACGCCTGAAATGAAAATAGGTACGGTTTCTAATTCCGTAGTTCAAAATGTGGATATATTACCAACCCTGGTCGATTTATGCAAACTTAAAGTTACACTGATGGATGGTGTAAGTTATGCTCAGTTAACCAAAAATCCCAATGCTAAAATACACGATTGCGCGTTTAGCCAGTTCCCAAGAGAAAATGGTGTAATGGGTTATAGTTTAACGGATGGCAATTATAGATATACAGTGTGGACAGATTGGGCAACGAAAAAGCCAATAGAAACCGAATTATATGACCATAGAAAAACAGATATAGCTAAAATAAACCTGCACGGGAAAAAAGAATACGCAGCCATGGAAGCCAAATTTGCCAAAACCTTAAAAGATTTGAATCCCCATTTTAAAAATCTGGCGAATACCAACGAGCCTAAACCCGACATTATTTTTCAATAAAAAGTAAGTTCTTTAACCATAAATACTTTTACTATGAAACAGCTTTTATTTATCCTTTATGTACTGATTGGTGTATCCGCTTTGGGACAAAAAAAGCCCAATGTAATTTTCATCATTGTCGACGATTTACGTACAGATCTAAATTGCTATGGCAACAAGCAAATTATATCGCCTAACCTGGATAAGCTGGCCGCGGAAAGTTTAAAGTTTAATAAAGCATATTGTCAGCAGGCAGTTTGCGGGCCATCAAGAGCAAGCTTTATGACAGGGCAATTTCCGGAAAAGACAGGTGTATTAAATATAAAAACTCCTTTTAGGAAAAACAATCCTACAATGGCATCCATGCCAATGCTTTTTAAAGAAGCTGGTTATAAAACCATCAGTGTTGGTAAGGTATATCATATTAGAACTGAGGATGAAGAATATTGGTCATACTTATCTTTAAGAAAAACAGCCGGATATGTTGATCCTAAGACGAAATCTTCAATTTCCGATAAAGCTGTTGATGACGAAAGTTTACGTGGCCCCCCTGTGGAATACGCTGATATGCCTGATAAAGTTTACGATGACTATATCGCTGTTGATGAGGCTTTAAACCAATTAAAAGAAACCAACGGGAAACCTTTTTTACTTTGCCTTGGCATAGCAAAACCTCATTTGCCATTTGTTGCTCCAAAAAAATATTGGGATTTGTACGATAGAAAAGAGATTGCTACACCCAATGCGACACCCCCAATAGATGCTTCCACTTATGCTGGTACAAATTGGGGCGAGTTACGTCAATATGCTGGGATGCCCCAAGGTAAAACACCTTTAACCATAGACCAGGCGATGGAATTAAAGCATGGCTATTATGCTTGTGTAAGTTTTATTGATGCTCAAATTGGTCGTTTCTTAGATGAAGTGCATAAAATGGGAATGGATAAAAACACCGTTATCGTTTTTGTATCGGACCATGGTTGGAAACTGGGTGAATACGGCCTGTGGACAAAACACACCAATTATGAATTAGACACCCATGTGCCTATGATTATTAAAACACCAGCTATGAAAACTGGTTCTGTAACTAACTCTATTGTACAAAGCGCAGATATTTTACCCACATTGGTAGAACTATGTAAGCTAAGGGTTACACCTATGGAAGGGAAAAGTTATGCGAAATTGTTAGGTGATCAGGATGTTAAGATTCATGATTTTGCCTTTAGCCTTTTTCCACGTCCAGGAGTGATGGGCTACAGCTTAACAGATGGCAATTATCGTTACACCCGCTGGGTAAATGATAAAACGCATCAAACGATAGATGAAGAATTTTATGACCATACTAAATCTGATATCGCTACGAGGAATCTTCATAACGATGCTAATTTTAAAACTATTGAAGAGAAATTTTCGACGGCGATGGATAAGCTGCGGCCAGTTATTAATCAATAGTGAAATATGAAAATAAATTTTATTTTGCTTCTGTCCCTCGAAACCCTTACCACATATCATTAAAAGCATGAACGAATTAATCATCAAACGCAAAAGTAAAGAACCACTGTATCTGCAGATAGCAGCAGCTATCAGGCAACAGATAGAAAATGGTGTTCTTGACAAGGGTGCCATACTCCCATCGATAAATGTTTTCAGCAAGCAATATTTTGTAGCCCGGGATACCACCGAACGCGCATACCGGATGTTGAAGGAACAGGGATGGATAACTTCTGTTAAGGCCATAGGCTCCTTTGTAAGCGGAAAGGCAAAACAACAAGAACTAAAAGTATTGTTGGTTTTTAATAAACTAAGCTCTTTTAAGAAGATTATCTTTTACAGTTTTTTGGAAGCACTTGGTGATAGGGCAACGGTAGATTTAAAAATTCACCATTACAGCCCAACGCTTTTCAACGAGATTATTCAAAGTGGCCTGGGGAATTATAATTACTATGTTATCATGCCTCACTTTGAAGTTTCGTTTTCTAAAACAGCGTACCTGAAAACGCTTGCATCGATACCAAAACACCAATTGGTATTATTGGATAGGGGCATTGATGAACTTCAGGATGTTAAGGGAGTGTTCCAGGATTTTATGGCCGACATTTACGCAGCATTGAATTTGCTAAAAGAGCGGTTTGAGCGATACAAAACCGTTGTTCTTATTTTTCCGGAGTTCAGCAATCATCCTACTGAAATAATTGAAGGCGTAAAGAATTTTTGTAAGCGATATAACAAAGCATTCAGGATTATTTCAAATGGTTCGCAGATTAAGTTGGCGCATAAGCAGGCCTACATTGTGATTGAAGACGACGACCTGGTGTCGCTGATAAAACGAATCAGAGCTTCTGAATTAGTGTTGGGGAAAGATGTCGGCGTACTTTCGTTTAATGAAACACCTTTAAAAGATTTACTGGATATTACCGTGGTAAGCACCGATTTTAAAGGGATGGGAAAAACAGCCGCTGAACTGCTTTTTAAGCCGCAATGTATTCAGGTAAAAAACCCTTTTCATGTATATCTGCGTTCCTCATTGTAGGTTTGCATTCCGCAATACAAAACAATTATTCGATTTGCACCGGTTGAACGATAGAAGCGGTCAGTTTATATCTGGCCGATTGAGGAGCGGGCACGAAAATTTATCTGTTCGATCAAAAAACCTGGCAAGGCATGCAAGTCGGAAATCGGCAACAGTTTGCGTAATTAAGATTTGCCGATGCGATCTGCAGCTGTTCCATGTAAACAAGATCTGTGGGGGTGTCTTTAGATTTTAGATCCCATATTATACTTTAGCAACTCACCAGTTTATTGTCCGTATAGTGCCGTTATTAGTAAGTGTTTCCATGATCGGCAGTACTACCTGTGCCAGGTTTGCTGCGGCTGCAAGCAATTCTTATTGTATCCTGATTAGTATTGAGGGATCAGAATTTATCCGCTACTTCTTCCATTTTTTCGAACGACTACTTCAGCTTTTTCTCAAATGTCTTTTGCGGGTGTCGCTCATTTGCTGTTGCTCCCGTTGCTCCTGCAAAGGTTTGACAAAAGGCAGTACAAAAGTGCTATGGGCCATGGCATAATGGTCTTTACTGTTCTGCGGACTTCCCACGCCGCTAAAATCGTAGCCGATGACGTCGACCGCTTACTCAAGGGAACCGCCCGCTCAGGAATTATGGAGTGCCGTTGGGTAATCTCACCATTGTTCCTTTTTTTGCGGCCATAGTTTTACTGCATGAAATAAACAACCTTGTTGTCCCAAAACCCGCATTATCATTTATTCTTACACAACCACACTTTAAAACAAATAACAAGATGAACACCAAAAAATGTTTCGCCACCTCTTTCGCAGTTGTCTTTTTAACGGGCATCGTCTTTCTTACCAGTTGCAAAAAAAGCAATGTGGAGCCGCCCGTACCCATCGGTAAGAACGCTATCGCCTATGTGTACAATGCAGACAGTACCGATGCAGTAGCCTTCAGGGCGTTGCTGCAGGAAAACGGTTGCCAGGTAACGCTGATCGCAAAAGCAAAAGCGGCAACAACGGATTACAACAACTACCAACTCATCGTTATCGACCAGAATACTGATTATGTGGGCGGCAGTTTATGGACCACGGCGGATGCAGAAGCGATCAAAGCGTCTGGCAAGCACATGTTGCTTATGGGCATGGGCGGCTTGCTGTTTTCGTCCAAACTGGGCAACGACGCCAACTGGGGCAATTCCGCCCAATTCAATGAAACAAGTGTTTCTGTATTGGACAAAACGGCTGCATTCCTCAAGACGCCTTATATTATAGACATCCCGACATCTACCCCGGCCGTTGCCATCTATCCCAACCCGGTAATGGGCGCCGGCCAGCATGTTGCATCGGCAGTGCTGAACAATAATATCCTTGTTGGCAAATTCTGGACAGCCAATACTTATTATCCCGTCACTTTCGAAAGGGACCAATATATGATCTTCGGTTTTTTTAAAGGCGTACAAGCCATGACTACCAACGGTCGTAAGTTGATCGTGAACCTCTGCTATTTCACGGGCAAGTTCACTCTCTGATACATGCCGTACCTATTTTCATCCGCATCATCCTCACATAAAAAAACTTACAAACAATGGACAACAAACAAATTCACCTGGTAAAAAAAAGCTGGGCCCTGGTGGCTAAAATAGATATGGTAACCGTTGGCGGCCTGTTCTATAACCGACTGTTCGAAATCATGCCCGAAGTAAAGCCCATGTTTACCCGCAGCACCCTTCCAGAGCAATCCAAAAAACTCCTGGGCATGCTGGGCTATATCATCTCCAAACTCGACAGGCTCGAAGACCTGATGGACGAAGTGACCAGGCTGGCCCAACGCCACACTCAATACGGTGTGGAAGACAAGCATTACGCAGCCGTGGCATCCGCGTTGCTATGGACATTGGAACAAGGCCTCGCTAAAGAATGGAATGAAGACCTGAAAGCCGCATGGACTGTGGTTTATACCACTTTGGCTGGTGCGATGATGACCGCCCAAAAAACTGGCATGGAAACATTGCAAAGGGCATAAAAATATAACCAATGAAAATAAAAACGGAGTCCGCAGCTTTACGATTTATCCGGTCGCTTGCAATGGGTGTAGTATTAAGTATGCTGTTTTTTTACAGTATTCATGTTTTTGGTAACTGGACGGTTGAAAAATACTTTCCGGGTCCGGAGACAACAGCCACCGTACTACTGCATAACAAATGCGCCATTATTGGAAGTACACATACCCTAAGACCCAATACAGTTATTTCTGGTTTAGACGATGGTATCAACAGTACGAAGCTCAGGGGAAGTTTTATCAATTTTTCCGATGGACATGTTCCTGGCATGACAGGCCTTGGGGTTCTATTAGGGAGTTTTATTTTCTTCATTCGTAATATTAAAAAAAGGCGCACTAACAATGCAGCCTTAGACTACATGGCAACCAACTAAGGATGGTAAAAGACGGCCTGTTATACCCATGCCATTCGTGACGTGGAATGAAAAATAATGCGCGCTTTAAAGTGTCTATTTTGACGGGCTATCAATATGGAAGCCCATTTTGCTTTATTTGATATGATTATTTCTATTATGATGACAAAAGGAGACCGTAGCCGATGGTATGTTATCCCCTTGCTAACCCAAATGAGCCGTTGATTCATTCGCTTTGAATTACTACGTGATTAAAAATACTTTCACATCAGCATGTAAGATTGTCAAAGTGAAAGATAGAACGTTGAAAATGTGACTTAGAAATATTGGGGCTTGCAACGTTCCAGGACGGGCAAAGCAATATTTTCATTTAGTAGAGGCAACGAGTGGTCGTATGCTGCTATTTTTTTAAAATTATATTTATTTTATCAATGTCAACTGTCATGAGTAAAAACCTCCAGCGATTTATGTTCTTTACCGCCATCGCCGCATTATCTGTGTTGAATGCGGAGAGTCAAAACAATAAGTCTGTACAGGACTTTCTTTCGGTGCCGGGTCCTGTTCAATTCAATAACAGCAGTTATTTGTTAAGCTGGACTGCACATCCTTCCCCCGATTTTTATAAACAGGAATACATCACGATGGGAGCTAATGCGGATAGTTATAAATCGATGCTGATGCTCGATGCCGTTACCGGTAACAAGGATATTAAGGATGTACTGGCAGCAAAGGTGGAGGAACTGAAGAAGATGAAAGCAACCAATCCTATTGTCCAGTACGAAGTGATTAAAAACCCTGCTACCGGGGAATATATGCTGGACTTCATACTAAGTGCAAACAGACCAGACGGCAGCATATCAGTCATTGAGCGAAACGTGTATCGTTATAGCAGTACGACCAGTAAGGACGGATTAAAAATTATCCTCCTGTTTGGTATTAGTAGCAGGGCTTATGGCAAGGAGGCTACCCTGTTTCTCAGTGCTTTAAAAACAAACAGGAAAGACCTGGTAAATAAAGTCACCAACTATAAATTACCCATAGTGCAAGCTAAATAGCGGTTGCTTCAGGAGCAGCAGCACGGATCATGCTTTTTTTGATGCAGTCGCCATTGTAATGGTTTGAGTTTGGTGGACATCGCCATCCATGAAGATCCATTTTCCTACTGGAAAAAAATCCGTGTTTATCAGGCCGCTCCATGTGCCCGCATGATGGAAGATCGGTTGTATCTCACCTCCTAATTATGATTAACCTGGCCAAGGAAACAAAACTCCTGGCTGTATTGAACTTGCCCCTTCATAAATGAATTAGATACAATAAAAAAATGCCGACTCAAACCGAAACTGCCGTTATGGTTCTTGTTCTCTTAATTATTATCCAATTGGCACTGTTTATCATAGGCAAAAAATTCGGCAAACTGGCTACGGTAGTTAGTATTTTGAACATCCTGGTGGCAGTTGCTATCGTAGCTTATTGGCTGCTGAAATATTTTCAGGCAACAATGCATTATGTCGAATTAAGAGAAGTGGTTGTACTTGGTGTTGAAATAATGCTCCTGGCTTCGGCAAGCTATTCTTTGATGGTGCAACACAGTAACCAGGCTGTTAAAGTAACTCAATATGTATTTTTTGGTATCCATTTCCTCTGCTCCATATTGTTTTTGATTTTTATGTTAACCTTCCGGATAACTAAGCTTTTTTAAAGCTATTTTGACATTTTGGAAAGCCGTAGCCTGACGCATCTTGTAACCCAGGAATTTATTCCGGAGCATAAATAATTAGCAGTAGAAATGGAGTTCCGTAGGAAGGGAACCAGCAGCATGTTAGTGATATCCACCGTTTAACTGCTGAACCCGCATGTCTTTCTACTGGTTTATTAAAAATATCCATTATTGTTCCACCCGCAAACTTTGCTCCTGCACTACACCGCTACCGGCCTTCACTTCCAGGCTACCTTTTACCGTTAACGGCTTTTTGACGAAAAACTGACGATTACCGGTTTGCACCACGCCATTCACAATTAACTTTCCTATTTGATCCGGAAAGAGGTTGCCGCCAAAGCCGCTCGGGTTGTTGCTGCTTACCGTTGATACGCCATCACCCAGCATCAGGATACTGGCTGGCCCAAAATTATAGCCGCAGTCGAGGGAGTTGCCGGTGGAACTGAATGGCGGATCCACGATTTGCAAAGTGCCGCCGGTAAAGCTGAAACTTGTCATGCCGGGAACGGCCTGGAACAATGCCAGGCCTTCCGCCACGGCCGTTTCCTTTACGCCAGTGTTGCCACCGACCGAGAACAAGCCACCGCTCATGGCGAAGGTGCTCGCAGCGTTTTGCCGCACCAGGCCTTGTACCTTCAAAGTGCCAGCAGTTATGTTGAGCGTTCCAAAATTGTCAAGGGTCGATCGGCCATCGCTGGTACCTCCGAGGCGCAAAGTGTACGCAGCATTGTTCATCGTAAGAACTGCCCCCGGTTGTATCCGCATAGAGGTAATCTGCATGCTGGTATCCAGCGTTACGTTGTGCTGTATTAAAATGGAATCGCAGAACACTGGTACCAGGCCTTTGGACCAAATGGCAGGATCCTTGAAATTGCCGCTGGTGATAGTCCTGTTGGTGCAGGCATCTTCATGCGACAAGATGCTCGTAAGCAGTATTTCGTCTTCCAGGCCCTGGTAATTAACTGTGGCAACCGCGAAGCCATTTTTAAGTCCGGTAAATGCCTTGGTAGTCGTATTATAATTGACCACATTGGCGCTATCAAACGTGACCGTTACGGTGGCGTTGCCATTGGGTAATGACAGCCATTGCCCATTATACTGCACTTCAAAGCCAGGATAAAAATTGATGCCTGTGCTGATGGTGGCCGCGTCTTCTTTGATTCGGAAGCCCTGCAACGCTCCATTGTAAGCCACGCCAACCGTGGTGGAATCCACATAATAGTAAACGCCATCGGGTTTGTCGTACACGGCATATACATATAGCGTTTGCGCACCTGCATACACCGGGTCAGTCTTTAGCGTTACTTGCTGGCCACTGTTGCGGCGGGCACGGAACGAATCCGTGTTCTGGAACCGGACATCGATATAAGCGAGGCCCACTGTGTCTTTCAGGCGATAGGTTACGGTAAAAGTATTGCCGCCGGTCACACTGCTATTCGGTATCGGCGTATCGATCTTTACCCTGGAGGTATCGTAAAACGTGTATACCTGCACATCGTTGATCTTCTCAGCTCCTGCACCTTTGTTTGCCCTGAAATATTTGATCGGTTCAGGATCGGTATTGGCTGGGATAAAATCGCCAAAAGCCGTATTGTTGTTCACGTTCATATTCAGTAAGTCGAATATGCGTTTGCCGACATCCCTGCGTGGCAGCATGGCGATATGGTTGGCATCTATCAGATGGCCGGGGGTATTTGTAAATGATGTGATGTTGGGGTTGCTTTGATTCTGCTGCGCCAGCTCGCTCTTCAGCGGCACGATCAAATCACCATCAGCGGTAAAGCTGGGGAAATTCTTTAGGGCGCTATACCAGTTCACGAAAAAAAGCATGCGATCAATCTCGGTCTTGTTTTCGTCGAAATACGGTGCCAATGCGTCTTTTGCGGCTTGCGGATACAGATCCCTGGCCACTACCATACAATTGTTGATGAGCTTCGCCAGCGGTTTCATTTCCACCAGGTCATCCAGTACTTGCGAGCTCAGGTTCACATCTCCGATGATCAGGTGGTTCTTCACGTTGTTGGTTGCGGGCAGGTTCACGCCGCCGAACTGGTCGCTCACTTCGAGGTTGGTTACTGCGTCCGATGAGCGGAAGATGTACGCAGGGTCGTTCAGGGTGTTCCTGAGCGGCTGTACAAAATCAAATGGCTGTTGCAGCTTGGGGTCAGCTTTGTACAGCTGGGTAAAAGCAAACCTGAGCACCCCGGGGAACTTTGGTACGAATTCCCGCACCGCATCCGCCACTGGTGAACTGTTGTGTGGCGTATTTACGAAAATAAGTTTGTGCACGAAACCATTGGCGTAATTGTTATATAAGTAATTACCATCTGCCCTAAACTTTCCGGGGAACCATCCAATGGCCCCGCGAATCATGATGCCGCCCATGCTGTGGCACACGTAGTCCACCTGGTTGGCGGCAAAGCCCATGTTCCGCATCTCCTCGATATTGCCCTGCAGCGAATTTTGTTTGGCATCCAGATCCCCTTCATCACCGCTGAGCAAGCGTTTGGCATTGTCAGCAAATAACCCTTTGCCATCCATCTTGAGTGCCTTCTTATACTTAAAAATCGGGTTACTCACATAGGGCAGTTCGCCCAACGGACCACTGGCCGGCCGGCAACTATCCCAGGTGTCGGGCCCTGCCGCGAGGCCATGTACCAGTAACAAAGGCGGCCTTACTACCCGCATGGTGTACTCGGTACTGTCTTTTTTATCATTGTCGTAGGTCACGCGGATCTTGATGGTATCCCGCCGCTCCGGCAGCAGGGAGGCCCAGCCATTGGCATCCCCGCTAAAATCCTCGGGCGACACATACCAAAACCAAAACTCGCCTGCAGGCGTACTATCCGTGCGGCTGGCCTCGCTACCGGCGCCGGTAGTGGCTTCGTTGCTATAGCTGGTCATATTATCCGCCCGGCGCACCCGGCCGTGCATGTTGGCGGTACCAGCGGTATAATCCTTCAATATCACTTCTACCTGTTTAATAGGAGGTATCGTGTCGGCGCTGCGCTTGATCTTCATGTACACACGGCTTACACCATCTGCCGCCACGCCACGGGGTACGATCTCCAGTTTGGGGAAACTGTAATCCCAGGCGAGTGTGGTAGTCACGGGTTTGAGTCTGGTCCAAAAGGTTACTCCTGCATCAGTCGCCATTACAATACGTTTGGCGTTGTTGTCCACGGCCACACCCTGCACATTGTTGCTTGCCATACCGTTGCTCATGGTGATAAGTTGGTAACTGCTGGCCAATGTTGGATCGCTGCCTGCCTGGAACATCAACAAGCCGCTCGTGGTGCCAATATATACATTGCCTTCCGCGTCTTCGGCGATGGCGTTGTTGTTAACTGTAAGGCCTGCGCCGATGGAGGGTATCACTACTTTTGTCCATAGCGAACCTTGCACCACATACAGCCCGCCATAGCCGTTGGGTGTGCCCAACCAGCGGCGATCCTCGGAATCAAAGTATATCGCCGAAATGCGGAAGCCACCCGGCAACACATTCGACACCGTATTAACATATGTAAATGTTGAACTGCTGTAATACATCCGCGTATTGTTGAACTGCCCCACGTTGTTAAACCCACCCAGGTAGCCTGCACTATGGGCATCGTACCGCAGAATCTGCGAGCCGCCGTAGTTGGTACGTGCAAAGGCCCATACTTCTTTTTTGTTGCCGCCGATGGCTTCCACCATCGGTGTGCCGGAACTAATCATATTGGTATTGGGGAAAATCTGCAAGCCCTTGTTGATCTTGTTGAACGACCACATTCCCGGTTGGTTGAGCCCTTGTGCGATCCCACCCGGCGCCGTGTTGCTATTGGTAAGAAAACTGCCTTGCGCCGCCCATACCCGGGGACGTGTAAGGTCGGGGGTATTGATAATGGCGGTATCAATGAACAGGCTCTTTACGTTCCGGGAAGTAAGGCCGCCACCATCGCCGCCATTGCCCGACGCTACGCCATTTACCCCATAAGTTGTCACCGTGGAATAGAATTCATCGGCGTAATAATGGATATCACCGTTGCGGTTCCCTTCCGATGAAGTTGCTCCGCTGATGCCCGATTGCGCCACGTACACGCCGCCCCTTTTGCTGGCCTTGATATCGTTGATAAACACATTGGTAAGGTCGGTGCTCTTGATCCAGGTATGCGAGGAGCTGGTGAAGGTATACAGCCCGCCGTACTGACTGCCGGCCCATACCGCCCCGAATCTATCCACCGCAATAGCTTTAAAATTGGTAGTGGTGAATATGCCACTCGTGTTGCCCGCATTAAAATTGCTGAACTCGGCTGGCAATTGCGCCTGGGCGCAGAAAACGATAAGCAAAAAAGAAAACAGCAGGGTACAAAAATGTTTCATGCACAGTTGGTTTAAGATAATTTACAAGCTACGAATCGACTTCACAAAATCCTGCTTCCCGTATCGGTAAAGGTCGGGCAATCGGTCGACTGGAACGGTACCCAATCTTGGGTATCTGTTCATTCATTGGTGAAGATATCGAAAGCAGGGGCAATCCATCCGCGGAAACAACATAGTGGTGGGTAATTATTGGAGAAAGGTGGTTATCTGTGATTCTGGGTGATGCTGAACGGTGCTGCTACCGATGGTATGCTAAACGGATCCGTTCTTACATGGTCGATCGAAAACTTGATATAGTAGGAGCGTTGCTGATGCAGCATTAGGAGCCATTCCGATGAATGAAGTTGAAAAGTAAGCAGGTGAAGAGCAATCACTGGCAATAGCTTATATTTCGCTAGCCACAATGCCGTGAATTATATGGTTAACCCTTCCGTTTGAGTTGGTCAATCAAACGGTCATTGACCAAATGACTTATTGATTGACTAAATGACCAATTCAACCATTCACAATTTCGTGCCTTGCCGACTATAATTCCGATGAATCGACACCCTTTAATATCTTGTAAACCATCATGAACTACCCAAAGATTAAAAAAATGAGTCCGCAAATTGTTGTAGCAGACCTGGACCGGTCACTTGAATTTTACACGAAAGAGCTCGGCTTTATCCTGGACTTTCGACACGACGACTTTTATGCAGGCATTCTTAAAGACGGCTGTTCTATTCATCTGAAACTTGGAACCCCTCCGGCCGGGGAACGAAATAACAAAAGAAAAAATGAGGATTTGGATATCGTCTTTTCAGTGGAAGCCGTTGAAGATTTATACACCAGGCTTGCCAATAGCGCTATTGAAATTACACAGCCATTATGTGACAGACCTTATGGCAAAGAATTTTACATTTCCGATCCCGATGGATATATCCTCGCTTTTTTAGCGGAAGTATAGCCGGATGGAAAAAATGCGGCGATCGACTAGTTGGGCCTTGCTGGGAGCGATGCATCAACCATCAGGCAGCGCCATGCCAAACGCCGGCTTACCTGGCGATAGGCTAGGGAACTTTCACCAGCGACACATCATCCACATAACAAAAAGCGTTGGCGGTACCGGTTGCTAAAAAGCCAATCTCTGCCTTTCCAGCCCTGATCTTTACATGTTCCATTTTGATCATTTGCCAGCCGGTGTTTTCACCAGTGATTGGGTAGGTAAATGTCTTGCCTCCGCTGGTGACATATACTTCAAGTTCAGTAAAGCCGCTGCTGTTCTTTAACATGGCGGTTAGGGTATAGTCTCCATCACCAAGTTTTACAAAAGGAGAGGAGGCAATGGCCTGGCTTACTTTCCGCTTAAAATCTACCTGGTCGCTGATCGCAAGACTTTTTTCCCCCGTAACAATTTTCCGGTCGGTTTCAGAATTGTTATGGTTTAAAAATGGCGAAAGGGTCGTATCAAAACTGGGTGGATTACCGGCAATAATCGTAGTCGTCCAGCCTGTTAATTCCAGTTGCTCGGGTTTCACCGGGTTGGGAACGTTTCTACGGTCGGCTTCAAAGCTGCCGTTCTTTACATAATTATTGTCAGCCGCCACCTGCCACTCGCCTGTGGCTGCATTTAGGTTCCATGATCCAAGTGAATTAAAATGGGGCGCAGCGCCAGTAAATGATAGCGGGAACCATTGGTTATATCCAAGACCGTTGCCCGCAAAATTGGCCCAGCGGTCACCACAGTACAGCACCGTTTCCTGTTTCGTTCCTTTTACCGTGCAAAAAAATCCGGTTTGGGTTACGTGCGCATAGTCATCTGCGCATCCATTCATCACCAGCATGCTTTTGGTGGGCGTATAGGGTCCGCGGATATCATCGGCTACCAGGTAGTATGCCAGCGAGCCATCCCACCCGTAGATATTGGAGGCACACATATAATATTTGCCTCCATACTTAAACATGCAGTTGCCTTCCCGGCTCTCGCCCCTGAAAACCTCTTTGCAATCCAGCAGGTTGGCCATACCATCTTTAACACCTATTTCGGAAACATACAATTTGTTTCTGCCACTGCCATACGAATAAATAAGGTAGGATTTACCATTGTCTTCATCGGTGAACACGGTTTGATCGCCCGTGTTGCTGGTGCCGATCATCTCCTGCATGCTGATTTCCTGGTGCCAGCTAAATTGCCCGGCAGGTTGATCGGCAGTGGCGAACATCACCTTGTTGCGGTGCTGCACTACCATTACATATTTGTTTAATTCTTTTAGATAAGCTACGCCCAGCCGGCCTACCCAACCCCTTTCGCCGCCATGCTGCTTCATTTCTTCTTTGGTGAGCACATCCTTTTCAAATGTCCAGTTCACCAGGTCGGTAGAGCTGTAACAGGTCACCGATTCAAAGTTGGCGTTCTTTAGTGTGACCGATGGATCCCTGCGATAAATATCCGCCTCCTGGTAGTGCACGCCATACCAATAATATTTTTGGATGCCGGTAGCTGGGTTTTTGAATTTGAATATGCCGCCGCCCTGGCTGTAGATGGGGCTTCCGTTTTTCGTGTTCCAGAATATATCGTTTTTTATATTAAGGGGTTGTGCCTGTACGGCAATAATATCGCCGGCCCCTGTAGTGAGCGCAAGCGAAAGCAACAACATGATCGGAGAATGACCCCGCGGTTTTTTCATTCTGATGTGGTTTGATAGTTTGCGAACGGATGCAATGTAGTAAGAAACCTCCCAGTGTTTACGAAACCCCTCAGGGCTGACGCATCAAAATCTGTGCGTTGTGTTATCCACATTGTCTATTTGTATGCCAAACTGGTGTGTTTTTATGCACATGGTTGAAATTGTTAGGGAATTTGGATTTGTATTGGAGGAAAAAAATCATGGAGAACCCTTTGGTTTATTTTCGCCAGTATAAAGATCACCGGATGGACAGAGGTAAGGAGCATAAACTGGAGGATATAATAGCAATAACGCTATCGGCTGTTATATGTGGAGCTGAGAGTTGGTATGATATAGCCGAGTTTGGCAAAAGGAAGCAGGAATGGTTAAGTACATTTTTAGAGCTGCCATCTGGCATCCCTTCGCATGATACATTTAACCGTTTTTATTCATTGGCAGATACTGCTGCTTTGGAAAAATGCTTTGGCGAATGGGTATCAGCGTCAGCGAATACAGCCCCGGGCCGGGTCATCAATATTGATGGCAAGTGCCTTCGGGGCAGCCGTAAAGGCGAAGGAGATAGCTTCATTCATATGGTAAGTGCCTGGTGCAACAGCAGTAACATGGTATTAGGCCAGCAAAAAGTATATGATAAAAGCAATGAAATCACCGCTATACCTGCGCTGCTGGAATTATTATTTATAGAAGGCTCCACTATTACCATTGATGCAATGGGTTGCCAAAAAGATATTGCAGAAAAAATTGTAGCAGGGAAGGCAGATTATATTTTAGCAGTGAAAGGAAACCAGGGTGTGTTGGAAGACGATCTGCATGAGGCATTTAATCATGGGTGCATAGCAGATACCTATACGAGCAAACCAGAATTGAATCATGGCAGGATTGAAACGCGTACCACACATGTAATAAAAGATTTAGACTGGGTATGTAAACTGCAGGATTGGAAAAAGCTTTATTGTATTATAATAGTATGCTGTAAACGTATTGACAAAAAGAGTGGCAAAGAAGAACGTTCAGAACGATTTTATATCAGTAGCAAAAAAGCAACCGCACAACAGTTCAACGATTACATCCGCAGTCATTGGGGCATTGAAAATATGCTTCACTGGTGTTTGGATGTTGCATTCCATGAAGACATCAGTAAGAAAAGAACAGGAGAAAGCGCCCAGAATTTCTCCCTTATAACCAAGTCCGCACTAAACCTCATGAAAAATCATCAAAGAGATAAAAAAGACAGCGGAGGTACAAAAATTAGCATCAAACGAAAGCGATTGATGGCAGCATGGGATAATGCATACCTCGCCGACATCCTAACAGGAGCTGAATAGCTTTTAATGCGTCAGCCCTGCGAAACCCCTCATCGTTGAAAATCGTTTACTGTCTTTGCAAACATCTATCAAAGCCATTGCGAGTAAATATTTTCCGCCAGGCGGATCAAGTTCTTTGAAGATGACATGGTGAAGCAGCGTCTCCTGGCCCAAAATTCATCATGAATCTTGCCGGGGGGCACTCCTCTCCGCGAGGAGAGGGGACGGGGGTGAGGCCTCCCTTGGCATGAAATCTCTAAAAACCAGAAAATAGCCTTTTTGATTATGAACCACTTATACCAGGTGTCATTGGCAGGCGGGTTGTTGCGGGGGGACCGTTTGCCAACCTTTCGAAGGTTGGAAACCCTTAGTGCATTTGGCGCAGGATTGAGGCGTGGGCTGGTGCGTTGGGTTCCTGTGCCGGGGCGTTACTTGATTTTGTATGGTTGGGAATAATTATGCAACGTTGCGGAACTGCGCTGAGGGGGGCCTCATCTCCGGCCCTTCTCCTGTTGGAGAAGGGTGCCCCGCGGTGAGATTGCGGATAGTTTGGGACCGGTTGCCAACTTTTTCAAAGTTGGTAACCGTAGCATTGATGAAACCCGCTATTGCAGGCCTTAACGGAAATCCCCAGTCGCTGGTTGAATCGGGGCGCGGGTTTGGATGGCCCCCTAACCCCCTGATGGGGTGCCTCCCGGTAAGGTTGCGGATAGTTTGGAACCGGTTGCCAACTTTTTCAAAGTTGGTAACCGTAGCATTGATGAAACCCGCCATACCTGGCCTTAACGGAAATCTCCAGTCGCTGGCGGAATCGGGGCGCGGGTTTGGATGGCCCCCTAACCCCCCTGAAGGGGGGGATTTGGGTGTGTTCCAAGTTCGTAGTTGGTGAATTTGGCGCAGGAATCAATGGTGGGTGTGGCAGGATTGAGGCGTGGGTTGGTGCGTTGGGTTCCTGTGCCGGGGCGTTACTTGATTTTGTATGGTTGGGAATAGTTATGCATCGTTGCGGAACTGCGCTGAGGGGGCCTCATCCCCGGCCCTTCTCCTGTCGGAGAAGGGTGCCTCGCGGTGAGATGGATTACATTTTTGTAGCATTTATGTCTTTATTATCGCTTTATCCCACATGGTTACCTCGTAGTTGGCGCAGGAATGAGGCGTGGGCCTGTGCGTTGGGTTCCTGTGCCGGGCCGTTACTTGATTTTGTATGGGGGGGAATTAATTATGCATAGTTGCGAAACTGCGCTGGTAGGGCCTCATCCCCGGCCCTTCTCCTCTCGGAGAAGGGTGCCTCCCGGTGAGGTTGCGGATAGTTTGGGACCGGTTGCCAACTTTGAAAAAATTGGCAACCATAGCACTGATGAAACCCGCCATACCTGGCCTTAGCATTGCTTGATTTGGTATCATTAGGAATGATGATCCGATAATTGCGGAACAGCACTGGTGGTGTGCCTTTCTCTTTGTTGCATGGTTGGTATTGCAATGCGCCCTGAAAGGGTATAACAAATTAGCCCGCGGGCATCGCCCCGGGAATCCGAATGACGCCACAAAATCCATTAGCCCTGTAGGGGCGCAACAAAAAGCCGCGGTGAAACAAATGAAATAAATAGACGACATGAAATAACTTAAAAAAGAAAGGCGGCCCCGGAATCGGTGGCCGCCTTATAATAACAGGATGGTTAAAGGGATGTTTGGGTATGGCCCTAAGTGTAAAAAAATACAATTATACAGTAGGGATTATTGATAGGTTTATAAATTAGGTAATTAGATAAACTGTGATCTGGGTTAGGCCACCAGGCTTCTCACCACATCACTCCAGGGGCTTTGACCGGCGGAGCCGATAGCGGATACCCTGAACCAGGTGTAGGCCAGAGACGGCAGGTCGGCAATAGAGGTATAGCTGGTGGTGCAATAATTACAAACGACCCAGCCATTATTACCGTCGGCGCTTTTTTCGACGACATAGGATTTGGCGCCGGTAAGTGGCTTCCAGTTCAGCGACACTTCGCCATTCCTCTGGCTCATCGTAGCCCTTAGATTCGACAAGCTGCCTAGCTCGGCGACAGGGCTGGGTGCAGACCGTACTTCGAAACCGGCGCTACGAATTTTTTCTGCGTCTCCATCGCTTTCGTTTTGTACGTAGGCTGCCATCTGGGTAATCAGAAAGTCCAGTTCCGTTTCTCGTTCCAGCATGGAAGCTCGAAAGCTTTTGCCGCCGTCGATGGCAAGCTGGAATGCCACCTGCAACGCCGCGATTGCCGCATCTAATTCGGCAAGGGTCGGGGAGGGGGCTGGGAAATTGGTGTTGCCGGTCATCGACCGTGAAATCAAACCTGCTTTTTGCACTTTGGCGGGGATAGTTAATCCTTTAAAGCCAATTTTTACTAATGCTTTCATCATTAAAAATTTTAAAATGAATAATTAAATACCAACATTAGTATTAATGCAGATTTTCATGCTCAAGAATACAACAGATTGTTAAAGCATGTATTTATTATTCTTTTGAACGGAGAAATCTAGTGTTAAAAATATTTTTGAATGTTGTACTACAGCAAAAAATAGGGGCATCGTTATTAAATAACTTGCCGGGCTCTGGTACCAATTGGCATAGATGACGGTGGCGAATAAGCAGCCCTTTTGCAGCCTGCGCAATATCTGTACCGCCCAGCCCTCATGGAATACCAGGCTGACCAATATATACCGTTGCCGGAATTGTATTTCGGTAAGTGGTTTCCAGGCCGACAGCATTTGTTAAGCTATTTTTTAGCGACAGATTCAATTTTTAGAGATCCTGTACCAATCATGCCAGACATTATTACAATGTATCAGACCCGAACCCAGGTTGCCAACCTTAAGAAGATCTGGTCGGTTCCTGGTAAGACGTTGTGAGGTTCAGATAAGAATTAATTTGGTTCAGACAAGAAGTAGTTAGGTCCAGATAAGAAGTAGTCTGGTTTAAACTACAAGTAGTTTGGCCCAGATAGGAAGTAGTCTGGTTTAAACTACAAGTAGTTTGGCCCAGATAAGAAGTAGTCTGGTTTAAACTACAAGTAGTTTGGTCCAGATAAGAAGTAGTCTGGTTTAAACAACAAGTAGTTTGGTCCAGATAAGAAGTAGTTTGATTTAAACTACAAGTAGTTTGGTCCAAATAAGAAGTAGTTTAGTTTAAACAACAAGTAGTCTGGCCCAGATAAGAAGTAGTTTGGTTTAAACTACAAGTAGTTTGGTCCAGATAAGAATTAGTTTGGTTTAAACTACAAGTAGTTTGGTCCAGATAAGAAGTAGTCTGGTTTAAACAACAAGTAGTTTGGCCCAGATAAGAAGTAGTCTGGCTCTGTTCCGATGGTAATTGAAGTTATTCCGACGGGAATACACTTTATCCCGACAAGGATTTGCCCATAAATCGTTGAAAATGAATACAAGTTCAAAAAGCCCCTTTCTCGACCGGCGGAAAATAATTTCCCTTCAATTGGTTAGTCGGGGCTGCTGAGGGTACGCAACTACTGAAAAAATACCCCCACCAGCGGCTAAACGACCACAAACGAATTGAGTTTGGTAATGCCGTTTAATGCAGTTATACTTGCTGACCCCAACCCTTAAAAATGAAAAGCCAATGAAATTTGGAAAAACGATCAAGATATTTCTGATTGATGGAGATGCCAATGGAAGAATGAGTTGCGAATTGAGCAACTGGAGTGAGGTAAATCATAAACTTTAAACTAAAAAAACTGAATGAATACTGCTGTTCATAATAAACTCGTGTCGTTTATCTGGTCGATTGCCGACGATTGCCTCCGGGATGTGTATGTAAGGGGTAAATACCGGGATGTGATACTGCCCATGGTGGTGTTGAGAAGATTGGATGCATTGCTGGAACCTACCAAAGACGCTGTATTGGAGGAGCTGGCTTTTCAAAGGGATGAAGCAAAGTTTACCGAGTGGGATGACAATGGCCTGAAACAGGCATCCGGCTATGTGTTTTATAATACCAGCCCCTGGACATTGCAGCGCCTGCACGATACCGCTACCAATAACCAGCAAATACTACAGGCCAATGTAGAAGATTACCTGAATGGCTTTAGCAAGAATGTAAAGGAGATCGTCGAGAAGTTTAAACTGAAAAGCCAGGTGCGGCATATGGCTTCCAAGGATGTGTTGCTGAATGTGCTGGAAAAATTTACATCGCCTTATATTAACCTGACACCTTTTGAAAAATTAGATC
Source organism: Chitinophagaceae bacterium (assembly GCA_039925965.1). GTDB lineage: Bacteria > Bacteroidota > Bacteroidia > Chitinophagales > Chitinophagaceae > JAZKFT01. Next base: position 177,583 of record JBDSXW010000006.1, read on the forward strand.
CGGACGGAAGGAAACTGCTACCACTTTCTAACTTAGGAATGGGTTATGTGTTTGAAGAGCTGATAAGAAAGTTTAACGAGGATAATAACGAAGAGGCCGGCGAACACTTTACCCCAAGGGAAGTGATAGACCTGATGACCCATATCATTTTTGAACCCCTCAGTGATAAACTACCGAAAGTAATGACCATTTACGACCCTGCCTGTGGTAGTGGTGGTATGCTAACCGAAAGCCAGAATTTTATTAAGGATGAAGATGGCATCATCAAAGCGAAAGGCGATGTGTACCTCTATGGCAAAGAAATAAACGACGAAACCTATGCCATTTGCAAAAGCGATATGATGATTAAAGGCAACAACCCCGAAAACATACGCGTGGGTAGCACCCTTTCTACAGATGAGTTTGCAGGCAACACCTTCGACTTTATGCTGTCCAATCCGCCCTATGGAAAATCCTGGGCCAGCGAACTGAAATATATAAAGGACGGGAAGGATATTATCGACACACGTTTCCAGATACAGTTGAAAGATTATTGGGGCAACCTGGAAGATGCTGATGCCACGCCCCGTTCATCGGATGGGCAATTGCTATTCCTTATGGAGATGGTGAGCAAAATGAAGCCACTTAGCCAAAGCAAACTGGGGAGCCGGATTGCATCGGTACACAATGGCAGCAGTTTATTTACCGGCGATGCTGGTGGCGGCGAAAGCAATATCCGCCGCTATGTTATTGAGAACGATTGGCTGGAAGCCATTGTGCAAATGCCCAATAACCTGTTTTACAATACTGGCATTACCACCTATGTATGGGTGCTGAGCAATAACAAAACCGACAACAGAAAAGGCAAAGTACAATTGATAGATGCAGGCCTGATGTTCCAGAAATTGCGTAAGAACCTGGGCGCAAAGAACTGTGAGTTTACCCCGGCTCATATTAGGGATATTGTGGCTGCCTATACCAACATGCAGCAGGTGGAACGTACGATTAACCCATCTACGAATGAAGAAGAGGGCATGGCTGCCAAACTGTTCAGCAATGCTGATTTCGGTTATTATAAAGTAACCATCGAAAGGCCAAAACGCTTAAAGGCGCAGTTTAGCCGGGAACGCATTGCCGAATTACGTTTTGATAAAAACCTGAAAGAACCCATGCAATGGGCATACGCTGAATTTGGCGAGGAAGTGTATGCCAACCTGGGCAAACATGCCAAAGCCATTAAAGAATGGACGGAGAAGCAGGAACTGAACCTGAATGCCAAACAAATCGCCGCCTTAACCAATGACACCGTATGGAAAAAGCAATTAAACCTTTTGGAAACGGCTGAGCAATTAATGGAATTAATAGGCACCGCCGAATACGATGACTTTAACCTGTTTAGGGATGCCGTAGATAAAGCCATAAAATCCCACCAATTAAAGGTAAGCCCGGCCGAAAGGAATGCCATCTTAGCTGCCATCAGCTGGTACGACGCCAGTGCTGAAAAGGTGATAAAGGGCATTGCGAAACTAACTGGTGACAAATTACAGGAAGTGCTTAAAACACAGGATTGCACCGAAGCCCAACTAGCCGACCATGGCTATTACCCAACAAGTAAAAAGGGCGAATACCTGCAGTACGAAACAGAAAGCGATTTGCGGGATACTGAAAACATACCCCTGCAGGATAATATTTACGGCTACTTTTTAAAAGAAGTAAAGCCCCATGTGGCCGAAGCCTGGATCAATATGGAAGCCACCAAGATTGGCTACGAAATAAGTTTTAATAAATACTTCTACCGGCATAAGCCATTGCGAAGTATAGAAGAAGTAAGCGCTGATATTTTAAAACTGGAAGAAGAAAGTGATGGGTTGATTCGTGGAATTCTAAACTTAGTGTAATGGAAGCAACAATAGCAGAAATACAGATCGATAGATATCCGGCTTATAAAGATTCCGGTGTGGAATGGTTAGGGCAGATTCCAGAGCATTGGGGAATAAAAAGAATTAAACATTTATTTGAGGAAATAAATGAAAGAAGTGATTTAGGAAATGAGGAATTACTGTCTGTTTCTCAGTATACCGGTGTAACAAGAAAAATTGATAAATTAGAAGAAGGAGATTTGTTGACAAATGCTTCAACACTTGAAGGTTACAAAAAAGTAAGTGTCGGAGATTTAGTGAGTAATATCATGCTGGCTTGGAATGGCAGTTTAGGCTTTTCTTCATTTGATGGGATAACAAGTCCAGCGTATTCTATTTATAGAGTAAAGACTGAGGATGAAAAAAGATACTTTCATTATTTATTTAGGACTGAATTATATAAATCTGAGTTTAAAAGAAATTCATCCGGAGTAATAGAAAGTCGGCTTAGGTTATATACTGATTCCTTCTTCAGAATTGAATCTATTCTTCCGCTGCCAGAAGAACAAATCGCCATAGCCAATTTTCTTGATCGTAAAACAGCCTTGATAGACCAGGCCATTGGCATCAAAGAAAAACAAATAGAACTGCTGAAGGAGCGCAGGCAAATACTGATACATAAAGCGGTTACACGTGGGCTTGACCAAAATGTGAAGATGAAGGATAGTGGGGTGGAATGGATTGGGGAAGTGCCGGAGGGGTGGGAGGTGAAAAAAGTAAAGTTTTTATTTACTCTTAAAGGAGGGGGAACTCCAAGTAAAGAACGGAGGGATTTCTGGGACGGAGACATACCCTGGGTTTCACCAAAAGATATGAAGTTTGATTTCATTACTACAACGGAGGACTTCGTAACAATGAAAGGGCTGCTCAACTCCTCATCAAATTATATTCAACCCAATACTCTACTAATGGTTGTTAGATCTGGAATTCTTCAAAGAACCATTCCTGTAGCAATTTCATCTGTCGGCTTAACAATTAACCAAGACATGAAGGCATTTACTTCACTGGGTTTAATCACTACTAAATATTTCTTTTATTTTATTAAGGGGAACGATACATTTCTTATAAATGACTGGGTGAAAGAAGGTGCTACGGTTGAAAGTGTCGAAGCGGAATTATTGAAGAATGGACTCATTACATTGCCTTCAATGCAAGAGCAAGAAGAAATAGTAGGCCATATAGAAAACCTATCAGATAAAATTGCCACTGCGATTTCCCTCAAAGAAAAAGAAATAGAAAAATTAAAGGAGTATAAAGCCACATTAATAAATAGTGCGGTAACGGGTAAAATAAAAGTTTGATAAGTATGACATCTATAAAAACAATAGCGAACAGAATAAATTCCATAACTAAAAGTGTAGCACTACATCAAGACTATTCAAAAAAGCCTGGACTATATGCTTTGATGTTGTGTGAAAATTCGTCGTTAAAAAGTTTTGGAGACGGCAAGCGGATTATTTATGTAGGAAAGGCTAAGGGTAGTCTAAAAAAGCGGGACCTTGATACCCATTTTAAAGATGGAAAAACAGGTAGTTCAAGTCTAAGACGTTCTATTGGTGCAATATTAAAAAAAGAACTAGGTGCTCTAGCGTTTAGCAGAAACGGATCGGTTAAATTCCCCAACATTGACAATTATAAGTTCGACACAGAAACAGAAAAGAAACTTTCACAATGGATGAATAAGAACCTACTTATTGGATTTTGGGAGTATAATTCGGCATTAGAGGAAAAACCATTGCGTAAAATTGAAGAGCAGCTAACATTAATCCTCAAACCAACCCTTGATTTGAGTAATGCAACCAAGAAATTTAACTCCCATGCAGTGCAGTTAACGACGCTACGAAAAATATGTAAAGATGAGGCAAGACAAAATGTTTTGAATGAAATCCCATATTATTAATAAATCGTCGAGATTAAGCGGGAAAATAAACCAGTATCAATAAATAGTTAAGTAACAATGAAGTAAAGCGGAAAGTTATGGAAGTATTAAAAGAAGCAAACAAAGTTGAACTAAAAAACAGGTCTGTGGGAGAAGTCTTAGGCTTAAAGCCCTCATCCAGCAAAGCGGATGGTTCCTTCGAACTGCAGCTCGCCATCCCTGACTATCAAAGAATCTATTGCTGGGAAGAGATAAATGTCATCAAACTTTTAGATGATATCTTGGAATCATCAGGCAAGAAATATCATTTAGGGAGCATTATACTTCATAAAAGCAACGACAGATACAATATTGTAGATGGACAGCAGCGCCTTGTCACGTTGTGTTTGTTTTTTCTAGAAATGCAAAGTGACATAAATATTTCCCTTTTAGACGAGACATTTGAATCAAAAGAAGCACAAGAGTACATAGGGTATAACAAATATCTAATAAGGAATTACGTTGCCAATAGTTCCCACTCGTTTGATTTAGAATCAATGCTTAATGAACTTCAATTCAGCGTATTAAAAATCAATGATGGGTCTGTTGATTTAGCCTATACTTTTTTTTCAAACCAAAATTCTCGAGGCAAAGCACTTACAGACTACGATTTGCTGAAGGCGCATCATTTAAGGTACATATATATACCTGATCAAGCAAAACACTTAGCTGAACGTTGGGATAACCTTTTACTTCAGCCGGATAACGATAATAACGACAGGGAATTAGATCGTACACTCGGCATTTACTTATTCCGTTTGCGGAAATGGATGCGGAAAAATGAGTGGAGTAATGATGAAAAGTATAAAGTGAAAATTGAATTTCAGGCCGCTTCCTTCATCCGTGAAATTCCACCATTTGGTGAGCAATTTCAATTCAATGAGTCCATCCAGGGAGGATCACATTTTTTTGCATACGCTGAAACTTTTGTTTATAAACATAAAACTTTTGCGACGACGGCAGAATTCAGGCAACTTCAAGTTCTCTCCAATGAAACTCATTGGTGGTATAGGGATGTGATCGAAAGTTTGTTATTTGCCTACTATCTCAAATTTGGCACCCTGTACTTATCCGATGCGCTTGTTGGAATGATGCGTATAATCTCAGCGCACAGATACCAGTATGGCAGAGCAAATCTAAAGAGCCTACTAAAACATGCGTCAGAATCAGAAATTGTATTGATGATAGATAGGGCAACATCACCAACTTTCTTTCTTGCTGAATTGTTAGGCAGAATAAAAATGCTGCCAATCCCAACTGGTCTCAAAGGTATTCGTAGCCGATTTGATCAAGCAGTTCAAGTAATTAATGAAAACCTACCTATAAATATGTCTTCATATTTTTCAACTGAAAGAAAATAATGCCCAACAATCAATATACACCAGCAACTGTAGGAGAGTTAAAATGTTCGATTCCTTTGTATCAGCGTCTATTTGAATGGGAAGAGCCGCAAATTTTACAATTATTACATGATCTGTATGGAGGCTTTAAGAACAATCCAGAACAACCGTACTATATCGGTATGCTTACTGCATTTAAAGAGAATGAAGCATATAGTTTGGTAGATGGTCAACAACGATTTACAGTTTTAACATTAATTGCAATTGTTTTTGACACAGATGAATGGAAAAGCTTTGTAAAGGTTGGCGATAAAAATTATAGACTCTCTTTTTTTGCCAGGAAAAGGGACGAGGATTATTTAAGAAGAATTTTTGAAAGGGCAGTACCAGCGCATGTGAATAACAAAATGCAGAGAGGAATTGAAACAATAAGAAAGTATTTAGAAAACCAGACGAAGCAAGAAAGGGATGAATTTTCCAATTATATATACAATCAAGCGACCTTTTTTTTATCTGTACTTCCAAAAGAGTATACCTCCCCTGAGTTAAACAGGTATTTTGAAGCCATGAATGCTACGGGAAAAGGTCTTGAAAACCATGAGATTTTAAAAGTTGAACTTCTAAGAAACCTGCCTAATGAAAAAAGGGAGCAATATACCCGAATATGGAACCTGATTTCGGACATGGATAAATGCCTTGTGAGGCAAAGGTTTGACAAAAATGAGAAAATATTTGAATTTAAGACCCGGCAAAAAGAAGCCCTTTTAGCGCTGGACGATATTGATAGACTTGCGGCACATTGTAACGATTTCAGCAAGGATTTTTATAATGAAAACGATTTTAAGTGTATTAAGGATATTGAGATAAGCAACAAAACTCCAGCAAAACAATTTTATACAAGAAGCGAAAGGGCTATCTTGGGTTTTACTGATTTTTTATTGCAGGTGTTGTGGCTTCAACTTTCTATTAGCCAACGTGAAGCGTCTAGTGATTTTTTCAATGACCTGAAACTACAAGAAAACTTCAAAAAGTATTTACCTGATAAGGATGCAGAGTTATTCATTCAGAATTTACTGAAATACCGCTGTCTTTTTGATTATTATATTCTAAGAGTTAATCATAGCGATCAAAATAATGTATCTTATTTTTTGCACTTTTCAGACGATGAGAATGAAGATGCCAGAGATAATGAACGGGAGCTATTACAGTATCAGTCTATGTTATACGTGAGTACAACAAGTCATTTATGGCTAACGGAGCTTTTCCTTTTGTTAGCAAAAAATCCTAATAACAACACAGCAAGTGGCGTATTAGCCTACTTAAAGAATAAGGATAATGACAGATCAAAAGCAAGAAATTGCACATTTAAGTATGGCAGTATAGATAGATATTGGTTTTGGCGGTTGGATTATTTCCTATGGGAAAATCGGAGAACGTATTTTGCCGAAGCATCTTACAAAATAGCAGATAATTTTGTATTTAAGTCAAATAGGTCAATAGAGCACATTGCTCCGCAGCAACTCCAGCCTGATAGTATTGCGAAGGTCTCAGAAGAATACATGGATTGCTTTGGCAATTTAGCGATGATTTCTTCTGGCCAAAATTCCTCGTTGCAAAATGCATCTTACGAAATAAAAAGAGCTCATGTAAACGCTTTTATAAACGGAAGCAAGAGCGGCACAATTGAGAGCCTTAAAATGCTGAAGATTTATGAGCACAAAGATTGGAACGACTTTAATGTAGCAAGACATTCAGATAACATGATTGAAGTGCTGATCTCTTCGTTTTCGGAAGATTGCAATGAATTAATTGTGAAATTAGAGGGCAATTTGATTACCACTACAACTCAACTTGACAACTAATGTCTAGCCAAACCAACGAACAAGCCCTTGAATCTACCATCGAAAAAGGTCTAACCGGTCATTGTCGTGAAGACCTGTCAAAGCAAGGGACGGCTTTAAACCAGTCATCTGAAAGACTGGCGCTCATAAGAGGAGGCAATGAATATTTTACTGGCTCGCCTGTAGATTTTAATGCAAGGCTGGCAATAGATGAGTTTCGTTTATTTGAGTTTCTCCAAACCACGCAAAAAGAAGAACTGGTCAAACTGCAAAAGCAGGCGGATTGGAAACTTAAAATACTGGATCGGCTTGACAAGATGATTAAGAAATACGGCATCATCCGGTTGTACAGAAAAGGGCTGGATGTTGAGGATGCGCATTTTACGTTGCTGTATCCGTTACCATTGGCCAGTAGTAGCGATACCGTAAAGAATAATTTTGAAAGCAACCAGTTTAGCGTTACCCGGCAATTGCGCTATTCAATTACCAATCCGCTGGAAGAGATAGACATGGTGCTATTTGTAAACGGCCTGCCCTTTGCCACCATGGAGTTAAAGAACCATTGGACGGGGCAAAATGCAAAAGTCCATGGCCAGAACCAATACAAATTCAAAAGAGATATTACCCAGCCGTTACTAAACTTTGGCCGCTGTATCGTGCACTTTGCTGTTGATACCGATGAAGTGTATATGACCACCAAATTAAACGGCGCCAATACTTTCTTTCTTCCCTTTAACCTGGGGCACAACTACGGCAAAGGCAATCCACCCAACCCGTTTGGGCATAAGACCGATTACCTGTGGAATGAAATATTTACCCGGCAAAGTATCGCCAATATCATTCAGCATTTTGTCCGCTTTGATGGCAAAGACACGGATCCGCTGGCGAAGAAGAATTTGTATTTTCCCCGTTACCACCAATTAGATGTGGTGAGAAAAATTATAGTAGATGCCAGTATCAAAGGCACCGGCCAAACTTACCTGATACAACATTCAGCAGGTTCGGGCAAGTCCAATTCCATTACCTGGGCGGCTTACCAGTTGATAGAAACCTACCCGTTGAGTGATACCATACCCGGCAGCAAGGGTATATCCAATCCACTGTTCGATTCTGTGATTGTAGTAACCGACAGAAGGCTATTGGATAAACAGCTTCGGGAGAATATTAAGGAGTTTTCGGAGGTTAAGAATATCGTAGCGCCTGCCTACTCGTCGGCCGAATTAAAAGCGGCGTTAGAAGCAGGTAAAAAGATCATCATTACTACGATTCAGAAATTTCCCTTTATTGTCGACGGCATCGCAGATTTGAGCGACCGACGTTTCGCGGTCATTATAGATGAGGCACATAGCAGTCAAAGCGGAACAGCAGCCGGAAGGATGAACCAGGCGATGGGTGGCGGACAGGAAATGGAAGCCGAGGAAGAAGATGGCGATCCGCAGGACAAAGTATTGGCGGCGTTACGTTCTAAAAAGATGCGCGGCAATGCTTCCTACCTGGCCTTCACGGCTACTCCCAAGAGTACCACCTTAGAAAAGTTTGGTGTAAAGCAAGCAGATGGCAAGTTTAAGCCCTTCCATTTATATTCCATGAAACAGGCCATTGAGGAAGGCTTTATCCTCGACGTGCTGGCAAACTATACCACCTACAAAAGCTATTATGAAATAGAGAAGTCTATCGATGAAACATTAAATCCTTTGTTTGACACCGTAAAGGCACAGAAAAAACTACGTGCCTATGTGGAGCGTGATGAACAAACGATTGGCACCAAGGCCGAAATAATGCTGGACCATTTTCTGGAACACCTGGTGAATGGAAAGAAACTAAAAGGCAAGGCCAAAGCCATAGTGGCCACGCAAAGCATCGAATCCGCTATCCGGTATTATTTTGCCTTAAAAGATCTGCTGACGAAAAAAGGCAATCCTTTTAGAATTGCCATTGCCTTCTCTGGCACGAAAAAGATGAAAGGCATTGAATACACAGAAGACACGCTGAATGATTTTCCTGCTAAACTGGATACCGCCAGAGCTGGCGATCCTGGTTATATCAGTGATAAGATTGCCCGGTTTTTTAATATGGATGAATACCGCATACTGGTAGTTGCCAATAAATACCTCACCGGCTTTGATCAACCCAAACTTACGGCGATGTATGTTGACAAAAAGTTGCAGGGTGTTATTGCCGTGCAGGCATTGTCAAGGCTCAACCGGTCGGCAGATAGTTTGGGTAAAAAAACAGAAGACCTGTTCATTCTCGATTTTTATAATTCCACGGAAGAGATCAAAAAGTCTTTCGACCCATTTTACACAGCGACAACTTTAAGCGAGGCAACGGACGTGAACGTATTGCATGAATTGAAAACACTGCTGGACAATGCCGGTGTCTATGAGTGGTGCGAAGTGGAAGATTTTGTTGCCAAATACTTTGAAGGCGTCAACGCCCAGGAATTAAGCCCCATCATTGATAACGCTGCAGATCGTTTTAATGAAGCTCTTGAACTAAATGAAGAGGCCAAAGCAGACTATAAGATCAAAGCCAAACAGTTTGTAAAAATTTATGGTCAGATGGCTTCCATCATTCCTTACGAGGTGCTTAAATGGGAGCAGTTGTTTTGGTTCCTCAAGTTCCTGATTCCTAAACTAAAGATTGCTGATCCGGTACAAGATGCATTGGATGAACTTCTAAATTCAGTTGACCTTTCAACCTACGGATTGGAGCGTGTAAAACTAAATGCCAATATTGGCCTTGATGCTTCAGAGACAGAAGTAGATCCACAGAATTCGAATCCACGCGGTGCCCACGGTGGCGATAACGAAGAAGATCCGCTGGATTTACTCATCAAAAGCTTTAACGAGCGCTGGTTCCAGGGTTGGGAAGCCACACCCGAAGAGCAGCGGGTAAAGTTTATCAACCTGGCCCAACGATTGAAAGAGCACCCCGACTTTAAAGAAAAATACCAGGAGAACACCGATTACCATACCCGTGAACTAGCCTTCAATAAAATGTTTGAAGAAGTAATGGGAAAGCAACGCCGCAACGAATTGGATCTTTACCGCCTGCTTTCGCAGGATGAAGCTTTTAAACTCGCTATGCAGGAGACGTTGAAGCGGATGTTGGCTGCGTGATAAAAATTATTTTATGTCTATAGTAAACCCAAAATTATTCAGCAAGTATGCAATTGAATTTCAATATCAACTGGAGCCATTAAAAAGCTTTCAACTACCACCTATTAAAAAATGGAGTATCGATCTTTCATTATTTAAAATGTCTAAAATTCAGCAATCGGAAATCTATAAGGAGTTATTGCAGCTTAAGAAAACCCTCCAGCCCCCTAAATAACTGGAACGATATTCAAATTATAAACGAGGGTGTAAATTTGAAATATCATGGGCAAACAGGCAAGAAAAAGTGCAATAGAGAAGCAGCGTATTCTGGAAGAATCCAGA
>JBDSXW010000007.1:0-16927 GCA_039925965.1 Chitinophagaceae bacterium
AAATTATGCTAAATATTTATCCCAAAAAAGGGGCCACAAAACAGGAGCTAATGGAGCAAATCCAAAAGAGGCATGAGCAGAGAAAAATTAAAAAAGACTCATCATGACATGTCAAAGTAGAATTAGTCAAACCATTAAAATTAAAAGTAGGCAGCTACCGGTGGAATTATGTTTATGATCACATTAAAGACGAATCGAAAAAATACCCCTGCAACGAAACCCGGTCACAAATACTCACAAGGCTGGAAAAGGTAGAAAATGTACCAGTCGATTTTTTGACAAAAGAAATCGAGGAGGCCTTGTGGCACATTCTATATTCAGTAAATGACAAATTAGAATTACCAAAAGCATTACAAACTTTTGCTACTAAACATAACCTGGGTTTTGATTTTGCAGAACAGTTTAGAAAGTTCCCACCTTTTAAAAGTGACTATGGCTCCTACTCTGCTAAGGCTATAAAAAAGCTGCTGCCTTTAATGCGACTCGGCAAATACTGGAATGAAGCAGCTATTCATGCTCAAACAAAAAGCAGAATTGACAAAATTATCAATGCCGAATACGACGAAGCAATACAAGATAGGGTAAGAGAGAAAGCCATTAATCTGCAAAATATACAAGATTTTAAGGGCCTTCCACTATGGCTTACCAGCTATGTTGTTTATGACAGACACTCAGAAGATGGTGAAATAAAAAAGTGGAATTCAGTACAGGACTTAGAAAATTATATTAAAGAATTCAAACAACATTCATTACGTAACCCTATTGTAGAGCAAGTTATTACAGAAACATTGAGGGTGGTAAAAGACATTTGGAACACCTATGGAAACGGAGTGGAGCATTTCTTTAATGAAATACACGTAGAGCTAGGTAGAGAAATGAAAAACCCGGCCGATAAGCGAAAAGAGATGACCAACCAAATAAACGAAAATGAGAATACTAACCTTCGTATTAAAGCATTGCTGGCTGAAATGATGAACGATGGTAGTGTTGAAAATGTTCGTCCATATTCACACAGCCAACAGGAAATTCTGAGAATATATGAAGATGGTGCGTTAAGCGCGGAAATAGAAATTCCAGATGATATTTTAAAAATTAGTAAGGCCGCCCAGCCATCTAAAAATGACTTGATACGCTATAAGCTTTGGCTGGAACAGAAATATCGTTCACCATATACCGGTGCAATTATACCTCTTAATAAATTGTTTACAACAGCCTATGAAATAGAACACATTATACCCCAATCAAGGCATTTTGACGATTCATTTAGTAACAAGGTAATTTGCGAATCGGAGGTAAATAAATTAAAGGATAATAAGCTGGGTTTAGAATTTATTAAAGCCAATTACGGGCAAAAAGTACCGTTAGCCTTTGGAAATTCTGTATCAATTTTTACTGTGGATGCTTACGAAAAGTTTATAAAAGACAATTATGCTAGAAGCCGTGGCAAGATGAAAAAGTTGCTATTGGAAGATATACCTGAGAAGTTTATCGAACGACAAATGAACGATACACGCTATATCAGCAAAATGGTTAAAAACCTATTGTCAAACATTGTTAGAGCAGATAGTAAAGACGATGGAACAACCTCTATTAATTTATTATCCAGCAATGGCCAAATTACTTCCGCGCTGAAACAAGATTGGGGACTAAATGATGTTTGGAATGAAATAATTGCCCCTCGCTTTGAAAGGCTAAATGCAATGACCAACAGCACCAATTTTGGTAGTGTGAATGAAAAAACCGGCAAGTTTCTTCCAACCGTTCCATTAGAGTTATCCAAAGGGTTTACAAAGAAGAGAATCGACCACCGGCATCATGCTTTGGATGCTTTAGTAATTGCATGTGCTTCGAGAAATCATATCAATTATCTCAACAACCAAAACGCATTAGAGAAAAGAAAAACAAAAGAACAGAAACAAAAATCCAGAGAAGATTTAAAGCATATTCTCTGCTATAAAAAATACAATGAGGGTAGTGAAAAGAACTACAAATGGATTTTTAAAAAGCCCTGGGAAACGTTTACTGAAGAAGCCAAAGACCAACTATTTAATACCATTGTGACCTTTAAGCAAAACCTACGGGTGATCAACAAAACGGTCAATAGATATGAACGCTGGGAGAATACCAGCGGCACACCAGAAAAGGTATTCGTGAAGCAAACCAAAGGCGATAGCTGGGCTATTAGAAAACCCATGCACAAGGATACCATTTCTGGCCTGGTAAGATTACGCTTTAAAAAAATAGTGATGCTGAGTGCTGGTTTGGAAAATTGGGAATCTATCGTTGATAATGATTTGAGAGGATTAATCAAAGGGCTTGTTGCAGTTAATTATGATAAAAAAATGTTGCAGAAATATTTCAAAGACAGAAAAAACATTTGTAATGAAAAAGATTATTCTAAAGTAGAAATCTATTATTGGGATAAAGAAAATGTTGCATCAAGAGTAAAACTAGATGACTCATTTACCGAAGCAAAGATTGCAAGCATAACAGATACGGGCATTCAAAAAATTCTTTTGAAACATCTTAACAAAGAAAAGTACCAAACAGCAAAAGATGAAAAAGGCAAGCCCCTTGCACCAGAAACTGTAGCATTTTCTGCCGATGGGGTTGACGATCTCAATAAGAATATTACTGAACTAAACGGCGGCAAATTTCATCACCCGATTTATAAAGTAAGGACGTTTGAACCAAAAGGAAACAAGTTTAATGTAGGGCAAACGGGAAACAAGAAAGATAAATTTGTGGTAACCGCTGACGGAACAAACTTATTTTTTGCTATTTACAAAAATGAGAACGGGAATAGAAGTTATGAAACCATCCCCCTTAATATAGTTACCGAAAATCAAAAGCAAGGTGCTTTACAAAACTTACATCCAAATCAGTGTTCAGTTCCTCAGACCAATGAACCTGGCAATAAGCTATTATTCTTTTTATCCCCCAACGATTTGGTATATGTGCCAACAGAGGAAGAAAAGGAAAATCCAAGTTTAGTTAATCTTGACAATCTTAATCAGCAGCAAATAAATAGAGTTTATAAATTTATAGATGGCTCAGGTACCACAGCAAACTTTATCCCTAATTACTCTGCCACAACAATATTCAATATGAATAAGAAAGAACAGGAGAAAAGAGGGTTAAACTACCCAGTACAAAATGAATTTGGAGTCGGTAGCCCTCAATCAAAAAATCAAAAATCTTTATCTGGCGTTATGGTTAAAGAAGTGTGCTGGAAACTCCACGTAAATAGAGTTGGTAAAATTATTACATTTATCAAATGATCAAACGCACCCTATACTTCGGCTCTCCTGCCTACCTGAAAACAGGCACCGAACAACTGGTGGTAGAGCGTAAAGACGAGCCAGCCAAAAGCATCCCGATAGAGGATATAGGTATCATTATACTCGACCACCAGCAGATTACCATCACCCAATTGCTGATAGCTAAACTGCTAGCCAATAATATAGCGCTGATCACCTGCAACGAAACCCACCATCCGGTGGGTTTGTTGCTTACACTGGATGGCAACACCCTGCAAAGCCAGAAATACCAGGCACAGATTGATGCAAGCCTGCCGCTAAAAAAACAACTGTGGCAGCAAACAGTGGAACAAAAAATTAGCAACCAGGCAGCCGTACTGCAACAACAGCGTATGGAAACCAATTACCTGGACACACTTTCCCGTACTGTAAAAAGTGGCGACCCGGATAATAATGAAGCGAAGGCTGCAGCCTGGTACTGGAAACGCGTATTCCCGGATTTTTTGCAGTTTACCCGTGAAAGGGAAGGCCTTCCACCCAATAACCTGCTTAACTATGGATATGCCATACTAAGAGCCACAGTAGCCCGCAGCCTGGTGGGCAGTGGGCTGCTACCTACGTTGGGCATTCACCACCGCAACCAGTATAATGCCTATTGCCTGGCCGATGATATTATGGAACCTTACCGGCCTTATGTGGATTTGGTGGTGTATCAAATCGTGAGGGGCAATGGCCGCTATCTGGATATGACGCCCAATATGAAAACTGCCCTGCTGAATATTCCGGCTATAGATGTAACCATCGATGGCCAGCAAAGCCCATTGATGAATGCCGTGCAGCGGACAACGGCGAGCCTGTGCAAATGCTATGAAGGGGAGACGAGGAAGATATTGTACCCGGAATTGTAGAAATCGTCGACCGTTGGCAGACGAAGTGGGCGGTTGACGATCAAAATAGCGATACATGAACACACGCCTAAACGCATACCGTATTATGTGGGTATTAGTAATGTACGACCTGCCAACCGAAACCAAAAAAGATCGGAAGGTAGCTGCCAAATTCCGGAAAGACATACTGGCCGATGGCTTCCAGATGTTCCAGTTCAGCATGTACCTGCGGCACTGTCCCAGCCGCGAAAATGCGGATGTACATACCAAAAGGGTAAAAAAAATACTACCCGAGAAAGGCTGTATCGGTATTATGTGCATCACCGACAAGCAATTCGGAATGATGGAAATATTCCGTGGAGCTCAAAAAGAAGCAGTCCCGGCCACCTGCCAGCAGTTAGAGATGTTTTAGCTTTTGGGCAGTTTAGAAACCAAAAACAGGCGGATTCTTCAAAAAACATAGCTCCGATTGATACCATTTTTTTATCCTGAAAAAGCGACAAAAGTCAATACTGCAAGGGTTTCGACAAAGTCGGTTGGTATCAATCGAAGCTATGTCAAAGAATGAAAGCAAATCACAACCAGGGACATATTAATGTGAAACTGCTGTTCGTTGGTATCAATCGAAGCTTTGTCAAAGAATGAAAGCAAATCACAATTGGTAAGTGTGAAATATCGGTGCCGCTCAATAATCTTTCAAGTATTTTCCGCCTTTGTCGCTGTTCCGCCATACTGCAACCCCAAGCTGCCGCCGCAGGTGTTTTCGGTTTTCACTATTGAGAAACAATAAACCATGGCGAATAAATTCTCCGCTTTTGTTCGCTATCAGCAGCAATCCAATCAGACGCAGTTCTATTGGGCTTTGGTGCTTATCTTCATCACCAGCACTTTCATTGGGCTGCGGTTCACGGCTGACGAATATAAATGCCAGCACAACAGCAAGCCCTGAACATTAGCGATGAATGCATAGACGGTAGCAAAACCATTGTCAATAAAAAATAAAATAATAATATGAGAAAGATAATTTCATTTATGCACATCTCGCTTGACGGTTTTGTGTCAGGACCCAACGGAGAAATGAACTGGATTAAAGTCGATGAAGAAATTTTTGATCATGTCGGTAAGCGGATTGGCGAAACCGACACGGCGTTATACGGACGGGTAACTTATGAAATGATGGAAAGTTACTGGCCTGGAGCAGGAGACAAGCCGGATGCGAGCAAGCACGACATTCATCATTCGAAGTGGTATAAGAAAGCTCAAAAAATTGTTTTATCCAGAACCATGAAAGACGCGGATTTGCCTGGCACAACAATTATCAGCGACAATATTTCGGACAGCATCAATGAAATAAAACGACAGGCAGGTAGTGAAATCCTGCTTTTCGGGAGCCCGACAACAACACACGCCCTTATTCAACAGCACTTAATTGACGGATACTGGTTATTCGTTAATCCAATTATTCTTGGGGAAGGGATTCCATTGTTTGTAGACATCAAAGACAAAACAAAGCTCAAACTATTGAATACCCGACAATTTACCAGCGGGGTAACCGAACTTAATTACCTGGTGGACAGACAATAACTACGAACCGCCAATAAGAAGCGGATAATGCCAGGCGATGATGCGGGGTTATTGGGGAACACCAATTGAGACAAAAACGCCTAAAAGGCGCTATCATTAAACAGCCAGGCATCAACCTGGCTGTTTTGCTTATTTATCTACATCCATCCGACCTATATTTTCTTGCCTTCATCTACTACAAAACGCACTGTTCTGGTTTTGCCATTGGCTGAAAATCCTTGACCCGATAGGCCCGCAGGTGAGGAATGCCAAATATTAGCACACTGTCCCATCCCCAAATAATCGGGATAAATGCAGTGGTGCGTCTCAGTTGTCTTTCAACAATTTTGCTAAACGCCAATTTTAAATGCACCCGGTTTGCCAGTCAGTTCTTGTATTTTTATTAATCCGTACGTTTGCCCCCTCTATGATAAAAGATAAAATGAAAGACCTGCAGAAACAGCAGGCTTTAGAATATCATGCCAAGGGAAGGCCGGGCAAAATAGAAGTCGTTCCTACCAAGGAAGCGAAAACCCAACGCGACCTGAGCTTAGCGTACAGTCCCGGCGTGGCCGTGCCCTGCCTGGAGATTGTAAACGATCCTGAAAATATCTATAAATACACCGCCAAAGGCAACCTGGTAGGCGTTATCAGCAATGGAACTGCGGTGCTAGGCCTGGGCGATATCGGGGCTGCAGCTGGCAAACCGGTGATGGAGGGCAAGGCGGTATTGTTCAAGATCTTTGCAGATATCGATGTATTTGATATCGAGATCAACGAGAAAGATCCAGAGAAGTTTGTGCAGATTGTAAAATCGCTGGAGCCTACGTTCGGCGGTATCAACCTGGAAGACATTAAAGCTCCCGAATGCTTCTATATTGAGCAGCAGCTCAAAGAGCAGATGAATATACCGGTGATGCACGACGACCAGCACGGAACGGCCATCATCAGCAGTGCTGCACTACTGAATGCCCTGGAACTCCAAAAGAAAAAGATCGAAAAGATAAAGATCGTGGTGAATGGTGCGGGCGCCGCCGCCATGGCCTGCGCCAAACTATATGCAGCCCTTGGTGCCCGGTACGAACATTTTACGATGTTCGATATCAACGGCGTGCTGCACCGCGAAAGAACCGACCTGGATGAGAACCGGATGAACTTTGCTGTAGACGTAAAAAAGCGGGATATCAACCTGGCGGATGCAATGAAAGATGCAGATGTATTCCTGGGGTTAAGCGTTGGCAATGTGGTAACCCAGGACATGATCAAAAGCATGCCCAAAAACCCGATCGTGTTTGCGATGGCTAATCCCGATCCCGAGATTACCTACGATGCAGCTACGGCGGTGCGAAAGGACATCATCATGGCCACCGGCCGCAGCGACTATCCCAACATGGTCAATAACGTATTGGGATTTCCCTATATTTTTAGGGGTGCGCTCGACGTAAGGGCTACCCAGATTAACGAAGCCATGAAACTGGCCGCAGTAAAGGCTTTAGCTGACCTGGCAAAAACTCCGGTACCAGAAATAGTAACGCTGGCCTACAATGAGAAGAGTATTCTTTTTGGCCCAACATATATCATTCCAAAGCCACTCGATCCAAGGTTGCTCTCTACCGTAGCACCAGCCGTAGCCAGGGCTGCAATTGATAGCGGAGTAGCCCGCATGCCCATTACTAACTGGGATAATTATGTATTGAACCTGAACAAGCGATTGGGCCTCGACAACCAGCTATTAAGGGTTATCAGCACCAAAGCCCGCAAGGACCCGAGGCACATTGTGTTCCCCGAGGGAGATAATATAAAAATGCTCAAAGCCGCGCAGATCTGCGTGGATGAAGGCGTGTGTTTCCCGATTTTGCTTGGTGAAGAACGAAAGATTCAGCGGATCGCGGAGCTCAACGGGATAGATCTCGAAGGCATCACCATCGTGGACCCAAAGACCGATGAGAACGAAGAAAAACGCAGGACTTTTGGAGAAGCCTTTTTTGCCAAACGCGGCCGCAAGGGCGTCAACCACTACGAGGCCATTAAGATTATGAAAGACCGGATGCATTTTGGCTGCATGATGGTGGAAAGTGGGGAGGCTGACGGTATGCTGGCTGGCCCTAACAAGGACTACGCGGCACTCATCCGTCCGGCCCTGCAGATTATCGGCACAGAAGAAGGCGTGAAACGCATCGCCGGCATGTACATCATCATCACCAAACGCGGGCCTTTGTTTTTGGCAGATACCACTGTGAATTTTAACCCAACCGCAGCGGAACTGGCCGACATTACGATGCTGGTGGCTAAGGAAGTAAAACAATTCAATATCCGGCCCAGGGTAGCCATGCTGAGCTATAGTAATTTTGGCAGCAGCAACAGCGCCGAAGCCAAACTGATGGCAGAGGCGAGGCGCATCGTTAAGGAACGCGATCCGGGCATGATCATCGACGGTGAAATCCAGGGCAATATGGCTTTTAACAATGAAATGCTAAAGGAAAACTATCCGTTCAGCGAACTGATAGACCAGGAAGTAAACACCCTGATTTTCCCGAACCTGGCTGCTGGCAACATCGCCTATAACCTGCTGCGGGAAATAGGCGGCGCCGATGCTATTGGTCCGATCCTGCTGGGCATTAAAAAACCAGTGCATGTGTTGCAGCTTGGCAGTAGCATCCGGAGTGTGGTAAACATGGCCCTGGTAGCCGTGCTGGACGCACAGATTAAGTGCAAAATGACGGTGGAGGAAAAGGAAGAACGGAAAAAGAAATGGTGGAAAAGAGGAGGGTAGACCGTGTGTTGATGTCTGATGTCTGATGTCTGATGTCTGATTTATAATTTATAATTTATAATTTATAATTTATCATTTATCATTTATGATGGTTTGATGTCTGGGATGTGATATGGGGACTGCGGTGAAAGCCATTGGTTAGTAAAGTTGGTTATTACATTCTAAATTCCCTATATAAACCAAGGCTTCAGCCCAATGGTATTTAATTAAGAAAATGTGCATGTGCCATAGGCACATTTTGTGGGTAGCAAATCTGATATTTATGCGGGTTTACGTTCCGTAGGAACGTTTTGTAAAGCTTTTATCCCGTAACTACGGGATTCCGATGGAACATTACATAGATTTCGCCTTTTTTCTCTACCAACAAAATGTGCCGGTGGCACATCAAACATTCAACTAAATGACATTGCGATTCAGCCTTGGGAATGGGCCTGGCAGCAGGCAACAACTTCCAATTAAAAAACAGTAACAACCATTCTTTTGGAGCCGGGCTTTCGTACTACCTGGAAGCGACATTGGCGGATGGCTCCCCGCTTATTGCGGGGCTACGTTCAAGTAATTGCTACTATTGAGCATCCTCGGTTAACTTAAGTTCAACTATATTTTCTATCAGAAACATCCCGCTAAAATGCCAGGTGAAACCAACCTGCAAACCTTACTTAAAACACTGGAGCCGGCGCTGCATACTGGCAACTATGTTTATTGCAGAATAGCCAATGCCAGCGCCATCCAATCAGATGGTGTTCTTTTATTATTCAAAGAAACCGAAGGCCATACCGTTATTATCAAAAAGGAAATGGCTGATGATTTACAGTTGCCCTACACATTTGTTGCTTCCCGGATCACGCTGAAAATTTATTCTTCCCTGGAAGCCGTTGGCATCACTGCCGCATTTTCCACAGCGCTTTCAGCTGTCGGGATTAGCTGCAAACTAGTTGCCGCATTTTACCACGATCCTATTTTTGTAAATACAAAACATTCGGGAGAGGCTATGGAAATACTTACTGCTTTATCCCGGATCAAGGGCTGACTGAACACAGGCTGGCCACCACATTTACGCAGTTGGAAATAGTAAATGTTTTATTTTCCGGGATCATTATTCAGTGTAAAAATAGCTTTCATTTCCACCCACTTTTCTCCAGCCATTGCCCAGGGTAATGGCTGTTGATATTTCCACATCAACCGCTCCCATTGCTGTACTTTTTCATTGCCCGCATCCATGGCTGATTTACGGGCGGGGTCAAAATCGTCGGTCGTTTCCATAACCATAAACAGCCGGTTGCCGGTGCGGTAAATTTCCATATTGGTGATGCCTCCGTCGCGAATACTTTGCGTTATTTCCGGCCATACATTTCCGGGAGTATGATACTGTTCGTATTCCGCTATCAGTGACGCATCGTCCACCAGGTCCAGGGTCAGGCAATACCTTTTCATCGCTCAGTTTGTTTTAAGTTGTAAAATATTTAGTGAGTTGGTGTAACTGTCTTCCGGGGCATCCCCGGGAAATTGCACCACCAACCCCTCGCTTGTTCGCTCAAAAGATACCGCTTGTTTGCCTGCCACGCAATTCGGTTTTTGGGAAGTGCCTGGATTATAGATTTTCACTAACAGGCCTTTCGTGGAAACCCAACCTAAACGCTTTATGTTGAATATTTTGTTATGAACCTTGAATGGTGCTGAAAAATAAAAGACAAAAAACGGGCCACTGTAGAAACAGCGGCCCTTAACGATTGCTTGCCATATGAAATTCTTAATAAATGTATTTGTCTTATAGTCGGTCAGTCAGCGGTTTCTTGTTGAAATCTCAATCTCCATTCACAACCCCTGGTTTCTTATTACATTGTAAATATAGTTTCCATCATACAATGGCAAAATCTAAATTTCCGTAAAACTGGTATGCCCAAACCTGTCTCGTTGCTGGGAAATGCAGTCCACGCTTTGATTTCAGCCGACCCATCTCATTATATCAAAGGAAAATAAAGACCTATTGTAAGCGAATTTTTACTGGCTTTTTTATACTTTTTTTGAAATACCAGAAGGCAGTTCCGACCCCACCCGGCAAATCGCCACAACCGTAGTTACCCACCGGATACCGCTGTCTTTTGCGCTCCCCAGCGACTATTTTGCCTCGCCTCCAAAACTAAAAAAGCCCATAACAAGATGTTTACGGGCTTTTCATTGTTTGTATTGTCAATTTTGGTGGACGGTATAGGATTCGAACCTACGACCCCTACGATGTCAACGTAGTACTCTAACCAACTGAGCTAACCGTCCCTGAACGAGCGACAAATATAAGGAGACAGGTGATTGGTTAAATATTGTTGAAAAATGCCGCTGGCTGGCTGGCAACTTCTTACGCTCTATAATCGTCTGATGCATGTGGCTGGTTGCGAAACCATAACATCCCCCAGTTACACGGCTGGTACTCGCTTTAGTTTTATCTGATACCACCGTCTTTGAAATTTTATAAAGCGGCCTTTCCGGTAGCGTAAATAAAAACAAAAAAACAGGGGCACTTTTACCCGGAATTTACATCTTTACATGCTCAATAGTCGCTTATGAAACAGGCTGCTTTATTTGTATCGCTTTTTTTTGCATGCTTCGTTTCCCTGCACAGCCAACGTAAAATCGGTGGAGCAGCCAGTGTGTACATTACCACAGCCAACCTCGATTCGTCTGTTGCTGTTTACGAAAAACTTGGTTTTAAAAAAATTGGCTCCAACGAGTTTCCTGCACCATGGGCACAGGTGAGCGACGGAAGCCTGCTGATCACCATGCGCAAAGACAACAAGCCTTTTATTGGCCTGACGTATTATGTTGCCAATCTTGACC
The DNA here is from genome assembly GCA_039925965.1 of Chitinophagaceae bacterium. Lineage (GTDB taxonomy): Bacteria > Bacteroidota > Bacteroidia > Chitinophagales > Chitinophagaceae > JAZKFT01. The sequence goes on from JBDSXW010000007.1 coordinate 11,316, forward strand.
AACTGGTAGCACAATTGGAAAAAGACAGTATTTCCTTTGAACAAAAACCAAAACCTGGCGATCTCATCCAGCGCTATTATATCAAAAGCCCCGACGGATTCAATATCGTTCTTTCCGGTAACCCGGGCGGTTTTCAGCAGCCGATTGGTACCACCCTGCTTACCATGAAACAACAGGATTTCGGCAGGCCCGATAAATACCCGAATAAACAATGTGGGGTATTTGGCGAGTTTGCACAACCCGTAGCCGATATCGGTAAGTCGGTTACCTTCTGGAAAAAACTGGGCTTTACAGCAAGCGCCGAAATGAAGGAACCTTACCCGCATGTGATCCTTTCTGACGGCCTGATGATCATTGGCCTACACCAGACACAACGTTTTACTGAGCCAGCTATTACCTATTTTGGATTGAATACGGAGAAAAGAATAGCGGAATTAAAAGCCCGGGGCCTTATAAACTTCACAGAAGTTGCAGGGAAAAATAATGTAGCTCTAAAAACCTGGGAGGGACAGCACTTCTTTATATTTTCATTGGGCATGTAGCCTACTTAACGCAAAAGAGGCTCATCATGGGGTGATAACGGGATAGTTTCCTACTGTCAAGTACAGCCGTTTACATTACAAACATCCATCTGTGTAAGAATAGTTAGTTTTGCGGCAATCAATTTATAGAATTTAATGACAGAGATTTTTATACTGCTCTTATTAATGTTGGTAAACGGACTTTTTGTGATGAGTGAGATCGCACTGGTGAGTGCCCGTAAATCCAAATTAGAGCAGCTAGCCAACAAGGGCAATATCAATGCAAAGGCAGCACTTAAGCTGGCGGAGAACCCGGAGGTTTTTTTATCAACTGCCCAGATATTTATTACGCTTATCTCCATTCTTACCGGCTTATACTCCGGTGAAAAATTCAGTGGTGACCTGCAGCCCTATCTCGAAAAAATCAGCTTTCTGCAACGCTATGCGGCATCGCTTTCCACCGTGCTTATCGTAGTGATTGTTACCTTTCTTTCGATTATCATTGGCGAATTATTGCCCAAGAGAATTGGCCTGCTGCGGGCGGAGAAAATAGCAATGGCATCTGCTCACCCGATGCGTATCCTTTCGAGGGTTACTTTCCCGATTGTATGGCTGCTTAGCAAAATAACCCGGGTTATTTTCAAGTTGTTTAATATCAAGTCCAATAAGGACAATGTGGTAACTGAGGAAGAGATCAAAGCGATGATCAGCGAAGGCACTGAGCATGGGGAAATAGAGGAGGCCGAGCAACAGATCATTGAACGGGTGTTTCACCTCGGCGACCGGGCCATTACCTCGTTGATGACCCACCGAAGCGACATAATCTGGCTGGAGTACAATGGCATTATAGCCGATCTAAAAAACGAAATTCTCCCGTACCCGCATAGCGTGTACCCGCTCAGCGAAAATGAGATCGACAATATCAAGGGTATTGTACAACTGAAGGATATTGTATTTGCTCCGGCAGACAAACCGCTCAAAGACTTCATGAAGCAGCCCATGTTTGTGCCGGATAATAACACCGCCTACCAGGTGATGGAAAAATTCAAGCAAACCAAAGTGCATTCGGCCTTTATTGTGGATGAATATGGTACCCTCCAGGGCATGATCACCCTCAACGATATCCTGGAAGCCATTGTGGGTGATATTCCCGAGCAAGGCGATGATGATTATGAAATCGTAGAGCGGAAAGACGGCACCTACCTGGTAGATGCTCAATTACCTTTTTACGATTTCCTGGCTAAATTTGACAAGGAAGAATGGCGGGATGATGAACAGACCTACGATACACTGGCTGGCTTTGTGATTCACCACCTGGAACGCATACCGGTTGCCGGCGACAATTTTGAATGGCGCGGCTTTAACCTGGAAATTATGGATATGGATGGCGCCAGGATCGATAAACTACTGGTTACACTTAGTGAAGAACTCAAAGCGGAGCTGAGTTAGGATTAGAACTTGGGGGATTTGTTTACTAGTTGATTAGTTTATTAGTAGATTAGTTAACTTGTAAAACCTTAAGCTGACAGCCGATATGGATGTGGAAACGTTTAGTCCGGTTAGCCAAAAAGGAAATTGTTTTCCTGGCAATTAATTAATTATAACCCATGCATCCAACGTGTTGTCCCGAACTAATTCCAGTTACCGATCAACCGATCAACCAATCACCAATCAACCAATCACCAATCAACCAACCACCAATGTTCGAAAATTGGAAACAACTGATACCCTCCGACTTTAATGACGGCAGCCGCGTTTGGATCTACCAGGCCAGCAGGTTTTTCTTTATGAGCGAAGCGCTTGAAATAGAAGCCATGCTGGAAGACTTTGTGGAGAGTTGGCAGAGCCATGGACACCCTGTGAAGGGTTATGGCAACCTGCTCTTCGGCCAGTTTATCATACTGATGGCCGATGAGGCCCAGAGCAGTGTTAGCGGCTGCAGCACAGACAGTTCAGTGAGACTCATCAAGTCAGTGGAGGAAAAATTCAGGGTCACCATGTTTGACCGCATGAATCTTGCGTTTGTGGTGAAGGATAAAGTAGAATTGCTGCCATTGGCACACCTGAACCACGCAATGGAAAACGGCTTTATTACTTCCGAAACTATTTATTTCAACAATACCATTCTTAACAAAAAAGCACTGTTGAACCAATGGCTGATACCGGTAAAGGATAGCTGGCTGGCGGGAAGGTTGCAAACGCATGCAAAAACTTCGTAAAACAGGAACACGGCAGTTTTACCTCGTAAGGTTAAAAACGTGCATGCGGTTGTTCATCCTCCCTTGTCATTTGCCGATTATAAATAGGAAACCCCGGCTGAAAAGACCGGGGTTTTTGTAGTTATGAGTTCTGTCAATTAGTAAAACAAATGGACGAGTGGATTCGTGGTATCAGTTATTTTCGGTTTTAGACTCAGGTAGGTCGTCATTTGCCTGGCCAGCAGCACGGCTTTAAGTTTGCTAATAAAACCGCCGTTTAGCTGATTAAATTTAGAAGCATAGCTTGCCGGATCGGATTTCATGAGCGGCAGTATTGCTGATTTTTTAGTCAGGAAATCTATTAACGCATCACCGACGGTCGGCTTCTGATCGGCGGTTAAGTTCAATGCAGGGACTAGCTTTTCCAAAATTTGCCCGGTTAAATCATTCACATCCAGCTGTGCTTTTCCCAACAAGCTTACCAGCAAAAAACTACCTGCTATCATCAATTTTTTCATAAAAACACATTTTGATTTGAATTGAAAGGTACTATATACCCTATTGTTCCAGCGAAAATATGCTGTTTACGAATTCCCGCTTGTTAAAAACAAGTAGGTCTTCCATCTTCTCACCCACCCCAATATACCTAACAGGGATATTCATGAGATGGGAAATGGCCAGCACTACCCCACCTTTAGCAGTACCATCCAGTTTGGTAATCGCCAGGCCGGTTACTTCTGTGGCTGCGGTAAATTGTTTGGCTTGCTCCAGGGCATTTTGCCCCGTACTGCCATCGAGCACCAACAGTACTTCATGGGGTCCGTCGGGTATCTGGCGGGTTATAACCCTTTTTATTTTTGTCAGTTCCTCCATTAAATGACTTTTATTGTGCAGGCGCCCTGCTGTATCAATAATTACGATATCCACTCCCCTGCTAATGCCGCTCTGTACAGCGTCAAAGGCGACGGCCGCTGGGTCGCTTCCCATGGGCTGTTTCACAATGGGTACACCCGTGCGTTCGCTCCAGATCGTCAGTTGGTCTACCGCGGCAGCCCGGAAAGTATCTGCCGCACCCAGGAGCACTGATTTACCCGCTTTCTTAAACTGGTATGCTAGCTTACCGATGGTGGTCGTTTTACCTACTCCATTGACGCCCACAACAAGCAATACGTACGGTTTTGGCATTCCCTGCAGGTCAAAGCCCTCAGAAATTCCGTCCGGGGAATCTACGAGTACCGCCTGCATTTCCTGTTGGAGGATATTATTCAGGTCAGCAACACCCAGGTATTTATCTTTTTTTACCCGTTGCTCAATTTTTTCGATGATGGCTACGGTGGTCTCAATACCTACATCGGCGCTCACCAGGGCATCTTCCACATTATCCAGCACTTCTTCGTCTACCGTACTTTTTCCTGCGATCGCTTTCGATATCTTCGAGAAAAAGCCATCTTTCGTCTTTTGCAGCCCTTCATCCAGGGTCTGCTTTTCTTTTTTACCAAACAGCTTATCAAAAAATCCCATAGTATTTATTTAGTGGTTGGAGCGGTGACGGGTTATGGTAGTACATGTCATTAGGTCATTGAATGAATGGGTCATTTCAACGTTCATTGCCCTGCGTCCGCTGACAGTTCCTGGACTCCCTGTCAATTGATTGTCCAATAATCCAATGAATTGACCAATGACTCACTGACTCATGACAATTGACCAATGACTTCATGACCAATGACTAATTAAAGGAACGCCGGAAAAGGAAAAAGCCATCACACCAAAGGCATGACAGCTTTACATATTTTGTGTTCGCCATTACGTAAAGTAAGGGATAACCGGCTTTATTTGCTTTCTAAAAAGTCTTTGATCTTGTCTTTGTGTACAATCTGCTCTTTAAAAGTGTAGGCGCCGCTTTTAGGGCTACGTACCGCTTTAATTACTTTCGTCCAGTTTTTTGCGTCAGCTGCGGCCTTTTGGTCCTTGGTCTTGATCGCTGTTTTTGCTGCTTTTGCCATGAGATGAATGTGCTAATGTGCTAATTAGCTAATGAGCTAATTGAGCGATTATTTTGAACTTATTATGATCCGGAACTTTTCATTGGCTAATCCGCACATTGGCTAATTAGCTAATTACTGTTTACTTGATTTCTTTATGTACAGTAACCTTCTTCAGGATGGGATTAAATTTTTTCAACTCCAAACGCTCAGGAGTGTTTTTCTTGTTTTTAGTGGTAATATACCGGCTTGTTCCGGGCATACCGCTTGTTTTGTGCTCGGTACACTCCATAATCACCTGTACCCTGTTTCCTTTCTTAGCCATGATATGAAAATTTTTAATTCAGTTAAATACTCACTTCTTTGAAGAAGTTGTTCGGGCGAATATGTTTAGATATGTACACCCTTTGCACGTAATTCTTTTACAACCACCAGCAAACCATTTTTATTGATGGTGCGGATTGCCTCAGAAGACACTTTCAAAGTAACCCATTTGTCTTCTTCAGCAAGAAAGAACCGTTTGGTCTGCAGGTTTGGATTAAACTTGCGTTTGGTTTTAATGTTAGAGTGACTAACCTTATTTCCTGTAATTGGTTTTTTACCTGTAACCTGACATACTCTGGCCATAACATCCTTATTTTTGGGAGTGCAAATTTGCTGGTTTGATTCCAAACTGCCAAAATAATATGATTGTTTTTGGGCAAATATGGTAGAATGTGAAAAACTACCTTATTTTAACTTAGGCAGGCTCAAGTTTTCCACAGCATGTGGTTATAAAAACCGGAAAGCTAATTTCAATATTGTGCATCCGGATTAAATAAATATCTTGCCCGAAAATTAAGATCATCCTTCTGCAGCCTTATCTAATTTATTTCCTCGACCAGAACCTGGATTTCCTGGATCACCCCATG
>JBDSXW010000008.1:0-36532 GCA_039925965.1 Chitinophagaceae bacterium
AAATTATGCTAAATATTTATCCCAAAAAAGGGGCCACAAAACAGGAGCTAATGGAGCAAATCCAAAAGAGGCATGAGCAGAGAAAAATTAAAAAAGACTCATCATGACATGTCAAAGTAGAACTAAGCTTATAGTCGACAAATGGGCTGATGCCTTTCGTGAACTCATATACGAATTTACCATTTTGAATAGAGTATCCGACGAAAGTACCGTGCGTCTTTAGCGTGTCCCTGGTTAATAAGTATTGTGTTCCGCTCACTGTTGCCGGCTTTATCCAAACTTCAAATGCAGTTTGAAAATAAACGATGGTACTACCATCAGGTCTTGTAGTCCAATCTGCACCATAATAAGCCAGGCCACTTCCACCGCTTCCATCCACATTTTTAATAAGACCCATATTTGTTCCATCGAAGCTAATGGCGTTTTTAGCAGCCCCATTTGCAACAAGGCTTACGCCACCTGTAACACAATTGCTTGTAATGGTAGGCTCCGGTGAGCCTTCATACACTAAATTTAACCTATACAAAGTATCACTAGCATCTGTTTTGTTTGAAACAAAATAGGTAGCAGTATCAGTTGCCGCATTAAACGACCGGCCTCTCCATATAAAAGGAAGCGTAGTCGTTACAAAATTCTCCCTTTTGTAATAAATGGTTTTGTTGGTGATTACCATTGGGGCAGTGCTGATGCCGTATTGGTTGGCTCCTATAATAGAATAAGCAGTAGTAGTATTGTACGCATAAATAGTACCAATGGATGAGTATTTGGCTCTAGCTGTACCCACAATAGAACCGCTGCTATCGAGGCGTATTCTTTTGTCGTAATCGGTGAAGTTTATGGTTGCGCCATAAATATCAACACTGGATACACCATAATTATCCATAAATGGAAGGGAACCAACGCCATGAACATTGGCGGTATATAGTATAGCGGTTGTATTATTGAGGATGGACGCCTTTCCACCATCCACCCTGAAAATATGGTCTCTATATAGGTCAAACCATTTGCCAGTAATTGCAGTTACATTTTCGGCTGTATCAACCCTAAGGAGCTGACGGTACGCCATCAGATACAGATTGTCATTGGTACGGTCTATTGCCATACTGTACACCTCGGGTATAAGCGCATCTGTCCCATTTGCAGGCTTAAACGTACGATAATCTGAATCTTTTCGCCCAATATTTGATATGTGCCCGTTGGGCTTAATTTTTAAAATAACGGTACCCATTCTCTCAAATATATAAATGTTTCCTTTTGAGTCGGCCTCCATGTCGATCTCACCGTAATCAAAATAAGGACTGTGGTCTATTATCATTTGCCCAAGCTGGCCGGTAGAGAGGTTGAATTTTGTAATGGTAAGCTGTTTATCAATATTCCCATCCGCAACAACTAAATTATTATCGGCATCCACTGCCAAAGCATCTCCGTCTGTCCAACGTGGTAATCCGTCTAAATTGCTTACTACCCCATCAGGCGTTATTTTCTTGACTTGTAAGCTAGTACCGGCGTACAGATTTCCAGACCTATCCATAGCCATACCCTTAATTGATGCGCCAACATTTGCAAACTCAGTCCAGGCTCCTGAGCTGCTTAATTTATATATATTATTTTGGTACACTATTGATGCGTAATAGGCACCATCAGGGCCTTTTACTATGTTTCTGAGGTGATCACCAGGACCTCCATTTGAAAATTTAATTAAGGTATCTCGTTCTCCCAATTTCATTGCGGGGATAGCTGTGCCTGTATTGGTCATGGCAATAGGCGGATTAATGGTCTGCTCCCAGTACAAAACAGTATCCCCTACAGCATAACTGATGTCGGGCAGTACAGCGGAGATTCTTACGTTCATCCAAACGGTACTGTCGCATCCCACACTGTTCACCTTCATAATTGAGTCCCTTCCTGGTGCATTAAAAGTTTTGTTCCTCCAGGTATAAGGGAAATCAGATGCATTCAGATTTACATAGAGGTTGTTTTCAGTTGGCTTCTTAATTGTCAGGTTCAAATAAATTGTGCTGTCGCAACCAACCGCATTCGTGTAAACTTTGGTATAAAGCCCTGTTGAATCATACGTTACGCCATACCATACATAATTAGCACAAGCTGTAATGTTGTCGGTAAGGCCTTTTGTAGCTTTTCTGATGATGAGGTTCATGGTAACAACACTATCACAACCACCCCTGTTTTTTAAAGTACGGGGATGGGTTGTGCTCTTCGTATATGTGCTGTCATTCCATACATACCGGTCGCATGTATTCATCGTAAATGATGTCGCCATAGCATTACAAACAGCCACTACCAAATTTGTACTATCTGCACCAGCCCTGTTAAAAGCCCGAACGGTATAGGAAACGGGTTGTACCAATGTGTCAGTTGGTGTTCCACTGATGGTACCGGTGAATGCATCAAAGTTAAGGCCCCTCACCAGGGAAGGCGTGATGGTGAAATTGAGGACCTTACCTCCCAAATTCTGAGGCGTGATAGCAGTAATGAGCTGATTGTGCAGCAGGATTTGTGGAGAGAAATAAGAAATTTTAGGACTGATCACCACATTGGCCGTAGCGGCACTGTCGCAGCCCACGGCATTGACGAAATGAACGGTGTACAAGCCTTCTTTTGTGATACTGGTGTCATTCCAGATGAAGGGCAATTGGGACAGGTTCAGGTTTATATTGGTAATCGACGAAGACAAGTTTCTAATGGTAAGTATCAGCGTGGCGGTACTATCATAACCATATTGGTTTTTTAAATTAGCTATGAACGTACCAGCTTTATCATATACCACCCCATTCCAGTTGAGCGGTCCACAATTATTAATTGTAGTAGTGGAGAACGAAGGTGCCCCTACAGACAGGGTAAACCTTGCAGGTTGTGCACCGTCCTGGTTAAGGGTGATGGTATACGTTTTCAGAGGACTTACCACTGTAGGCGTTCCGCTGATAATTCCGGTAACGGGATCTAACAGCAACCCGGCGGGCAGGGCTGGAGCAATACTATATCCATAAACTTCATTATACCAAACCTCTGGTGGAACATAGCCGCCTTGAATTTGAGGACGTAATGGCGTGATCGCTCTATTGAGCGTTAACAGATTGTTGGTTGGATAAGTAATAGTGTATTGTACCCGAAGAACCAGCCTGGCTAAACTATCGCAGCCTTCGCTATTTGGCTGCCTGTAGTAGTAGGTGCCGGCAGTTCTGATTTCCATTCCGTTCCAGGTAAAAGGCAGGTCATCAGGTGTTTTTAGCATATCCGTTGTTGAACCAGTTGCCTTTTGACGGAAATTTAAACTGATGCTGCTATCGCAACCAGCAGCATTGGGAATCGTTATGCCGTAATACCAGCCAGACTCCGTATATACCTTGCCCAGGTAAGTATAAGGTCCGCAATAAGCCACATAAACCGCAGAAGAAGAGCTTTGTTTCACAGAAAGGTTTAGCGTGGCTAAGCTATCTGCAGCGTACAAATTTGTAAGCGTGTCTGTTTTACTGCCTGCCGCTGTAAAGATTAAATTGTTCCACTTATAAGGCAACTGAGACTGGCAGATGGTTAAATTAGTGGTAGATGAAGTGGAATTACTGACAGCAAGCTTTACAGTGGATTGAGCAGAGCCGAAGGTATTGCTGCCGGTAACAACAAATCCCTGCGAAGGCGCTGTAACTATGTCAATGTTGTAATCCTCAAATTCGCCGTAGTTTATAAATTGAAAGTCCTGCTCTCCCCTCATTGATATATCATTAAAGAATGGGTAAAAAGACAATGCCTGTTCTGTCGTTCTATATACAAAATAATATTTATTAGCCTCAGTACCAGGTCTGTTAGCGTCGTAGAATTCATAGGATTGAAGCCGGGTCCAGGCCTCTACGGCATAGATGCGCATCTTCGTTACACCCGGTGCAGCGGAAGCGGGAATGTTCAAATTAAAAGTTTCGGTATGCGCATTTCTTTGTGGCCCTGCAGATATATAAACTCTTTCACCCGCATCAGCAAAATCTCCATCACGGTTATAATCTATATACACGGCATAGGAGTTCATATAATTATGAGACGGAACGAGGTCGTTTAAACTATAGTAATTCCCCTCGCCGAGTGTGTTGGACATCTGCACAGAATATGGGTTGTTACTAAACATTTTAATTGGCCCTAATCCACTATAATCGGTATAGGCGCCTGCGGTGCCGGTACCCAGGCCCGCACTACCCTGTAAGCTTCTAAAGCCGCTGTTATTTTCAAAAACCGTTTTGGCATTACCGTCCGAAATCTTGAACCCGGTAAGATCTGCACCATTCCCTGACTGAAGCGTCCAGGGACCAGGGTATGACGGTGGCGTACGGGGCCCCACAGCCGGAACTGGATTGGCGGGAACATAGACAGTTGGCGTACCGGTGATTACTCCCGTTTGTGCATTCAAAAGGAGACCGGCAGGCAGCAGTGGAGCAACGGTAAATGTGTCGATTTTAGAACCCGCTGTGGTAGGCACAATAGGTTTTATTTGCTGTCCGAAACTAAGAATGTAGGGTAAACTGTTATAAGACAGTTCAGGACTTAGGGTTAAATTTAGCTTCACTATACTATCGCATCCAAATGCACCGCTAAGTTTAACAGTGGTTGTTCCTGCATCGTACATCAATTTTCCGTTCCAGGTGTAAGGCAGTTGGTTACGGCGGATGGTTTGATTAACGTAAACCGTATCCGGTATGTCCGGACAGTTCACCACTTCAAACGTAATAGCTCCATTGGGAACGATACCTAATATACCTAAACCCACTACATGATTGGTTATCGAAATGGTGTAGGTAGTAGGTTCCCATGGCAACAAAGGAACTCCATAGAAAGATCCGTTATTAGGATTCATTTTAATACCCAGCGGTAACACAGGCAGTCCTAACACATTTGCTTTTGGGTCACCGATTGCATGAGTGATCGTAAAAATTGTTTCGGAAGTGTTTACGTATTTGATGTACTTACCATCGCTTACATACAGCCCAAAGCCCGAAGGATCGATGGCAATGCCGGTTGGAGACGTAAACTTTGCTTCATCAGGATCCATATTCAGCTTGGCAAGCACATAATACAAATTCATGGCAAACCCTTTCGGGTCTGCGATAGGATTGACGGATCCGGCGAGGCCCGCTACTGTAGATACGTTTCTGGCCGCATTAATCTCACGAATAGTTTTTCTATTAAAATCTACAACATAGAGTGTGTTAGTCTTATTATTATATGCCACTGCCGTAGGTCCGTCAAACTTTGCATCATTCCAATCATTATCGTCTGTAGTTCCAGCCTCGCCGTTTTCATTACCAGCATAGGTAGTTACATCGCCGTCAGGGTCAATTTTCCTGATCACATTGTTGCCGGCGTCTCCTACATAAATATTTCCCGCATTATCAAGGCAGATACCACTGGGTTTATTAAACCGGGACTCAGTGGAATCATCACCATCAACGTCATTCACAAACCCTGGTGTATCCAATTTACCGGCGATAATTTTCCAGCTGCTGGCTTTGCCGTTAGCATCGAACGTGATTTTTACAATTACATGGTGTGTATCATCTGCCACATATAAATTACCGTCCTTATCTACAGCCAGTGCACCCCAAAAGGTTGTTGGCATACTCAATCCTCCTGGAAAATACCGCTCCACTTCCACCCAATTGCCGGCCCTGTTTTTTCTTGCCAGTTTTTTCGAAAGGTTTACTTCGTTCTCAAAGGCAGCATACACAATGTTTTCATTATCCGGAAGTAGGGCGAAATGGGCAACTTCCAGATCATAATTATTTCTTTCTACGTCTTGAAAGAAAGTTTTTTCGGGACTTGCCGTAAACGCTTCTTCCGATATGGAATTGAATTTTGGTAATATGAAAGGCTCCGATTTAAATGAAAAAAAGCCATTAACCCTTTGTGGGTTAATATCTGCTCTCCCGGCTCCGGGTGGAACCGTAAGGGAACTGGTATAAATTTTTCCGGTTTTAGAAACGGCTACCCCTTGCGCGCCGCTTTTAAAATAAAGTAACTCTGATCTCCCCAGGATCGACTTGGCATAAGCATCCGTCATCCCCGCCACCTCTTTCACCAGTCCTTTTATTTCCGGTGATCCGCCACCAAAAAAATTAGGCGCCGCTAAGCCGGGAATTTCATTGATATCAACCCCAGGTATAAGATTAGCGGCTGCCGATAGTGGAAAGGGAATCGGACGGAAGGTCCGCAAGGGCTTTCCCACCAGTGGCAGACAGGTATCGCAGTCATCTACGGCCTTAGCAATAGTAGAATAGTTGTTTATAGCATATTTTAAAAGCGGTGGAAGGTTAGCAGGCTGTGCATGTACGTTTGAAATACTTAAAAATGTAAGGGTGGTAAAGACCAACCTAAACATCCATTTTTTCAGGTAGCTTTTTTTCATTGAGTGGTATTTTATAAGGGTGCGATGATTGTTTAAAGCAACTTTTATCTAGCTTAAAAAATTCGATTAAAACGTACTATCGGTTTAGAACGCAGGCAGCAATCGTTCGGTAAAATCAACGAGATATGAAAAATGTCTGCAGTGGTTGCTTGGTCAAAAACCGAATTGAAACGTAATTCTAGATTGAAAAAAACAAGCGGAAGAAAATATGGGATGAAGCAGGGGTAATTTGTGATAAAACTGCCTTTTTCCTGTAGAAGGCATACGAAATCCCATATAAAAAATAAACTGGAATGCCTCCTTGCTTAGGCCCAATCATGCATAGCACCATATAGATGATATGCATGCCTGACGCACACAAAAGACCGGCGATAAACATACCGCCGGTTTTTTGTAATGCTATCGCGACTACAGCCGTTGCCCCTGTTATTTTTCAAACAGTAATTTGGTATGATAAGTTTTGCCATTTATGATGATCCTTACCTGGTACATCCCGCTGGCAGCTGATGCAGGCATATTGACAGCCTGGTTCAGCACTCCGGCATTCATACTGGCCTGTTGCGTGTATATGATTTTGCCGGAAATATCCTGTAATTGTATTTCTGCCATTGTATTGAGTTGTCCTTCCACTTGCAGGTCTATTATAAATCTACCCTTTGTTGGGTTCGGCGCAACAACCATCACCTGGTTCCTGTTTACCAGCAATGTTTTTACAGCGCTGTATCCAATGCTGCCATCTTTTTCCAGCAGCATTAACCGGTAGTATTGCAGACCGCTTTGCAGTGTGGGATCAACAGCATTGTAACTGGTGATCTCCTTTTTACCGTTTACGGTTTGCAGCGGGGTAAATACCCGGCCGTTATAGCTTTTCTCTACAGTAAACAGGTTAACTGTGTGAGCTGCACTCACCTGCCAATTGATGGCCGATCCCATGCCCTGTTTCACTACATTAAAATTCAGCAGGTCGGCTATTGGCAGGATCGTATAATCAATATTGCCACCAAAGAATCCGCTGAAGCCGGTGGTCGCAAAGCTTGCTTCCCACCATTGTTTTACATCATTCCACGTTAGGGTTACGGCTGGAGCCTTGAGGAGCACACCCGGTTGCGGGTAGGTGCCGGGCAAACCGGTACCGTTATTACTCGCGCCGCTGTATTTATAAATGGCAAAATTCTGGATACCTGCGATATCGTTCTTGTTAGTAGGCAAATCGGGGCCGTTATTGGGGAAAGCATTGAAATCATCAAACTCCTGCTGGGTAAAATAAAGCGTGATGGTACCTGTAGCATTTGCCGCATTGGTAGCAGGGGTTATTTCGTAATGCCTGCGCAGGTAAGGCCGCCCATTGTAGCTGGGTTGCGTAGGTTCTATCCAAACTTTGGCCGTTACATCGCCGCTTACCTGTGGGGCTGCACCGTTTGACTGCAACCTGGCTATCAGTTCGCAATTCTGCAGAAACTGGACCGTGCCGCCGGCAAGTATGCTGCTGGTAGCGTTACGGTTAGCCGATGCGAGGACTGGTCCTCCGGTTTGCTGTTCGTATGCACCCAAATCAATTACTCCAACCTTGCGGGTAAGCATGTCAAGATCGGTTGCGGTAGCATTGGCTGCATCGTTGCCCACATTCACGGCAGGCGAACAGGGCTGAAGGTGATAATCAAAACCACCAACAAACAATGGATCCACAAAAACAATATCGCCATTTACACCATTGGTGAAACCACTGGTGCCATCGTCGTCAAGATTATTGCCTCCCGATTGCAGGTTACCTTGCGGAGCCGCAAATTGGAGATTGGCCATCAGGAAATTTCCCCCGGTATTTTTTGCCACGATCGTATTCACCAGGTTAGTAGTTGCACCGGCGGAGCCACCGTAGTTAACAGTCCAAACGGCGCGGTAACCGCCACCTGAAGTATTCCCGGCCACGGTGCAATTAACAAGGTTGACCAGCGTGTTAGCCCCAACCGAAAAATTGCTGATACCTCCCTGGCTGGTTGGACTGCTGTTTCCGTTGATCAAACAGTTAGTAAGCGTGCCGTTGGCGTTCTGGAGAAACATACCCGCTCCCCAGGAGCTGGATGTATTGTTGCTGACCTTGCAACTGGTCATTGTAAGTGGAAAATCGATTTGAAGAAGCCCGGCCCCAAGTGCGGCGGTATTGCCGCTAATGGTGGAATTGCTGAGCGTTAAGCTGGCAAAACTGTAGATGCCACCACCACCATTGGACCCCAAAGCCGTGTTGCCGCTGATCGAGGAGCCTGCAATATTGAGCGTTCCGCTGGTTTGAATACCTGCCCCGCTTGTGCTGGCCTTATTACCAGAAATGGTACAGCTGGTTAGTGTTAGCTGGGGGTTAGAAACATCGTTCCATATTGCCCCGCCAAGCTCTGCGGCATTACCCGTAAACGTACACTTAGAAATGGCTGGCGCGCTGCCGGTATTGCGCATACCAGCACCAGCGTTATCAGGATCAGCGCCATTTGCATTGCCGCCTTTAATGGTAAATCCATCCAGTACGGCCGTATTGGTTAATCCATTTCCATTGTTGTGAATAACATGGTAAGCATTTCCTGAGTTGTTGGCAAAGCCAGCTCCATCGTTCTTATCCAGGTCACCGCTCAGAATGGTTTCATTCGTTACAAAATTGCGCAGCGAAAGATCATAGTTTGAAGCTTCGTTGCCCGCAAACCCACCATAGATGGCAACTCCATTCTTCAGGGTAAATGCAGCTCCGCGATCGTTATTGGCGAAGCTGCCGCCTTCATCGGGATAATAATTGCCTTTGGCCACCCATATTTTGGTAACAGACGCGCAGTTGTTGGCAAGTGCTTCTTGTAAAGTTTTGTATGCCGTAGCCCAGGTGCTGCCAGCGCCGCTGCTAGTCACCGCGGCATTTACATAAAGCGTTGTGAGCGCTACAGGCGTGGCCTGTAACTCGTATGCACCCATGTCTATGATGCCAAACTTACGCGGACTGCCATCCAGGTCGGTTGTGGTAGGGTTGGCTGAGTTAGTGCCTGCATTTATACAGGGAGAGCAGGGCTGCAGGTGAAAGTTGGATGCCGACACAAAAGAGGGATTGATGTTCACCAGGTTGCCATTTACGCCATTTGCAACCCCGCTACTGCCATCATCATCCAGGCTATTGCCTAAGTCCAGGATCCCTTGCGGAGAACTGGGGCTAAAACCATTAATTACTGTGAAGTTTCCACCGGGGTTATTAGCCACGATCGTATTCCTGAGAACGGTTGTTGGCTGGGTGCCGTTCTGAAAGCTTACCGTCCAAACCGCACGATCTGCAAAGCCTGAAATATTGTTGGTAACCGTACAATTGACAAGCGAGACGACCGGGTTAGCGCCATACGAAAGATTTGTTATCCCTCCCTGGCTGGCTGGGCTGCTGTTACCGCTGATAAGGCAATTGAAAAGTGTGGCGTCAGCGTCCTGCAGATACAGGCCAGCTCCCCAGGAACTGGTTGTATTGTTAATGACCTTGCAATTGGTCATCGTAAACTGATAATTACCCTGGAAGATACCACCACCACTAAACGAATGATTTCCGTTAATAACAGAATTTGTGATGGTGAGCGGGGCGAAACTGAAAATGCCACCGCCAGAGACATTAGGACCACCGGCAGTGTTCCCGCTCACAGTGCACCCATTTATACTAAGGCCTCCGGCTCCATTGCTGGATATTCCGCCACCATTACCAGGCACATTACCGCCGGTGATAGTTAAGCCGTTAATAGTCACTAAAGCCGGACTTGAGATCGAGAATACCCTGCTGATGTTATTGCCCGAAACCGCCAGTGTACCAGTACCCGGCCCCATAATTGTCATTTCGCTGGTGAGGGCCAATTCACCGCTTGTAAGCGTAATGACCCCGGTAACAGGAATGTCGAAGGTGATGAAATTAGTTCCGGTGCCTGCGTTGGCATTCAAAATAGCCTGCCGCAGGGAACCAGGACCGGCGTCGTTGTTGTTAAGCACCGTAGGTACAGTGGCATTGGCGCTGTAAAAAAGGCCAAGAATAAATGACAGGAGTAATAATTTCCTCATTTTGCAATGATTTTGGTTAAGAAACAAGATAGAATAACAGTGCCCGGGCATGCCAGGCATCTGATGCGTGCATCACTGGAACGCATTGCAGGTACTTCATAATGGTGATTATTGCTCCAACCAATTTTGATCTGACTCAAAAAAATGCGGTTAAAGCCTACTATCGGTTTAGAACGCCGGCAGCAATCACCCGATAAAATCAACTGGACGCGAATAATGACAGCAATGTTTGCGGGGTCAAAAACCGAACTGAACCGTAATTGTAGATGTAAAAAAACGAGGGGAAAAATATATGGGATGAAGCAGGCAAAATATGTGATAAAGCCCCTTTTACCAGGTGAAGGCATACGAATGCCCGTTTAAAAAAGTAAGCCGGAATGCTTCCTTGCGTAGACCCAATCACGTATTCAGCTTTGCCAGCAATTCTTTTTTCGCAGTAGAAGTGATCTTAAACGTCATGGATAATAGTTCAATACTGTCGAATGCTATCTTTTTGACGAATCGGTGATTCACGATAACGCCCCGCCTGATATGAGTGAAATGTTGAGATGGAAGCAGCTTTTGCACCTCGGTTAGGGTTGATCGAATCATAACCGTCCGCTCGTTTTCGATATGAATTTTGAGATAGTTGGTTTCGCTTTCAATAAAAGTGATTTTGCTCCAATCTACCGATACAAAATCATGTCCATTTTTAAAAAGGATGGTAGGGCTTTTGTCAGTTTTGGGCTGCTTATTATTCTCGAAATTGTTTATAGCAATTTCAATGGAAGCGTACAAATCTTCTTTATTGAAAGGCTTTACGAGATAGGCATTAGGTTTTGCTATCTTCGCCCTTTGTATAGTTTCTTTGTCACTGTTGGCGGTAAGAAAGATGATGGGCAGCGAATAATTTTCTCTTGCATACATAGCCACATCAATACCATCCTTTTGTCCACCAAGGTTAATATCCAGCAACAATACGTCTGGCTGTGTTGCGTCAATCATCTCAATCGCCTCCTTATAATTTGAAGCGGGTTCTATCACTTTATATTGTAAGGCCAGCAAGGTGCTTACAATAGATTTTGCTATAATCATTTCGTCCTCCACAACCCCAATCGTAATTTCTTTCATCCAGCTCTATTTTATTTTTCCATCGTTATCAGTTCCTTCTTACAATCCGGGCATTGATAATGCATGATGGTTGCACTTGTACCAATCAATAAACGGGCCAGCCGGTCTTTTAATCCGACTGCTACCGGTTTCATTGCTGCTTTACATACCCTGCACCTAACAATAGCATCATCGGACTCAAGAGCCTTCACCTTTTCTATATCTATTAGTGACATGCCCAAATAAAATGAAGTCTGCTGGCATAAATAATTATTTGGGATGAAACAACCAAAATCCGTGATTAACAGGCTATTTTATTGTCAGGCATTTTTTCGTGTGTTACTATCCTTGAAAGTTATAGTGAACTCGCCACCTTCCTTATATTGATAGCTGGCATTTCCATGTAATTGTTTTGCCAGGCCCCTGATCAATTCCAGGCCAAGCGTTTGAGCATTACTAAAATGCAATTCGTCAGAAAGACCGGGTCCACTGTCATGAAATACTAATTTGTACGCTCCTTTATTCATTTCCTTCAAGGAAACAAACACTTTAATATTGGAAGTATTTCTGAATGCATGTTTATACGTATTAGAGAACAACTCATTTAAAATTAATCCCAGCGGCACAGCAGTATCAATATCAATACAGGTATTTACAATATGGGTCTCCAAAAGTATTTCGCGATGCAGCTTTTTATAAAAATCATCGAGCTGTTTGCCCAGGTTAATTACAAATTCATCAAACCGAATGCCATCGAGTTGATCGTTCTGGTATAAATTCTGGTGAATTAATGCAATGCTGCCAATTCTCGATTGACTTTCAAGGATGGCCATCTTCATGCTCTCATCGGTAATTTTGTCATTTTGCAAATGCAACAAACTGATAATAACCTGGAGGTTATTTTTAACCCGGTGGTGTACTTCCTTTATTAATAGATCTTTATCATGCAGCGCCTTTGACAAGCTAGTCGTTCTGCTTTGTACCAATGACTCCAATGTTATTTTATTTCGTAACAGCTTATTTGTTTTCGAGGAGAAATACCACCTGGTAAGGGCAGCCAACCCAATGATGCATAAAATAATAAACCAGGGCTTAAAATAATACGGCTTTAATACAACTATGGGTATGTCAATCTCAACCGGGTTCCACTGGCCATTGGCCAGCCGGGCTTCTATTTTTAAATTAAATTCACCGTAAGGGAGGCTATTAATATTAAGCGTGTTACCCTCCCCAAGTTTCCATTTTCCAGGTAACCCCTGAATAATATACTGATAAACCTGCGGTCGCTCCTGGAAATCCAATAACGAAAATTCAACTGTTAATATTCCTTCCCCGGGATGAATCACTATTTTTTGATTACTTCTATACTCATCCAGGCAGGGCTCAAAATCATTTTTAACAGCGGAATATTTATTGATCGTTGTAACCTGGAAAGGAACAGCGTCTATGATAGCGTTCTTTAAAACCGCTGCAGGATAGAAGGCTGTTAATCCATTGATAGTACCAAAATACATTCTGCCATCCGGACCTTTAAAAGAAGACGTCCGGTTAAACTCATTGTTGATAATTCCATCGGCTGTGCGGAAACTATAAATCAATTGTGTTTTTTTATTGAAACTAAACAGTCCATTGAATGTGCTAATCCATAAGTTATTATTATCATCTTCTTCTATTCTGCATAAAATATTAGAAGGCACTCCGGCTTGCAGGCTAAAGTTTTCCAATGCGCCGTTCTTTTCTGGCGCAGCCCAGTTCCAGCGAAAAAGGCCATTTCCGTTAGATGCGATCCAGCAAGTGCCCTCCTTGTCCTCGTACATGTCATAAATATCCGTTATGGGCAACCTATGATCGGCGCCTAACGCACCCGGACCATAATAATCAACAATCGAGTTGTCCTTTATTTTAAACAATCCATTTTGGGCAACGGCAAACAGGCCATGTTTCCCGGTTTGTACAAACCGATATATAACAGAGGTTAACGGGAAACCGTTATTGGATGCTTTTAGTTGTTCAGACTTATGCGTACTGTCGTTATATAAAAAAATACCAGCGTTTGTACCAACATAAATAGTATGAGTTAAAGCCGGGTGCATCGCCCAAATTTCCAGGCCATTTATATTGGCCTCTACCTTAAACACTAGCTTTTCCAAATCAAGAACAAATAGTTCAGACCCGCCAACATAAAATTTTTCCGGCGTTTTTAGCAGCGAGTAAATAAAGAAATCTTCACTTGTCACAGTTTTAACGATGTTGTTCTTTTGAATAAGGAACTTATTTCCCATGCAGGCATAAATTCCTTTATCTGATTTGTCATTTTCGTTTTTAAAATTGGCTTCCGTATAGATATTCCTCACTTGCTTATTAAAAGGTGCTGTAGGCTGTTCGTTAAAAAAATTATCGAACACATTTTGCCTGCACCTGATTTTAAAAACACCAGAATTGGAGCAAAGCCAATTGTTTCCATAATCATCAAGGTAGTTGCCCGAGACAACAAGTGTTGGCAGATTTGATAGCTCTTCTTTAGAATAAATCTGTATTCTTTTATTTCCCAAGTGTAAGGCAATACTATTGTCCAGGTATTTTAAATTACTGGTTTCATTTTTTTTCCAATTGAAAGGTGGTTTTAGAACGGAATAGTTGCTGATGCTTTTTGCAGTACTAATAGTATAAGTCCTTAGATCCATTATGTTTACCTGGGCAGAAAAAGTCAAAATATTGGCATCCGAAACAATCACTAGCCGGTTGGAGTCATCAAGGGATAATTGTGTTATCGTATTTCCTGCTAAACCGTCTTTTTCCTTAGAATAACTGGTGAAACTTTTACCATCGTACCTGCTCAATCCCTTATCGGTTCCAAACCACATAAAGCCCTCGGTATCCTGGATAGCGCAAATCACTGAATTAGCCGGCAAGCCGTTTTCTACTGTCAGTATCTTTTTTGTAATAATATATTCGCTGTTACGATCTGCAAATGGCGTTTGCCCGAAGTTTATCTTGCAAAAAAGCAAAAGGATTGCAGTTAAAAAGAAGCAGCTATGTAATTTATTAAGCAAGAATAGAAGTAAAAGATTGAAGCTAACTGTAACAAGTTAACAATTATAACATGAACAAGCTAATATACGTAAAGTAGTAGTTTATTGATATTTTGCATCAGTTCTGAAACATCATTCCCTTCTTATCAATCGGGACCTATTCGGGATTTTCGGATACCTTCGTCAAATTTTAAGTCGAAATTCAATCTCTTACAAAAAAGGTTTAAACCCCTGAAGCTCTACTAAAAGCCCTCAGATGCACAGAAAAGGAGGATTTTTTATGGGTAAGGAAATCTTACACTTTTTTCTTTTTTAATCAGTGTTGTCCGACAACATGAAAGAAATAGGGTTCTATAAGGCTGAAAGTATTGATTTTACTGATTAGTGATTAAACTTTCTAAAAGTAGCGAGGCTAGATGGATGCGAGTAGGGTTGTTATATTGCTGAGGCGCAGGACTACCAAATGGATGCTTTGCAAAGACCACCCAGTCTTTGTTAAACAACTGAACGAAGCATCGCTGGTCTGCCACACCACCGGCCCGAAGGCATTGAACGTACTTTGCACGGAACACCTTGCTCAAAGACGCCACATCAAATAAAAATTTCCTGTGGCGCTTCTTCTTTTTCTAACGGCCCTGCGCATCTACACCACCACCGGGTAGGATGCAATGAAGGTGCGGGTGCAGACTTAGGTTTTGATATCTCCACTCGCCTTACAGCTTGTGACCGGTACTTGCCTGTTAGTAAATCATGGAGTAGAGATTGCTTGTGCACCTTGAGATAGCCCAGAAGTTCATCCGTAGTCATCCCATCTACACCAGCGCTGCCGCCGTTACCCTTAACCCGCGAGTATGCATTATTCATAATCCCACGGTTGAGGATTTGTTCCAATAATTTACCATGCTCATCTTGTTCGTCTCTTCTTTCTGTTTCCGCCTTGGCATGGCTCTGCTCTCCAGCATTAACTCGGGGTTCCACCCCTACTTCCGGCTGGTAGTCCTTATTCATTGTAAATAAGCTTGGCTGCTTTCTACGCCTTTCCATGAGTAAAACAAAATTTATAGATGCTCTCCGTTCAGCCGTTTCTCACAAGCATTTATGCTTATAAGTACTATGGCTTCTGCTGACTTCTCCAACCCCAATCCCGCATCACTGCAAGAGTTATTGCTTCTAAAAAAATATCCGCAACAAGGTTGGAGATCTCCTCGGGTAAGGGTAATAGCCTTCATCTCATCTACCTGCTACATATACTCCTAAAGGTTCGGGTAGTATAGGACTTCGTTTTGTTTAGCAAACTCGTCCACCCTTAGTGAGCCTCATGTAATTTCTGTGCGGCAGGCCAAGACTTTGTCTAAGGCTTCTTTCAGATTCCACCTCGCGATGGACACCTTTGCCGTTGACTAATGATTCCTACTACCAAACTCATAGTGGACTTACACCACCAAGTTATTACCCATGCCGGGCACACCAAAACAAAGCCGCTACAGCAATGCGGCGGCTTTTAAAACTACCGAAGGTTTAGCATAAAAAGGGGTTTGCTTCTATGTTGGCTGGACGTAATAGCAATCAGCTGCAGTTCGCTATCATCTTCAGTTTCAGCTGGGCGATCAATTTTCAGATTTAAGTTGGTAACTTCACCTTTAGTTTTTCAAATCGGCGGCGGCTCCGGGCCGGACAAGCAATGAATACCAGCACAGCAGCAAGCCGTAAATGTTAGCGGGAATAATAAGGACGACTGCGACTATTAAAAATGACACTTAATAAATAATCATATGACAATACTACCAATTATAGGAATTATCATTGCAATACTTTTATCAGGACTACGGATTGCCCAGGAATATCAACGTGCAATTGTGTTCAGACTCGGACGGTTTCAATCAGTAAAAGGACCTGGATTGTATTGGATAATTCCATTTATCGAGAGGCAGCAAAAAGTCGACATCAGAACGAAAACTGTAGACTTAGAACAACAGGAAACGATAACAAAGGACAGTGTAACAATTAAAGTTAATGCTGTGCTTTGGTTCAAAATAACAAACCCCGAAGACGCAATTATTAAAGTAGCGGACTATAATAAAGCAGTTTATCAATTTTCCGTTACTGCCCTGCGAAACATTATTGGTCAACACACTCTTGACGAAGTATTAAGAGAAAGAGAGCAAATAAATGGAACACTTCAAAAAATCGTTGACACGACAACCGAACCATGGGGCATTAAAATTGAAATGGTCGAGATGAAGGATGTTGAAATTCCTGAAGCAATGCAACGAGCTATGGCACGAGAAGCAGAAGCCATAAGAGAGAAAAGAGCCAGAATTGTAAAAGCAGAAGCGGAATTAGAAGCATCTATAAAATTGACGCAAGGTGCAAAAGTAATGGAAGGAAGCCCAATTGCGCTTGAATTAAGACGTATGCAAATGTTATCTGAAATTGGGATTGACAATAATACAACGACCGTCATTCTTATGCCATCAGACTTCACAAACGCAGCAAAAAGTTTTACAGAACTTGTAAATAAGAAGAAACTTGATGAATAAGCCACTACCGCTAACACGCGGATTGGATATATGGCGGGCGACGCAAATTTTCTCAACTTTTGTTCGCTTTTGGGCTTTTGCTCCAGCCGACTAGTAAAGCCGAGCAATGGAATAAACAATGAACTTTTATTTATAAATTTAGCAGCGGTTACAGGCTGACGATTTTCAAATGCCTCCACATCGCCAGGCCGAAAAAAGTAACCGGAAGTCTTGTAATTGACAGTCATAACGGATGGGAAGAAATATATCTGATTACAAAAAATAGAAGTAGTTAAACACCCTATTTTTCTAAATGAAAACATCGTTGAAGTGGGCTTTTGTTCTTGGCTTCGTAGGCTTCATTACTTCTTTCGGAGCTCATATAGTTGCGGTTAATCTTCCTTTTTATGCGGAGAAATTAGGCATTGGCTTAACCATGATTGGTGTGCTGATAGCCGTCTATGATTTTGCAGAGATCCTTGCCAAGCCGGTATTTGGCGGACTTGCTGATAAAAAAGGAATGAAAAAAGCTATGCTTGCAGGCATCAGTCTTTTCATACTTGCATCATTAATGTATCCTTTTGTTTCTCCTAAATTATTGATACTAGTCCGTTTTTTACAAGGATTGGGAGCGGCAGCCTTGTCTGCAGTTTCGTTGGCAATGGTAGGTACTTTATATAAAGAAAATAAAGGAAAAGCATTTGGGATTTATAATGCTATTAAAGGTGCAGGCTATGTAGTAAGCCCGGTCATTGGCGGCGCAATTGTAATGAAAAAAAACTTTAGTGGGATTTTTTATGCAACTGCTGGTATAGGTGTAATTGGGTTTTTTCTTGCATTAACATTGCCCAAGGACAAACAAAAAAATGCTGAAGCTTTCGACGATGATGATGACTTTTCAATTAAATCTTTATTCAGTGTTTTTAAAAACAGAACGTTAATGCCCTGGTTTTTAATCATTGTTATCAATATGTTTTTTGTAGGCATACTCTTTGGCTTTTTACCCGTTCGTATTCATGATTTGGGCTATGATGCATTTCATACTGGCTTATTAGTTTCCGTTACCACTATATCTTATTTGCTCATTCAACCTGTTGCGGGTTGGCTTGCAGATGAATTCAATCCAATTACTACATTAAGAATAGGGATGCTTTTATCCTGTATCACTACTGCCGCTATACCATTTGTGATTGGTGTTCCCCTGATTATTGTTTGCATACTTGCAGGCATAGGCATTGGTACGGTATGGACAAACTCTGACGCTTTGGTGAGTAAGTTGGCGGCAGACAATGCAATGGGTGCTACAATGGGTGTAGCTGGTTCTTTTAAAGAGTTGGGCGACATGATTGGTCCGCTGCTAATGGGTGCTATATCGCAGGTATTAGGTTTAAAATGGGGCTTTGTTATTTGTGCAATATTGGGTGGCATTGCTCTGTTAACAACCATACTTACATCAACAAAAAATAAAAAGGCAATAGTTTGAATGAAATTCAATTCGCTGACAAGTAGCATATTTATTCAAAGTCTTAATAATTTGAGACTTGCTTTTTATGACACATCATAGAAGGGTATGCTTACTGCATTAGGGCGAACTTTAATTAAGATTCACAAACCTTTTGGACATTTTAAAAAGACATACCAAATCAAAATTTTACACTTGGACTCTGTTTTTTGTGGCAGACTTTCGTACTTTAAATTGAGAGAAAGAACAGACGGCTCAATGCGCTCAGCCTGGATAAATTAAAAGAGCCCCACTGAGAACAGCGGGGCGTGTTTGCTTGTTGTATATAAAAATAAATAGAAATTATAATTGCTGCTGAGGCAGCTGCTTTTCTGTATTTTTTTGGGATTTCCAATTTGCGCCGGCAACTTCACTGTTTCATTTAAAATCGGTCTATCACCTAAAGCTTCGTTTGGACTATTTGTATTCAGAGAGCAAACTTGTATTGCTAGCAGTTGCAGGTATTAGGCTAATAGCAACGCCTCCACCCTTAGCCAATTCCAGTTTTAGATCGGTTGTGCCGTCCACAATAAATTTACCGATTTTGTAAGCCTCGGGATTGTTTTTCCAATCGGCGCCGCTAGCGTCGCTGTAAATAGTAGCGACATATTTTTTCCCCTTATCCAAAAAGTCAAGTGAGACTGCTGTCGATCTGCTGCTTTCATCGGTAATGGCTCCCATAAACCAGTTGCTGGTGCCTTTTTCTTTCCGGGCGATGGTGATATAATCGCCGGGCTCGGCTTCCAATATTTTGGTGTCGTCCCAATCTACCGGCACATCCTTAATAAATTGGAACGCATCCATGTGCGCAGCATAATTTTCGGGTATGTCGGCGGCCATTTGTAACGGGCTGTACATGGTTATATACAATGCTAATTGTTTTGCCAGTGTCGTGTGCATCTGCCTTGCAGGAGCGTCCATTGCATAATTTTTAAGCTTAAAAATACCGGGTGTATAATCCATCGGGCCGCCCATTAACCGGGTGAATGGCATGATGGTTTCATGCTCAGGAGGATTGCCGTCGCTAAACGCGTTCCACTCATTTCCCCGCCCGGCTTCGCTGGCCATAAAGTTGGGATAAGTACGGTGCAGACCGGTGGGTCGAACAGGTTCATGCATGTCTATCGTTACATGATACTGCGCTGCTTTTTTAGCGGCCCTTATATAATGATTTACCATCCATTGCCCATCGTGATGTTCTCCCCTCGGGATAATCTGTCCTACGTAACCCGTTTTTACTGAGGTGTATCCAAAATTGTTCATCAGGCGAAATGCAGTATCCATCTGTCTTTCGTAGCTCGATGCCCCGCCGGAAGTTTCATTATGCATAATCATTTGCACGCCTTTCCTTCTTGAATACCGCTGTATTTCCCGGATGTCAAAATCGGGATAAGGGGTAACAAAATCAAAATGATCTTCCACCCAGTTGCCATACCATTCTTCCCAGCCAGTGTTCCAGCCTTCTACCAGCAATCCCTTTATTCCATTTGCCGATGCAAAGTCGATATACCGTTTTACGTTGGCCGTGTTAGCACCATGGTGGCCATTAGGAATTAGCTTGCCATTTGCTGAAAGGGAATCGAGGTTATCAGCGTAATTCCAGCTACTTTTTCCGGTCTGCATCTCCCACCAAACACCCATAAATTTCATGGGCTTTATCCAGGATGTGGGCTTGATTTTTGATGGTTCGTTTAGATTTAATATCATTTTGGAAGCCAATATATCTGTGGCCTTATTACTCACGATAATAGTACGCCATGGTGTTTGAGCAGGCGCACGCAAGTAGGCCTTATTGCCTTGCGCATCGGGAACCAGACTTGAAGTGAGGCTATAAGATTCCCTGTTTACATGCAGCATCATAGAGGAGTAATTCGAAAGGGCCGCTTCGTGAATATTAATGTATAAGCCGTCGGAGCTCTTCATCATCAACGGCGTTTGAACAGTAAAATTATCAGGCATGTTCTCCTTCCGGTTTCCATAGGACAGCATCGTAATCTTCGAGGCATCTATCTCACTTATTTTAGAAGTAGTGTAGAGGTATTCGTTGGAATCGTAATCACCCGGGATCCAGAAAGTTTTATGGTCGCCGGTAAGGTTAAACTCCGTTTTCTCATCTGAAATAACGAAGTATTTGAGATTGGGCTGCACCGGAAACTCGTACCGGAAGCCAACTCCATCTTCAAATACCTTGAATATGATATCTAATATTAATTTTGATTTGGTATTTTGTTGCAGCCTGACCCTAAGTTGCTTATAATGGTTGCGGATTTGGCTTACTTCTCCCCAAACGGGCTTCCAGCTTTCGTCTGTCTCGGTTGCATCGCTACTCAACAGCTCAAAGTCATGGTCTAGCATTATCGATCCATTCAAGATAAAACCCAGTTTAGAAGGCAACAAAACCTGCTTGCCAGCATAAGAGACCGAATAAGCCGGAACGCCCTTACCATCCAATCCAAAAACCAACCTTACATTATTCATCGACACCGTTTTCTCCTGAGCACCTGCGGTTCCATAAAAAAAACATATCCCGATCAGGTATATAAAGACATTCTTCGCTATCATTTTCAATTATTTTAGGTCCTGCTTTGCTGTGGAAAAAGCCTTGAATTAATTCGGTTGAGCGGGCGGGCTAGTTTCGCCAGGCACTTTCGTGAGTACCATCAAATTCACAGCAACGAAAGTAATGTTCTAAGACCTATGGGCCAAAAAGGGTGACCTCTGCATCCATTCATTGCTTTGAGACTGTTTAAATTTAGTTTTCAGGTTTTGGTATAGGTGTAAAATGATGACCTATTCGCGAGTGTTGAATCCCGTAAACGTACGGGAACACTATCGATGCAAAAAAAACACTGCTGGTGACCAACAATTAAATTAAGCAGTCTCTTAAGATTGAAGGTGTCTTTTACATTATGGATTTTTCAATACCCAATATGCATAAGGCTGCAAAGTGACCTTTGTTGTGAGGGCCAGGTTACCACCTTTCATCGCATCGCTCCAATTACTATTCGCTTGCGCAACCGGCAATGTATACTCTACTGCCTTGTTTCGTAAGTTAACCAATACAAAGATTTTTTCAATGTCTAACTGTTTGGTAAAAGCGCAGACATCATCGCTGCTATAAGTCAACAATTGGCCCCTCCTAACGGGGGCACTCGTGTTTCTGAAAGCCAATATTTTTTTATACTCGGCAGTTACGTCAGGATTTACGGTCCAATCTATTTTTTTTGCGGTGAATGGGAAAGTTAACCGGTAGGATGTAGCCACTTCCTGTCCATTGTATACCATTGGCACCCCTTTCATATAAGCAGTGACCACAAAGGCGGCCATCGATCCTGCCTTGCCTCCAAATAATTCCAGCGGCGTGCCGTCGGAACTATTCACATCATGGTTGGTGGTATATCTCAACACTTGCGATTCGTCATAAGAATTTACATATTCGGATGCATTGACCGTATTGATGGATGTTGCAGTCTTGTTTGCTGCGAACACTTCTTTGAGGTTGTTGAAAAAGCTGAAACCATATTTCATCTGAAAACCTGCCCGGTAGTGATCGTCGCGGGTACCCTCGGCGATCAACAGTAATTTATGGCCCGGAATATTGTTCAGCGATACAACAGCCTGCTTCCAAAAATCGAATGGGTCATTGTCTGCAAAATCGCAACGGTAGCCATCTACATTCGCAGTAAAAATCCAATAGCGCATGGCCTCAATCATTGCGGTTCGCATAGCCGTGTTGTTGAAATCTAACTGGGCCACATCAGTATATCCTGATGGTGACACGATATTACCCGAAGCATCTTGTTTGTACCAGGATTTATTGCTGATCCAGGCATTGTCCCATGCAGTATGGTTGGCCACCCAATCCAGTATCACGGCCATGTTCCGGCTATGAGCACCGTCTACCAGTGCACGAAGATCATCCAGTGTACCAAATTCGGCACCTACGGCTTTGTAGTCTTTAACAGCATAAGGAGAATTGACGCCCCTCAGTATCCCCACCGGGTAGATCGGCATCAGGTATATCACATTTATGCCAAGCGCCCTGATAGAATCCAAACGTGCTGTAACACCTTTCAAATTTCCGGCGGCGCTGAAGGCACGCATATTTACCTGGTACACCGATGCATCCCTGCCCGAAGGTACATTGGTAAAAGCGCTGCCATATTGGGCGGGATCGCTCGGCAAACCGACCGCCGCGACCGTATCTGACTTTTTGCAGGAAAACAAGGTCGAAAACAGGAGAAAAATAGCAATTCTTTTCATTTAAAAATATAAATAGATTAAAAAAATGATTATTAATTCTTCTTCAGAATATAGGTGTAGTTGCCAGAATTATGCAGATCCAATGTGATCGTGTAATTGCCATCCGATGGCACCGACAAATTGTTGAGACCGCCGGTATAACCAAGGAATGGATTATCGGCATACACAAGTTTGCCATTATTGTCTACGCCAAAATCTATGGTCCAGGCATTGTTCGCCCTGAACTTAAACGACCCGGCTTGCACCATATTCGCAGTCACTTTCCACACCTGGGCGGCAGCATCGTAGGTCAGTTGCGTATCGTTGCCCCAGCCCCCGGGCGTGGCGTCTCCAATAATGCTCCAGGTGGTTTTAGTGACCGTCCATTTGTTGGTGATCAGGTTGGCGGTCAGTTCATAATAGCCACCATCAGGCACGCTAAGGCCACCCGCGGCACCATCGATGCTAAAAGTTCCACCCCCGCCATCACCATAGTTGATATGGTTCCAATCCCTGGCATTGGTAAACTTGAAATACTTAGGGCCCGAACCGGGCATGTAGGCGTAGGCTTCATACATCTTGGGCCTGCCCGTAACTTCGGCTATCACCGGCGCGGTGCCCGGATCCCAACCCTGATATTCTCCAGGGATATATAAAACATTAAGTACAGGCACCGCAAAAGGCTTGATGGTAAAACTTACCGCATTGGAAAATACCGAACGGTCCAGGTAAGCTACCACCCTTGCTACCACAGTGTTTACAGAATCCTTGGGCAAGTTCAGCCCCTGCAAAGCGATGGTGTTGATGTCCGAACCTTTGAAAGATTTAGCTAACACATCCTTACCTATTTCCATTTTGATTGCCTTTCCCCAAGCTGTTGTACCCAAAGTATCTGCAGGCAAGTCCAATTGCAGCGAGTAGGTGATGGGGCCTTTGATCTTGAAGCTGACGGTGGGCCATGAAAACGTTACCACGGATGAATCATTATTGGCCGCCGACAACGAGATAGCCCGGGTGGATACTGTTAGCGAGGGTGGGAACGTGACCACATCGAGGTAGGTGAGCTCCGCATTTTTCTTGCATCCCACCAAAAAGGCGACGACAATTAAGCATGTACTTATTTTACCTGATATATTTTTCATAAAAAGCATTTTGCAATTTGAGTAGTTTATTTTCTAAAGCATCTCAGCCGCCCCGATGCTGTTATTAATTTATCTGCGATCAATACCCTGGGTTTTGTACGAGGTTTTTATTCGCGTTCAATGCAGATGTAGGTATGGGAAACAATTTTCTAAAAGCGCCGGACACCGCCTTGAAATCGTGGGGCAACAAAAATTTGTCGAAGCGGATCATATCCTGCCTGCGATGGCCTTCCCAGGTGAGTTCAAAGCCCCGTTCGTTGTAGATATCATCCAAAGTAGGGTTGGCGGCTAGCGGATTCAATCCGGCACGGGCCCGTACCTGATCGATAAAAGGCTTGCCCGTAGCAGCATTATTCAAGCGAACGTTGCACTCCGCCTTCATCAATAGTATATCGGCATATCTATATATTGGGAAATCGTTTGACGCGCCACCACCGTTGATGGGCGCTACCGGATAAAATTTGGTGTCCCTGATGCCGTCTTCCCGATTGGCTCCCGGGTTATCGAGTGAAGATATACTGGTGGAATAGTTGACACCTCCTGGTTGCTGGCCAGATAGGTATTGTTTCTTGCGAATATCGTTGTTATCGAACCTATCCACATAATCCTTGTGTACCACAGTGCCATTCCAGCCACTGCTACCGAATAACGCATTGAAATGTGGTCCTTGCAAACTGCGGATGGTGAGGATATTCCTGCCCACAATATCCAATTTGGTATAGATGGCTAATATGGTTTCGTCTTCCGGACAAACATCGCCGAACAATTCAAAGTACTGGTAGCCCAACGGGCTGGAAGCATTCGCCGCACCGGGATGGAGTGTAAAGCCCCCATCACTTACTTTATTGCAAGCCGTCAGGCATTCCGCCCACTTAGCAGTCCCTGTATATACCTGGGCATTCAAATATACTTTTGCCAGCAAGGCATATCCTGCCCATTTATTGAACCTGCCATAATACTGTCCGCCTTTATTGGCCGATAATTTATCTACGTTGGCAACTAATTCCTGCACAACAAAACTGTACACATCGGCACGGCTTTTTTGGGGCAATTGGTCAATGGTGATATTGTTTTCGGTATAGAATGGAACACTGCCCCAATCATCCATCAACAGGTAATAAAAGAAAGCCCGCAACACTTTGGCTTCCGCGATTTTGGACGCTTCGGCATTGGCCTTTGTCAATTGCTCAACTGCGAGGTTGGCGGAAAAAATAGCCCGGTACAGCCAGTTCCAGGCCTGGTTGATGGTGTTGTGCGTGGGCAGCCAAACATGCGTGTACAATTGCGCATTATCGATGCCCCAGTCCCCGGTATTGCGGTGCGGCACCACCTGTTCGTCGCTGGACATACTATTTAAATCGTACCAGCCATTATCTGCACCGGCATACCCGTTCCCGTCCCAGTTGCCGGCTATTTTTGCGTAGACACCCGCCAGTGCCACATCGGAGCCGGTCGGCGAGCTATAAAAATCAGACGCCGCGTATTTATCATATACATTTTCATTCACCTTGGTGCAACTTTGGGCCAACATCAAGGCAACGATGCTTACTAGCGATATTTTTTTCATACCTAAAAGTTTGATTATTTAAATATTACATTGATACCCAAAGAGAAATTCCTTGTTCTCGGATAGATCCCCCCATCGCCCGAACCACTGCCATAGCCGCCGCTCAGTTCCGGATCGATGCCGGTATATTTGGTGATGATGGCGATATTGTTTCCAGTAGCCGAAATCCTCAAGGCATCGATGTATTTATTGTTTCTTGTATTGATTCGATAACCGATTGATAAGTTTTCGAACCGAAGGAAGGAACCATTCTCCAACCACAGGTCAGAACCATATTGAGTGGTGAACAAACCCAAACCCACAGCGCTTTTCAATACATTTGATTTGCCCAGGTTCTCCAAACGGCTTAGGTTGGAACGTATGTCGTTATAGATTTTGTTGCCACCCGAACCACGCCAAACCATGGATAGATCAACGTTTTTATAAGATATAGCTGGGGTAAAAGCATAGGTATATTTGGGCAAAGCGGATCCGGCGAAATAACGATCCGGGCTCTGACTACCCTGGTCGATGACATTGTCCTTGTTGCGATCCACCACGGTTTCGGCGCCCGTTTCGGTGATGCCCTTGTGTTCCAGCAGGTAAAAAGTACCGATTGACTTGCCCTTGATCAAATACGAATTGGAACCCCAACCCACGTAATCGGTATTCAACGGCAATCCATTGATGCTGCCACTGAGTTCCAGAACCCTGTTCCTCAGGAAAGAAATATTACCGCCTAACGTAAGGGTGATGTCCCTGCTCTTGATAGCCAGGTAGTTAAGAGAAACCTCCACGCCTTCATTCAACAGGCTACCGACGTTGGCCAGGATCGTTGGATATGGATATGGCGGTTGTGGAACGGTATAGTTGAAAAGCAGGTTTTTTGTGGTGGCTTTAAAAACATCGACCGTGCCTGAAAGCCTGCTATCCAATATCGAAAAATCAACGCCAATATTGGTTTGGTTACGGGTCTCCCACCGAAGGTCGGAGTTGGAATTTTGTGAGATAACGAAATTGGTGATCTGCGAGCCGCCAAAATAAGTGACACCGGAAGAATTCACGAGTTGCGTTGAACGCTGCGGATACAAACCTTGCTGGTTGCCCGTCATGCCATACCCCACCCTCAATTTCAGGTCATTAAAAACTTTTTGGTGCTCCATGAAAGGCTCCTGGCTCAATCTCCAGGCAACCGAGGCGGACGGAAAATTACCCCACTTGTTATTGACACCCAACACAGACGAACCATCCCTGCGAAGACTGGCAGTGAGCAAGTACCTATCCCGCAATGTATAATTGACCCTGCCCAGATAAGAAACCAGATTACGATCATTTTTATAAGAGGATACATCGCCGGGGGTCACCTTGGACAAATCCCCATTTTGCAATGCATTATAAGTAGTGATATCGTTGATGAAACCCTTTGCCTGCGCATAATTGCCCTGATATACCTGCGTTTGGTATTCGTATAGAACCAGGGCATCGAAACGAGAGTTGCCAAAAGTTTTTTTGTAGTTCAGGCCGATGTCTAACAAGCGTTCGTCGGCCCGGTTGTTAGAGATATTTGCGATGCCCTTATTGTCGATGGCAGTAGATATCGTAGAGGCTGCCGGTAGATAATAGCCCCAGTAATTATCCGTTTTGCGCCAGCTACCGAACCCACTCGCGGTCAACCCTTTCAAAATTTCTACATCAGCCCGCAACGAACCGAACAGGTTGTTGGATCCTCCCTCGTTTTTGATTGTTTGCGATACAGCATAAGGATTGATGTATTGGAACACATTGGGATCACTGAAATAACTGCCGTCTGCATTGTACACCGGGTCCGTGGGCCTGGCCACGTATGCATTGCTGATGAGGTTGGAGGTAAAAGCGGCCCGACCGACGCCCGACGGACTGCCCAGCGTATTGGACACATTGCCATTCAGGTTCATGGTGAAAGTGACCCGGTCGTTGATGGCTTTTTGAACAGCCTGGATGCGACCGATATAATTTTTGTAGTTAGAGTTGATCACGATGCCATTCTGTAAAATAGTGGCCACCGATGCCCGGTAGGAAGATTTATCAGAGCCTCCGCCAAAGGCCAGCGAATGGTTTTGGGTAAATCCATTGCGGGTAAGGATATTGAAAACATCGGTATTGGCACCGTGATTTTCAGATGCCGGCACGTTCCATTTCTGAGCTTCCTGCCACCACTCGGTGGCGTTGAGCACTTCCAATTTTTTAGCGATCACATCCACGGAAGCGGATGAATTGATCTCAACCGAACTTCTACCATTTTTATTCTTTTTGGTAGTAACGATGATTACACCGGGCGCTCCACGAGCACCATAAATGGCTGTGGCGGACGCATCTTTTAGCACATCCACACTTTCAATTTCGTTGGGTGGCACTTGTTTGAACAGGTCCAGGTTTCCCTGCACCCCGTCCACCACAACCAACGGATCGCTGCCGCCAATGAGCGACGTGATACCCCTGATGCGTACACCAGGCGCAGCGCCAGGCTCACTCCCGGTTTGTATCACGTTGACGCCCGCCGCCCGCCCGGCAATTTGTTGCAACGGATTGGTTGACGGTCCGGGGTTCAGATCCTTACTCGAAATAGTAGAAACGGCACCCGTCAAATCTTTTTTGCGGGCAGTTCCATAACCAACCACCACCACCTCAGTACCTATGGATGACGATGACAGCAATGTGATGTTGACGTTTGTTTGGTTGGCAATGGCAATTTCCTGCTTCGTGTAACCCACAGATGACACGACCAACGTTTTTGCCGAAGGCGCAACCATCAATGTAAAGTGGCCCAGCGAATCTGCGGCAGTTCCATTAGTACTGCCCATGATAGCGATGCTGGCACCGGGAATCGGCTGGCTTTTTTCATCGCTTACAGTGCCTTTTATGGTTCGGCTTTGCGCCGATACCTGGTGGCATAGGAAGAAAAGAAGTAATGGGATGAACGCGGCTAGTAGCTTTCGTGTTGAACGCATGTCTTTCAGGTTTATTTTTTTAATAGGTCAGTTGGTAAAATGCACGCAGCTGCAAGGGACCATGATCCACTCCATGATGTACCGAATTGGCGATAAATGATCGGTAATTGTTGACAGGGATCCGGGGATGTATTGGCATTAAGCAAGCATTTCGTTTTGTTTTGTTTCGCCCTCGGCCTGTATCACAATTTATTGAGTGCCGACAGGCAAAAGAGGATTGTATTCAAATGGTGATACAAAACTCCCTGGTCGGCAACCTTGTAGAAAATAATATCCGGAAAAAATTGAAAAGAAGAAGGGATCGGGCCTAATGAACGAAAATATCTAATTGATAATCAACTAATTAAAATCAAATTAAAAGAATTCTCCATATAGTTAAACAATTGTAGGGAAGGGCCCAAAAGGAGCATTCCGGGCCTGGAGAATTTGCAAACTGGCGATATCGGCCCAGGCGCGGAGCGGATAACCCGAAGCATTTTAGAAAAACACGGATGGTATTTTTGCGGGCAGGCAGGGCCAGGTTCCCAGGTCACGAAAAACGATGTGAATGGGATTTTCTATTTCAAGTCCAGGGTGGTGATTTGCATTATTTTTCGTTCCAGTTCTTCCTTGCCGATATTGGCCTTACCCCGGATCTTTGTTTTTTTGGCATAAATGGTGTTGATGGAATAATCCAAGATCTCAGCTATTTTTTCACTTTCCGTGATCCCCAATCGTATCAGCGCAAAAATCCTGAGATCGGTATTGAGCAACTGATCCTCCTTTAAAATGATCTTATCTTCATCGTTGAAAAGGCTGTTGAATTGTTCGACAAAGTTGGGGAACAGCCGCACAAAGACCTTGTCGAAATCCTTGAGTAATTCCTCCTTTTCCCTTTTCAGGTCCACGCTTTTTAAGATTAATCTGATTTCATCCCATTTCCGCTCCACTAATCTTTTTTCCACAGATTTAACCAGTTTCCCGATGCGGCCAATAAAAGAAGTATCCACATTGAAATAATAACCGATGTATTCTTCCTTGATCTTGTTGGCTTCTGAAAGTCGGGTATTGATTTCCTGTAATTGGTTATTGTAACGCTCTTTTACCTGGTTGCTTTCTACCAGTTGGTCGTTGGTTTCTTTAAGCTGCCTGTTATACTGTTCCTTCAATTCGTTGGCTACGAGTAACTCGGCATTGATTTGTTGTTGTTTTTGATTGGCTTCGAGCAAGCTTTGTTTGATGGCCTTCAGTTTGACCACCTGGTTGCGGATAATAAAACCCAGACCGGCCAATACCAGCACCAGCACCAGCAATAGGATCAAATAGATCACCAACTTCCTTTTCTGAGCCTGTATGGTACTGATCATCTCGCCTTCGATGATGGGCAAAATGGCTCCTATTTGTACCTTCCTCAAACGAGCATTGTAGAATGTTGCATCCGAATTAGCTTTTTCCACATACAGCGCTGCAATCTTAATATCCCCGCCTTTGAAACGGGCGCTGGCCAGGTTTAGCAGCGCAAGGGTTTCCTTGGTGGAAGATTTTATATCCGCAATGGATGCCATGATATAATAGTCCCTCGCCTGGTCTTTATTGCCCTGCAGGTTATATATGCTCCCGATCATCGAGGTAGCCAAAGCAGTTTGGTGATAGGATAGTTTTTGGGAACTGATCAAGCTACGCAACCTGCCCAACGCAGCTTCCAATTTATTTTGCTTGAATTCTTTTAGACCGGACAAATAAGAAAAATCAAAGGATTGCTTTGGATAAAGTACCAATGCGGAATCAATGGCAGCAAGTGCCAGTCGATTGTAGGTCGGAGAATAGAACTGGTCGTTGTCAAAATCCGCCAGGTCGTAGTAACACCTTGATTTCAAGGAATAATAATCGGCTGCTATATTCGCTGCAATGCCTTTTATTGAGATCACGCTCAGGCTATCGATGGCCTCTTTAAACAACCCCCCGGAAAGCATCACGAACACAAACTTGACCTGTGCATCCACCAGCAATGAACCATCTTTATTGTATTGCGAAAAATTTTTAAGCTTTTTAGCGTATTCAAAGGCTGAATCATAGTTGAAGTATTTATAAGCCTCGTAAAGTTTCAGATGAATGGCATAAATGCTGTCAGGTTCCTTTTGAGAAGCGTATAATAACGCCTTCAGTTGGGTAATTTCGGCCAGTTTTTGCTTATCGTAATCCGGGGAATTTTTTATCAGACTATTTAATTCATTGATCAAACTATCGGAAAAGGGTGACGCATGGGTTCCCAACCTAAAAAGCAGCAACAGGCATATGATAAGCAACTTCATTAAAGGGATTTTCTGTTTATTTTTCACGGCAATCTATCGTTTACTCCGATAGGTTTTCACCATAGTCCGCGAACGATGGTGAAACAGATAGTTCTGAATGAAGATACAAGGCCTGTAATTTCATGCCATATTTTCTTTACTGCCCTGGATAATGGCCCTTGTAAATGCGGTCACCTTATCAAAAACGGAAGGAGATTAGTTTCTTAAACATTCCTGACAGTACTGGCGCGCACCTCCGGACTGTCATTTGTAAGTATTTTAGTTCCATGTATAGTAGTCATTGATATTAAACTAACCGACGGGATAATCGGGACTGTTGCCAGGGCTGGTATTCCCCGAACAACACTCCGCCCCGATAAGAAAGCTGCGGCAGATGAAATGTTTCCGGAAATAATTCCAGGCGTCATTCATCAATAAGCTGAAGCAATGCTACAGGGTTCGGTATTCGCAGACAGCAAACTGCTACCCGCAACGGTAGTTTTTTATCGGGTGGAGCAAGGATCGTTGGGACACTGCACATTGCAAGTATCCAAAACAGTTGGGTGCATTTAGGATTGCCGCAGCCATTTTTAACCCCCTGCCTCCTCGCCGAATAATCATGATAAATGCCGGGTGCCTCCCTGTATTCTTTCAACTATTTTGACGATTTTGCGAAACGACAATTTTAAATCCTCCCAAACAATTACATCCCACCACACAAAAACAAATTAAGTGTACCTTTCGCAACTTAACAGGCATAAAATGAACAGTATGCCGCACCACACCCCCAAAACAATTAATGCTACACCGCCAACATCGTGATGCTGGGACCGCTGCTTATTGCCGATTTTCAAGGTACTTCATTGAATATATAAATAGTTGATGAAACTCCACTCGAAATTTAGGGAACTCACAATACCAGATACCCAACAGCCTTTTTTGTCGCTTATACGAAATATAATTTAATGATTTCATCTTTACAATTTCTTTCGGGTGGTGGCGAAATGGGTGGTTTAATTCGCGCATACGACTGGGAATCTTCTTCTATTGGCCCGGCGGATAAATGGCCACAAAGCCTTCGTACTACCCTTGGCATTTTGCTTCACTCGAAATTTCCGATGTTTTTATATTGGGGTCCCGACCTGGTTTGTTTTTATAATGATGCCTACCGCTTTAGTCTTGGTAATGATGGAAAACACCCTTTCCTATTGGGAATGAAGGGCGAAGAAGCCTGGCCTGAAACATGGCATATTGTAAAACCTCCCAT
This sequence comes from Chitinophagaceae bacterium, assembly GCA_039925965.1. Taxonomy (GTDB): domain Bacteria; phylum Bacteroidota; class Bacteroidia; order Chitinophagales; family Chitinophagaceae; genus JAZKFT01. The sequence continues at coordinate 32,061 of JBDSXW010000008.1, forward strand.
TGATAAGGTGCTTAACGGGGGTGAAGCCACCTGGAGTGAAGATCAGCTAGTTCCTATATACCGGGAAGGAGCCATGAACGATGCCTATTGGACTTTCAGCTTTAGCCCGGTTAAAAACGAAAGCAATGATACAGCGGGCGTATTTTTAACCCTGATTGAAACCACGGAGAAAGTCAACAATCTTAAAAAATTAATAGAAGCCAATGATCAGTTGGCCTTTGCAATCGAAGCTACAGAATTAGGCACATTCGATTTAAATCCCTTAACAAATAAATTTATTGGCAACAATCGACTTAAAGATTGGTTTGGCCTGCCGCAGGAAATGGAGGTTGATCTTCCATTGGCAATACATGTGATGGTTGAAAAAGACCGCAGCCGTGTAGCGGATGCTATTCAAAAAACGTTGCAATACGAATCGGGTGGGTTGTATGACATTGAATACAGTATCCTAAATCCGGTAACAAAACTGGAACGTATGGTTAGAGCCAAAGGGAGAGCCTGGTTTGGCGATGATAAAAAGGCTTTCCGCTTTAACGGAACACTACAGGATATTACCGAACAGGTAATTGCCAGGAGAAAAATTGAAGAAAGCGAACATCGTTTCCGGAACCTCATAATGCAGGCACCGGTGCTCATTACAACATTTGAGGGTCCTTCATTTAAAGTAGGCACCATGAATGAAAAAGCGCTTGAAATTTGGGGGAAATCTTACGAGGAGGTAATTAACAAACCGCTGTTTGAAGTATCCCCTGAAACGGAGGCAGGTTTAGAAACCATATTTAGCAACATCTATGCTACGGGTGAACTTTTTATTGCCAACGAATACTTAGTTCAGCTTAAACGTCCCGGAAGACCAGATTCGGCTTATTTCAATTCGGTGTACCAGCCATTACGTGATTCGAACGGTGAAGTTTATGGGATCATTTCAATAGGAACAGAAGTAACAGAATCGGTGAATGCCCGCAAACAAATTGAAACAAGCGAAAAGCGTTTCAGCAATATCCTCTCGCAATCGCTTATGGCAATCGCCATCTTTAAAGGACCTGACATGATAGTCGAATTTGCCAATTCCCCAATGCTTAATGGGATGGGAAAAGGAAACGATATATTGAACAAACCACTGGTGGAAGGTGTCCCGGAATTAAAAGACCAGGTATTCCCACAACTGCTTGCGGATGTTTTTACAACCGGAGTTGCTTACGAGGCCTTCGAAACAAAAGCCATTTTGGTGCGTAATGGAATGCCTGTTGAGACTTATTTCAATTTTGTGTACCAACCCTATCGGGATGTAGATAATTCTGTTACGGGCGTAACTGCATTGGCGACGGAAGTAACCGAACTGGTGCTGGCAAAAAAACAAATGGAGGCAAGCGAAAAGCGTTTCAGCAATATCCTTTCGCAATCGCTTATGGCCATCGCCATATTTAAAGGACCTGATATGGTGGTAGCTTATGCTAATAAGCCAATGCTTAATGTGCTTGGAAAAGGAAATGCAGTACTGAACAAACCGCTGCTCGAGGGAGTGCCTGAATTAAAAGATCAGGTATTTCCACAATTACTTGCGGATGTTTACACCACCGGAGTAGCTTTCGAAGGATTCGAAACCAAAGCAGTTCTTGTGCGCAACGGAATACCGGTAGATGCTTATTTTAATTTTGTGTATCAACCCTACCGTGATGTAGATGATACCATTACCGGCATAACCGTGCTCGCAAGCGAAGTAACCATACAGGTGTTGGCAAAAAAACAAACTGAAGAAAGTGAAAAGCGTATCACTAATATCCTTTCGCAATCCATTATGTCAATCGGTATTTTAAAAGGGGCTAACATGGTAGTCACTTTAGTGAACGAACCGCTGCTTAAAATTTGGGGGAAGACACAGGATATAGTAGGCAAGCCCTTATTTGAAGTGATGCCAGAATTAGCTAGCCAGGAATTCCCAAAGCAATTAAATGATGTTTTTACGTCAGGTATCCCATACACTTTCAATGAAAACAGGGCTATACTCATGAACAACGGTGTAGCTGAAGAACGTTTTTTCAGTGTCGTTATTCAACCTTATACCGAAGTTGATCATACTATTACCGGCGTAACGGTTATTGGGACAGAGGTCACCGATTATGTGCGGGCAAAAAAACAAATTGAGGAAAACGCCGCCGTGCAAAAAAAATTGGCAAGCCAATTAAAATTAGCCACAGATTCGGCCAACATAGGCATTTGGTCACTTGACATTGCTTCATCGAAATTGGAGTGGTCTGATACCCATAAAATGATGTGGGGGTATAATGCCCCTTTTGAAGACGTCACATATGAAGACTGGCATCAGGCGATTGTGCCGGAAGATAAAGAATTGGCTTTCCAAAAAATAGCAGCATCAAAGACCAATCGTTCCATTTATGATGTAGAATATAAAATACATAAAGCCGATGACCATGTTATCCGCTCGATTCGTTCTGTGGGAAAGTATTATTATAATGATGAAGGCGAGGCAGAAACACTTACCGGGATTAGCATCGATATTACCGAACAGAAACAAGCGCAGGAAAAAATTACGGAAAGTGAAAGCCAATTCCGGATTTTTGCCGACAGCATCCAAAATCTTGCATGGATTGCCAATGCTGACGGCTGGATTTATTTTTATAACCAGCAATGGTATGACTACACCGGAACGACAATTAATGAAATGGAAGGGTCGGGATGGCAAAAAGTGCATCATCCAGATAAAGTTGAAGAAGTGAGTGCATTTTTAAAAGAAGCATGGAAAAAAGATGAAGCCTTTGAGTTAAACTGTCGACTTCGACAGGCCGACGGAGCCTACCGGTGGTTTCTTACCCGCGGCTATCCCGTGAAAGATGCCTACGGGAATATTGAGCGGTGGATAGGAACTAATATAGATATTCATGAGCAGAAAACAAAAGAGCATCAAAAGGACGACTTTATAAGTATTGCAAGCCATGAAATGAAAACGCCGCTAACTACTGCCAAAGGTTATCTTGAATTACTAATGATGCTGTTAAGCGAAGAAGACAAAACTGCTTTTCTATATGCCAATAAAGCGAATCACGCAGTAGAAAGACTACACAGTTTAATTACAGAATTATTAGATGCCAGTAAAATCCAAAACGGCAAACTGGATTATAATTTAACTATGTTTGATTTTAATGAAATGGTAGATGAAGCTATTGAAAACATTCAGCTAACTGCTAAAAATCATAGCTTACAAAAAAATGGAACCAGTGTAAGTAGTATAAAAGGCGATAAAAACAGGCTACAGCAGGTGATGATTAATATATTAAGCAATGCTGTAAAATATTCTCCCAAAGCTGATAAAGTACATATTAAGGTTGAAGAACAATATGGAAACATCCAGGTATCCGTTCAGGATTTTGGTATTGGGATGTCAGGTCAGCATTTAGATAAAGTTTTTGACAGGTATTACCGGGTACAGGAACATGCAGTCCATTTTCAGGGACTCGGTATTGGGCTTTATATATCCAGCAATATTATACAAAGGCACGAAGGTAAAATGTGGGTAGAAAGCGAACCTGGCAAGGGAAGCACTTTCTATTTTACCTTGCCCCTTTAAATCATTGAAATAAAATAGCAGACTAACACAGTTCATTCAATATGAAAATAAATATCCTTATTTACGATGATGACGAAGAAATTTTACTTTTATGTAAAGCTATTTTGACTAAGTATGATTTTGTTGTAGCAACATTATCAAGGTGCGAAAATGTTATAACCGATATTCAGACATTTAACCCCCGGGTTATTCTAATGGACTTATGGATTCCCCAAATTGGTGGTGAAAAAGCCATTGAAATTATAAAGCAAAATGAGAGTACTAAACAAATTCCTGTTTTAATATTTTCTGCCAATGCAGATATTAAGGACATCAGTAAAAAAGTACATGCCGACGGTTACATTGAAAAACCATTCACAGTCAGCACTTTTATCGAAACTATCCAAAACGTAATCCGGTGATCCAATATTTGTGGTTGACTCACGTGAGCAGCGGGAATGCCCAATGGTCAGTGTGCTGCAAGGATAGCCGGACGGAAGAACAAATGTATTTTGTTGCAAAGACAGCTTGCGGTCCTGTAACCACAAACAACTGTGAACATTATTTGTAACGCCATCTATATATTTTCAATCGGTTAAAGTGGGCAGAATGACGACAAATTACAAACCCGCTTTTTATTTGGCGGGTTTCTAAATCGTAAATGAGAAGTCACTTGCAGATAACGGGCGGCGCCGGCCGTTGGCGGGGTATACTTACTTCTATCAAAATAGGATCGTTGAAGTGGAGGCTTTGCCGCTGCTCCAGAATTGCTTTAACCCAAACCGTGCCGCTGCGTGGAAACATCGCCAGCGCTGAGTTAGTGGCTTTGGAATGGAAAGCAGCGTAGTAAGGACGGCCAACTATGCGAGGCTGGGGATCAGCTCATCACATACCTTTTTATTGGTAT
>JBDSXW010000009.1:0-25608 GCA_039925965.1 Chitinophagaceae bacterium
GTACCTAAACATGGCACCGGCTATGAATTCGGTATAACTTCCTTCCTTCAGGTAATTTAATTCCACTTTTAAATGAAGGTTGTCGCTTACCGGCGTGCTGTAACCTGCATTAAATTGCCATTTAGGATTCAATTGTATTTTGGTCTGCAAAAAATTGGCGCTGGGTTTGGTAAAATGCCAAAGGGATGCCCCAATGTAAAACGTTCCATTTTGTCCTATTTCATCAGTATAGCTAAGCCCGGTCGCAGCATCAAAAAAACTCCGCTGTAACCCTACAAAGTTTTCGCCGGTGCCGGCAAACGGGTTGTACCTGCCATTGGTATATTGGTTATCAAAAGTGATATTATTACCATCGAAACTTCGCTGTACAAAACCAGCCATAAACCCGGCAGATAAGAAACTGCTGCGGTTGCCATTCAATGATTTATGGTAATTAAGCACTGGCATTACCTGCAAGGTTTTTAGCTGGGTAATTCCTGCCACGTCGTAAAAAAAATTGGCACCGACTGTCATAAAATCATTACCACCTCCCACCGGAAATTTGTATTCGCCACTCAATACACTGGTTTGGTATGGGTAGCCGATGCTTTGCCATTGGTTGCGATATACCGCCTGTAGCCGAACATCGCCGGTAAAAATGCCAGCCAGTGCAGGGTTGCGTAGTAGAGGCGTTTCAAAAAACTGCGACAGGTGAACATCCTGAGCCAGCAAAAAATTATGGCATACGACCAACAATATGAGGGACCATTTTTTCATTTCATAAGTGTTGGTGATTGGTTGCTAGGGATAACAATATACAGAAAACAAACAAAATTGATAAGCAAAATGCTCTTTTATTCCAAAATTTTCTATCACTTAATAGCTATCGCTTTGAAATGGTTGACGTCAGGAACGGTCATATTAACGACTGAAAGCCTCATGAATAAGCTGAATGCAGGGTGATGATTCTAAACCGATTTGCGTGTGCAATTTGATGACGGCTTTCGGCGGTGTCCTTAATTTGTCCCGAAAAACTGAGGAAAGCCACCTGTCAAAAGTTGGCGAACTATTCCCAAAACATTCCTTTAAAATGTGCTGTCAAGATTGTTACCATGGTGTTTTGGCTTGTTCGATTAAAAGCATCGCCAAATATTTATAACGCTGAAATGAACAGCCTTTATTAGCACTGCCAATTGAATCCCTTCACTGTATAATCTCTAACCTGCCTGTTGAATGGAGTATCGAAGGATTTGGACGGATCAAATAGCCTTAGTCTAAAAATCAGTCAAAATGCAGTACACACAACACTTCCAGAGAAATTTTAATCAAAACAACGCAGCACGAAAATAGATTTTTTAGAATTTGAAAACCAGGCAAAGACCGCCACGCAGTCCGCCCCACGGACCGTCGTAAACAACGGTGGCACCACTGGCAGTTACTGTGGCTTTGAGCTTGCCAATATTAAGATCGTCAATTTTATTACGCAAGTCAGTCTGCTCATCCGGTGTTAGTGGCTTGTTCGAAATACCACTGAAGGTTCCTTTAGCAGTACCATAATGTGCGCCCAATAGCCAAAAATCAAGACCAAAATGTTTGCCCAGCGAAGTTTGTGTGCCTATCTGCAGGCCCCCGGTATTTGATGTAAGATTTCCCGAAAGTGTGATCGTGTTCTTTACACTCGCATTGTTTTCATAGTCGATCAACAAGTTATTTACAGTAAAGCTGGCGTGCCGGTAAAAAGGTGCCAGGTAAAACCCGCGGCCATAACCTTTTTTACTAAGATAAAAACGCAGTTCAGGTGTTATGGCCCAATTGGCTGTTTCGAGATTATCAATAATTTTTGTTAGCTGGGGATCTTCATTGGCAACTGCTTTTTTAAAAGTGGTTTTAAGCGGAATAGGACCTTTGGGCATGTTATTATACCCGACAGCCAGCGACATGGCTTTCGTTAGTACCCTTTCGTACTGGAAGGAATAATTCTTTAAAGGAATCGCAGCCAGGTTAATTTTAAAGAGATTTCGGGGCTGCGAATCGTCTGATTTTTGTTCCTTGTCCGGTTTGCCGTGTTCGTTGATATCAGCAGTTCCGGACTGTGCAAAAAGACTGCCTGTCAATAAAATGGCAGCGGCGAAAAAGCAAGGTTTTAGTTTCATTTTGAGGAGTTTTGGTTGTTGGGAATGGATCAAAAATAATGTACAGTTGAAATGGTTGCATTCTTCTTCAAATAAAAATTTTGCAAAGCAATGGTAACGCCTCCTGGGCAAGCCTGAAACGACAATATCAGCCACAACACCTGGTTAACCGGCCAGTAACATGCCTTTCTTTCTCCGGCTCATACCAATCATCTCGCCATTGGTGAGCAGGAAGGTACAACCATCATCATTTATTTTGTCTACAAACATTTTATTGACCAGGTGCCCGCGGTGAATCCGGGCAAACAGCTCCTGCGGCAGGTGATCCTCAAACCAGTGCAACACTTTGGCAACCGTCACGGGGTGGCCGCTGGTAAAATGTATTTTGGTATAATTACCCAGGCCTTCAACCCTGATGATGTCAACTGCTTCTACCTGGAGAACGCCGCGGTCGTAACTGATATTGATACTTGGCATATGATGTAAGAAATGATTTAAATTCAGTTAGCAGATCAACCCAAACCTGCTTGCTTCAAAACTGAATAAAAATCAAGGTGTGCAGACCGGTGAATTCACGGGGATAAAGACGTTTTTTCACCCTGCTAATCCACTTGTGAATGCTACATCTTCAGGGTCGGCTGGCTTCCGGCGCTGCATCCCGATCAGAAACACCCGCTAACCTGTACGCTCACAGGCCAGCGGGTGTATTCATTTCTTTACTCGGGTAAGAGATTACCCCGGCGGCAGCACGCTGCACTTTCCATTTATTTCAGCTACCCTGTTATTAACGGCCTGGAGGGTGGCCCCATTTAGTACTTGAATACTGGCAGCCTGTGCATTAGCGGTGCTGATAATGCAGGGATTTGCAGTGACACCCGGAATGATAACATGTGTTTTGGCCGAAGGCACTTTATTGATATTCCAGTTAGTTGGGTTGTGCCAGTCGCTGCTGACAATGCCCACCCAGGTAGCTGTTTCCAGCTTTACGGTGGCGACAGCCGTATCCGGGCAGTTGATCGCATTATTGGCTATCAAAGTGTAGATGCCGGGCATCACTACCGATGGATTTGGCGCGGTCCAACTGGCGGTAAGCCCGGTAGTGTTATAAAGTGTCAGCAGGTTGGTCGTTTCGCCCGGGCAGGCATGAAACAAGGTGGTGTCGGGACCGAGGTTGATGTCGTTAATAGTAATGGCATCGAGGTTGGCATCACCAGTTACAACAGGGTTACTGCTTACCACACGTATTTTGTAATTATCTCCGGGTGTAATGTGGCGTGGTAATCCGTTTAAAACAGCCTGCCCTGTGGTGCCGGTAGTTTGGCCAATGATAACAGGGCTTGCAAAAGACCCAACCTCATCACTTAACTGAACTGTAAAAATATTGGCCGAATCAAAACTGCCTGAGGGATCAAAAGCCATGGCTATTTTAGTGCCTGCACAAATGGCCGCTACATCCAGCCTTTGGGCCTGGCTCGATCCCTCCAGGTAGGGGATGCCAGGTATGCTGGTTGCATTGGTGAGGATGCTATTTACCACAATGGCCTGCGCTGGTCTGGGGGTTGCAATGGTAATGGTGTCGATAGCGTTAAGGCTCCACTGCCCAGCCGCATTTCTACTTCTTATTTGTAACAGATGATTACCCACATCGAGGCCCGCTACATTGGCTGCAAACGTAAAGCCCACTAAGCTGTCGGCTGGGTTAAATACCACTGGAATAGCCTGCCCATAGCCAGGATCTGCACCAATAAAATACTCCATCCGGTTAATAGTAGTAACCGCTGGGTGGCTGGCGGCACTTAGCTTATAGAACAATTGGCTGGCCGTTTGGCTCCATACCCCATCGCTATTACGGCTGCGCACATATAGGTAGTTGATCCCCTCCGGCAGGGCCGTGGTATTGGGTGTAAAAGTCTGTCCAGCAATATCAACGCCAGGGGTTATTGTTACTGCGGTGGCCTGGCCATGTCCGGGGTCGGTGTTAAAATAATATTCTATGGCTGTAAGGTTGGTAGCGGCTGAGGCGGTGAAAATACTAAGTTTATAAAATAGTTGGCTGGCCGTTTGGCTCCAAACCCCATTGGCATTGCGGCTGCGCACATACAGGTAATTAATGCCATCGGGCAGGCTGGTAGTATTGGGGGTAAAAACCTGGCCAGCAATATCAACGCCAGGGGTAATGGTTACTGGTGTAGCCTGGCCATGGCCGGGATCGGTATTAAAGTAATACTCTATACCAGTAAGGTTGGTAGGTGCCGGGGCGGTGAGGGTACTCAGCTTATAAAATAGTTGACTGGCCGTTTGGCTCCAAACGCCATTGGCATTTCGGCTGCGCACATACAGGTAATTGATGCCATCGGGCAGGGCCGTGGTATTGGGGGTAAAAGCCTGGTTGGCAATATCAACGCCCGGGGTAATGGTTACTGGTGTAGCCTGGCCATGGCCCGGGTCGGTATTGAAATAATATTCCAGGGCGGTAAGGTTGGTAGCGGCTGGGGCGGTGGTGGTGCTGAGCTTGTAAAACAATTGGCTGGCCGTTTGGCTCCAAACCCCATCTGCATTGCAGCTACGCACATACAGGTAGTTGATTCCATCGGGCAGGCTCGTGGTGTTAAGGGTAAAAGCCTGGTTGGTGATGTCGACCGCTGGCGTAATGGTTACCGGGGTAGCCTGACCATGTCCGGGATCGCTGTTGAAATAATACTCTATCCGATTTATTTGAGCGGTAGCATGCATGTACAGCATAAGCGCCACCATTATAAATAGTTTACGCATGGTAAATCAGGTTTTATAAAATGATGGAAGCCTTAGTTGTTGCTGCGGGTACTTACGCTTACACCAATGCTGTTGCCATTAGCCGCAGGAGCGATGTTTAGTTTATAAATAGCAGGTATGGCCGGGGTTAATCCAAAGCGATACGGATTGATACCACCGGTTGCGCCCACATCTACCCCGCCTGTGCCAGCACCAAGTGCCGGGCTGGTAAGGGGTTTCAGCCGATAGCTGGTATCTACCAAAGCCGGACCTGTTGCATATATATTCGCTAAAGTTTGGCTATACTGGTTTCCATTACCAGATTCTATGGTGGTAAAAGTTTGAGCACTACCAGGCCAGGTTTCCCTTTCAGTTCCACTTTGACCGCTTGTGCTAATGTTGTTATTGACAGGAGTTCCGCCGCTAACTCTCATGGTGCCGTATATATTATTATACGCAGTGCCATTTATACTTATCCTTGCAGATACCGAGTTGTTGATAACTGCTACGCTGTGTGGGAACAACACCTGGCCACCGATACATAAACTGCTGTATCCTATCGCACCTTGGGTTATGGCACCCAAAACGATATTATTGACTATTGACAGACCTACACACCCCCTTAGGCCACAAGGGTTAGATAGCGTTATAGCCTGAATGCTTACAGTACCGCCGATAAAACAGTTTGAAATCGTGCAATTTGAAACAGCAGCCATATTAATATCAGTAAGAATTCTGCTTCGGGTAATGGTTACATTGTCTGCAGAATCTGTTAGAATTTTGCAGGTGATACTAAAATAGCTATTAGTGGCTGTAGATCTCATAACAACCTCGGTAAGCCGGGGTGGTTCAATGCTATATTGCAAACCGGGATTGGCATATAGATAATCGCCGGCGCCTATTATTGTCAGCCGTTTGGTCATGGTCAGGTTGCCGTAGGTAGTACCAGAATGCTCAAAATACAATGTATCACCGGCAAGTACAGCAACACTATCATGCGCCTGCTGTGCGGTAACAAAATTGGCACTAAAGCCCGGGTTGTTATTTACCCGCCATATTTTGGCAAAAGAAAGGCTGCAAATAAGTGTGGCAGCTACACTAAGAAAGAAAAACTTTTTCATGGTTTTGTTTTTAAAATTGAATTGATCGGGGTATCAAAGGCTATCGTTCTGTACTCCGCAGGACAAAATGAACCGTTTTTGAACCTGCCGAAATTACAGGAATGGCTGTCCGCCAGCAATCCCTATAAATGGGTATTTTTTGTGTCATCAGCCAGTCTCGCTTTTTCCCGCCAGCACCCGGAAGTATGGCCATGGCGGGTATCAGCCATTCATCAAACAAAATTTGCCGGCTATTTTCTTTGCCCCATCTTTAAATCCAAATCTTACACTGTTATGAAGAAAATCTTGTTGTTGCCGCTGGTTTTCGCCAGTATTCATGCGCTGGCGCAAGCGCCTTATTTCCTTTCCAATCCTTCTCTTACACCTGATGGCAGCACCATTTATTTTTGTTTTGAAAGCGATATCTGGAAGACAGATACCAAGGGCGGACAGGCAACTCGTGTTACCGCCATGCCGGGCATCGAGAACAATCCGCGTGTGTCGCCCGATGGTAAATGGCTCGCTTTTACCAGCAACCAATATGGCAACAACGATGTATACACCATGCCGCTTGGTGGCGGGGATATAAAACAACTCACATTTAATTCGGCCAACGATCAACTCAATAGCTGGGCCTGGAACAGCCGGACGCTGTATTTTACCAGCAACCGGTACAACCGCGAAGCAGCCTACACTGTGGGTATTAACGGCGGAACGCCGACTCGGCTTTTTAATGATTATTTCTTTTCATTTGATCATAATATAGCCAGTCATCCAACAAGCGGTGAGCTTTTTTTTAACGATACCTGGGAGAGTAGCAACCAGGCGCAACGCAAACGTTACAAAGGCCCGTTTAACCCGGATATTCAATCGTACAACCCGGTAACCAAACAATACAAACGCTATACAGACTGGGAAGGAAAAGATTTTGGCGCTATGCTTGATAGCAAAGGCAACCTGTATTTTATTAGTGACGAAGGCACCGGAGAGTACAACCTCTTTACCATTGCCAACGGCAAAAAAACAGCGCTGACCCGTTTTAATTCATCCATCAAAGCAGCACAGGTAAATGCCAATGGCGGCAAAATTGTTTTCCAGAGAGATTACCAGTTATGGTTGTACGATGTGGCTTCAGGCAAGGCACAGCCCGTACCTGTTACTATTAGCCGGAATAATATTTTAAGCAAAGCACAGGATTTTGATGTCAAGGCTAAGATCAGCTCGTTCGATATCAGCCCCGACGGAAAGAAGCTGGCATTCATCAGCCGGGGAGAAATTTTTGTAAGCGATGTGGAAGGAAAAATTATACAGCAGGTAAATAAAGGCAATGCCGAACGTGCCACGGAAGTAATGTGGAAGGCTGATAATAAAACGTTGATTTACACCCAAACGGTCAACGGTTATTTAAACCTGTTTTCGATACGGGCTGATACGGTGCCGGCACCAAAGGAACTCACCAGGCTCAATGTGGACCACCGCAACATCACCTACAATAAGACCCGGAGCAAGGCCCTTTTCTTTAAAGGAAAAACCGACCTCTGCCTGATGGACTTGAAAACAATGGACGTCAAGACCATTGCCAAAGATGAGTTCTGGGGTAGTGATCAGCCGGGCGCTTATTTTAGTCCCAACGACGAATGGGTGGTGTACTGCGCCTTCAGAAATTTCGAACACGATATCTTTTTATATAATGTAAAAGGCGACAAGAGCATTGACCTTACCAATAGCGGTGTCACCGAAACCAACCCTGTTTGGAGCCCGGATAGTAAGTATATTTATTTCACCACCAACCAAACAAAGCCATCATATCCATTCGGCCTGGATGGCGCTCACATTTACCGCCTGCCACTGGAAAAATGGGATGACCCTTTTAAAATGGAGAAGTATAATGAGTTATTTAAAAAGGATACGACTAAGAAAAAAGACTCCAGTGTAACGGTAGATGCAAGTAAGATCATGGAGCGGCTGGAACGTATCAGTCCTGTATTTGGTAGCCAGGACGGAGCCTATGTGATACAGAAAGCTGACAAGACAACGGTGCTGTATATCAGCAACCATGCAGAGGGAACCAATGCTTTGTGGAAGACGATTATTGAACCGTTTGTACCCAATAAAACTGAAAAAGTCGGAGATGCAAATTCATACAGTATCGTCGAAGCCGACGGCAAGTATTTTGTGCTTAGCGGAGGCAATATCTGTAAGCTGAACCTGGATGCGCCGGGAAATAAAATAGAGCCGATACTGATGAGTTATACGTTCCGTAAAAACCTGCAGGAAGAATTTGCACAGATGTTTAAAGAGGCCTGGGCTAAAGTGGAAATCAATTTTTACGATGAAAAATTTCATGGTATTAACTGGAAAGAAACAAAGGAAAAGTACCAGCAATTTATTCCTTATATTACCAACAGGGCAGATCTGAGTATTTTACTGAATGACATGCTGGGCGAGCTGAATAGCAGCCATATGGGCTTCAGCAGTACGGGTGATGATACCAAAGTTCCTTTCACCAGCCAAACTACAGAAACCGGCATTGTATGGGACCGGACCGAGCCGTACAAAGTGAACCGCATTTTAAAGCAAAGTGTAACAGATAAAAAAGCAATCAATATTCAGCCTGGGGATGTATTAACGGCTGTAAATGGTGAGGCGGTGAATATGGGCGAAGACCGCAATAAATATTTTACCCAGCCATCGGCGGATAAAGAACTGAAACTTAGTTTTATACGGCCCGATAAAACGGTCTATGATGTGTTTACCCATACCCAAAATACCATCGGGCTCAACCTCCATTCCGAGTGGGAGGATCAATGCCAGCAAAAGGTGGACGAGAAAAGCAATAACCGAATTGGGTATTTCCACATGCGGGATATGGGCAGCGGCGAACTGGAACGTTTTTTAGTGGATGCCACACAGGACTTTTATAAAAAAGACGCCCTGATACTGGATCTGCGTTACAATACGGGCGGTAACGTACACGATGAAGTGCTGAAGTTCTTGCAACAAAAGGCTTACCTGAAATGGAAATACCGCGAAGGTGCACTTACCACCCAAAGTAATTTTGCACCTTCCGATAAGCCCATTGTATTGCTGGTGAATGAGCAAAGCCTGAGCGATGCTGAGATGACCGCTACCGGCTTTAAAGCGCTTAAATTGGGAAAGATTATCGGCAACGATACCTATCACTGGATTATTTTTACAGGTGGCGTAAGCCTGGTCGATGGCAGCACGGTGCGCCTGCCAAGCTGGGGCTGCTATACACTGGATGGCAAAGACATAGAAAGCAATGGCGTGCAGCCCGATATAAAAATAATTAATACATGGGAAGATAAAATGAATGGCCGGGATCCACAACTGGACCGGGCCATTGAAGAAATTTTAAAAGACTTACAATAACATGTCAGAAGACTTAACAATAGTAGCAGGCAGTAAGACTGAAAGCTATCGATCCATCATCCCGCAGATTAAAGCATTGATAGAAGGAGAGCCCGACCTCGTGGCCAATCTTGCCAACACGGTGGCTGCATTGAAGGAACAATTTGGCTGGTTTTGGGTGGGCTTTTATATGGTAAAAAATGATGAACTAGTGCTGGCGCCTTTCCAGGGTCCGGTGGCCTGCACCCGCATACGAAAGGGCCGTGGAGTCTGCGGTGCCAGTTGGGCCGAAGCCCGGACGCTGATTGTGCCGGATGTAGAAAAATTCCCCGGGCATATCGCCTGCAGCAGCCTGTCAAGGTCCGAGATCGTGGTGCCGGTGATCAAAGATGGCGTTGTGATTGCGGTGCTGGATGTTGATGCTTCGGAGTATGATCAGTTCGATGAAACCGACCAGCGGTTCCTGGAAGAAATTCTTACCCTGATACAGTGGTAGCCACTTCTTGCGATAGTAATTTTTGAATAAAAGGATAGAAGATCTTTTAAAAAGCAGGTTGCCTCCTTCTTTGTTACCCTTGCCTAACATCCTGGGCCAAAACTGCAATAATAATGTGCTTTGGCTCAAGATATTTATCCATGAACGAAGTAGAAATAATAGGTTGAGACGACGAAAAACTCTTACTGGCGTACCTTCTGGGTTAAACGGCATAAAGATATTATCGGCATTCATGTAAACCCTTTGCCAGCCTACGACCTAAAGGCTGGCTACGCCCAACGCATTGACCGCACTTTGCACCTCACTATGCAAAAGACGGACAACGAAGTAGTGCCCTGTGCAGTATGTTCGTGGAACCTCCGCTGCTTATAAACTTTGGTTTGTTCGATGCCAAAAAAGCAAAACAAATAGCAGAGACCGCGTATCGGTTTGTACATGACATCATGAAACAATTGTAGTCCGAAACGTCCACCTTGTGTAACAATACCGACGGGTGAGCTATTTGCTTTATCTTACCAGCTATAATTTTTACCTGATGCTTACAAGAAATTTACTGCTGCTGACAGCCTGTTTGCTGGCCAACTGTTTTACAGATGCACAGGCAGTGAACCCCAATCTTTTTAATGCCATGCAGTGGCGCATGATTGGCCCGCACCGGGGCAGCCGCACGGTTGGTGCTGTAGGCGTGCCGCAGCAACCCAATGTTTTTTATATCGGCGTAAACAATGGCGGGGTGTGGAAAACTACCGACTATGGCCGCACCTGGAAACCGATATTTGATGACCAGCCAACAGGTAGCGTAGGTGATATAGCGGTGGCGCCTTCCAACCCCAATGTGCTGTATGTGGGCTGTGGCGAGGGGCTGCAACGGCCCGACCTGGGCGTACTCAGCTACGGAGATGGCATGTATAAAAGTACTGATGCCGGCCAAACCTGGAAGACCATCGGCCTCCAGAATGTGCAGCAGATAGGCGGCCTGGCCATCGACCCGAAAAATGAAAACCGGGTGTTTGTAGCCGTACTGGGTCACCCCTATGGCCCGAACCCCGAACGTGGCGTTTATCGCACGATAGATGGCGGTGCCACCTGGGAAAAGGTATTGTACCAGGATGAAAATACCGGGGCGATACAGGTAACCATCGATCCGAAAAACAGTAATATTATTTATGCAGACTTATGGGCCGGCCGGCAAGGCCCATGGGAAAACGGCGCCTGGAACGGTAAAGAAAGTGGCCTCTTTAAAAGTACGGATGGCGGTAACACCTGGCAACAACTAACCAAAGGATTACCTAGTACAGAACAAGGTCTTGGCCGAATCGGTTTTTGCATTGCGCCCAGCGATGCCAGCCGCATGTATGCCACGGTGGATGCAGGGAAATATGGGGGTATCTATCGCAGTAATAATGCCGGTGAAAGCTGGGAGATGATGAGCGCCGATGAACGCTTCTGGGGTCGCGGCAGCGATTTTGCCGAAATGAAAGTGGATCCCAAAAATGCAGATATTGTATATACGGCTAATGTAGTTACCTGGAAAAGTACCGATGGCGCCAAAACGTTCCAGGCCTTTCGCGGTGCGCCCGGCGGCGATGATTACCACCGCATCTGGATCAATCCCGACAACAGTAATATCATCCTGATCGCCAGCGACCAGGGGGCGATCATTACCGTAAATGGCGGCGAAACCTTCAGCAGCTGGTACAACCAGCCTACGGCACAGTTTTATCATGTAAGCGCTGATAATTCATTCCCGTATAATGTGTACAGCGGGCAGCAGGAGAGTGGCTCTGTGGGCATTGCCAGCCGCGGCAACGACGGGCAAATCACTTTCAGGGAATGGCATCCCGTGGGTGCCGAAGAATATGGCTATGTGGTAGCCGATCCGCTGGATAACAATATGATATATGGTGGAAAATTATCCAGGTATGATAAGCGTACCGGGCAAAGCCAGAACATAGCACCGGAGGCCTTACGTGGCGGGCAGTACCGGTTTGTAAGAACAGCGCCGGTAATGTTTTCTCCGGTCGATAAAAAGACCTTGTTCTATGCGGGCAACGTAATATTTAAAAGCCGCAATGGCGGTAACTCCTGGCAGGTGATCAGCCCCGACCTGAGCAGGGAGACCTATGACGAAATACCAGAAAGTATTGGTATCTACAGAACGGAAGAGATGAAGAAAATGCCAAGACGTGGCGTGGTGTACACGATTGCACCCAGCTACCTGGATACCAATATTATATGGGCAGGTACCGATGATGGCCTTATTCATGTTACCACCAACGGCGGCAAATCCTGGACCAATGTAACGCCACCACAGCTGACGCCCTGGAGCAAGATATCATTGATGGATGCCAGCCATTCCGATCCAAAAACCTGCTATGCGGCCGTAAACAGGATCCGCCTCGACGATATGAAACCGCATATTTATAAAACCAGCGATGGCGGTAAAACATGGAAAGAAATTGTAACTGGTTTACCCGATGATCCCATTAACGTGGTGAAAGAAGACCCCATTAGAAAAGGCCTGTTATTCGCGGGCAGCGAACGGAATGTGCATGTAAGTTTTGATGATGGCGAACACTGGCAAACACTGCGTTTAAATATGCCGGCCACCAGCATCAGGGACCTCGTTATCAAAGACGATGACCTCGTGATCGGTACCCACGGCCGCAGTTTTTGGATACTGGATGATATTACGCCTTTGAGACAAATTACCAATCAAATAACCCACCAATCATCCAATCAACCAATCCTCTATAAGCCACAAACTGCTTACCGTGTACGTTGGAATATGAACACCGATACGCCCCTGCCGCAGGAAGAACCGGCTGGCCAAAACCCACCTGATGGTGCCGTGATTAATTACTACCTGGGCGAAAAGGCTGTGGGGGAAATGACACTGGAAATTGTAAACACCAGCGGCGAGGTGATCCGTAAATATTCCAGCAACGATAGGCCATACAGCATACCGCCCAATAATGTGCCACCTTATTGGATCCGGCCACAGGAACAGCTCTCTGCCGCCGCAGGTAGCCATCGGTTTATGTGGGACATGCATTATACACCGCTGGATCTGCCACCGGCCTACCCGATTGCAGCCACAGAAGAAAACACTGCCCCCGACCCTACTTCGCCCTGGGTAATGCCCGGTATGTATATAGTAAAACTTACGGTTAATGGCAAAACCTACAGCCAACCGATTACAGTAAAAATGGACCCGCGTGTTACCACTGCGAAAGCCGACCTGGAGAAGCAGTTTAAACTTTCATACATGTGCTACAGCAACCGCCAGGTTTGTATAAATGCCCTAAAGGAAATAGGCGCCATAAGGTCGCAGATAGCTGCCCTGAATTCCACGGCAACCGGTGAAACGCTTGCAAAATTAAAAACATTTGACAGTTTCGCTGCGTTACTGGAAACAGCGCCGGCGCCGGCCAAAGGAAAAGGCTTTAACCAGTTGTCGGCCAGCCTGGGTGCGGTATTTAATATTGTTCACGATACCGACATGCCACCCACCAAACAGGCCACGGATGCGGCGATCGGAGAGCAGTATAAATTTATCGCCGCCAATGCCAACTGGCGTGAAGCAAAGGAGCTGAAGCTGCAGGAACTCAATTTGCTGTTGTTGAAAGCTGGCTTAAATAAGATTGTTTTGTAGTCGGTTGAAACCGTTGCGCCTACTCCCTGTCCCGGGCCTTATGATAGGCATTGATAAAGAGGGCACCGAGGTTTTTATAAGGTGGGATGTAGTCGTTGAAATCATAACCAGTCTTTGGGATTTTCTTTTGAAGGAGTTTCCAGTAGGTTATCCAGTTTATGTCGCGCCCATTCTTTAATTCTTCTGTCATCACGGAAAAAATAAGCACGTTAGCAGCACCAAATCCCGTTTGCTTGCTGCCGATCAGGTAGGCATCCGGGCATATTTCCAGGATATCCCGAAGGCTATGGTAGGCACCACAGCTGCCGAGTATAATAATCTTGCTGGAGGGCGACAACTGGCGGATGGTTTCATTTAAATAATAACTGTGCCCGCGGTGTACAGTGATAGCTGGCGCATAGCCATTTTGAGTCATCCATTTATTCAGATGCTCCTGTGAGAGCAGGTCTTCATTTTTTTCTTCGAAGCCGGGCTTATTTGCAAATATTATAAAGGGCGTGACTGTGTTAAGGCTGGTAAACTGCACCCATTCCGGGCCAGGCGTGCGTTTCCAATTTTTGTTGGAGTACATCCTGTTGAGTTGGTTAAAGCTGCCCCTGCCAATGCCGTCTCCATAGAAATACATTTGTAAAACAATCCGCCCCAGGCTATCTTTTAAATAGTTATTGGCTACATCATACACAGGTAATACACCAAGGCTGTCGGTAAGGTTAATATGGTTTGCTGTATCGCTGCTTTCCAGTATCATTTTTTCAAGATGGTAAATGGTGGTGCCCCGTTCGTTGCTGTCTGCCACAGCCTTAAAGTAATTGGCGGCTATCTGATCCAGCATCAGTTTTTTAATGGTGTCATTGGTAATGCTGGCGTAGCTGTTGGCCACGTCCACGGCATCTTCGAGATCATCGCCATTGCCATTGTCGAGGTTGTCTACAAAATTGGTCATCAGGGCAATGGCGTGGTCCTTGTTCATGCGCCCAAGAAAGTCGTCCAGCACATTATAGTTGGCTGCCATAGTAAGGAATTTCTTATAGTGATCGTTACTTACCGAAGCCAGCAGGCTATCCGCATCAGGTACTCCCATTCGTTGCCAGATACGGTTGTAAACGCCAATATAACTGCTGGTATAAATTTCAGCTTCAGACGAAACGAGGATGTAGTACAATTCCTGCGCTGTTAGTTTTTCTACCTTTTTGAATCGGACATTCGCCGGCATTTCATGAAGGCCGTTGATACTGTTTACGAAGGGAAATACTGCTTTTGTATGGATCATTTCCCGTAATGTTTTTGCCGCCATCGGCGTATCGCCTTTTGCCATTCTGCTGGCGTAGGTTATCTGCGTACTTACGAGTAAACGATAATAACCCAGGGTATCTGCAACCTGCTTTTTGATTTCATCAAGGGTGATTTTTCCCTCTGATAAAAGACCCAGAAAGGGGAAATAAAGCCTGCCGCTATTGTCGGCAGACAAGGTGCTTACCAACCTCACCAACGGATCTTTATGCTGCTGTATCCGCTTGCCTAATCTGTTATTAGCCTGTGCGTAATTATACAATTTTTCAGGCTCTGTTTTTGCCTTGACAGCGATTAGGCTATCTACAAAAGGCGCATCTGGATTACTGTTTAGCGTTTGCCAGAGTTTGCCCGGATGTTCATTAATATAAGTAAGGAGCACCCGACTTTTTGCCTTGGCAAGCGTTGGGTTATTGGCAAATGCAACGCTTTTTAGAAATATGTTTCCTGTAACGGAACCAAGCCGGCCGAACAGGCTTTCAATCGACTGGTTATTCTTATCCAACGTATATGCCTCCTCCCAACTGCGGACCACCTCTGGAAATGCCGATAGCCTTATTTTTCTTGACTTGTAGGCACTGCTGAAGTTGTCCAGCATTTCGCCGAGGCCCCTGAGATAGCCAAGTTTCCGGTTGTTATCCACCAGGCTGTCCAGTTCAATCTCTTTCTGCAATGAATCCAGGTGGACTGTTGCGCAATAGGTTAACTGCCTGTTGATCTCATCACTGTAAAAGCCTGTCAGCAGACTATCGGCTTTGCCGTCGATGGCCAAAAATCGTTGCTGAATCTTATCCAGTTTATAATGGGCATATTGCCGGCTTAGGGCTACGGGATAATCGTAGGGTTTCGCAAAACTATGGTGGCAGCAAATCAGGAGTAAGAATAAAAGGGTGTAGGGTAAAAAGGGTTTCATGGCTTAATTTACATCAAATTTTGGTCCGCTTGCAACCACCTGTTGCTTAGGGACCCGATGATACGGTTTGATTCAAGATGTTCCATAATTGTATTATTCAGGCAGTTATTCGCAAATTTGGTTTTCTTTTAGTTCTGTCAACCACCTCGTACCTTAAACACTGTTTAAATTTAGTTTCCAGGTATTGGTATACTTGTAAAATGATGACATATTTACTGTAGTTGAACGGGGCCCCGAAATAATCGGGATTTGCAACGGTCGCCCATGTCGGCGCCATAAAAAACAACTGCAGGTGACCCAACTGAAAAATTTAAACACGCTCCTATGTTCTACGAATTTAATGGTATTAAACCGGTGGCTGATCCGTCGGCATTTGTTCATCCCCAGGCTGCCGTTACAGGCAATGTAATTATTGGTAAAGATGTGTACATCGGCCCGGGGGCCGCATTGCGGGGCGATTGGGGCCAGATCGTTATCGAAGACGGCTGTAATGTACAGGAAAACTGTACCGTGCACATGTTTCCTGGCGTTACGGTCTTGCTGAAAGCTGGGGCGCATATTGGCCATGGTGCTATTATTCATGGTGCTACGGTTGGCCGTAATTGCCTGGTAGGGATGAATGCGGTATTGATGGATAACGTGGACCTGGGCGATGAGAGCATTGTGGGTGCCTTATGTTTTATCAAAGCAGATGAAAAAATTCCAATGCGTAGCCTGGTGGTCGGCAACCCCGGGAAAATTATCAGGCAGGTAAGCGCTGAAATGCTGGCCTGGAAAACGGAAGGAACAAAACTGTACCAGCAATTGCCTGCCGATATGCAACAACATTGGCAACCTTGTGAACCTTTACACCAAAGAAATGGAAGTCATAGTCAATCATACTCAGGTTATAAAACATGGAACGAAACAAAGCGATAGCATTCGGTAAAGCATCACTTATTTACTGGTAAAATATCGCCAGAGTTTTACTTCCCCGGGGACGGTATTACCTCAGTAGCAGAATATTATCGTTATAACCCTGTATTGAAAAAATATGTTGTGCAACACCGGGATCTGTAAACGGGTATCGTTTGTAATAAACAGCCAGCGCATTGACCTCCTTTTCTTCGCCAACGGTAACATGATGCCGCAGGAGTTTAATGATGGCTACCCTTTCTAATTCAACACCGGCGACACTGCCACTGGTTGGCGCTTCATTGATGAAGAGCACCAACTCCTTATCATTATACAGCAGTTTGTTGCCTTTTACTTCGGTAGCAACCCCTGCCTCGAGCAACTTTGCGGAAATATACTCCATAGTGTTTGTTTCGGCGCCTACCGTTGAGTCTCCCATCACATCGATTAGCTTTTCCGATGTATCGCGGAACATACCGTATGAAAAGAAACGGTTATAGATATCAGCGGGCAACATATTGCTATAGGCCCCGGTGCCATTCCACGCCATTGGCCGGATTGCCGGCGCCTTGCTTTTTGTGGTAAGAACCGTATCTGCATCGGTAACGAGTACAGATACATAGGATTGTGCGGCAGGCCGGTAAGCCGAATCCAGCCAGCATTCGGGATGGATGTGCAAAATATCTTCAGGGTTGCTAGTCTCAAAAGACACCGTCATTTCGTTTGTAACCTGCCAGTCTTTGATCACAAATGAACGATCAGGTTCCAGCAGGATTTTCTGGGATTCCAGTTGCGTGTTGGACGCAACAATGAGCGCCTGCAACTCCTTTAATTTTTTTCGGTTGTAATACACCACTTGCCCATATATTCTGAAAGTTCTCGGCTGCACGGCCACCCATACATGGTACCGGCCTTTCGGGATAAACCGCGAGATTATAATACTACCTGCTGCCGAACCATCCAGCATGGGCCACCGGATGTTCCAGGTATTGCCAGCCTCGTTTTCTATAATAATATCGAGGGTGGCCGGCGGCAGTTTCTTGTTGCCAACAGCGTAGTCGGCTTGCAGCTGCAATGTATCGCCAGCCCGAAATACATTCGTATTAATGGCTAAATGAAATGATGACGCCTGGCCAAATCCGGTCTGGAAAATAAGCGTTAAGCTCAGGAGAATGAATAATGAAATGTATTTGTTCACGCAGGGTAGGAAAGTAATACATGGAGGGGTGAAAAAATAAAGATCGGCCCTTGATTTATTTCAGGATCATTTACGCTAATTCACATATAGCACTGTTTGCAGGGGAGTATAGCCTTTTACCCGGAACACATGGCGATTGCCGGTGTTGGCACTGTATTCCCCGCGACGGGTGTACACCGCGATGGCCCCACCGCTACCGCCAGTGGCGCCGAAGAACGGTGGTGGATACACTTTTACAATGGCGATATCGGCTGTGCTTAAAGTACTGATCTGGTCTGCTTCCACCACCTGTTCATCGATGAAAAATGAGACGTTTCCTCCCCGCCATTTTGCACCCATCGTTCCATCCTGATCCCTTGCTATTTGCAATCCAGCTACCCTTCCCTGCAAATAATCTAAAACAGAACTGTACCCAAAAGCATCGCTGGTTTCACTCATAAAATCGAATACTTTTTCGTCCATACTTTTGAATAGTCCGGTAGAGTACACCTCATTAAACTTGTCCGCTTTTGTTTTTTGTTTGCCGGTAACTACTACACCTGGCAACAGGTTCACCCGTTCATTAAATTTGGAACTGTCTGGTTGTAAACGACTACCGTTACTATCTATGGAAATAGCGCTTGGTGGTGTACCCACGTAAAATTCTCTTACTGCATAAGCCGCAGGTTGATAAGAAGAATCAAGCCAGGTGTTAATGCTGATATCCAGGTCGCTATTTACTTTTTTCTGGCGGGAAAAGACCAGGGTGGCTTCTTTCTCAAACAGCCAGTTTCTGATTGTAAAAGTACCATCGCTTTCCACCGGAATTTCCGCCGAAAGCCATCCCCCTTTGCCGGTAAGCAAGTTGGTGTTTAACATAGTGGTGCGAATGGGCGGCTTTACCTGGCCGTAGATCCGGAAAAACCTTGGCTGCACTGCAAAGCTAATCGTGTACTTGCCGTTGGGCAGGGAGTCGGGGATAATAAAATCGCCATCCGCTATATTATTCAGCAGTGGCCATCGCATTTTGATGCTGTGGCCCTTTTCGTTTTCCACCTGCATTTGTAAAGTGGCTGCTACTTTTTTCTTATTAGCCGGGAGGTAGGTAGCCAGCAGCGATAAGGTGTCGCCATGCATTAAAACCGGTTTGTCAAGCACCACCATAAGACTATCTTTTGCCGGGGTAGCCGAGGCCGCCAGCATAAAAAAGCAACTGGCTATGGAGCAGATTTTTTTTGCTTTCAACTTCATTCCGCAATGTTCCGTCCTTTTGCCCAATGATTAAATAACAGGCTCGTTAAATTTTAAAAGGGAAGGCTGAGATTTCGCAGACCAGAAATGCCTACGCGATAAAAAAGAGCATCAGAATGATCAGTTACAAAAATGACGCCTCTTACCTGGCTATCAGGTACACCGTGCCGTGATCTGTTTCGGCCTGCACTTTGGTACAGAGGCCGTTGTTATATGTGTAGTAGTTTTTTTTGCCGTCGGCCAAACTGAGTTCGTAGGTATGCGGCCCGGTACTTTTAATGGCCAGGAAGGAGAGAAAGTTTTCACTATAGACCCGATTGATATTTACCGGTTCCCTGAAATACAGTGTGGCGATGGTATGCCGGATCTCATCTTTTACCATTACCGTGTCGCCATCGATATTCTTACAAATATAACCCTGGGGGCTGTGAAGAATGTTGTTACTTACTTTGGTGCTGCCGTTAACCGTACGTATCATCACCGCGTTCTGCAGCAATCCATCTTTATACAAATTGCTTTGGTTGTAATTGATTTTAATATTGATGACCACCCAAACTTTTACTTTGGATTCAATGTAAAAAAACTGGCCCAGGGCGGTATTGGAAAAAGAAGCTTTTAAAAATCCGACGTTATCTCCCTTACGGATCACATCATACATCCGCTCCTGTTGTGCGCTGGCAGTGAGCAATAACAATACTAGCCCAGCAGATAGCAATATGGCTTTCCATTGAAGTGGCAGGAATGATTTTTTCGTTGATAGGTGCGACATTCGGGGATTTTGGAGATTCAATTTAGCCTATTTCAGCCCCACAGAAAAATCAATTGTTCCGAAGGCTGGCCAAATTAAGTCTAGACCATACCGAGCAATACCTGCCATGCGGCATTTACCTGGCCGGCTTCCAACAATTCCTTTGCATAGATATGTAGTTCTTTTTCCATTTCATCGGGGCTGATGCTGTAGTACTGCACGATTTGTTTCACCCGGTTATCGTCAAAAGCCGGGTCAATATCAGGCTGGTGGTGCACATTGGCCAGCATGCCAAGGTTATTGCCGCTCAATATTTTACTGCCACTTATGGCTAATGGTAATTGGTCAATACCAATACCCAACTCCGTATTAGGTTTGGCTACCTGGAAAACTGCAGCACCGCTGGCCCGGCAATAATAATCAAAGCCCATACGGGCCACCAGGTCTATTTTATGCGGGTCGATGCGCTGCTGTTCGTCCAGTATGGAATCGTTGATATGCATAACCAGCACTTCGCAGATCACGAGGTTACCTGCGCCGCCTTCGGTGCCTGTTTCAATAACTTGCCGCACTTTGCATTCCATTTGTACCGGGCTCTCGGCCACCCGCCAGGGTTTCACTTTTTGAGAAGCCAGTTTTGTAAAACCTGCTTTTACAAACTCGTCAACGCCTTTCTGGTACTCGCAACTGCTCAGGCTCATCTGCTGCACCATCGCATAGTTCACCACGTTGATCACTACTTCGTTTGTATCGTACACGTTTTCGAGGGTATGTTTAATAGTATTGTCCCGCACTTTTCTCGACGGCGAAAAGATAAGGGTGGTGGGGTTGCTGCCAAACACATTAAAAAAACTAAATGGACTCAGGTTGGGTTTGCCATCCTTGTCTACCGTGCTGGCAAAGCAAATGGGTCTTGGGGCAATGGCGCCCAGCAGGTAACTGTGTAATAAGCCGGTTTTTATTTCGCCTGGTATAATTGTCATGGGCTCTTTTTTTGGATGCGGAAGTAAACGAGGGCGGAAAATAATGAGAAAACGGTTATTGCATCCGGATAGATCCAGCTAAGCAGCTTTTGAACCGCCTGTTTTCATTGTAACAATCCGGTCAAGCACAGTTGGATATGCTTGTTGTTGGGGGCGTTTTATTAAAGGTGGCTGTAACCGAAGATCAGGTTTAAAGCAGGTTTTAGTTTTTAGGCTTTTCAGATTTGCTGGGCCGGAAGCTGATACGATTTTGGTAAAACGGTATGTAAAGTCAGGTAATTTTGCGACCATAAAACACATGACTCTCTGCACCGAAGGCGTGTCCCCCGCTGACGGGGATGGCAGGTTCCTGCCTGACGTGGGTGGATCTTTTCTGCAAGCTCAAACAATCAAATATTACAAAGTCGGCACCAGTGAAAACATCAGTTACAGCATGCTCAAAATTTCATCCACATACCTGCGGTCATTGGAAAGGCGCGGTACCTTGTGTTGTCCGCCCAGCCTGCCTTTGCTGCTAAGCCACCTATTGAAAGTGCCAATGGGTAAATGATGGACCAGCAACTGGCGGAGGGCCATGTCTTTATACCGCTTGGCATCGTAATCGCTGTTGATGCTTCGAAGGGCTGTGTCCAGCTCAAAGGCGAATGCTTCGAGGTTGTCCGGTGCTTTTTCAAATTCGATCAGCCATTCGTGACCGCCATTATTGTCTTTGCCAAAATACACTGGGGCTGCGGTATAGTCGGTAATGATGGCCCCGGTTTTTTCTGATGCGATGGCAATGGCGCGGTCGCTATTGTCTACAATCACTTCTTCGCCAAAGGCATTGATATAATGTTTCAGCCGCCCACTTACTTTGATGCGGAATGGGAAAACCGTGGTAAACTGAATGGTATCGCCCAGCAGGTAGCGCCAGAGTCCGCCAGTGGTACTGATGACAGGTGCGTAATTTTTACCCGGCACCACATCCCGTAGCCCGATTGTTTTGGGATCAGGTTTTCCGTATTCTTCCACCGGCATAAACTCATAAAAAATGCCATGGTTCAGGAACAGCAGCATGCCGTCTTCATCAGGATCGGTTTGGGCGGAGAAAAAGCCTTCGCTGGCATTATAAATCTCCAGGTAGCGGATGGGTTTGCCGATCAGTCTTTCAAACTGTTCGCGGTAGGGCACGAACGACACGCCGCCGTTGAAGTAGAGTTCCAGGTTCGGCCATACCTCGGCCAGGGTTTCCTTGCCGCTCAATTCCAATATGCGCTTAATGAGCACTAGGGTCCAGGTTGGTACACCACTAATGCTGGTCACATTTTCAAGCATGGTGGTTTTCGCCAGCACTTCTATTTTGTTTTCCCATTCGTCGAGCAGGGCGATGCTCAATTCTGGCGTACGCAGCCAGTGACCCCAGAAGGGTGTGTTCTGCATCAGTACTGCGCTGAGGTCGCCGAATTTTATGTCTTCGTTGTCGCCGATATTAGCTACCTGGTGGCTGCCACCAATTACCAGGCCTTTACCAGTCAGCAGGTCGCTATCCGGGAACAATTTGTAGTATAAGGTAAGGGCATCTTTTGATCCCTGGAAATGGTTTTCGTCGAGGCTTTCTTTGCTAACTGGGATAAACTTGCTGCGGTCGCTGGTGGTGCCGCTACTTTTGGCAAACCATTCTACAGGTGTGTTCCACAGCACATTTTCTTCCCCGGTCATCATCCGCTCAATAAAAGGTTTCAGATCATTGTAATCGCAAATGGGTACGGCCTTTTTAAAAGCCCGCGTGGTAAAAGTTTTGTTGAAGCCATGCATCCGGCCAAACTCGGTGTATTGGGCGGAAGTTACCAGGTGCTGCAATACCTCCCGCTGCGTGCCCACCGGATCATTGATCCATTGGTCGATGGCATTAAGGCGAAACCGGGCCAGGCGGCTGATCGCAGGACTGAGCAACTTCATAATCGGGGAGGTTGCCGCCAAAATACGGAATCCAATTGGATTTCTGGCCGCCACTACTGGTTGCCGCACGAAATAGGGAAAACAATGCGGATGCCCCGCTGCTTAGGTCGCCGCCGCAATAAAGACGGCCGTCAGTTATTGTTTTTCCACATCCTTTTTAAGCACATAGCCCGTAGATACCTGTCCTTTGGCATTGGTAAAATAGGTGTCATAGTAGGTCAGGTATTCCCGCACAATATTGATGGTATCTCCTTTCATAACATAGGCTTTTCTTTTGGTTGCGGTGTTCGGGGCGTTGTAAAAAAAGCATTTGACAGCGGTCACTTTCGCGGTAACGGCCCCGGGGCCAGACAGGGTGTTGATATTAAAATTGTCGAAGTTGAAGTTCGCTATTTCTGATGCGGGTATGATGGTGTTTTTAGTGGTTGCCTCCGGATCGCCGCCCTGGAACGAAGTATGGTCCTCTTTTGTTAGCCGCCAGGTTTGAATTGTGGCATCCCAGCTAAAGCCATAGGTGTCGCCCCACCGCCAGCTACTACCGCCATAAAAGCTGAGGATGACGCTGTTTTTTTTGATGAGGAGGCTTTCAAACGGGTCGCCCATGCCACCACCGCATTGCTTGCACATAATCAAATTGTTGTTCCGTTTGGCCAGTTTCAATTTACCGTCGGGTTGCTGTATCAGCAATAATAATGGCCGGCTCATGTTCATGGCGGTGTCTTCAAAAGCTTCATTGTCTTCTTTAAGTGAGTAGATCGCAAATGCTACATCCATTTTGCCATCGTTATTTAAATCGCCAAAGGCGGTGTCTTTCAGGCCGAAGCCCTTTGGTATAAAGCTGTTAAGTTGTTTTACCAGCGCTTGTTTTTGCGCGTTGGCAGCAAAGTTTACTATAGCAAAGAGGAAGGAAAGAATGAGTTTCATTGGTTGAATTTTTGGAAAGATAATAGCTGGCCTTTCTTTACGGAAGCAGAATTTAGAACTGGTAGCAGTGGGTGTGTATCCGGGGTTTTTGGAACAGAAGTTCACGGGTTCACAAGTTCACAGGTTCACGGGTTCACAAGTTTTCCAAATTATAGGCAATCATTACTGCGAGTCCCGGGCTCACACACAGGAAAGCCTGGCCGGAGACATCGCCTGCGAAGCAATAAGACACAACCACCAGAACGTTTCTCATGCTACTTCTCAGGCGATGTCTCTTCTCCTGGACTTGCGGGCGGCAGGACTCGCCGTCGCCGGGGACGAAAGATTGCGTTTAATAGAGAAGGCAGTCGCACAGTTTCGGACAATGAAGATTTTTTAGCTTGCTGCACGGCGAGTCCCGGGCCCACACAAAGAAGGGCCTGGCCGGAGACATCGCCTGCGAAGCAATATGACACAACTACCATAACGTTTCTCATGCTGCTTCTTAGGCGATGTCTCTACTCCTGGACTTGCGGGCGGCAGGACTCGCCGTAGCCGGGGACGAAAGATTGCGGTTGATAGAGAAGGCAGTCGCACAGTTTCGGACAATGAAGATTTTTTTAGCTTGCTGCACGGCGAGTCCCGGGCCCACAGAAAGAAGGGGCTGGCCGGAGACATCGCCTGCGAAAGAAAGGAGTTTACGAGTCCACAAGTTTTCCAGGTTATAGGCAACCATTGCATCATCTCAACCCGTGAACCTTTGAACTTGTGAACTCGTGAACTTTCATTGATACCCCGAAAAAAATGACCGTCCTTTTGAGACGGCCACTTTTCTTTTTTTCTAAACTCATCAGCATAACCATTCCTGATTTTCTAAACTAAAACAGGACTAAATGAGAGCTGTAGGGGAGGGGTCTCCCGAACAAATCGGGACACGGGGCGGTTAGCCGCTGCACATCATGATCGGATCCCCGAAATGAATCCGGGGCAAGTGCGAACCCGAACCTAACTAGTGGTCAACCCTGGTCGGTGGTGCTGCAGCACCATCGGCGTTATGCAGTGTTTATCCCGAACACCCCACCCTCGAGACAAGAGGGTCGCTGCCAAAAGTTTTGCTCAGGAATAGTGATGACTGGTCGTCATGAATCGCCCTTCAAAAGATCACTGTTTCGGCAGTTCACAAGTTTACGAGTTCACAAGTTTTCCAGGTTATAGGCAACCATTGCATTAGCTCAACCCTTGAACTTTGGAACATTGGAACTTGTGAACTTTCCGGGATAGCCCGAAAAAAATGACCGTCCTTTTGAGACGGCCACTTTTCTTTTTTTCTAAACTAATCAGCACAACCATTCCTGATTTTCTAAACTAAAACAGGACTAAATGAGAGCTGTAGGGGAGGGGTCTCCCGAACAAATCGGGACACGGGGCGGTTAGCCGCTGCACATCATGATCGGATCCCCGGAATGAATCCGGGGCAAGTGCGAACCCGAACCTAACTAGTGGTCAACCCTGGTCGGTGGTGCTGCAGCACCACCGGCGTTATGCAGTGTTTATCCCGAACACCCCACCCTCGGGACAAGAGGGTCGCTGCCAAAAGTTTTGCTCAGGAATAATGATGACTGGTCGTCATGAATCGCCCTTCAAAAGATCACTGTTTCGCCAGTTCACAAGTTTTCCAGTTTAGTAGGCAACCATAGCATCATCTCAACCCGTGAACCTTTGAACTTGTGAACTCGTGAACTTTCATTGATACCCCAAAAAAAATGACCGTCCTTTTGAGACGGCCACCTTTCTTTTTTTCTAAACTAATCAGCACAACCATTCCTGATTTTCTAAACTAAAACAGGACTAAATGAGAGCTGTAGGGGGAGGGGTCGAACCTCCACGGGGCGGTTAGCCGCTGCACATCATGATCGGATTGCGAACCCGAACCTAACTAGTGGTCAACCCTAGTCGGTGGTGCTGCAGCACCATCGGCGTTATGCAGTGTTTATCCCGAACACCCCACCCTCGAGACAAGAGGGCA
>JBDSXW010000010.1:0-86290 GCA_039925965.1 Chitinophagaceae bacterium
AAATTATGCTAAATATTTATCCCAAAAAAGGGGCCACAAAACAGGAGCTAATGGAGCAAATCCAAAAGAGGCATGAGCAGAGAAAAATTAAAAAAGACTCATCATGACATGTCAAAGTAGAACTAAGAAGTAATAGATAATGGGTTAATGGATAATGGGTTAATGGATAATGGATAATGCTCCGTGGTCATAGATCCTTCATAATCGGCAAGGTTTCAGTTTGAGACGCCTGCTTTAAGATCGAGGTAGTGGGGTGACATAATGAGCTATAACGGCTACCTGGCCGCTTTCAGCGGGGCGGGATACAAAAAAATTGGCGATCACGCAGCCCATCGACAAAAAAATACAATAGCGCCCTTCAAAAGCTTCTTTACGTGCAATATTGTCAGTAATCAACCAATAATCTCTTCCGAAAGCTCTAAAACACCCTTTTTTAATCGTTTAATCCACAAATAGGATTAATTAATCGATTGATTGGGTGTCAGGATCCACATTTCAGGTGTCAGAATCCACTAATTAAATCTCAGAATCCACATTTCAGATTAGGAAACAGGTAGATAGAATCAATTAATGATTGCATCGGGTGTCTTAATCCACCTTTCATGTGTCAGAATCCACGAATTGGATCTCAGAATCCACATTTCAGGTCTTAGAATCGATGCTTAGGCTGCCTCTATGACAGGCGTGAGAAGCAAAATGAAAGGTTTTGGAAATAAAATGATAGGCGCGAGAGTTGATTTGGACCATTTTGTATGTTGAAAAACATTACGAGCTACCCAAACAACAGCAAATCTGACTCGGTTTCCTAAACACCTAAACTTCTAAACACCTAAACCTTCAAAGTAATATCCCCAATGATTTTCTCCGCATGTTCTCTTGAGTTTTCGATGAAGAGGGTATGCGTGTCCATGCCGCCGCAAATGACGCCTGCAAGGTAAATGTTGGGGATATTTGTTTCGTGGCTATCGGCATCGTAGGAAGGTTTACAGGTTTCATCTGCCGATAAATCTATTCCGATTGATTTGATAAAGCTGAGATCGGGCTGGTATCCGGTCATGGCGATGACCCAGTCATTTTCAACTGTAATAAGTCCGTCCGGTGTTTGGATATCCACTTCGTGTTCGCGGATCGCTGCGACGCTGCTGTTGAAAAATGCTTTGATAGCACCTTCTTTAATTCGGTTCTCGATATCGGGCTTTACCCAATATTTTACCCTTTTCCCTATTTCGTTTCCGCGGATCACCATGGTTACATCAGCGCCTTTGCGCCAGGTTTCG
Organism: Chitinophagaceae bacterium; assembly: GCA_039925965.1. GTDB lineage: Bacteria > Bacteroidota > Bacteroidia > Chitinophagales > Chitinophagaceae > JAZKFT01. The sequence continues at coordinate 1,278 of JBDSXW010000010.1, forward strand.
AGGGCAGCGTCTACCGCACTGTTCATGGCGCCAATAACCATCACTTTCTGGAAGGCATAAAAATGCGGTTCCTTGTAATAGTGCGTCAGCTTGGGTAGTTCTTCTCCGGTTACGTTCAATAGGAATGGGATACCGTAAAAGCCAGTGGCGATAATGATAAATGCCGCTGTGTATGTTTGCTTTGGTGTGGTGACTGTAAAGCCATCAGCATTCCGGGTTACCTGCTTCACCTCTTCAAATAAATTTACCCGGAGACCGGACGACAATGTTACCCTGCGATAGTATTCCAAAGCCTCACTGCGTGTGGGTTTCGGGCTGTTGCTTACAAAAGGAATATTGCCAATCTCCAATCTTTCACTCGTAGAAAAAAAGGTCATGTTGGACGGGTAGTTGTACAACGAATTTACTAATGGGCCTTTCTCCAGTACTACATAATCTAACCCCGCAATTTGGGCTGCTAATGCGCAAGCCAGCCCTATGGGGCCTCCGCCTATAATAACCAGTTGATAATCTGTTTTCATATTTTTCTTGCGGCAAAAATAGGAAGGAAAGGATCATCTGGCAGTAGCTACAGGCTTATCTGTAAAATAATCAAACGCGCTTATTTTACCGGTTGTAAGATCTACGATAAACAAGGCATTGCATTCGCCACTGCTTAGCTCTTTGTTATTGGTGCCCAAAATATACAAGTGGGATGCGGTCGTAAACCAATCCACCCACTCGGGTAATCCGGGGTTGGCCGTCCAGGGTACCTTGCCATCGGTGGTGATGCCGCTGACTTGTATCAGCCCATTTTTTCCAACCTCGGTTTTGTGAACGATCAGCCATCCATTCTTGAGGTGGATGGGCGTTCCGGTTTGTTTATTGAGGAGGAAGCCGCCATGTAAAAAACTTTGGGATGCATTGGGATATCCGGCGCTTTGATTATCGATATACAGATAGTCATCTTTAGGGGTTACTGTTGCGGATAAAAACTGCCTCCGGCTGGTTTCGTCGTATTCGGTGCGGTATTCAAAACGATCGTATACCTTTTTAAATTCATCTTTTGAATACAGTCCGTATAGTTTTCCGTTGAGGGTGTCGCTATTTACTTTTATCTGGTTGTAACTTTGACTCATTCTTATTTCCTGCATTGCTTCTGTTGCCCTTGCCCTGTCCTTCGTAGTGCGTTGCAGTTTTTCGATGGAGTTTTTTATTTTGTTCAGACTGTCCCGCTTTTTGTACAGGATATCCCTTTGCTCAAAAATAGCCTGGCGCACTTTAATTGATAGACCGCTCTGTCTATTATAGTCTTGCTCACCTGAAATATCTATTTGTTTTTTTAAATCTTCCAGTTTTTTTGTAACGGCTTCCAGTTCTGCGGTATACGGGTCTTGCGATGCGGTATTGGTGACATCAGTCGCCTGTAGACTTGCTGTATTCAGTTGCCATTTCGATCCATCTGTAGCGGTGATCGCAATCGTTCCACTGTAGCGATTGAACTTGTAGTACCGTCGTTCTTTCGGAAATTTCCCTTTAAGCTGTGGGTTTTTTACTTCGAGAATTCCTATGTCAGCTTTCTTATCCAGGGTAAACGGATCGAAAGCCATCGGTTCGCCCACAAACATCCAGGCGAGCTGGCTGGCCGAACCCATTATCTCAATCGGGTATTCTTTTATGTCGCTATGGTCCTTGAGTTTTTGTTCTTGCAGTTTGGCCCCACTAACTGCATCATTTGTTTGCAGGAAATAAGTCGTACTAACCGACTTGCTGGTCATACCACCACCGCTGGAATAGGATGTGGCCTTGTCGTATTTTACGATTGCCAGCAGAATTTGCTGACCATTTTTTTCAAAAAACAAAACAGGGGGTAAGGCCGAGCGTTCGTCGTACTTCGCCAGGCAGCCCCGCATTAAAAACATACATCCTCCAAAACCGAGAAGGATCAGGAAGATGGTGCTGGTAATAAGTTTTTTTGAAGGCGACATAGCTGGTATGTTTTGGGATTAAAGATCCAAAATACCAGCAGTTACTGTCGTAGGCAAATGCAATGAACAAGCGTGGCTTTACAGTTAGTAAAAGGGTGTTTTGTCTCAACCCTGAATCTTCGTCCGTCTTTTTACCTATAAAGAAGCCCACAGTGCTAACACCGTGGGCTATGCAAAGATTGACATTGCAGCCGTAGTAAAAATTTACAGGAATTCACTGCTAATCATCTTGCCAAACCTGCACTGGGTAGGGATTTGGATATTTCTAAAAGATAACGAGGTGTACTCACCAGGATTGCTTTCTCAACTTATTTTTTCTCCAGGGCTTCAATCCTTTTTCTCAAAGTTTCGTTTTCTTTTATCAGCTGTTGGATAGCCAGTAGCGCAACGCCCGCCGGGTCAATCGTACTGATCGTCTTATCATCAAGTCCCAGGTTGAATGCTGCCTTAAAATCCTGTGCCATTGGACCTACATGGTATTCCTTAGTGCCCTTATAACGCCATTGGGTTATAGGTAATCCTGCTATTTTCCTGATAACGTCAGTGGCATCGGGTGTAGTAAAATCTTCTTTTTTGTTTACGTCGCTGGCGTTGGTCCATACACCGCCATTGGTTAAGAATGCGCCATTGCCATTACCTGCACCGCTACCTACTTCCAGGGCATGACCGGGAGCAGTAACTGCGGGAATTCCGAATACCCAATCGTTTACATTGCCGTTACCAAAGGACATCGTATTACTGGCAGAAACGGAAGCCTGGGCGCCAAAAACTGCTGAATTACTTAACCCATCAACGGTTACGTCTGCACTGTATCCCACAGCCGTTAAACGTGTCCCTGTGATGTTAGTTGCGAGGGTGGAAAAACCAAGCCCCGTGTTATTGAATCCTGTGGTATTATTTTTTAATGCACGACTACCGATGGCAGTGCTCCGAAGGCCATTGTTGACATCGCCGGTGGCACTGTATAAAGCACTGTCACCCACTGCCACATTGTTAGGATTGTTGGTGTTGGCAAACAAACTTCCGTTGCCAATGGCTACGTTACTACTGCCTGATGTGTTACTATATTGCGATTTATTTCCAATTGCAACATTGTAATTGCCGGTGCTGTTACTATATAAAGATTGGTATCCAAATGCATTATTTTGAAAGCTAAGTGTGGTATTTTTCAATGCACCTGCACCCACTGCCGTGGAATATGAAAGGGGTCCAATATTAAAACCAAGATTGTACAATGCACTGTCGCCAATTGCGGTTGTATAGGTAATTTGAAAACCGTTTTTTAATGCCCCTGCCCCAACTGCTACATTATGAGAACCATTGGAGTATTCGCTTAGCGCATCTGTACCGACCGCCACATTAAAATCACCAGAACCTGTGTTCACAGTACTTTTCATGGCATTGTTGCCAATGGCTGTATTGGAGCTTCCGATATTACCATACATAGTTTTATAGCCGATGGCGGTGTTTTCTCCGGAGGAAGCATTTGTGTAAAGTGACTGAAATCCAAGAGCGGTATTATTTGCCCCGTTGGTATTAGTATATAAAGCTTTGGAACCTATAGCGGTATTGCTAAAACTGCCGTTTGTGTTGTGCATAGCGGAATCTCCTACAGCTACAAGGTTGGATCCTACGAAGTTTTTATATAATGATTCCTTACCTATTGCCACATTATTACTTCCTGTGAAGTTGGAATTCATGGACCGGTAACCCTGTGAGGTATTATTGCTGCCTGTTATGTTATTAGTCAGTGACTGATATCCAAGTGCTACATTATTATCACCAGATAACAGAAGCGGATCCCCCGTATTTTTTTCGAGGGCATCCTGGCCTATAGCCACGTTGGAGCTGCCATATTGTACACTTGTGAGTGCATGGTATCCAATGGCCACATTGCCTGCGGAATTTGCATTGTTGGCCATGGCACTATCGCCCATGGCGGTATTAAAATTACCAACCGTGCCTTGGGCGAGTGCGTAATTACCCATAGCAGTATTGCCTGTACCAGACATGTTAAACAATGCTTTAAAACCAACAGCCGTATTAATGCCGGTGGGGGTGCCATTAAAATTAAAAAGGGCGGAATCCCCAACAGCCACCAAATGAGAAGATATCGTGTTTTTACTCAATGCCTTGTTGCCAATGGCTACGTTACTGCTGCCGCTTGTATTTGCATTAAGCGCTTGGTAACCCCCGGCGGTATTGCTGCTTCCTGTTGTATTTGCGAAAAGCGTTTTAGAACCGACAGCAGTGTTTTGGATAGCGGTATTATTAAATAAGGCGGAGTCCCCAACTGCTACCAGATTGGAACTAACTGTGTTAAAATATAGCGCACTGCTTCCTACTGCAGTATTACTATAACCTGTTTTATTTGCTATTGATGCCGCTTGTCCAATTGCAACATTAGTATTCCCTGAGGTATTTTCACTTAATGCAAAATAACCTGATGAAGTATTATTATTTCCTATCGTATTATTTAAGAGGCTTCTATCACCCAAAGCGGTATTATTTGTTCCCGCCGTATTATTGAAAAGTGAAGAAGCACCTACCGCTGTATTGTTGTTTCCTGTAGAATTGGTTGTTAAGGAATAATAACCCAATGCAGTATTCCTGTCTGAAATGTTATTCTTAAGAGTGGAACTTCCTACAGCCGTATTGCTTCCGCCAATAGTATTACTGTAAAGACTGTTAAAACCAATAGCTGTGTTTTCAACGCCAAAAGTATTTGTAAATAAGCTTTTAGAACCAACGGCAGTATTGTTATATGTTGCAATGTTTGTTACGCCGTCTGTACCGTTATTATATAAAGCTGAATCTCCGACTGCTACAAGGCTTGAACTTAATTTGTTTTTAAAGAGGGCATTATGACCCATTGCAATATTACCGCTGCCGGAGACATTAGAGAATAAGGATTTTACACCAGCTGCAACGTTTCTGCTGCCTGTAGTGTTTAAAATCAATGCCTGAAAACCATTTGCTGTATTACCGTTGCCGGAAGTATTGGCAAGTAAAGCTTTAGAACCAATCGCAGTGTTTTGCAGCCCTGTAGTATTATTATACAAAGCCGAATCGCCAATGGCTACAAGATTAGATTGTGTTGTATTTGAGAACAAAGTTCTTGCTCCAATGGCAACATTACTAAAGCCGGATGTGTTTAAGAAAAGAGAATAAACTCCCTGTGCGCTGTTATTATTACCTGATGTGTTTCCGTTAAGGGCAAATAAACCTTGTGCAGTATTATAGTTTCCTGTTGTGTTGCCAGCTAATGCAGCAGCGCCATTGGCGGTATTATAATCCCCGGATGCGTTGTTACCGAGTGAAAAGTATCCGGTTGCAGTGTTATTACTACCTGAAATATTTTGTGACAAGGCATCTGACCCAAGTGCTGCATTAAAGCTCCCTGTTGTATTTGAAAACAAAGAGGTAGTGCCAATGGCAGCATTAAAATTGCCAATTGTATTCACTTTTCCCGAGCCGGTGCCAATGAACACATTTTCTAATTCTAATCTACCCGCTGCTGAATTATTCACCCGAAAACTTAAAGGCTTGTTGTCAAGCGTGCCAATAAAGTTTGCGGCAGTTGTACCACTGTTGCCTGTAAGCGACCAGAATGGAATGCCTCCTAAGTCAATGGGTACAAGTAATTTTAACCACTGTGTGCCACTCCAGTAATAATATCCCCTGCCAAGCGGCAAGGCGATATTGGTATTAAATACTAAAAGCGATGCTGCGGGTGCTGCAATCGTAACTACATCGGTTAATGAAACTAAAGCTACATTAGGAATCAACATTCCTTTATCCGTAGCACTTACTTCTAATTTGGCACTTGCATTAGGTGTAACGGTGCCGATGCCAACACTTTGTGCTTTCGAGTCTATGTTGGCCAATAAGGAGCAAATCAAAATGACGAGCGTGGATGGTGCAAATTTTTTCATGATAAATTTTTAGAGTTGGTGGAATGAGGCCATAAAAATTGTTAATATTATTTGTGTCGCAGTTACCCCTAAGGGTAGTTTTTATGAAGCTTGCCCGCTGTTTTATTTCCAGCACCGTCACCTTCCTTTGTACATCCAGTATCATTTCATTTTATTCCGAAACAATCTTTATCAGCCCGTTAATAGCTGCAAGCGAAATACCGGAGGAGTTATTGCCGATGCGTTTACTCAGACCCTAATGAAAATAGCAACAGACTGTGAATTTGCCAGTCAAACAACCAGCATAAAAATTGAAGTGGGTTGTGAATTTCTCATAAAATCTGTTTTATTAATCAGGTGATTGTATGATGATCATCGAGAATAAATAAAGTGTAAAAGTCGCTAACAACAAAGTGATTTTTTTCACCCGGCCGGGTGATTTTTATTGCCAGAATTAGAAAGGTGTCCTTACTGATTAAAACTGTAATCTTACCCGTTCGGGGAATTAAGAAAGAGGTACTATTTTGCCATCAATTGCCTTAGCTGCACTATGACATTATACCTGGTATTGGCACTTAGTTTGAGGTAAATATTTTTTAAATGCGTCTTAACCGTATTCACAGAAATAAAAAGTTTGTCCGCAATCTGGTTATTGGTGGTACCATCGTAAATTAATAGCACTATTTCAAATTCCCTGTCGCTGAGTTGCGATATTAAGTGACGATTAATTTTTGTCATCAGTAGCGGAGGTAATTTTCTGTTTAAATCAGCAGCATGGTTACTGATTGCAATCTGCAATGAAGCCAACAATGTTTTTTCATTAAAGGGCTTAACGATGTAGCCGCTTGGTTTTACAGTTTTGGCCCGATCCAATGTTTCTTTATCTGAATACGAAGTGAGAAATAAAAATGGCAAACGGTATTTTTGATTAATGCGCCTGGCTATGTCTATTCCATCCTCTTCACTTTCGAGGTTCACATCCAGTATGGCAGCATCCGGAGTATTATGTTGTAACTGTTCGTTGGCTTCGCTGCTGTCGTAGGCAATCCCACTTACTTCAAAATCGGCATTGTCCAGATACATTGAAATGTTCTCGGCAATTACCGGCTCATCTTCTACTATAAGTATTCTTAGTTTGCTCATGCCAGTTTGTATTTGGTAATGTGCATTTCAACCACTGCACCGTTGTTATTGTATATATCCAGATTGGCTTTTAGCTTTTGGGCAAACGCTCTTATCATTTTAAGACCAAAAGATTTGTTCGATTTAATATCGAGCCCTTCGGGGAAACCACTGCCGTTGTCGCTTACTTTAAGCAACAGGTGTTGGGGACGCAGTTCCAGTACAAGGTGAAGTTCCCCCTTCTGCTGATTTTTAAAAGCGTATTTCAACGAGTTGCTCACCAGTTCGTTTAAGACCAGTCCCAGCGGTATCATGGTATCTACATCCAGGCTCAGGTCATCTATCTCTGTATTTATCTCTACTTTATCTTTGCCGATATTGTAAGAATTGCAAAGACTTTCCAGCAGGTTATTAATATACTCCTTTGCTTTAATAGCTTTAATATTTCCTTCGCTGTAAAGATTTTGATGAATAAGTGCCATGCTCTGCACCCTGTTTTTCCCTTCTTTCACAGCTTCAGCAGCATGGCTGTCTTTCATAGTCATGCTTTGCAAATCAAGCAGGCTCGAAATAATCTGTAAATTGTTTTTTACCCGGTGATGAATTTCTTTCATCAACACCTGCACATCATCTGCCTGCTTCTGTATTACTGCATTTTTTTTCCTTTGTTTATTATAAAAATAAAATGTAGCTCCAGCCGAAACCAGCAGAAGTAATCCGCCTGCCAGTAATAAAAATTTTATGCTTCTTTCTTTTTTCAGTTGAGAAGCAGCCAGTATATTTTCCCGGTTTAAAGCAGCTTTAAGTGATGTTTCTTTCTCCAATTCATTTTGGCGGAAAGTGTTTTCTCTTTGTAAGGCTTCGGTCAATCTTTTTTCTTTCGAAAGGCCGGAATCTATCAACGAATTTTCCCGCTCCAAGCCGTGCCTTATCAGTAATTCCTTGAAGAGTTGGTTTTGTTTTAGTTCATTTTGCAGGCCCAACAACTTTACTTCATCTTTAGAAGTGGTGGCACTCATAATATTCTCCATCGATCCGAGATTTGCAATGTTCTTTCCTGAGTACATTTGTGATATATAATTATTGTACTGGAGGAGGTTTTCATACGCCTGCCTGTAATCGTTTCTCTCAAAATAACTCTCAGCTTTATTCCTGTAAATTAGCGCAAGTCTTTCAGGATAATAATTGTCTTTCAGTGTTTGCCTGGCTTTATCAAACCAGATGTTGCCCTTTGGTATATCTCCCTGCGATAAATAAAAATTACCATAGGCAATTTCGTAACGAAACCTCCTGTTATCATCCTGATTATTGTAGACGCTTTTTCCTAACCTCAACAAGACCTCTTCAGCAGCTTTCCAGTCTTTAAGCCGTATAAGCGACATGGCAGTATTTATATCGGCCATATATGCCTCAGTTGTAAGTCCAAGCTTTTGTGCTCCGATATAAGCAATCTTTGAAAAAAGGTTGGAAGAATCAAAAAGACGTTTGCGGTAATAAGTTTCTGCAAGTATCCCTGCCAATCTTACCACTCCACTTGTATCGTTCAGGCTTTGATTTATTTTCAGTGCTTTAAAATAGTAACCGGTCCCCTCATTAAAACCCTGAAATGAGTTGTACAACAATCCAAGGTTTTCCAGGGCCTCCGCTTCAAAAGCTTTCTGGTTTTGTTTGCGGGCCAGTTGCAGCCCATCCACAAAATTACTTACAGCGAGGCGGTAATTACCTCTATGGTATTGCGTACGGGCAATGGCTAAGATCAACTCCGTAACATCACCTTTATCTGGGTTGGCCTCATATATTTTTCGTGCCGTTAAATAACTTCCGAAAGCCCTGTGATAAATTTGATTTGCATAATAAATATGGCCAAGATATATGCATGCTTCGGCCTCAATTAACGCCAGGTTTGACTTCGAGGCATTAGCCCTTACGGCTAGTAATATCCGGGTAGCCTTTGCACTATCGGTTTTAAAAAGCAATTTGCCTTGTTCCAGTTGCTTAACCAATGTTAGTGAATCGGCCTGAATAGTTGTAACACTTTCATCTGCCGCTACATTTACCTGTGCGTAAGGAGGCGTGGTGGCGGTTAAGAAAAGCGCTATAATTATTCCTAGGTATTTCATTAACATTTAAGATAGACTTAAAATCCCTTTGCTCAGACAAAAATGAGCGACATCCTTTTTTTTCTTGTCACCCCATTGGGTGATTTATTGGAAGCAATCAGGATCCTGCTTTGTAGCTGGCGGAAAAATTAAAGTTGACGTTACCCGCTTTGAAATAAAGAAAGAATGGAAATTATCAATTACAGTTACCTACTGCCGCCAAATAAACGCCCAATTGAAAATAGCCAGATGATGTCAAAAAATATTTTCAGGAACATTAATCAAGCGGCAGCAGCGAATGATGATAAGTATTGTCATAAAGTTTTCCACAACGGTTTTTAGTAGGTGCGTTTCCAAATTTAAGAAAACAAGGAGCAATAGCAAAGGTGGGACTTGAAGGCTTTAAGCTTATCATGATTATTTTTTAGGTGGCGGTAAAATGACCATAAAAATTATTCACCTTCTTGATGGTGCTTTTACCCCTTGGGGTCGTTTTAATTTTTATCATGAAAGAAGATGTATCGCAGATAACCAATTGTGTGCCGCTTAGCTGTTTTTTTTCTGCATTTAGCTGACTTAACACTGCTCCCGGCGGCAAAACCACAGTTCCCAAATGAAAGCATCTAAGCTGTCGGGGCACTATTTTATCTGGCAGATTTGATAACAAATGCTCATGAATAAAACAAGTATAGAAAACGGTAGAATATAGGTCAGGAACTGACAGATTGAAATAATGTTTCCTTCCAAAGTGCTAAACATACTGTGACCAAGTGCATAAATTTCCATTCCACTATTGATCTTTATTTTGTTGTAGAGCTAACAATTAATACTTCATGGCATGGCTATAGCATGTTAGGTAAGGGTGTAGATTTTCATTCAATATTCAATTTGCATCTCTTACGCCGCGAATACCATATCCTAATACACCGCTATTCGATATACCCCCAGCCTGCCGTTTCGATATAGTTAAATGGTGAAAGCCATCATTGAAAGAATCGATGCTTCCACCTCTTGTAAGTACCCCTGCAGTTTGCGTTACTCCAATAGAACCTTTATAGGTAGCGTTTGCGACAGTTATATCGCTATTTCCATTTATGCCAGGCCAGAAATCGACGTCCGCCATTCCATTCGCGTTCATATTTCCATCGCCATGCAGGCCTGTAAAAGACCTGCCAGAAATATTGGAAGTAGTTACCGCAAATTCAGCTAATGAACCTGTTAACTCCATTGCTCCATAATAACCGGCTCCAGCGGTTACACGTGATGAAGTTGCGGTTGCGAAAATTCCGCCCCGCATATTAGCGAACGGACCCGTTGTTCTGTATATCGCATTACCTTCCACATTACTCATATTGCTTACTGCTTCTGATGTTAACCCGCCACTGGTAATATTGTAAGTGCCGGCGCTTGCAATCAGGGTAGTTCCCCATGCAAATTCATTTAAAACTGCGGCCACCGGACCCCGGCATGCCTTTTCAAATTCCAATTCGGTCATAGGACGTAATCCCGACCAATCAAGGTAGGCTGCCGCTATAGACCAGGAGAGTTCTGCCATTGATATCCATTCTCCATCACCCGCCTCATCAAAAATATTATTGTCAAGGTAATCACAGCCAAATGTTGCGGGTGTATTTGTGCTTTTATTTCCGGGTACTGCTATTTCGACTCTGCCTCTTAACGTATTAAGACGGGTACCGATAGCGGCATTGGGTTCAATGCTAAGAAGGCTATCCTGTTGAAGATAGGTGAGTGTGTTTAAGAAATCGCGGTAGCCGCCTTGTGACAATTCATATTTCATCATCCAAAAAGCATTATACCCAGTAGGGAAGCCAGTTAAAAAAACAGATAAAGACTGCTCAAACCCTCCACCAAGTTTCCCAGCAGTATTACCTAACTGTGTAACACTTCCATCACCTGTAATACGGTATGGATTGTTTGATACCCCGTCGGCATATGTGGCACTGCCTGGGTCTGCATATCCAGTACCATCACCAACATAAAAACTACCCTGTGGTACATATACCATTTCAATGGCAAAGCCCTTTACGTCGAAAGTTCCGGGTATACTTTCAACCCCTGCTCTAAGGTTTGTAAGCGCAACGGGGCCAGCACCTAAAGTATTCCGAAAAATAAATGCACCTGTTTTTACACTTCCGGGTTTGCTGCTCACATCCATTGTGTAGCCTGCAGGAGCCATAATATTATTGCCAGTGAAATGCAATGGTTTCCACTTTCCATCTGTATCCTTAAATTTAAAAAATACCCAGGCACCATCCCAGTTACCGGTGCTGGCGGCACGCCAGCTATTTTCCCATGTCAAATCAAACTGCATAATAATATTTCCGTTAATCAGTGTATTGGAAATGTTTGATAATTGAATATTGTTTCCTCTAACTGTAACCATTGCGACAAATAGAAGCCCAAAGAAGGCGATTGATTTTTTCATAAAAGTTTTTTGAGGTGTAGCATTATTTTTTAAACTGCTTTATCGACCATTTATTTTAAGTTCCTTATTTGCAAGCACCGTTACCGAAGCTCCATTTTGAATAGTAAGGCTTTTAATTTCTACTGTATTAACAAGCGTAGGATACCGGGCTAATCCGGAAGGAATGAGCACATTGCAGTTTATTCCCGGGATTACTCCACAGTCCCAGTTTTTAGGTTCCGCCCAGGTATTGCTTATAATCCCGTTCCATTTGTAAAGATTGCCGCATGTGCTTAGATCCAGCAATGCAGTATTTGATTTTTCACCCCTGCCAATGCCGCCATTATAAAGCGTATCTGCCGTGCCGGTACCAAAATAATTGGTAGAAGAAAATAGCATGGTGTAACCATTACCATTGCCGCCATTGTATAAGCTATCCATTACGGCAACTCCTAAACTAGTGCCAGTTTTAATTTTTGAACTCACACCATTCCCATTACCTCCAAAATATTGCTGCGCAAAAAGCAGTGTGGGACCATAAAATAATAAGCATAATATAATTGTGCGAATGTTCATTAGAGGGATTTGATTTTTACATCGGCGAAAGGCCATTGAAAGCATTTTATTTGAAATGTGCATTCTCTAACGACAGCCTCATCCGGTACAAATTTTAAAGAGTAATATCTTAAAAGGTTCATTTTTTCAGTACCCCATACCTGTAACTTTTCGGTAGAGGTACTTATGCCACTACCTGAGTTTTGGGTGTGTCCCCCAAAAAATGGGTTGTGTGCAGCAGCTGAAAGTTATACAGTCTCATTACTTTTTTAAGGGGAATTTAAAAAGTAAAAGTGAATCTTTATTCATTGAAAATACTCACCTGCTTGGGTGATTTTTAAAAAGAAAAATGGTTGCTACTGCATGTCAAGTTGCCGTAAACGTGCTATGGCAGTGGATCTGGAAGAAGCGCCTAACTTTATATAGGCATGGTAAATATGCTTTTTAACAGTGTTGGCAGCTATGCACAAAGCATCGGTTATTTGTTTATTCGACTGGCCGTCGTAAAGCAGTTGCAGCAACGCAAATTCTCTTTTAGATATAGTGCAGGACAGCTGCCGGTTAATTTTATCCAGGGATAGCTCAGGCGATTTTTGTTTGGATTTTTCTGCATGGTTGAACAAGGCAATTTCTATGGCACTATATAATCCGGCTTCATTAAACGGCTTGACTAAATACCCCGACGGATGTGTATGTTTGGCCAGGTCCAACGTGATTTTGTCGGAGTAGGAAGTGATGAAAATGAATGGAATATTGTGGTGCTTGTTAATGGTGGTTGCTATCTCTATGCCTTCTAAACCACCATTAAGATTAATGTCAAGCAAAGCCATGTCGGGTAGGTTGTTAGCAAGTTCCACTAAGGCATCTTTTTTGGTGTAGACGATAGCGGAAACAGCGAAGCCATTTCTTTCCAGCACTGCTGCAATATCTTCAGCGATCAGGGGTTCGTCTTCTACAATAAGAATTTTGAGATGATCCATTTTGCAGTAATTAATTTGAAACTGCAAATAGGAGAAAAGAGAAAATATTTTCCTTACCCTTTGGGGTAGTTTTTAGGTAGCCTTTAAAAAAGGCTTATCTGCTACCGCATCATCAATTGCCGTAATGCCGCAATAGCGGTAGCCCTGCTGGTGGCTCCCAGTTTAAGGTAAGTGTTGTTGATATGCTTTTTTACCGTGTTGGGCGAAATGAAAAGTGCCTCAGCAATCTGCTTGTTCGTTTTGCCATCGTATATCAACTGCAGCATCGCAAATTCCCTTTCCGAAACCGCCTGGCGTATATGATGGTTTATTTTGTCCAGCATCAGTTCGGGGAACTTCCGCTTGTTTTTTTGTGCATGGTTATACAGGGCAATTTCTAAAGTGCTGTACAATCCGGCTTCGTTAAAAGGCTTTACAATATAGCCGCTTGGTTCGGTTTGTTTCGCCTTATCCAGCGTATGTCTATCAGAGTAAGAGGTAATAAACACGAAAGGTATATTGTATTGCTGGTTGATGGCTCCTGCTATTTCAATGCCTTCCATGCCTCCGTTTAGATTGATGTCGAGAAGGGCCATATCGGGCAGGTTGGTTTGCAATTGTGTAAATGTATCCGCCTTGCTGTATACAATGGCTGAAATGATATAATCGTTCCTTTGCAGCACCGAAGAAATATCTTCTGCAATCAGCGGTTCATCTTCTACAATTAAAATTCTTATCTCACTCATTTTACTGCAGGTTATAGTTAGCTATTGCTATGTCCACCCTTGTTCCTCCTTCAGTGTACATCTTCATGGTGCCTTTTAGTTTTTGTAAAAATGCGCTGATCATTTTATGGCCGAACGACTTCGTAGCACCTTGTTCAAAGCCAGGGGGCAAGCCTGCTCCATTATCATATACCGATAAAATTAAACTGTTGTTCTTTTCCTTCAACACTACTTTTATGATGCCATCCTTTGTATCGGCAAAAGCATATTTAAGGCAGTTTGTAATCAGCTCATTCAGTATTAAGCCAATGGGTATCACAGTGTCCACATCCAGGTGTATCTGGTCTATTTCTTTCACCAGTTTTATCCGCTCCTTTTGAATATTGTACGATTGAAAAAGATTGTCAGTCAGTTGGCCAATGTAGTGCTGCACATCAATACCGGTAAGGTTATCCTCCTGGTACAGGTTCTGGTGTATCAGGCTCATACTCTGCACCCGGTTGCGGCTTTCTTTTACGGCATCCAATGCCTGCTCATCCTTAATGTAATTCGATTGCAGGCTAAGCAGGCTGCTTACGATCTGTAAGTTGTTTTTTACGCGGTGATGAATTTCCCGAAGTAAAATTTCTTTCTCCGCCAGCGACTTTTCGATGGTGACATTCTGTTGTGTCAACTGTTCTTTTTTCTTTCTGTTGCTTGTAAAAGCTTTGTAGGCTACTACGGCCAACCCTAAAAAAAGAATGGATGAAAGCATGAAATAATTACGCTCCCTGCTTCTGCTTATTGTTTCTGAAATGCTTACGGCATTCGCTGCATTAAGGTTCGCAATCTGCGTTTCTTTTTCGGCGGTTTCATACACGGCACTCATTTCGTTTACCTGCCGGCTGTTTTCCTCATTTAATAAAGTATCGCTGATGGCCTTGCCAGAATCAGCGTATAAATATGCCGTTTTATAATCACCTTGCTGGTAGAAACACTTAGCTAACTTTCTGTAGAACACTTCTGCCGCTTCCATGCGGTTATTACTTTTCGCAATCGCCAGGGCTTCGTCAAAATATTGAATGGCTAATGGCATGTTATTTTCCTGGCGATATAAATCGCCATATGCTTCGTTATGGGTAAGCAGGTGTTTTTTATTTACACCAGGTGCCCTTTCCTTATCTGCTTCCTGCAAAAAAACGATGCCTTCGTTTGGTCGTTGAAGGTTTATCAGGGCGGCTGCTACGTTCTCTTTACAGGTAATAATATCGTCAGCAGCATTTATTTTAGTGGCCAGTTGCAGCCCTTTTAATCCGTAAGAATAGGCGCTATCAAACTGCCCGTTGCTCTGATAGGCGGCACCAATATTTATAAGCGTATTGAGCATGCCTGGTTCATCAATAATGGCAGCCTTTATTGCATACGATTGTTTGTAAAACTTAACAGCATTGGCATAATCTTTTTTTGAGCGGTATACCAACCCAATATTGTTATAAGATTGTGCCACATACTTTTCGTTACCGGCGTCCTTGCGTAAATCAAGTGCTGCTAAATGGTTGCGTAATGCCAACTCGTAATTGCCACGGTAATAATATGCCAACGCTTTATCGGTGAGAGTATGCGACTGGTAATCCTTTCTGTCTATAGTTTTAAAAATGGCCAGGGCTTCGTTTAAATTGAGTAAGCAGGAATCGAGGTTTCCTTTTATATCGTAAGCGATGCCAATTGTCTTGTAGGAGTGGGCTATTCGAAATTTATCGTTCAATTGCTTTGCTTTCTCCAGCGCAATAAAGCCATAACGAATGGATTCCTTTGTGTCATCTTCCTGTAATAAAATGCTGAGCTGTTTGTTGGCGTCTATAACTGCTGTATCTGCCGTATTTTTTTGAGCGATCGTTTTAAGTGAGTCTATAGTATGATTTTGCGAATAGGAGGGTAGAAAAAATGCACCCAACAGATGGAGTAATAAAAACGGAATGATATATTTTCTCATAGGGTTAAGGGCAACAGGTTGATTACACCACGCGCTACAAGATAGAAAACAATCTTACGGAATTACAAAATGCTCTTTTTCGCCCCGCGGCGTTGCTATACAATGTCCGACAATAGAAAATTGGTATCTGCATTACACAAAGTGCCGGTTAGCACCGACAATAGGCTGATAAACAGGATTATGACTTTGGGAGGTTTTGGGATAAAATTAGAATCACTGATTACCAATTTTTGTGTTTTTCCCCATGAATAAATAGTAGCCGCAGTTAGCCAGCCATCCCAGCCAGAACATATAAAAGCCCAGGTGGAAACGTTCTTTCAGTAAGCGATGGGTTAGGGTATGCTGGAAGTCGTTATAGGTAAATATGAGCCCTGCGATACCAGCAAATAATGTAAAAAATGCAACCAGCTTCGCTTTTGAAGGGGACATTTTTTTTTGCGCCCACCACAACACACCGAAAATGATCATCAGCACGCCCATAAAGGCCAGGCCCGTTTTCCACCACGAACGGAACAAAGTGTATTCTTTATAGAAAAAGCGAATACCTAGTTTACCAACCATGGATACGCCCGACACGAGCCAGCCTGCAACAAAACAGAGGGCCATTTGGCACAGTAGAAAAATAGACGAACGCTTCATGGTAGTAAACAGGGGGAATATCCGGCAACCGATTGTAGTCCGTGGTTCAAATCTCCGGCTTAATAAAGGCACGGTCCCGGGTACCGTAAAAGGTATTAGATATATCTTTCTTTTATGATTCTTTCGTGATGCATCAAGTGGCCAATAATGATAAACCCCAACGCGTTACAGGTAACGGGATTGTTGTTGGAGGAACCTTTTTGTTGTAGTTGTTCCTCATTAAAGGAGTTGAATAACATGATCGTAGCTTTTCTTACCAGTGGTAGCTCTTCAACAAGTCCTTCCCAATTTCTCGCATTGGCATTAGAGCTTGCTGCGTAATGGTTCTCATCGAAGCCGGGAAGGTTCTGCTGTTCACCACGTGCAATACATAAGGCCCGATAGTTGAAAATTCGTTCGGTGTCGATGCAATGTTGTACCAATTCTTTCAATGTCCATTTGCCTTCCGCATAAGCGAAACTTGCTTTTGCCACGGGAATTGAAAAAAGGAAGGACTCCAACTGTGGTAGCGAATCGCCAAACATTTGTTGCAGATTGTCGCCGGTGGTGTAGTCCACATAGGTTTTATAAAAGCCGCTGTAATCTTCAGGAGAAGGACGCATGATTGCTTATTGATTAAATGATTAATTGTTTAATTGGTTTGTAATGGGATTAACTGATAACCAACGAATACAACGTTCGGATTTTTTTACCAATCAAATGCCCAACAAATAATTAATCCACTAATCCCCTGACTTTACTACCTGTAACTTACCAGTGGGATTGGTAATTTCAAAAGCAAGCTTTACCGCATTATAGGCATTTACAATACCACCGGTTTTGCAGATATTTTTCATCTCAATTTTTTCCTTATTTCCACCGCCCGGTTTTTTAAACCGTTGGTGGATCATGCTTTTGTCTACTGACTGTTCGATGATATTCTTTACGGCCACAGCACTGAGCTGCGGAAAATAACTGCGGAGCAGCGCGGCCAGTCCGCTCACAATGGGCGCACTCATGCTGGTGCCTTGCTCGTAGGCAAAATCATTACCTGGGATGCTACTATAAATCTTTACGCCGGGTGCCAATACATCGACGGTTTCTTTGCCATAATTGGTGAACTCAGCAATCATGCCGCAATTCAGGCTACTGTCGCCGCTGGCGCCTACGGTAATTACATTATCGGCTTGTTCATTATCCATCAGAAAAGGGCTGGGATAGTCCGGGTCTTCATCTGTATTTTTTGCATCGTTGCCGCCTGCGTGTACGATCAGCACGTCGTTCTGAGCTGCATACTTAATGGCATCGTCTACCCAATGTTTGTGGGGCGACAAGTCCTTGCCAAAACTCATATTGATCACTTTGGCGCCGTTTTTTACTGCATATAAAATGCCTAAAGCAACGTCTTTATCGTGTTCATCACCATCGGGTACGCATCGCACGGTCATGATTCTGGCCATTTTGCAAACACCATGTACATTTCCGTCAGCGCTGTCGCAAAGCCCGGCAATGATGCCACTTACATGCGTTCCATGCAATGAAGTTCCACCCATTACATCGTTATTACCGTAGCAGGTACTACTCATTTCATCTTCATTGTCGCCGGTGATGACACTTCGGAAATTGGTTGCCGGGTTTATTTTCCCCATCTGCAACTCTTTTTGCTGATCGATCATCTTATCCAGGTCGTTAAAAAGCTGGCGATTGGTTTTGTCACGATCCAGCCCGAGCAGATCTATAAACCGCAGGTAGCCCAGTTTAGCTTTTTTAGTGATAGGGTTTTTGGGGATGAAATTTTCGAGGTCTTCAGCAGTGTACTCAGGTACTTTCATCTCAACGCGTATGAGGCTATCGAAATACCTGTTAGTATGCAGGGAAGCTTCTACCATCATCAGCCCGATCCGGTCCTCGGCTTTAGCTTCCAGCAACTCGTTGCTGCGCTGCCAAAGGGCATAGTCTGTTTTGTCCTGCATGCCGGCGTTCGTCACATCAAACAGTTTACCGGTAAACTTTGGCTTGAACTGATGATACACCCGCACGGCCTCCTGGGATTCTTTATTTACATTCTGACCACTGGCATTGCCGAGAAAATTCCAACCGTTAATATCGTCAGTGTATCCGTTGCCGTCGTCGTCTTTATTGTTGCAGGCTATTTCTTTTGAATTTTTCCAGAGTACATTCCTAAGGGCGTAATGGCTGGTATCAAGACCGCCATCCATAACCGCCACTACTACCGGAACCGCCTTCTTATCTTTTAATAAGGCAATGGCTTTAGACAGGCTGATGCCATGGTAGCCATCATCTTTTGCGTCGAGCAGGTGCCAGCCTTTTACTACTTCTTTTTGTGAAAATGCCTGCATCACCAACAATATAGTGGTGCAGGTGATCAGAATTTTTTTTCCGGCAATGTTCAGGTCATTTATCATTATCGGTCCGCCTCAATTTTATAATTCCTCACATTAAAAGGTGTTAGGTTGTGAAGGCTGGGATGAATTCAAACAAGCAGCCTGCAAAGTAAAGAAGTGAAAACCGTTTTATGATGGAAGAGGGTGTTAAAAAATAGTCGGACGCCTCTTATTATGTAAGTGTCATCAGGTCATTGAATTAATAAGTCAAGAGGTCAGGAGGTCAATGGGTCAATAGTTCAATAGGTCATTAATAATCGGTCATAGAGTCAATAGGTCGATGACTATCGGGCCCAATGTCCCTTGACCCTTGACTAATGACCAAGGACTTACCGACCATTCAGCTGCCCCATCGCCGCCAGTCCGGCCGCGATACTAATTGCCGGTAAGTAGCAGAGTTCTTTTTTTGCGTTGTCGATATTTAGAGTGCAGTGTGAAGAAAATATGGCTGCTCCCAGCCGGGTTACCGGTGGCCTGGATTTTATCCGCAGCAACTGCCAGGTGTTTTCAATCAGCCAGGCCACGGTACGAACCAACCATTTGGGCATGGATTTGTTCACAGGCTTCACCCCCTGGGTGGCAAGGAGTCTCGTGCAGAATTCCCTTAGCACCAGGGTCTCATCATCGGTGATAAAGTACAGGGCGCCGCTTTTTCCTTTGTCGATGGCAAGGGCGATAGCATGAGTAAGATTGTCGATATGTGTGGTACTGGTCTTGAATGCTCCGCCGTTGATCCAAATAAACTGGCGACGCAGTACGGCATCTTTCATCAATGGCAGAATGGTTTTGTCGCCCGGGCCCCAGATCATACGGGGGCGCAGGCAAATGGTATCGAAAATGCCAGGCTCGTTGGCCGCTATCACAGCCTTTTCGGCCAGTTGTTTGGTTTTGGAATAATAAAAAGGCGTGGCTGGGTAAGGATAGCTTTCATCAACATTAATTAAATCCTGGCCGGCGAATAACACCGATTCGGTACTGATATGGATGAATTTTTTGACCCCCGCCTGTTTTGCAGCTGCGACCATTTTTTCGGTCCCTGTAACGTTAGTTTCAAAATAAGTTTGGTAATTGCCCCATTCGCCTACGAATGCAGCCGCGTGAACCACCACATCAATGCCCTGTAAATGGGCAGGGGTAGTATCTGCAAGCGAGCAGCGCACCGGCCAGGCGCCCAATAAACTGATCCGAGCATCCGAATCTGCTGACCGGCTCATGGCCACCACTTCATGGCCTTTCCGTGCCAGGAAAGCCGCCGCCGCACCGCCTACAAAACCCGAGGCGCCGGTAATAAATATTTTCATGGGGGTAAATGTAGGGCATCCCCGAAATCGCTAATGTCACAACCCGATTTAAAATGCCTTAAACTTGCAGGATCAAGCCGACATTCTTCATGGATCAAATATTGAACAACTCATTTCAACCACTGTCGACTACTGCCGCGCAATACAAGGAGCAGTATCAGTCGGCGGCGCCCTTTCCCAATATTTACTTTGATAATTTTTTTGATCCATCATTTCTTTCGAAAGTGTTGAAGGAGTTTCCCGATTTGAGCCAGGGCAAAAATGCCAGCTATAACAGCCCGACAGAAATAAAACTGGCTTCAAAAGGAGCGGAGCGATTTAGCAGTTCAGCCCTGCAACTGGCGAATTTTCTCAACTCAGAACATTTCCTCAGATTTCTGCAGGAACTAACAGGGATTGAAGAAGCCCTGATCCCGGATCCCTATTTTGAAGGCGGTGGTTATCACGAAATTAAGCCGGGTGGATTTTTAAAGATCCATGCCGATTTTAACAAACACCGGCTTTCGAAGCTCGATCGCAGAATAAATGTATTGGTGTACCTCAATAAGGATTGGGAGGAAAGTTATGGAGGCCATTTCGAACTCTGGGATGAAGACATGAAAACCTGTAGAGTGCGGATAGCGCCTCTGTTTAACCGCCTGGCTATTTTTTCCACTACTTCCAACAGTTATCACGGTCATCCCGATCCACTAACCTGCCCCGCTGACCGCAGCCGGCGATCCTTTGCACTGTATTATTATACCAACGGACGTCCTGCAGCTGAGGTGAAGGCTTTTGAAGCAGCTCATGGCACACTTTTTAAAGCCAGGCAAGGCATGGAAGGCGATGAGAAAATGAAGCAATTTACCAGGACCGCGGGATTCATAAAGAATATTACACCTCCATTTTTATTTCACCTTATCAGGAAAATATTTATAAAGGATTAGGGTGATACAGTAACCCGGCATTTTACTTTTCAAGGCTTCATCAACTCCCCATATTTCCTCTTTTTGGTTACAAAGTAATTCCAAACAATAGATCCGTTAAAAACGCCGGCGCAGTTTTTCAATCCGCGTTTCAACGGCCATTTTGATTGATGATTTCCGTTTTGTCTATCGCCGAAAAAGAGCCATTTCCAATAAGCGAAAATTCCTTTGAAAACAGCTCCGCCAATATTGGCCTTGCCACCAAATACATAGCGGATGGCAGCAAGGTTATCCAATCCTGTTCGTAATGGTATCAGCCACAGTAGCCGGCCGATGGGCATGTTGCGGGTATTCATCACCAGGTTATTCCTGAAGGTAAAATAAGTCTTCCTGGGGTTGGTCCATTCCAGGCTGCCGCCGCCGAGGTGGTATACCGTGGAGGCGCCGCAGGTATAAATTTTGTAACCCAGGTTCTGAGCCCGCCAACAGAGGTCGATCTCTTCGTTTTGCATGTAAAAGAATTCATACATGCCATTAAGTTCTTTATACACCGAAGCCCTGGCAAACATGCAGGCGCCACTGGCCCAGAAAATGGGTACCGTGTCATCGTATTGGCCGTTATCCGTTTCGAGATCCTCCAGCACCCGGCCGCGGCAAAAAGGATAACCCAGCGCATCCATGGTGCCACCTGCCGCACCAGCATATTCAAATAATTCCCTTTTGCGAAGCCAACGAACCTTGGGCTGGGCAAAAGCGATAGAATGGTCTTGCTCCATTAATTTAATAATCGGTTCGATAAAGCCTGGCGTTACTTCCACATCGCTGTTGAGCAGCAAATAATAATCGGCGGCAATCGCCTCCAGGCCTTTATTGTAGCCCGCAGCAAAGCCCATATTGCCCTCATTTACCACCAGTTTAATAGCAGGATAATGTGCCGCTAAAAAAGCCAGCGAATCATCTGTCGATTGGTTGTCGATCACCCAAACCGATTTATTGGGATAGGTGGCAGCCATTACTGAAGGCAGGTATTGCTCCAGGTATTTTTTACCGTTATAATTTAATATGGCGATGGCTAAATGAGGATACATTGATCTTATTAATTTGAAAAGTAAAAGCCGGAATCGGGTCTTATTGCTGATTATTCTCTCCGATTAAATTGCTTATGGCTTAAAGTTCCTTGTTTTAAATAGCAATATATTAAAGTCGCCATTATAAAAAACTCCGAACAAACAAGTTGAAGCGGGAAAACCTTTACCGGAATACACATGATAAAAAGGCATACAGTAATAATGTAAAGTTGGGCGCTGTTTATTTTATTCATTTTCCACAATAGTGAAACAGGTAAGAGAATCTCAGGAAAGCAATAAGAGTTTTTAGGAACGGGAAGCAAAATCTCCAATAAATAGTACAGCATAAAGCCGCCTACAAGGCAATCGTCGATGGTATTTTTCTTTTTCCAGATCATGTAACCAAGTATTGTGCCGGCGATTATGCCCCACAACAAGATGCATAAATATAATGGGATTGACTTACCGGTAATGGTTTTGGATACATGCGTAAGATTGAGGGTCTGTGAGGTAATCTGCGATGGCATGCCGGGTTCCACGGCTTTTGTTTCCGTACCTGCTTCTCCCTCGATGAGTTTTCCTTTTGAAGCCCAGTACTGATTGATCTGTGGAACGTCCTTTAAAGAATCGGGCGATGTTTTATAATGGTTTAACCAGTAGCCTGAAGATTTTGAATATAATCGCCATTCACGCAGTTCTCCGGTGGAAAGCAGGTAGAGGCCCACCAAACCACAGGTAACGATACCTCCCTTTAAAATAGCTGCGTAATAGGATGGGTTAATAATCAATGGCATCACAATCAATAATAATATGGGACGCAGAAGGCTGGCTATACCTACAAGAATGATGAATGCGGTAAGCTGTCTGTTTTTTTTATTCAATGTAAGTGCGTAGGCAGCAAGCAAGAGGAATGGGAAAAGGACATAGTATTGACCCTGGATTACCGACTGGCGCCAATTATTACCTGCCAGGAATAACACGCTGATAATGCCGAGAATTATCTGCTGTTTTACAGTAATATTTTTTTTAGCGTAAAGGCTTAACAATATCCAGGCTACACATATAAAAGAAAAGATGGTCCAATAAAATTTAATGTGGCTGTAACTTAATCCTGCCAAAGGTTTAATGAGACAAAGGAAGGCAGGTGTAGCTGTGCAGAAGGAGTATTGGGGGCTATAGAGATCATATTGATTCAGTAAGCTGGTTGGGTCACCAGGTTGCCACCTGAAAGTATATGGGGAAACGCCAGTGTTTAGTACCCTTGATCCAACAACCCGGTTACGCAGATCCACCAACGGGTTGTTGTTTGCTTCGTATAGATCTTTTGCCAGAAAGCATCCCAAAAAAAGAGAAAGGATAACCGGAATTAGTTTTGAATGTAATCTCATTTTGTTACTGGTATCGGTTGGCTGGAAATGTTTTGAAAGCATTTTCCCAGTTTGCCTTTAAAAATTTTACAAGTAGCCGCTGCCTGGTAGATTAACCGGATTTATTAGGTTATCAATGACAAAAACTTAACTCATTCTTTCGCCTTCAACATCTATATTCAACATCTCTGCGATCACTTCTTTGCGCCTGTTAATATATTTTCCTACCATATCAAATTCAATATTTACCAGGTCTCCTTTTTTCAATTCGCACATATTGGTGTGCTTAAAGGTGTATGGAATAATGGCAACGGAAAATGCATCGAGACCCAGATCAAAAATGGTGAGGCTGATTCCATTGAGGCTGATTGAGCCTTTTTCTATTACAAGGAACGCGAATTTTTTGGGGAATCCGAACCGGTAGAGCCAACTGCCGCCCTGATCTGTTACGGATGAGCAGAATGCTGTTGTGTCCACATGTCCCTGCACCAGGTGCCCGTCGAGCCTGCCATTCATAGGTAAACAGCGTTCGATATTCACCAGGCTACCCTCTTTCCAGCTGCCAAGATTTGTTTTCTCCAGCGTTTCGCGGATGGCGGTTACCTGGTGGGTATTGCCAGCAACGGATTCTACCGTAAGGCAAACCCCGCTATGGCTGACGCTTTGGTCTATTTTGAATTCCTTCGATAGGCTGCTTTCTATCTGAAATGTTTTGTTGTTACCATTTTCCGAAACGGAAACTACTTTGCCAACGGTTTCTACAATGCCTGTAAACATGTGGCAAATGTAGTTTTCCAAAGGCAGGATATGTTCGGGTGTACAAAACAATTGTGACGGCATTAAAAAAAGTTTCCATCATAAGTTTGCAGTGTAAATTTCATCCCTTACTTTCGCTGCTCACATTTAAAAATTACCTGAGGAGGTATATAAAAGGTTATGCTCATCATCGACTCTAAAGATTGCGAAAACATCGACAAAGCGCTTAAGAAGTACAAGAAGAAATTCGAAAAGTCAAAAGCATTGATGCAACTACGTGAACGCCAGGCGTTCATTAAGCCATCCATCAAACGTCGTGCAGAAGTGTTGAAAGCAGTTTACAAGCAGCAAATGGCTGACGGTAAATTCGACAAATAAGTTTCACCCAACCGAACCGATATCATCCGCCATAAAGTCTACTTGACTTTATGGCTTTTTTGTGTCCAAACCGAACTAAAAAACCGGTTACAATCATTTTTGTCTAAGCACAACAACTGTAACCGGCTGTAACTGTAATTTTTTTTATGGCATGATAATTAGCGACTTAGGCTCGATATGCACGATCTCTACGTCAAATACCAGGTCTTTCCCGGCCAGGAAATGATTGGCATCCAGGATCACCACATCGTCTTTTACTTCAGCTACCACTACTTGAAGGGGCTGGCCCTGGTCGTTGCGGAGCGTTAAAGGCTGACCCGGCTCCAATACCATATCTGCTGGCACATTTTCTTTCGGGAAGGGGATTACATTCTGCTCGTCCCATTCACCATAACCATCTTCAGGCGTAACATGGATTTGTTTTTTATCACCCAGCGCCATTCCTTCAACGCCTTTGTCAAAACCCGGGATCATCATTCCCGCACCTACTTCAAACTCCAGGGGATCCCGGCCAGCGCTGGAATCAAATTGCTCGCCACCGGCCAATGTGCCGGTGTAATGAACCTTCACGGTGTCGCCTTTTTTTACTACTGACATGTGTAAACTGTTTTTTTTATTTTAAAATGTAATTTGGAGGCCGGCCTTGGAACTGCTATTCAGCGGCATTGGCGAACGGTTCCCCCGATTATTTCGGGGCTCCGTCCAACTGCATTACTGCTATTGAACAAAGAAATTTCAGAGATAGCTTCGCGGCGAAAGTAATAAGCAGTTTTCAAAACCAGTAATTTTTTGATTTCATGGTTACAAAAATTGGATTGACATTTACGCCTCAATTAAATCGCCATCATGGTTTCTAAAATCAGTCTTTTCTTTTTTCAATGTATGTCGCTTTTGGTCTTTACAGTAAATGCCCAACCGAAAAATACGCCCATAGTAAAAGGCGAAACAAGAGGTACATTAAAAGTACTGCCGGGTGCGCATCAAGTACAAGAATACCTGCCACTTATAAAAGGCAAAAGGGTGGCCATCTTTGCCAATCAAACCTCGGCTATCGACGGCGTGCACCTGGTAGATACCCTGATGAAACTGGGGGTGGATATTAAAAAAATCTTTAGCCCGGAACATGGTTTTCGGGGGGATGCGGATGCCGGTGAACATGTAAGCAGCAGCGTTGATGCCGCCACCGGAATTCCCATTATTTCGCTGTATGGAGATCATAAAAAAGCTACGATTACCGACCTGGCTGATGTGGATGTATTGATTTTCGACCTGCAGGATGTAGGCCTCCGCTATTACACCTACATCAACAATGTGCAGGAATGCATGGAAAGCGCCATCGCAGCCAACAAACCGATGATCATTCTCGACCGACCCAACCCAAATGGTTTTTTTGTAGATGGTCCGGTGCTGGAAGACGGTTTTCAAAGCGGTGTTGGCAAGCAGCAGGTGCCGATCGTGTATGGTATGACCATGGCGGAATATGCCAGCTACTTATACGGCGAAAAATTGTTGAATAAAACCATGTACCAGTACACCGACGGTTCTCCGGCAGTGAAGATGCTGCTCGGTATGTACCAGCCGCTAAAACTCACCATCGTTAAATGCAAAAACTACGATCACAACAGTTTTTATGCGCCGCCGATAAAGCCGAGCCCCAACCTGCCGAACATGCAGAGTGTTTTACTGTACTCCTCTATTTGTTTTTTTGAAGGAACCGAAGTAAGTCTGGGACGTGGTACGGACAAGCCATTCCAAATTTATGGTGCACCATCATTCCCGGATTCGTTGCTTTTCAGATTCAAGCCTGTTAGTACGCCGGGCGCTAAAAATCCGCCATTGCAAAACAGGCTTTGTCATGGTTACGACCTGAGTAATACGCCTATAGACATAACCAAAAAGGAGAACCGCCAGATCAACCTTTCTTACCTGTTGCATGCTTATGAGTTATACCCTGATAAAGACAGTTTCTTTCTCCGTCCGAAGAAGGGCAACCCATCGACTTCTGATTATTTTTTCAATAAATTGGCTGGCAACGACCAGTTGATGTGGCAGGTGATGAATGGAAAATCAGAAGCCGAGATACGTAAAAGCTGGGAGCCAGGAATGACGGCTTTTAAGAAAGTAAGGAAGAAATATTTGTTGTATAAAGATTTTGAATAACGGCTATGGACTAATAGGGACAAGGTCGCAAATTATCTAAGCACTAATCTAATGTCACTCCTCCGGAGTTCTGTTATATCTGGGTTTCGATTCGCTGTAATAATGTCACTCTTCCGGAGTTTGGTCGCATTTTGATTTTGAGTTGCTCTATTAATGTCATTTCTCCGGATTTCTATATTTCTAGTTTTTTAATACCATAACAATAATATTCCTGCCATTATTAGTAACGAAAAATGGGTTTGTCGGCCTGAAAGGGCAAAACATATTAGCCCTCGGCAACGCCCAGGGAAAACCGACCAACATACAGCGTGCATCGCGGAAAAGGTCATGCTATTCAGATACCTTAACTTAAAATATCGGACAGGATTACAAGTAATGTAACGATATGCTCTAAAATACCCTCCAAAATCCTATGCCTAATAGCAACAACCAAACAAAAATCGTCTTCATGGGCACGCCGGAATTTGCGGTGGCCAGCCTGGATGCCTTATACAATGCAGGTTTCAATATAGTGGGCGTCGTCACCGCACCCGATAAACCTGGCGGCCGCGGTATGCAGTTGCAACAAAGCGATGTGAAGAAATATGCCCTGGAAAAAGGGCTCCATGTTCTGCAACCCGAAAAACTAAAAAATCCGGGGTTTCTTGAATCATTGAAAGTATTACAAGCCGATGTTCAGGTGGTGGTGGCTTTTCGCATGTTGCCGGAGTTGGTCTGGAATATGCCACCGATGGGCACTATCAACCTGCACGGTTCTTTACTGCCGCAATACCGCGGTGCGGCACCTATTAACTGGGCGGTGATCAATGGCGAAAAAGAAACGGGTGTTACTACTTTCAAATTGCAACATGAGATTGACTCGGGCAATATCTTACTACAGGAAAGCTTTCCCATTGGCGAAGATGAAAATGTAGGCCAGGTACACGACCGGATGAAAGACATTGGCGCAGCGTTGATTGTAAAAACTATCGAAGGCCTGGCCGCCAACACAATCATTGAACAGCCGCAGCCATCAAATGCAGACGCTGCCTTGCAGCATGCGCCGAAAATATTCACTGAAACATACAAAATAGATTGGTTAAAAAGTTGTGAAACGATCTATAATCTTATTCGCGGCTTATCGCCATCCCCTTCAGCTTTTACATTTCTGGATGGAAAGAAGATGAAAATTTTCGGCTCTATGAAAGAGCAGATCGCACATGATCAAACAACAGGTGAGCATATCACCGACGGAAAAACATTTTTAAAATTTGCCTGTGCCGACGGCTTTATATATGTAACCGACCTGCAACCTGAAGGAAAAAAAAGAATGCAAGTCCCCGATTTTTTACGGGGCTACCGCTTTGGGAATTAGTATTTTATCTATCACGTCATCCTGTAAACTCATCGCAGGATTATCTTCAAAAATTGTCAACATCTTCCACGACGAGTCAAGCTGTCATCGTTTTTGTTGTGACCAAAAATCGATACAGGTATAACGATCACAGTGGTACATGGATTGGGTTGCCAAATTAGTATGAGAAGCAAAAAAGCCCCGTCCAAAACTGAACGAGGCTTTGATTATTCTAAAATTTAGTTTAGATTAATTCACTCTGCAAAAGCGGATTGCTTTTCAGCGCCTGCCTTTTTTCTGAGTATTCTTTCGCAGCTTGTACAAAGGAAACAAACAGTGGAGCTGGGTTTTCAAAAGAGCTCTTCAGCTCGGGATGATATTGCACACCGATAAAGAATGGGTGATTGGGAATTTCAATGATTTCGACCAAACCGGTGCCGGGATTTCGGCCGCTGATCACCATGCCTCCATTCACGAACTGCTCTTCATAGTTGCTGTTAAATTCCCAACGGTGCCGATGTCTTTCGCTGATCGGGCTATAGCCATATATCTCGTAGGCCAGCGTTCCCTGCTGGATATCGCATGGGTAAGCGCCGAGGCGCATGGTGCCGCCTAGCAGCTTAATTTTCTTTTGTTCTTCCATCATGTCGATTACCGGGTGCGGGGTGTTTTTGTCCATCTCGGTACTGTGGGCGTCTTTGATGCCGAGCACATTACGTGCAAATTCAATCACCGCCATCTGCATGCCGAGGCAAATGCCGAAGAAAGGCAGGCCAGCTTCCCTGGCGTATTGTATGGCTATTATTTTCCCCTCGATGCCACGAAGACCAAAGCCAGGTGCCACGAGTAGCCCGTCCAGGTTGCCCAGTTTCTCAGGGGCGTTTTCAGTGGTAATAAATTCACTATGAACATCCACTATTTTCACCTTACATTCATTCATAGCACCCGCGTGCACAAAAGATTCCAATATTGATTTATAAGCATCCTGCAGCTCCACGTATTTACCAATAAGGCCAATCGTGACACTGCTTTTAGGGTATTTCAATTTGTCCAGTACCTGCTTCCATTTGTCCATCTGGGGTTCGCCGAACTCAGTAATATGGAGCTTTTTCAGGCAGATTTTGTCCAGCTTTTCACGCATCATCAGCAGGGGTACTTCGTAAATAGTGCTGGCGTCCATAGCTTCGATCACCGCTTCAAGTTTTACATTACAAAACAGGGCGACTTTACGGCGTATCTCCGGGCCCAATTGCTCTTCGGTACGGCATACGATAATATCGGGATGCACGCCTTCCTGGCTCAACATCCGAACACTGTGCTGGGTAGGTTTGGTTTTTAGTTCTTTAGCTGCTTTCAGGTACGGGATCAGGGTAAGATGGATCACCAGACAATCCTCTTCAGGCAGTTCCCATTGTATCTGGCGCACCGCTTCAATAAAAGGCAGGCTCTCAATATCACCCACGGTACCGCCCAATTCTGTAATCACAATATCCCACTCATTTTTCTTGCCCAACAGCATCATCCGGCGTTTGATCTCGTCGGTAATATGCGGAACCACCTGAACGGTTTTGCCATGATACCTTCCCTCACGTTCCTGGTTGATTACGGTCTGGTAAATGCGGCCCGTCGTTACATTATTAGCCTGGCTGGTATGGATATTTAGAAAACGCTCGTAGTGACCCAGGTCAAGATCGGTCTCTGCGCCATCTTCCGTTACATAGCATTCGCCATGCTCGTAAGGATTCAGCGTGCCCGGATCTACATTGATATAAGGGTCAAATTTTTGAATGGTCACTTTCAGACCCCTTGCCTGCAGTAATTTCCCCAGGCTGGCAGCAATAATTCCTTTTCCTAAACTGGATGTTACCCCGCCGGTAACGAAGATAAATTTTGACATAAAAAAATAATGTGCCAATGTGCTGATTAGCTAATTAGCCAATGAGTACTATTAACGATTTATAATACGATAACGTGCCGCTCTGTACCTGGTTCAATTAATACAATGAACAGCACGTAATAATTACTGTATTAATTAGCTAATTAGCACATTGGCTAATTAGCTAATTGAGAGACTTTGACCAACAAAATTGACTTGGAAATATCTTAGAGGTCGGACAAAAGTAAGGTTAGTTTCCCAAGCGGAAAAATGCAATGGAAGTGAAACTGTATTTAATGTGGGCAAAAAATATTCGGAAGGGCACTTTTATATGCCATTTCTCATTTCCAATTCAGCCCTCAGACGATGTGACTTACTTCACAATCTTGTTATAGCTGGCAGATATTCCCTTAATCATGGAGGAGCTAAAGCCCTGGTGTTCCATCTCGTTAAGACCGGCGATGGTACAGCCTTTGGGCGTGGTTACTTTATCTATTTCTTTTTCGGGATGGCTGCCGGTTTGTAATAATAATTCCGCAGCGCCTTTTACGGTTTGAGCGGCTATCAAGGATGCTGTATTGGCGTCAAAACCAATTTCGATGCCGCCCTGGATATTGGCGCGTATGTATCGCATGGCGAATGCAGTCCCGCAGGCGCCGAGTACGGTAGCGGCATCCATCAGTTGTTCGTCGATCATTACGCTTTTACCCAACTGGTCGAAGATGGATTTTACATAGCTAATATCATCACTACCCGCACCACTGTGGCAAAGGCAGGTCATGCTTTCCTGGATGGCGATGGCGGTATTGGGCATGGCCCGGAATAATGGTATTTTTTTGCCAACCGCTTCTTCGAGATCC
This sequence comes from Chitinophagaceae bacterium, assembly GCA_039925965.1. Taxonomy (GTDB): domain Bacteria; phylum Bacteroidota; class Bacteroidia; order Chitinophagales; family Chitinophagaceae; genus JAZKFT01. The sequence goes on from JBDSXW010000010.1 coordinate 32,042, forward strand.
TTTAACCAAACACTGGAGATTACCGAAATAAGCATGTGCTTTTTAAGACTAAAACCGCCTTTAATTTCTGAGAGGATCTCTGCAAAATTGTAAGGCTTTACCGCCAGGATGATCACATCGTTTTCTTTAACTGCTTTTTTATTATCGCTGTGGATGGTGCAACCCAGATCGGCCAAAGCCTGCAGGGGTGCAGTATTTCTTTTGGTAACCGTAATATCGGCTGCTTTGCAAAATTTACTTTTAATCAAGCCTTCGGCAATGGCCGAGCCCAGGTTTCCGCCGCCGATAATGGCTATTTTTTTTGACATACTTGTTTTTGAAATAGGATTAGGGTCTTTCGGAATGTTCCTGTATCCAGGTTACGATATCATCAAAGTCCATATGAGTAGATGCCACCTGTATCACGAAGTCGTATGCCTGTTTATTCGAGGCTACAAGAACCCAGTTATAAGACTTTAGGATACTTCCACAGGCATAGAACCCAGTCCGTTTATTGCCATCAATAAATGGGTGATTTTTTAAAATGCTTTCTAATATTGCAGCTGCTTTGTGAAAAGGAGTGGTGTATAAATCTTCGCCTCCAAAAGTTGAAAAAGGTCTTTCAATCGCACTTTGCAAATATCCTTCATCCCTAATGCCCAAACTTCCACCATAAAGTTCAATTGAAATTTTATGGAGATCTAAAATGTGTTCCTTCCTAATCATTGGGCCAATCTTCTAAATGTTTCACTATATCTGGCATTCATTTCTGCAACAACTTCCTGAGCAGTAACTTCTCTAAAAACATCAGTTTGAAGGAGCTGTAAAATTTCGTTTAATTTTTTTGCATTTTCTTGCTTCTCGATCAGGTCGTGGACCTTCTGTTTCATTTCTGATACGCTCATGTTATGTCATTTTTTCAAAAGTACTAAAAAGAAGGTTAAAACAGCAGCCCACGCAATTGCAACTTGCCCTGGCTTAGCTCCAATCCCGGCAGCGGAAATTTGATGCCATCCAGCACATAAAAAACAGTTCGCAGGAATTTGCAACTGGTTTTAATCTTGCTCCATTTGATATCAGGACTCAGGAACCATTGGCGGTAGCGCTTGATATCCTGCCGATTAAAAGTGGTATTGCCGCTACCGTCTTTCCCCACATTTTCAAAAGCACCAAACATCCCGTTGGCTCCGTAGCCCATTGCTACATTTAGCCAGGCCGGTAAATTGCTCTGTTTAAAGAAAGATTTAAGGTTCGCACTGAGCCAATAAGTTTGGGCGTTGTAATCCTTCAGAAACCGTTCGGGTAGCGAACTGCCAAAGAGGTTGTTGGCCCTTCTTGTCAGCTGGGTATCGGCGTAATTATTTTTATGCACCGAAAATTTAAAGTCGATCCGCTGCTCGTGCCAGCCCAGTTGCTGGGCTACAAACAGGCCGCCGCCAAATACATTAGCCCCCATATCGCCCCAACTCCATCCCCATTCGCTGCTAAAGCCATCCAGGATTTCTATTACCGTTAAAAATCCGGGGCCGCTTAGGCCAGCATACAAGACCGCTTTCTTTTCTGAAACTCCAGCCCATTTCCAGGCGCCATAGCTCAGGCGGCTTAGCTGGTAAGCACTCCAGGCATGGCCAACCTTATCTACCTGAAGCCATTCTTTATTGTCATTAAATGTATGGAAGGAGGAGCGTTTGTAATTAGCATACCAAGCCTGGTTGAGAGCCACCAGGGCTCCCGTGTACAACCCAATACTGGTAACGGCTACAAGCCGCTGGCGGTTTTTAAAATTAACTGCCGGAGTCGTGTCAGGATAGAATTTACCATACTTCAGTGAATCCGAAGTTGACTGCGTGGTGGTAATGGTATCCACATCAGCCATTCGATAAGTTTTTACTTTCACCGTATCCTGTCCATAAGATTGAGGCGTTGTGAAAAAGCTGATCAGCAATAAAAAAATGCTAATCGGTATTTTTTTTTGCCAACTTGGTAAACGCATCTGGTATAAAGGCTGAATACGAAGCTGGGAAAGATAACTAATTGAGGGTTGTATCATAAATTCCTGTTGGTGTAAATGGCTTTTGGGCAAACTTACGGTATCCATTTTCAAAGAGTTTGAAACTGTACTATCGTTGAATTAAAAATGCTTTTATCTTTCGGCCTGAAAAGATTGTGGGTATTGCTGTTGCCATAAAAAAAGAAGGTACCCAGGTGGGTTCCAATAGCCTTCTACAGATGCGCAATAGTAAAACAGCATTTGAACGGAGCACCGAAAAAATAGTGGAAGCCGTTCGTCAATATTGTTTAATCAGGGATAAAAAGCCGACCCCAAAATATACCCTTGTAAAACCCGGTCAGGGCGAAAGCCAGCTCTTACAGGCTTTGAATACATCCGAAATCAGAAATCAAACATCCGACATCAAAACATCAGAAATCGGAGATCATACATCAAAAAATCGAAAACTATGGATGCTACCATTAAAGCAAAAATTGACGTTTGGTTAAACGGGAATTACGACCAGACTACTAAAGATGAGATCACCTCTTTATTAGCCAATAACCCTGATGAACTGGTAGAAGGGTTTTATCGCAACCTCGAGTTTGGAACGGGTGGCCTGCGGGGAATTATGGGTGTGGGCACCAACCGTATGAACCGCTACACCGTGGGGATGAGTACGCAGGGCTTCGCCAATTATTTAAAGCAAAATGTAACGGGGGAGATTAGCATGGCCATCGCCCACGATTGCCGTAACAACAGCCGGTTTTTTGCAGAAACGGTTGCTAATGTAATGGGGGCAAATGGTATTAAAGTGTACCTGTTCGAATCGCTGCGACCCACGCCGGAATTGAGTTTCGCCATACGCCACCTGGGCTGCCAGGCCGGTGTGGTATGCACAGCATCGCACAACCCGAAAGAGTACAACGGCTACAAAGCTTATTGGAACGACGGCGGGCAACTGGTGCCGCCGCACGATAAAAATGTTATTGCCGAGGTTGATAAGATCGCCAGCGTAGACGATGTGAAATGGAGTGGGGGCGAGGCGAATATTACCATCATCGGAAAAGAACTGGATGAAGTGTACCTGAACATGGTAAAGAGCCTGTCGGTGTACCCTGATGTTTGTGAAAAGCAACACGACCTGAAGATTGTGTACACTTCGATACACGGCAGCGGAATCATGCTGGTACCGCAGGTGTTGGCCAAATTTGGGTTTAATAATGTGACCATTGTGGATGAACAAAAAGAGCCTGATGGTAATTTTCCAACTGTGTCATCGCCGAACCCTGAGGAGAGAAACGCCATGCAACTGGGCCTGGAAAAAGCCAAAACACTGGACGCAGATATTTTATTGGGCACCGATCCGGATGCAGATCGCGTGGGTATCGCCATCAAGGATACCAAGGGAGAATGGGTTCTTATGAATGGTAACCAAACCGCAGTACTGGCCTTTAACTATATGATCGAAGCCCGCCGTGTAAAAGGAATTAACCAGCCCAACGATTTCATCTGCAAAACCATCGTAACTACGGAGATGATCGATGCGATTGCCAAAGGAAATGGCATCGCCTGCTATAATGTGCTTACCGGTTTCAAATGGATCGCCGAGCTGATCAAGGAAAAAGAAGGAAAGGAAAACTATGTGGTGGGTGGCGAAGAAAGTTATGGCCTTATGATCGGCGACAAAGTGCGGGATAAAGACGCCGTAAGCGCCGTTGCCTTGCTTTGCGAAATGGCAGCCTATGAAAAGAACCAGGGCCGCAGCCTTTTTGAAAAGCTTATAGACCTCTATGTTCAGTTTGGCATGTACAAAGAGCACCTGATCAGCATCACCAAAAAAGGCATGCGTGGCCAGGAAGAAATTGCCGAAATGATGGAAGGCTACCGCAGCAATCCACCGCAAACGCTAAACGGCGTGGCTGTTTCGCAATTGCTGGATTATGAAAAACAAATTGGCAAAAACCTGCTGACCGGCGAAAGCTGGACCATCGATTTGCCGAAGAGCAATGTGCTGCAGTTTTTGCAGGCCGATGGGACCAAAATCAGCGCACGGCCAAGCGGAACGGAACCTAAGATCAAATTCTATTTTAGTGTTAACGCGCCGCTGGCATCAGCCGCAGATTATGATACGGTAAATGCTTCGCTGGATGAAAAGATCAAAGGGATTATTGGGGATATGAAGTTGTAAGGACTTTGAACAGTATTAAATACTAAATTTGATTATGGGTTACGCACTGAAAATATTGCCTCACTACACCTACAATGACTATGTTCAATGGGAGGGACGTTGGGAATTGATTGAAGGAATTCCATTCGCTATGAGTCCAGCTCCGATACCAAAGCACCAACGTATTGCCGCTGCGATAAATACTGAACTAAGCAACGGAATCAAGAAGAGTAGATGTAAAACTTGCTTCGTTTACCACCCAATTGATTATAAAGTTGCAGAGGATACGGTAGTGCAGCCAGATGTGTTGATCGTGTGTGGCAAGATTAATAAGCCATTTTTGGATTTTCCGCCTAACCTGATCGTAGAAATATTGTCGCCATCCACTGCCTTAAAAGACAGGCATACCAAATATGGTATTTATGAATCCGAGGGAGTGAAATACTACATTATCGTAGACCTGGAAAAAGAGGTTTTTGAATTGTACCAGTTGCTAAATGGCAAGTATATTTTAGTCGAAACCAATTTTGATAATCCAGTGGATTTTAATTTGGAGCACGGCTGTACTATTAGTGTGACGCTGAATGAGGTTTGGTAACAAACATCAACGGCTTTAATAAAAAACGGGTTGTTTCCAATTTTGGAACAACCCGTTTTTATTTGATCAACAACTTCCGTTTTTATTTCACCGTAACCCTTACCCCCTCGCTATGGCTGGTAAATTCTGGTGCGTACATGCATTGAATGCTCGTGATGCCGTTGCTGAAATTACCGCTATGCGTTACCGTTAGCGGGTACTCAAATACATAAGTGCCCTTGTTCAGGTAGCTGAAGAAAAAATTGGTGCTGGCATCTTTGGTGCTTTCGTAGTAACCCAACCCATCCTGGTATTTGTATTGGCTTAAAACATTTACCGGCTCCATGCAGGCCGCCCGCATATCCTTCATGTGTACGTATTCCATATTGCGGTCTACGCGTAACTCGATGCGGACTTTTACTTTGTCCCCGATCTTGATAATGTCGCCGTCATTTACCGGTGTGAGTACAGGGCCGCGGTCGCTGTTCTTTTCTACAAATAATTTCTTCACCAACGATAACGGCGTTGCGGCCATCGTGATCTTATCGAGGTTTTCGAAATACTGCCAGTATACGGCACCCCAACTGGTGGTTGATTGGTTGGCTTGTTGATTGGTTGATTGGTTGGACGTCGTCATTTTGACGGAGATGTTGCCCATATTCGGTTTGACGTCTTTTCCATCAATACGGGTTTTGATGTAACCAGTACCGGCTTCGGCCTTGATATTATTGTCATTGCTGCTGATGGTGTAGTCGCCCAGTTTTATGGTGACTGTTTTTTCAACATTCAACCAGTTGCTGCCTTGCAATAAAAGTGCATAGCAGGCTTCGGCTGTGGCTTTCGTGGTCTTCCAGTTTTGGGTTTGCTTTTGTTTGAGCAACCAGGTTTTAAGATCGTTGACCGTATTAGCATTGTTTTCGATTTCGCTAAATGCTTCAATCAGCAATGAATGGCTTTCAATCGGCGCCTGGTACCAGTAATAACCACCAGTGTTGAACTCTTTCCAGTACATGCCAAACTCTTCGTTGGTAATGCTGTTTTCCCGCAGTGATTTCAAAATAGCGGTTGGCGTTTTTGAATCCGCTTTGCGGTGAAGCGCCAAAGCAATCATTCCCTGGTCGTACTTGCTGTTTTGCAGCCAGTATTGCTGGCTTTGTTTGGTGTAGTAATCCACGGCAGTTTTAGATGCATCTGCGATGGGATATTCCGAAAAGAAACTACGCATGTACAGGTATTGAATAGCAATAGACGAGAGGTTGTTCTTCTTCAAATCCACATTATATTTTATCAACCAGTCATAATCTTCTTTGATCCTTGCATCGAGGTACGGAATGGCTTTTGCGATAATCGCCTGCAAAGCATCTTTCTGAGCGGCCGGCCACGCTTCCAGTTTGCGCAGGTGGCCCATGGAGGTAATAATATACTGTGTCATGTACCGATCATCAGGTCCGCCTTTGAACCACATAAAGCCACCATTGCCGGTTTGCATATCTGCTACTTTAGCAATGGCTTTGGTAGCTTCCTGGCTCATTTTTACCAGGTCAAAAAGCAGAGCGATATTTTTCTTTTGCTTGCTTTCATTTTGCGCATCTATTACCCATGGGGTTTCTTCCAGCAGCGCCAGTTTAAGTTCCTGGTTCTTTTCGAGGTTGCTCATTAAGGCGGCGGTATCGCTGGTCTTCCATTTTTCAAATACCGCTTTTATTTTAGGCATGCTGTTAGCGATTTTGGTAGCCAGGGCGTTTGCATAAAAACGGTTGAAATTTTGCTCGGCACATTCATACGGATACTCCATTAAGTATGGCAGGGCCTGCACCGCATACCAAACGGGATTGCTGGTAAATTCTACCGTTACGGCCTGGGTTGTAAGCGTGTTGCTGCTGGCACTGTTGATCAGCTTTTCGAACTTAAAATTCTTCTGTTCGGTATTGCGCATATTGATCGGAAGGCTCTCAGTTACCAGCATGCGGTTGGTTAAAACCGGGGCGGCACTTTCTTCGCCATCGCTTACGGCTCCAGCTTTTGCAACAATGCGATAGGTGAGTGCACTGCCGAAGTTGAATGGAACTTCTACCGGAAATTTGATCGCGATACTCTGCCCTGCGGCAGCCGTAAAGTTTTGCAGCGGCATGCTGTTTTTAAATAGCCCATCAACTGGCTTATTGGTAGCGGCATCAAACAATTGCAGTTGTGCCTGGCCGTTGAGTTCTTTATCGGTGAGGTTGATCACTTTGGTGCTGAGGTCCAGTTTGTCGCCTTCCCTGAAAAACCTTGGGGCATTGGGTTGTACCATCAGGTCTTTTTGGGTGATGGTAGTCTTGCTGGCCATACCAGTTGCCAGGTCTTTAGTGTGCGCCAGGGTTTGGATTTTCCATTTGGTTAATGCCTCGGGGATGGTAAAGCTGAACTCTATATTGCCTTCAGCATCGGTGTGCAGATCGGGGAAGAAGAAGGCGGTTTCCTGAAGGTTGGTGCGTACCTGAACGGAGGAGAGGTCTTCCTTTGGAACTTCTTTGTCGAGGTGATCTGCAGCGCCATCATTATCCGTATCATTTTTCGGGAATTTGGTATGCAATGGTGCACTTTCTTGTTCTGTTGCTGCATTTCCATCAGCGGCCATCGATTTCATTGCCATTGGTAACGCCCTCATATCCATTTCCATGTCACCTTTCCGTGGCATACTCATATGTCTGACACCGCCCCTGTAACTACCGCCGCCAATACTCATTAATTGGTCATAAGTTTTTTCAAAATAGCCCCTGTTTTCACCGCCATAATACCTCTCGCTGCTGGAAACCTGACTAAAAGAAGTAGTTCCTTCCCAGCGGTTGTAGAAATAATAATTAGGCCAAACATTTATAGCATTCCAGCTATGCGGTTTAAACTGGTCCAGCGAAGCATCGTACATGCTGGCCAGCATTTCAGCGGCTATCTTTTCGCCTCTATAGCCTTTTATTTTTACCTTCCATTTTTCTTCCTGGCCCGGTAATAATTTATCCCGGAAGGTTTCAAAACTGATATCGAGTTGCTTGTTCGTCCAGGGAACGTTTATTTGCCATTGGGTGCTGTAAAAGCGGTTGTTCTTTACAAAAAACCTATTGACAGAATAGCCCCCACGATCCGCTTCGGCAATAGGAAATTCTACAACCGATACCTGCTTATTCATCGTAATATATTCCACCTTGGTATTGGTTAAACCCTGAACACGGGAACCTGAACTTTTATCCGGCTTTACCGTTTCCTGCACTACCCAAAGATTATCGGCACTTGTACCCGCAACAAATATTGCTTTTTCACCCGGTTCGCCCGTTCCCTTGATGGTGTGATCCCAGTCATATTCCTTTGAAGGGAGCCTATTCGTTTTCAAGTCGTACAACTGTACATATTCTACCGCCTTCACTTCTTCACCATATTTATCTTTAGCTGTGGCTTCAATCAAATACCAACCGGAAGAAAATTTTTGATTTCTGATGTCGGATACCTGATTGGGCGCTGTTGTGATGGAAAGATTTGCCACGGCCGCGCCTTTGTTCCAGGTGCGGTAGTCGTCTTCGGTTTTGTACGGGTCGTAGGGAAATGTTTTGGCAAACTCGGACTGGCTCATCACAAATGTGTCTGGAACTGCCCAATATCTTTTACGAAGTAAACGATCGGCGTCCTGGAGTGGGGAGATTTTGATATCCGCCTTTGCTGGCTCAAATTCACCACTCATATTCTGGGTACGGATAGTGATATTTTTCAAACTATCCACCGGTAAAATGGTGCCGCCGGCAACTGCAATAGCTAACTGCAACGCCTTATAGCCAACGGTAACAGACTCAGTGCCGCTGCGGGTTTCGCCATTGATGTCGGTTACATCGGCTTCGATGGTATAATCGAATGTGGGGTCAAATTCTTTGCTTACACTCAGATCAGGGATTGCTTCAAAATTCACATCGAATTTGCCCTCGGCATTGGTGCTGGTTTCACCATTTGTGATCTCCATTTTGCCATTGCCACTGGGCGGCCAGATGCCTCTTCTCCAAAATATCCAGGGGTACAGATAACGGGTATTTCGGTACACGCGATACTTCACGGCGGCACCATCAATATTGTTGCCAGCATAACCTTTGGCAGTACCGGTTACCTTGATGATATCATTTACCCGATAGCTACCCTTCAACTTTTCATATTCCACCTGGAACTTAGGCCGCTTATATTCTTCGACACTAAAACTATAGGTAAAATTATTTTTTATACTTAAGGTAAAATTACCATTCAAGGTATTCTCCGGCAATTTAAACTGGCCAAAAATGGATCCATATTCGCTGGTCTTCAGTTTTACGCTGGTTACTTTCTGGTAGTTGGCATTCTTCAATTCTACTTCTACCGAGTCCTTGGGTATAAACAGTTTGGATTTTCTGTTTTCGTAGTCTTTGGTAACGCCTATCGCCTTAAAATAAATAGTCTGTCCGGGCCTGTAGATGCTACGATCGCTAAAAAAGAAGTACCTGGTATTGGCATCCTCAAATTTTGCCGGATCTTTTTGAGTTGGATCGGCCACATTATCGCTATTGTAGCTGGCTGATTGCCCGAGATACATTTCGTCATCCATCGCCAGCCGATCGTTATTCCAGGTAATATCCAGCGATACGCTCCGGTTTTGTTTGTCGGGTTCCAGTTTAAAGAAACCGTTTTTATCAGTCGTTTTCAACTCGCCTTTTGAGCGGATATATTTGCGGCTGTTGTAATCATACAGACGATACCAGGCCTGGGCTTTAGCATTTGCCAACGGCTGACCTGTTTCGCGGTTCAGCACGTAATAGTCGGTGCCGCTGTGTACAAAACTGATATTGCTTACATAGGCAAAAGCCACTGCCAGTGGGTTTCTACTCAGCGAAAATTGGTTATCCACGCTGCTTAAAATGGCGTACTTACCAGTGGGCAACGCATCAATCTTAACTTCTGTACTGTGTTGGCGGTAATCATCTTGTTTGGGTAAGGTTTGTTGCCAGGTTTTTAAAGCAGGAAGCGAAACCAGTTTGCTCCAATAGGCTTCGTTGTTGGTATAGATCGCCTCATCCAATGCTTTTTGAATATCATCGGTGATACTGATAACCCGAAAATTGAGCTGGTTGAAATTTTTATAATCGATCAACGCCCGGAACGGCTGATCTGGTGTATTTGCTTTTTCCACCTGCATATTCACAGTGGGTTTCTTAATGCCATCCAGCATATTGATTGCGTTGATTCCACCTTCGCTTTTTGGAAAAAGTTTGACCACCGTTTCTGCTATTTCCGCAGCAAGTTTAATCGCATATTTATCTTCCTGAGTTCCGCTGCCGGGCTTGTAAGCATTGCCTTTTGTATTCCACCATTGCGCCAGCAGGTAACCTGCCTGCATGGCTTCCGCATTTGTTTTATAGGTGGTGAAGATCTGTTCAAGTGTTTCCTTGTACAACCGCTCCTTGCCGCTGTTCGTGCCCTTACTATAGGTGTACTGAATGCGGCTGATATCAGCATCGATAAAAGCGGCCTTAGCTACGTCATCTTTATGAAAGGCGAGTAGTTGCTGGTAGATCTGCACCGCCATCAACTCCAGGCTGCTGCTGTCTTTGCTTTCGTATTTGTATTTTATAAATATGGGTGCAGGTGAAACTGCGGCGGCATCCTTCAGTTCGAATGCATAAGCCGGTTTTGTAATATCCTGCTCATCACTTTTAAAATAATCAAGCGCCTTCCATGCCAGCAGGTCGAAGAGGGTGGGGCGCAATACCCGCATATTTCCCTTAATAATCACCGGGTCGTAAGGATCGAGTTTGGTGGCCTGTAACAGTTTTGGATTTGCGAGCGACGCTTCATACAACGCCGCCACCTTTTTGTGAAAATCAGTGATGGTCCAGGTCTCGGGATCATCTTTCTTAAAATTTACCGTGTTGGTTCGCTGGTAGATCTGGTAACGCTTGTTCTGGAAATAATTATAGTAAAGATCGGCGGTAATGCTGTTGAATATTTGCCTTACCGGTTCTGCCGCAGTCAGCGTTTCGGTTTCCAGCGCATTCACATTTTTGATCCATTCATTTTCCTCGACCTGCATCACCAATTGGCTTTGCATAATAACGGCTTTTATCTGCTGGGCCTCCTTTTTTTCCGCTTTGGCTTTGGCGTAAATATTCCGCACTTCATCCAGTGCGCTTTTGGGGAGCCCTTTACTCTGAAAGGCGTCTACTTTTTTCCAGGCGCTATCGTAATTAAAACTTTTTTGTGCCATTATGGTATGTAAACTAAAAAAGGAAAGGATGAAAAAACCGATGCTGATGATTCTTTGATGGGTCATGACCTGAATTTTGATGACAAGATAAAAATTATGCGGTTGCCCCGATGCATTGTTTTGTGGCATTCCACAAGCAAAAAGACCGCCACGAATATAGTGGCGGTCTTTTAACAGATTGCCGCGAGGGTTGGGGTTAGCAGGGTTGCCAACCCTTAAAACGTTAGTTCTCAGATTTTTCGGGGCGAAGGGTTGGTAACCCTTAATCATGAACCCACCCTACCCATTTTCCATCAACCATTTCAACTTTTCTCCATAATGTTTGGGCGTAGGGTTAATATTCCAGGCCACCACAAAATGACCATCCGGGACTTCTTTTACCAAATACGGGATATAGTTAGACCGCACAAAGAACCGGCGGAACTTCTGGCCAAATGTTGCTTTGGAAGTATCGGCTATTTCTTTTGCATGATTCATCAATTCAGGTGTAGCGGCGCCCGGGGGAAAGGAGAGTGCGAGGTAATTACGAACAACAGTGGTAGTGGTAACAACGCCGTTAATGTTGGACGTTCCTCTTGTGAACGTGTACCCCTGCCACCAGTTGAAATTGATCTCCTTGCCTGATTTGGCATATACTTTTCCGTAGGCACAGCTCCAGTTGCAATTGCCCAACACGGCCGAAACACTTGCGGGGCCATTCTTTTCCTGGTAGATGCCAAAGTCGGTGAAGAATTGCTGAATGGCTTTTGTGAGTTGCTTTTTGTAGTAAAAAAGACAGAACAACAGGTAGATAATAAATGGTAAAAAGGCCAGCAGCGGATTGATAAACCCCAATATAATAAACACCGACCAGCCGATAATTACCAGCCAGGGTGTTTTTGACGGGTAAATGTTTTTTGCATAGTTGTAAACAGCCCAAAAGCCTGCGCTGAAAAGAACGATAAAAATACTAATTGCGATGTACTGGGCCATGAGTAAGGAATTGAGGCTACAAAGCAACGACCCGTTTTGAAAATGAGCGCTACCGGATCTCAATTTAAAGATGCCTGGTATCAATTGGCAGGAGTGTTGAGGCGCTTACAGCAAAAAAAAATCCCCTTTTGGATACCAATTTATTTCCGGCGATCCCCAGATTATAATCAAATCCAGCATTTTATCAAACTGTGATCAAAATTCTTGTGATAGATTTTTTATTCACAGAAAATTCTATCACAAACTTGTGATTATTATTCTTGTGATTAATTTTTTTATCACAGCAATGTTTATCACAAAATGACTCGTTCGGGGAAAATTGACAATTGTGGGTAGCAATAAAAATTCCTTGAGCATGTTTAAATAAAAACACTCAAGGGACCTAAATAACTTTTCGTTAAACCCGATGGTTGTCTTCCTTCCAATTTACAATGGACTGCTTAATGGTTTTGCTGTCCAGGTTCTCAGCGACGGCTTTTTTGGCCAGGGCCACAAATTCCTCGTCTGGTGCAAAACGCAGGGCAATGACTTGCCCCATCCGTAGTTTAGGGTCCAGTAATTTGCCGGTAAGCGCAAAGTGGCGGAGATTTTCTTCGGCACGGATGGCACGGTCCTGGGCTTTGAGGGCAAAAGACCGCGTATACCAGGTGATTAGAACAAGCGCTACGGCTACAATCACCAATGTTACCGCTCCCAGATGTAGATCCGCTTCGTGCCAGGAATGGTATAAATTCATGCCCGACCCAACCAGGATCAGCAACAGGAGAAAGAAAAGCAGGTAATGATACACTGGTACCATCCGGCCGTGGTTTTTGAAATTTTGCATAAGATTTTTTAAGGTGGTGGAAATGGTAAAGATTGGGGATTTATGCGAGACCCCGATTTTAGAAATCCGCGGCAACGATCTAAGAAGCTTAACGATATCGTTCGCAATAATAAAACAGCCAACGGGTGCCACCGCTTGTTTTGCAGTTATATGGTGTAACGATCAGCCTAATGACTGAATGTCCCGATGACCTAATGACCAATTCAAGGATTTCGCCAATGAACGGTGTATTTTTTATGATGTGTGAAGGTTTAGTTTGCTAAATTCGCCGACTTATCAATTTTTTAAAAGCAGCAGGAATTAATTCAAGATGATCAACATTACATTTCCGGATGGGGCTGTAAAGCAATACGAATCCGGGGCAACAGGGATGGACGTTGCCAAATCAATTAGCGAAGGACTGGCCAGGGTTATTTTGGCGGCCAAAGTAAATGGACAGGTATGGGATCTCAGCCGCCCAATAACGGAAGATAGCAGGATCAATTTTTTGAAATGGGCGGATGATGAAGGTCGTCAAACCTTCTGGCATAGCAGCGCTCACCTCATGGCGGAGGCTTTGGAGACTTTTTACCCAGGCGTTAAATTTGGCTACGGCCCTCCAGGCGAAAAAGGTTTTTATTACGATATTGACCTCGACGGACAGCAAATAGGCGAAGAAGACCTGAAGAAGTTTGAACTAAAAATGCTGGAGCTGGCTAAGCAGAACGAAGTGTTTGAGCGTAAGAATGTGGCCAAAGCAGATGCAATTAAATATTTTACAGAGAAAGGCGATCCCTACAAACTCGAAATCATTGACCGCCTGGAAGACGGGCAGATCAGTTTTTACACCCAGGGCAATTTTACCGACCTCTGCCGTGGCCCGCATATACCGCATACCGGGTTTATCAAAGCCATTAAACTGTTGAATATCGCTGGCGCTTACTGGCTTAACGACGATAAGAACAAGATGCTGACCCGCATCTATGGGGTTACATTTCCAAACCAAAAGGAATTGGACGAGTACCTTGTTTTGCTGGAAGAAGCTAAGAAACGCGACCATCGCAAGATCGGAAAGGAACTGGAACTGTTTGCCTTTAGCGAAAAAGTAGGTATGGGTTTGCCGTTATGGTTGCCAAAAGGCGCCATGCTCCGCGAACGACTACAAGCGTTTCTCCAAAAGGCACAGATCGATACAGGCTACCTGCCGGTGATAACACCACATATCGGGAGCAAAAGCTTATACGTAACCAGCGGTCACTACGAAAAATATGGTAAGGATAGCTTTCAGCCGATTAAGACCCCACAAGAAGGTGAAGAGTTCTTTTTAAAACCAATGAACTGCCCGCACCATTGCGAAATATATAAAGCCTCACCAAAAAGCTATAAGGACCTTCCGGTACGCTACGCTGAATTTGGCACCGTGTACCGCTATGAGCAACATGGCGAATTGCATGGCCTTACGAGGGTTCGTGGCTTTACCCAGGACGATGCCCACCTGTTTTGCAGGCCGGACCAGGTAAAGGATGAGTTTAAAAAGGTGATCGATATGGTGCTGTATGTATTGGATACGTTGAATTTTACAGATTTTACGGCACAGATTTCATTAAGACACCAAACCGACCGGGCGAAGTATATCGGCAGCGACGAAAACTGGGAACTGGCGGAGCAATCCATTATAGAAGCTGCTGCAGAAAAAGGTTTGAACACGGTGATAGCATATGATGAGGCAGCGTTCTACGGCCCCAAGCTCGATTTTATGGTGAAAGATGCCATTGGGCGCAAATGGCAGTTGGGAACTATCCAGGTTGATTATAATTTGCCGGAACGCTTTGAACTGACCTACACTGGCGAAGACAACCAGAAGCATGTTCCTGTGATGATCCATCGGGCACCATTTGGTAGCCTGGAACGGTTTATCGCAGTACTGATTGAGCACTGCGCAGGGAAATTTCCGCTATGGCTGGCGCCTACACAGGTTAAAATATTGCCGATCAGTGATAAGTTTGCCGAATATGCCCAGGAAGTGATGGCTACATTAAAAAAGGTAGATATCCGCGTAGAAATGGACGACCGCAATGAAAAAATCGGAAAGAAAATCCGCGATACAGAGCTGGAGAAAGTAGCCTATATGCTGGTGATTGGCGAGAAAGAAGTAACTGAAGGAAAAGTTGCAGTCCGGCGGCAAGGTAAGGGCGACCAGGGTAGCATTACAGTGGCGGAGTTTATGGCGCAGGTAAAAGAAGAAGTAGATTCCAAAAGGTTCGCTGAATAATAGAAATGAATGTTTTGTAATCAATTGAAAAGGTCAATATCCGGCTAACAGTTACCAGAGCCCTGAATATTTGTAAGTTGAATAGGGAACATTCATTTTCTTTGTATCATAACATTGGATAAAAATTTATATTTTCATCCTAATAAAACAATTTTAATCTAAAATCAATTAATGGCATTTCCCCCAAGACCAAGAGGTTTTAATCCCCGTTTTAACAGGCAGCCTGAGCCTGAACATCGTATCAACGAAAGAATCAGGGTACCGCAGATTCGCTTAGTAGGCGATAATGTGGAGATTGGAGTCTACAATACCGCTGATGCTTTAAAAATTGCCCGTGAACAGGAACTCGACCTGGTAGAGATTTCTCCCAACGCAGATCCGCCTGTATGCAAAGTAATCGACTACAAAAAGTTTTTGTACGAGAAGAAACGCAAGGAAAAAGAGATGAAAGCCAACAGCAAGCAGAGCGAGGTAAAAGAAATCCGCTTTACGCCTGGAACGGGTGATCACGATTTCGACTTTAAAGCCAAACATGCCTACGAGTTTTTAAAAGATGGCAATAAGGTAAAAGCTTATGTACAGTTTAAAGGCCGGGCTATCATGTTCCAGGACAGGGGTCAGTTGCTGCTGTTGAAATTTGCCGAACGCCTGGCTGAAGTTGGCGCGCTGGAAGGCTTGCCAAAACTGGAAGGTAAAAGGATGATTGCGATCTTTGCGCCGAAGGGCACCAAGAAACCAACAAAATAGTATCCTGATTGCATGTTTTAAAAGCACCAGTTATTTTGAAATAATAAAAGGGGTTGGATTCACGAGGTGAACCCAACCCCTTTTTGGCGTGAAATGGGGGAACTCGAGTTGCCACATTTCAACGCTATGGTATGCAAAGTGAGAACATTGAATAATAGAAACACGGATTAAGCGGATACAACGGATTTCGGCGGATTTTTAGTTTATTAGCAAATGAATAACCTGCCGGTTTTTAGTAATTGCTGAAAATAAACCTGGTGATCAGTTCCCTACTTTTCCACTTGCTACTTATGAAAGAAAACTGTGATTAGTTGAGTCACCGCATTGCATATTGCAGGTATCAGAGTTTTACCCACTGCCCGGTTTCGGCACTTTCAAATACCGCTTCGATTACTTTCATATTATTAACTGCATCGGTTAGTGGAGTAGGCACTTCGCTATTTTCCAGGATGGTTTGAGAAAAGATCTCAGCCTGTATGGTGTACTGGTCAATAGCTTCAAATACTATTTCCTCCATTCCTGTTTTTGTAAAAACGAGGGTTGTAGTGGGTTTGTCGGGCGGGGCATTAAAAGGGATTTCTATTTCTATCCTACCTGCTGTACCTAAAATATTTACCCGTTGGTAAGGCATGAGTTGCGTGGAGCAGGTAAACGTGGCGGTGCCTGTACTAAAGTCTAACAATCCTGAAACCAGGCGGTCTATTTGCAGGTCTGCATCCATATCGGCTATAGCTATCACCCTTGATGGCTCTGCATCAAATAGCATTCGGGAAAGTGAGATACAATAGCATCCAATATCCATCAACCCGCCGCCGCCAATCCCTTTCTGATTACGGATATTATTGGGGTCGGTATTAAAGTATGAGAAAAAGGAGGCAACTGTTTTGAGTTCACCAATGCTGCCATCCTTTACCAGTTTTTGGACATGAATCCACTGCGGATGAAAACGGTACATAAAGGCTTCCATCACTTTCAATTGCGGGTGTTGGATCGCTGCTTCCTGCAATTGGATTGCTTCTGCGGCTGTCAAACCAATTGGTTTTTCGCAAAGGACATGTTTACCTGCTGCCATCGCTTTTAACGCCCACTCCACATGCATATGATTTGGAAGAGGAATATAAACAGCGTCTACCTCCGGATCGGCAAGCAAGGCTTCGTAAGAGCCAAAAGCCGTTGGGATATTCAATTCTTTGGCTACTTTTTTAGCATGCTGCTCATCCCGGGAAGCAATCGCAGTTACTTCAGAAAGGCTGCCTGCCTGCATGGCGGGTATCACTTTCTCCCTTGCAATTTTAGCTGTACTCAATATGCCCCAACGGACTTTTTTCATAATACATGAATAGGTTGTTAATGAAATCGATTGTTACGGTGCAACTGTTATAACGATTGCTGTACCCTGCTGATCGCTGTGTCCAGGCTTGGGCCATATTTCTGTTCGTTGATCATCAGCCCAAACTTTTGCCATGGCTTATACCAGGGTACTTTGATGGTGTAAAATACCTGGACGGTAGTTGAATCATCGCACATAGCATAAACTGCCATAGCGCCGCTTACCTCCTCCTGGCCATTAATTGAGAAATGAAGCGTGTCTTGCGTGGCGTTGAAATCCAGTGCGGTAACCAAATCCTGCCGGCTAAAAGCCTTTGTGAACAGCCGTGGTAGTGCTTTTCGAACGGAGTCGCGGCGGCCCCATAGAGTCATTGCACGGCTAACATAAGTAACTGATGGAAATAGCAGTGAAATCAAAAAGATTACCAACCCAAAAACGACGACACTCAGGATAAAAAGCTTGATGTATTTCATGAAATAGCGGTTTAGGGTTCAAGGTCCAAGGTTCAGGGGTTCACGGTCAATAATTATAAGGATGAACAGGATCTATTCTTTTTAATCGTAATTGTCAATCCAAAACACAAAACACAAAACACAAAACACAAAACACAAAACACAAAACACAAAACACAAAACACAAAACACAAAACATACATCTGAAATCCTGCCTTATTCCCAACGAAATACCTTGATCGTGATCACATAGATAACAATACCCCATACTGTGAGGATAGCTATTTGCGGGAGGCAGGCGGTGAGGTGGGCACCTTCAAACGAAATCTTACGAAGTGCATCATTTAAGGCAGACAGTGGCAGGAATTTAATGATAGACTGCAATCCTCCGGGCAAAGCGGCTCTCGAAAAGAACGTACCCGATAAAAAATACTGCGGGAACATAAACAGGTTGGCATACAGCGGGATCACATTTTGATTTTTGGCAATACTACTAATCAGAAAACCAAAGCCCATAAATACTACCAGCCCTAAAAAGCACATCACCATCATTTCCAAAAACGTGACAAAGCCGTTGGCTAAGGTAAAATGATATACCACAGTGCCAAATACAATCAATACGATGACCGTTAGCATTTGGAAAATGATCCTTGCCAGGCTCTCCCCCAAAATGATATACGTACGTTTGATCGGTGTAGCAAACATGCGTTTTAAAACCAATGTTTCCCTTAAAGAAAAGAATACAAATGCTACGCCGAAAACAGCCGCACCAATTAGGGAAAAACCAATCATACCCGGCAGCAGGAAATCGATTCTTTCATAGGGTCTTCCACCAACAACTTCCTTTGATATGGAAGCGTAGTGGGTAGCGTTGGGGTTAGCTCCGGCCTCAACATTGCTAACAATATCCCTTAGTATTGCCTGCAGAACAGGCAGGTCTTTCTGACTCGCTGTAGTAGTCTTGAGGTGGATATCGTAGGGCGATTTATGGCCAGCGGTGTCTTGTTTAATAATTTGCAGAAAAGCAGTGATCCGCCCCTTTTTTAAAAGATCTTCCAGTTCTGCGGGTGTTCCCTTTTCAATATTCAACGCATCCATATTTTGTATAATCGAATAAAGCGGATTCGTTGAATCAGACTTGGGATCCATGGCTACATCTACGGATGCACCGCCTCCACCTCCTCCGATGGAACCAAAAATCGTAATCAGCACGATGGGAAAAAAAAGGCTGAACATGATGGTGGATGGGCTGCGCAAAATGCCTTGCAGGCTGGCACGCGTAATCGCCAGCATCGCTTTTACCTGGCTGTATTTTTTTTCCATGAAACTATTTTATTAAGGTGGCCAAATGTAGGCCATGGGGAAAAGGATTTGTACAATAGCTGTATTTTTTTCAACTTTATTTCAAAACCCCGATTTATGGAGCTGATTGAAACCCTTACCAATAGTTTTCACATCCACAACAATATCAACCTCTACCTGCTCGAGGCAATAGCTGAGAAGCACCTGGCCGAACAGGCAGTTGGGAAGGGTAGGAACGTGGGTGAACAATTGGCGCATATGCACAACGTGCGGCTGATGTGGCTGTCGGCATCAGCCCCTGAACTTATGGAGGGGTTGGCTAAAATAGAAAAGGGCAGTTTTACAAAAAAACTGCTGGGAGACAACCTGTTGGCATCTGGTAAGGCTATCGAAGCATTGCTTCAGAAGTGTTTTGCGGAAGGAAGGATAAAAGGATTTAAACCGCACCCGGCTGCTTTTTTGGGCTATCTTATTTCACACGAAAGCCACCATCGGGGCCAGATCATGCTGGCATTAAAATTAAGTGGCCATCCTGTGGACAAGAAGGTACAATTCGGTTTGTGGGAATGGGGGAGTAGGGGTTAGTTGATTGGTGATTAGTTGATTAGGCCTCTGATAAAGGTTCTGCGCTCCCAGGCAATGCGAATTGACTAGGAAGCTATCACCACGTCTTCATAAATATCCTGTAGCTGTAGTTCTATCGCTACCGTATCGATTGTAAAACTCTGCGACAGCAATTTGTATTCGGTCAGTTGCCAGCTATTGTCGGCATTGCGGATGAATTTTTCCACCATTATTCTTTCAGAGTCGATCAGTATATATTCCTGCAGGGACTCAATATCACGGTAGAGCGTGAACTTGCTGCCCTTGTCGTAATCGCGTGTTGACGGCGATAAGATTTCGAAGATAACTGAAGGATTTGTGGCGGTATCAAAATAATCATCTGTAGTCTGCACATCTCCGCAAACGATGCTGATATCCGGGTAAGTGTAGAGACCATTTGAAGGTATATGGACACGCAGATCGCTTCCGAAAGGCCGGCATTTTTTACCTTTTAATTTTTGCTTCAAATCCGCAATGGAGTTTACGGAAATTAAGTTATGTTCAATAGAAGCACCGCTCATTGCAAAGATCTCACCTCTATAAAACTCATGCTTAGTAGAAGCCAGACGTTCGCTATCTAAATAATCTGTTTCTGATATGAGGTGCACCGCTAAGGCTGACATGTTGTACGCTTTGTGGTAAAAGTAACTATTTTAAAGTTGGCTGGTGATGAACCCTTCCATTTTCAACTCTTGTGACGCAACTGCCAACGATGTTTTGCCACCTTAAACCTAAGAAACCTGCATTTTTGCGTCCCTATGAACAAAGCGTATATTCTTACCGGCGGCAATACAGGCAACCGGCTGCAACATCTGTCTGATGCGGCTACAGCCGTCGCAAGAGAATGTGGCCCTGTACTGGAACAATCGTCTATCTATCAAACAGCTGCCTGGGGTAACGAAGACCAACCCGATTTTCTCAACCAGGTCTTGTTGATAACAACCATGCTGCCCCCCGAAGCACTGTTGGAAAAACTGTTGGCCATCGAGCATCGCATGGGCCGGGTCAGGCATCTGCAAAACGATCCAAGAACGATTGATTTGGATATACTTTTTTACAACCACCTCATAACACACACGCCCAGCCTGCATCTTCCGCATCCGCGCCTGCACCTGCGCCGGTTTGTGCTGGTGCCGCTAAACGAAATAGCACCAGAAATGGAACACGCGGTTTTGCACAAAAAAATCAGGCAGTTATTACAAGAATGTCCGGATACACTAAATGTGAAAAAGTTTTCCTTGTAATGCCTTTTCGAACCCCCATTTTTGAATGCCGGAAATCGTCAGCCGATTGACTATTTGCCGGTCGTCAATTCAATGAATTATCACTTTATCACTATTGAGGGGAATATTGGTGCAGGTAAAACTACTCTGGCCCATTTGCTGAGCAAACAACTGAATGCGCGGCTGGTGCTGGAAGAATTTGCCGATAATCCTTTTTTGTCCAAATTCTACGAAAACCCTGCCCAGTATGCGTTCCCGGTCGAGTTGTTTTTTATGGCGGAGCGTTATAAGCAACTGAAAGACCTGCTTCATACCAAGGACTTGTTTCAAAGTATCACAGTATCTGATTATCTCTTTACGAAGTGCCTGCTATTTGCCAAAGTAAATTTATCAGAAGAAGAGTTCAGGCTCTATCAAAAACTGTTTGATATTATTCACCAACAGGTGCTGAAGCCCGACCTGCTGATTTACCTGCACGCGCCTGTGCAAAAGCTGCAGCAAAATATCCGGAAACGCAACCGTAGTTACGAGCAGGAGATCACTGATGACTACCTGTTCAGTATCCAGGAAACTTATACCAGCTATATCAAGCAGCACAATATAAACACGTTGTTTATTGACGCGTCCAATGCAGATTTTCTAAGCAATCCCCATCATGTAAAAACCATTCTTGAAGCACTGGAGCACGATTATGAAGGCGGGCAGCATTACCTGACATTGCCGTAGGGTGATCTTGTTGGCCACGAACGCCTTGCATCATTTACTGGTGGCAATGGAATCATCTATCAAACGATTTTTAAATACCCCATCCGGATTTTCTTCCATCGAAAGCAACCTGGATCCTTGAACCTTGTATTATAATACATTCGCAGGATGAAGATCCTGATCATCCGCTTTTCTTCAATTGGCGATATTGTGCTTACAACCCCCGTTGTTCGTTGCCTGGCGAGGCAGGTGGCCGGTGCTGATATCCATTTTTTGACCAAGTATGAATACCGGCATATTGTAGCACCCAATCCATATATTAAAAAAGTGTATTTGCTGAAAGACAATTGGGAAGCATTGATTGAGGAACTGGAGGGGGAACGCTATGATTATGTAATTGACCTGCATAAAAACCTGCGTACAGCAAAAATAAAAAAGGCGCTGAAAAAGGCGGATTGTTTTTCCTACCAAAAACTGAACTGGCAAAAATGGCTGCTTACGAACCTGAAGATTAACCAGCTGCCGCCAGTTCATATTGTGGACAGGTATCTGGATACCGTTAAAAAACTGGGGGTAGTAAACGATAACCAGGGTCTTGACTATTTTATACCCGAAAAGGAAGTAGTTAAAGAAAGTGATATTCCCATGAGCCACCAGGCCGGGTTTATAGGCCTCGTAATTGGCGCATCCTACGCTACCAAGAAATTGCCCACTCAAAAACTTATAGCGCTTTGCACACTGATTCATCACCCGATTATCCTTATGGGCGGACCAGAAGATCGGCAAACAGGGGATGCGATTGCCTCAGTAGATCCGCATAAAATCTACAATGCCTCGGGGAAATTTACGTTGAACGAAAGTGCCGACCTGGTAAGACGGTCCAAACTCGTCATCAGCCACGATACAGGCCTGATGCATATCGCGGCTGCTTTTAAAAAACCGGTAATCTCCATCTGGGGTAATACTGTTCCGGCTTTTGGAATGACACCCTATTATGGCAAATATGAAATAAGGTCAGCGATATTTGAAGTGGAGCACCTTAGTTGCCGGCCCTGTAGTAAGTTGGGTTATCAAAAATGTCCGAAGGGGCATTTTAAGTGCATGAACAATATTAGCCTGGAGGCCGTTGCTGCTACAGTGGAAACATTTTTAAGTAAATGAGGATACGGGTTCACTCACCGGAACCGGTGTTTTTGTAATTTTTTTTTATCTTACCCGCACAATCTCACATTATGAAACCCATCAAATGGTCTTTAATTTTATTGGTGCTTTGCACAGTTGCGAATGCCCAAAAAACCGTAACCCTTTATTCTGCCTGTGAAATGGGCGGTAAAAGCAGCCAGCTCGGTCCCGGTGATTATACCAGGTTCCGCACAGGCATTAACAATGATGACCTGTCATCCATCGTGATTCCCGCCGGGATGAAGGCCATTCTTTTTGAGGATGATAATTTTAATGGTACCAGCTATGAATTATTGCAAACCACCAATTGTATCGGTGCCGGCTGGAATAAGCGAATGACCTCTATTAAGATAAGAGAGGTAAATGATAACGGTGGCAAACCCATACCAGTTGCGCCCAGGCTCAATTACGGCCAGGTAGGTATTTATAGCGAATGTTTTTACGAGGGGCGTAGTAAAGTATTAACGCCGGGTAACTATACCCGTTTTCAACATGGATTAAATAACGATGATCTTTGTTCGCTTGTGATACCGAACGGGATGACTGTTCGATTATTTGCGGACGATAATTTCAATGGCAGGGCAATCACATTGAGCCGCACGGTATCATGCCTGCTGGACGAGAATTTTAACCGGGAAATGACTTCTATGCAGGTGTATTATACCGGCTCCGGACCGATCGTTTCTAACAACGGAACAAATAATGGCTATAATAATAACAGCGGCTATAATGGGAATAGTGGCAACAACGCCAATGCTGCCGCAGTGGTTATTTACGAGGACTGCAATTACCAGGGTCGCAACCAGTCATTAGTGGCGGGCGACTACCTCAGTTCACAAATAACGCTCGGTCCAAACGCCATTTCGTCTATCCGGGTCGCCCCTGGATTTGGGATCAAAGTGTACCGGCAGAATAATTACCAGGGCAACAATACCGATTTTACATCCGACCAAAACTGCCTGGGCTCCCTGTTCAATAATGCCATCCAGTCATTAAGCATTTACGCTATCAGTGGTTCAAATGGAAACAACAATGGGTATAATAACAGCGGCAACAACAATGGCGGTGGATTTAATAACAACAGTACTAACACCGTCACAAATACCAACCAGTCAACCAATAGTTTCTCCACCCGTGCCATTACGGTATATTCCGATGGCCGATACAAGGGTGTGAGCATGATACTAAGTCCGGGCCAGTATGACGGTACCAAGTTGGCAGCCGGGGTAGGAGAGCGGTCGATTTCCTCAATGGTGGTACCCAATGGTTACCGTGCCAAAGTGTTTTCGGGCCCAAACTTTGACGGAGAAACCGCTACCATTTCGGCTACTATTTTTAATATGGGCAGTGGCAACAGCTGGAACGATAAGATTGGGTCCATTATAGTAGAAAAAACCTATTAGGGTGCAACCGTTTCAGCCGGAGGAGTATTGATCCACCACTGGTTATTCCATTCGTCTTCAAAGCCAAACCCACGGCCATAGGGACGGTCTTCGAGCGGAGTTAGGATATTATAGCCCCCAGCCACCGCCTTTTCATGAATGGTATCGGCGTCACTGAGGTATAAAAACATACCTGCCGATCTGGGCGGATAGGTATCAGTCGCGTCACAAAACATGATCACCGCCTGCTCTATTTGCAGCTCGGCATGCATGATCACACCTTGTTCACGTAGGGTTTCGTGGCGCATGGAAGCGCCTAAAATGGCTTTCGCGAAATCGATAAATTTCGTGGCGTCTTTTACAATGAGATAGGGCATTACTGGCAGGTAGCCTTCGGGGATTTTCATGATAGCGTTGTTTTTAGATTATTTAAGCCTCCCTGCCCTCTCCCCCAAATAATCGGGATAGGCGACGGAGGGTTCTGCAACCGAGCTCATTTTCGTAAAGTTGCTTTATTGCCGCTAGGGCCTTCACTTTTGACGGTTTTTAGATAGCCTGTTCATAAGCATCCTCTACTCCGGTTTTTTTGGCTCAGCTTACCCCCCAAAAAACAAATACCCAAGCAATATCGCCGTGATAATACCTACAAAATCGGCCAGTAGCATGGCGCCTACGGCATAGCGGGTATTTTTTACGGAGACGGCACCGAAATAAACGGCGATGACATAAAACGTAGTGTCGCTGCTGCCGTTTAGAATGCAACTAAGCTTGCCGGCAAATGAATCGGCGCCAAATGTTTTCATCGTGTCCACCATCATGCCTCGGGCGCCGCCGCCACTAAAAGGCTTGATGATCGCCGTCGGTAATCCGTCAACAAAACGCGTGTCTGCACCCATAGCGGCAAACAGGTGTTTGAAGCCGTTGATTAATACATCGAAGGCCCCGCTATTGCGCAGCATACTGATGGCAACCAGCATGCCCACGAGATAGGGAATAATGCGCACCGCCGTTTCAAACCCACCCTTGGCGCCCTGGATAAATGCGTCGAATACATCAATCTTTTTGTACAGGCCGCCGAGGATGATCAGCAGGAAGATTAACAGGATCAGGCCATTGCTAAGAATGCCGGAGAAAGCCTGTACATGATCGCTGTTAAGTGACTTGATATAGAGCACCAGTGCGGCGATGATGGCGGAGATACCGCCTACCCAGGCCAGTATGACCGGTTGAAAAATATTGATCTTTTGCTTGAACGAAACGATAAACATGGCAGCCAGTGTAGCTACGAAAGTGGCGATCATGCAGGGGACAAAAATGTCGGTGGGATTGGCAGCTTTGGTACTGGCTCTGAGTGCAATAATGCTTACCGGAATCAATGTAAGCCCCGATGCATGGAGGCAGAGAAACATGATTTGGGAATTGCTGGCCCGGTCCTTATTGGGGTTGAGTTCCTGCAGGCTTTCCATGGCTTTGATACCAAACGGGGTGGCGGCATTATCGAGCCCGAGCAGGTTGGCGCTAAAATTCATCATCATATGTCCCATCGCCGGGTGACCCTTGGGCAGGTCGGGGAAGATCTTAGAAAAGAAGGGCGCGATGATGCGTGACAGCAAGTTGATACCACCAGCCTTTTCCGCGATGCCCATAAAACCCATAAACAGGGCCATGATACCGATCAGGCCAATGCAGATATTTACAGCCACTTTGCAGGTTTCGATAATACCATCCACTGGTTTCTGCAGTCGATTGAGTACCTGGTTATAGGTGAACACCCGCAAGGCCGGATTGTCCTTCTTTAGCTTCGCGACCGAATCTGAAAAAGGGTTATCTGTAATAATGGTGTTCCATTCGTCGGCCTTGTCACTTTTTTTATAGGCGAACGATTTTACGGTTTTTGCAAAACTATCTGTGCTCGCAAAGCTGGTGCCATTTGGCGTTCCCACGGTGGTGTAAGTGTACACATCATCAGCCTTACCCGTAACCATACGGCTGAAAATATCACTTTGCCCATCAGTAACAATGCAGCGGATCCCCGCCATAAGAATAGCGATAATAATAAACCCCGACCAGATTCTCGTTAATGCCATAGCGGTGATTTGATAAGCCCCGGGTAGCAGGGCAGGCTAAAGTAGGCAATAAGCGTTTTAGAAAATAAAAAAATGAAAAGGCTTGCGATAAGTGCAACCGATGTTGGTAAAGCCCACTGGCACGACCTCCTAAAACCTTTAAAGGCGCGGCTCACCGGCGTTTCTTTTTTTGCTTATTTTTCTTTTATCTTCATCAGCCGGCGTTCTACCCGCCTAACAATACATTTTATTATCATCCATTAAACAGAAAATTATGAAATTAGGTGCCTTCTCAATAAGCCTTAGCGTGAAAGATATTCATGTCTCAAAGGCATTCTATGAAGCTCTTGGCTTTACGGTAACTGCCGGAAAATTAGAAAGTAACTACCTGATCATGAAAAATGAAGATTCCCTGGTAGGCCTCTTCCAGGGAATGTTTGAGAATAACATCATCACTTTTAACCCCGGCTGGGACCAAAATGCCGGCGCCCTTGAATCTTTTGATGATGTGCGGGAAATTCAGTCCCAACTCAAAACCAGCGGTATCCTATTGGTAGCCCAGGCTGATGAAACTACCACCGGGCCTGCAAGTGTAATGCTCACCGATCCGGATGGGAATATGATTCTTATAGATCAGCATCGTTAAGACCTATTCTTTGCATTTCAGCAAATCGCCAGCACGGCAGCGGAACTACAAGTTTTTCCGGGTTTTAGCGACCGGGTTATTTTTTTTGGTCACCAGCATTCGTTTTTTATAGCGTCGACATTGGCGAGGCTCCGTTCGACAGTGATAAGTATGGCATCATTTTACATCAATACCAAAACCTTGAGACAGACTTAAATTGTCCGCCGGTAAAAGGGAATGAACCCATTACGACAAATTCTTTGTTTTGTAAATGTTCTTTTGCGGACCTTTTCATGCAGGTACGTTGATAGTCATTAAAATCGGCCATTGATCGACAAATTTCTGCTGCTTTTTAATGGATTGGCTACATTAGACTTCCAAAACAATGACGCATGAAAAAGTTAGGACTGGCGGCTACACTATTGATGGTAATGAATTTTTTGTTAGCCCAGTATGTAAACGACAACAAACTGTTTCGCACCGTTAGCTGGCAACAACTTTGCAAAGAGATACAGGCTAAAGAAAGCTATATGCTGCTGGATGTCCGCTCTCCGGGAGAATTCAGCGATACTTCTGAGTCGGAAAATTACAATATGGGCCACCTGAAAGGCGCTATCAATATACCCCTTAATCAGCTGGGAGAAAGGCTGGGGGAACTCGAGCCCTACCATGGTAAAACCATTTACGTGTATTGCAGCCATAGCCAGCGCAGTCGCCGCGGTGCTAAATTGTTGAGTGAAAAAGGATTTAAAAACGTGGTGAATGTGAATGGGGGCATGACGCAGCTCAACCTGGAGAAAAATAATAAGGTGCTTTGTGGTAAAAATATATACGAAACTAAGAATGCCTACCAGCTATTATCGCCAACAGATGTGTGCCGTATAATGGCGGAGGATAAAACCGTGCTGGTACTCGATATCCGGAACGATTCCGTGTACAGAGGAATTTCTACAAATGAGAAATTAAATGCAAACGGACGGTTTAAGAAAACGCTTCATATCCCCGCTGACAGAATCTCTGCAAATATGGGCGATATCGCAAAAGACCGGCAGATCATCGTCGTGGACGATTTTGGCGACGCGAGCCCGGCGGTAGCAAAAAGCTTGCTTTCAAACGGGTACAGGAATGTAGGTATTCTTTTTAATGGCATGCAGATGTGGACCGACATGCCACTGAAAAGACTACCGTGTAAAGATGAATTGGTCTCCACCCGCGTGCCTTATGGCCTGTTGTCGGTAGAAGATTTAGGTGGCTGGATGAAAACAAATAAAGACGCCCTGGTAATAGACACCAGGAATACTGAGGAGTTCAGAAATAGTTCAAAGGATAGCTGGCGGAATATCGGCAACATCGTTCGTGCGAAAAATTTCCCTGCAGCAGCTATTCAGGGAAAGATGGAAGAGCTGTTGCCCTTCAAAGACAAACCAATACTGCTATATGGTTTGGGATCTTCACCTGAAGTGTTCGGGGTGGCTAAAATGCTTACTGACAGCGGATTTACACAGATCCAGGTGTTACTCAATGGCCTCTTTACGATCCGCTGGACAGCGGCCAACCTGGAAGGCTATAGCGACCTGAAGGCCCTGGTAACGAATGTGCCGGAAGAGAACTGGTAGTGAGCGGGTAGTAGATAGTAGATAATAGATAGTAGATAATAGATAGTAGATATTAGATAATAGATAGTAGATAATAGATTAATAGATAAATGCCATTAGGCAGGTGGTATAAAATTTTTTCTGCCTGGATGGGGTTAGTGGTTGGATGGGCGAATTCTTAGAATACCGGAACGTTGACAAACGTATTATTTAACGGCAGCAACGCCAATGGCGGAGTAGGGGAGGCCAACGCACGGAAGGGCTTTTAGAACACGCGTTGGCGAAACTATTTTTCGCTTAATGCGACTTAGGTTCCTTAATCCAAAAAAATCCCAGTGAGGTGAAAATACTATATCGTTCACAATGATCATTGCAACAGAACTCAGGAGGAGTGACAGTAGCGGAGGGTTTGACTTATGGATGAGATTCAGCAAGGCACAAAAAAACCTTCATTCCAATGGGATGAAGGTTTTTTTAAGTAGCGAAGTTGCTGCTTATCTTTCCAGCATGCTGAAGAAGAAGTCGCCTTCGATCTTTGCATTTTCGTCGCTATCGCTGCCATGTACAGCGTTTTCGCCTACAGATGCGGCATATTTTTTACGGATCGTTCCCTCTGCTGCGTTAGCAGGGTTGGTAGCACCGATCAGGGTACGGAAATCTTCCACCGCATTATCTTTTTCCAGTATGGCTGCCACGATCGGAGCGCTGCTCATAAATTCAACGAGTTCGCCATAGAAAGGACGTGCTGCGTGAACTGCATAAAACTCACCTGCTTTTTCTTTACTTAAATGGGTCATTTTCATAGCCACGATACGGTAGCCTGCGCCAATGATCTGGTCTAAGATACCACCAGTATATCCTTTACCAAAGGCATCCGGCTTAATCATGGTAAATGTTCTGTTGCTCATATTTGCTTGCTTTTTTTAACGCGGCAAATGTAGGGTTTTGAGCCAATAAAACATCTGGCACAGCGGCATGCGATTGTGGACCGTCCCACTTTCCGTTGCAAATGCTATCTGGAAAGCCGCCATTCTATATCGCCAGCAGTATCCAATCTGGTGAAATTGTTTTTTGCAAGGACACGTTGTGAAGCTGTATTTGCCGGATCTGTCGTGGCAAAGATGGTTTTTACACCCGGCTGTGCCAAAGCCCAGGTGGATATGGCCGCAACTGCCTCCGTCATATAGCCCCGGCCCTGGAAACCATTAAAGCCGCCGTAACCGATCTCTATTTCACCCTTTTCACCCGGTGCTCCTTTGAAACACAGGTCGCCGACCGCCAGTTTTTTTTCGGAGTCGGTAATGAGCCAAATGGTCAGGAATAGCCAGTCACCCGGGTTGTTTTTTACACCTGGCAGGATGCGATTATCAATCGCTACAGCCAGGTTGGGGGCGATTGTTCGTGGATAGCGCTGCAGGCCGAGCTCCGTTTCCAACCGGTCGTTCAAAGCTTTGTACAACAGGAGCTGTTCGTAGGTTAGGGGAAACAGGGAGAGGCGTTTGGTTTCTAATTTCATTACCGTTGATTATTGGGCGTCACTTGGTGGCGTAATGTGCACTTACTTTTTAATGTAAAATCAATTTTTTTGGCAGAGGTATAATTTTAAATTCAGAGGCTTGCCAAAACCCCTTCAGATCGGGGGTAAAAAGAAAGCCCTTATTGATTGCAATAAGGGTTACATAACTTATATTCCAGATAACAAAACTTGCGGGAAACGCCTTTGAAATTCGCTTTTATACTAGACCGCCGCTTCCTTAACGTTGCTTCTGCCTCCGGCACCGTTGCTGCTCCCGTCGCCGCATTACCAGAATAGAGGCGGGAGCTGCCTATCGTTAACAACTATGGTTGAAATACGCATCGCATGAATTAAATACCGCGATGCCGTATTTGCGATTTCAGGGTTGTATTTCTATCTGCCCGGCACCAGTTTCTTTTTTAAAAACAGTCCTGCTAGAGTAACAACAAATACCAGGGCAAATGCACTGGCTGTGACTAATCCATTATTTGATTTAGTGAGGATGGCCACTAAAATGATAGATGCTGAAAATCCCAGTTGTGCCGCCAGGGCAAAAAATAAAAGCTGCCGGGTATTATATCGCTTGGAGAGGATCAGCACGGCGAGGAGCAGGTTAATTAGGGCATAGGTTAAAAAGAAAAGGATATTCAGCCGGGCGGCTGCAATAACAGATGCCAATGTAAATGTGGTAGCGACGAACACAATGCCGTAAATAACCAGCAACCATACCCACCGGTTCCTGTCATTCGTTGCAAACCCACCGGTGAAAAACCTGGAAAAAATGATGAGGCCACACATAATCGCGATAAGTGCCACATAGTGGAACGGTGAAGCTGGCCGGGTGTTTTTCAAAAATTGGTAGGACGTGTATGCAACTGCTGCTATTGAAAACCCAATCCACCATTTCGTGTTTAACCATGGCCGGGAAGCCAGCTTGGGAAAGATGTTATATACCCACAACACCGGAAACAGCAATGCAAAGCATGCATGAAAAACCGTCATGACAGCAGCCCAGGGGAGATTGATGCCCCATATAAACCCATAATGATCAAATGCAGTATTCGGGATTTGCACCTGGAAAAACGTTTTCCCCAACAAGCCTTCATTATAAATGCCATACACCAGGCCGAGAAAGATGTATCCTGCCACGCTTAGTTTCCATCTTACAGCCAACTCGCGTAAAAGCAGCACGGGACCATACACCCAGCAAACCATCATCAGAAAAAGTTTGGGTTCAAATAAGCGGTTTGCCGGGATATTATTACTCAGCAGTTCTGTAAGAATGGGCGTAATGATGAGTAATAAAATGGCTGGTTTCCAGCTGGTGAAAATAGGGAGGCCGAATTTTCTTTTCATGTGCTTAAGGGTTGCCAGCCTTTAAAGAAATGGTCAGCTTTCTGCGGCTTGTCGCCTGGAGGTAATAACGTTATTCAGCCATCGGCGTTTCGATATAAAAAGCCTCAATCCATTTGCCGGCACGTTTAACATAAGTTACCGCAGCCCGAATCTTTGGGCTGACTTTCTTACCGCTACAGGTCGCATCCTGGGTTGCGGTGTAGGAGAGAATCACCGTGTTTTGATCCAGCACCACAAACTTGAAATTGGCGAGAGCAAAGTTTTTTACATCGCATTCGGTTGGCGTCGCTTTAATTACATCGGCTTTTGTACTTACCCCTTCAGAACTTATAGACAAGAACTCTTCCGTTGTATGCGTCTTAAACCATTCGGCATTCCTGTCTTTCCAGGCCTGCCATGCTAATTTATCAAGCCTGATAATTTCAGCCTCCAGCTTTGCTTTGGCGGCTTTGGTCATTTGTGCGAAACCAGATGTAGCCAGCAGGCTGGCGCCAAATAGTATGGGTAAGATCTTTTTCATTTGGATAAAATTGTTGGGTTATTTGTTTGCAGGTAGCCAGATGTTTTATTAGTAGAAACATTCGTTTTGCAAGGTTAGGTAATCTGACTGATTCGCCCAACACGGTTTGTATGGGCAAGCAATATATGGTTATAGTCAGTCTAAAACATACCTGCTGCTTAAGCATTCGCTCTTGAAAAGCCAACTGTATCCCTGTAAAATTGAGGCGAAATGTCTGCATTGGTTTTAAAGAACCTGCTGAAGTAATGTTCGTCTTCATAGCCCAATTCGTAGGCAATTTCTTTTACGGTTTTATTGGTTAGATATAGTTCTCTTTTTGCTTCGATAATTATTCTCTCTGAAATGATGTTAGTTAAGGTCTTATTGAAATGCGTTCTGGTCATTTTTGCCAAAGCTTTAGGCGAAATATTTAATAGCGAAGCGTAATCACTGGCTGTATGTTTTGTTTTGAAGTGTTGTTCTACAGCATCTTTTAAAGTTTGTAAAATAAAGGGTTCTTTGGTGCCGGCTAAGTCTTGTTTTGCCTGAGGTGAGTTATTTACTTTTAGCCTGGAAGCTGTTATTAGAAATATTTTCAGGTAGGAAACTAATAGCTCGTATTGCGCCAATGCGAGGCTTTGCATTTCGATTCTCATCTGCTCAATGATGACCTGAAATCCGTCCATGTCCTTTTGTTCCAGTATCACAAAAGGCGGTTTATAAATATCGTTAAACAGAACTCCGTTGCAAGCCACTTCTTTTTGGTGTTTGTGAATACAAAAAAAATCAGGATGGAAGTTGATTGAAATGCCTTTTATGGCTTTTTCACTCTCAATCATGAAGGGTTGAAATGGCGAAAAACAAAGCAGGATGTTTCCCGTAAAATCATAAGTTGCAAAGTCGGCTTTTAACTTGCCCTGACCTTCGGTAACGAGTAGTATCGAGTAATAGTTCAGGCGTTGTAAATGGTCAAAGGAACTATTGTCTTCAAACGAAAAAACCTTGAAAGCAAGGTTTCCGTTTTGGGGATTTACTAAGGTAAAGACTGATTGGCTGGTCATTTTGTAAAATTATTATTTTAATCTTCGGTCTTTTTCATCGATGGCCAGATCGTTGATGCTGGCAAATCTTTTTTGCATCAAGCCGTTTTCATCAAACTCCCATAGCTCATTGCCGTAACTCCGAAACCATTGCCCGCCATGGTCGTGCCACTCATACTCAAAGCGAACAGCCATACGGTTTTCACGAAAGCCCCACAACTCTTTTTTTAATTTGTAATCCAACTCCTTTTGCCACTTATGGGTTAGAAATTGTTTTACCTCGTCTCTGCCATTTATAAATTGAGTTCGGTTGCGCCATTCCGTATCGATTGTGTAAGCCAGGCAAATTTTTTCCGGGTCTTTAGTGTTCCATGCATCTTCCGCTATCTGTACTTTCTGTAAAGCCGTTTCCATTGTAAATGGCGGAAGTGGTAGTTTTCGATTTTCTGTTGGCATTTTTTAAGGCATTTGATTGGTAAACTTAAAAGAATTTGTTGCAGGTCAAACCCTTTTAAGTCAGAGCGATTTTACAATGACGCTGCAAGCGGAAAATCAACTGGAATTTGGGTTAAATTATGCAAATAGTTCATGGCTGTTTTATCGCTCACCTGCAAAATCAGATCTACTAAATGCTCGTTTGTATAGCCCTGTGCAAAAAAGGCATCAACAGTTTCGCCATTCGCCCTGCCCCTGCTTTTTGTAATGTCGGCAGCCAATTGAACCAGTGCGTTTAATTTGGCCTCATTACTTCTTCCTTTACGAATCTCCAGCAACTGCTCATCTGAAAAACCATTCATTTTGCCTAAAACCAAATGGGCACTTTGACAGTATACACAGCCGTTAACCTGGCTTACGATTAAATTTACCGCTTCTTTTTCTTTGTTTGACAAAGATGTTTTTGCACCCTGGAAGGCCATAAATCTTGACAATCCGTTATCTGAATAAGCTATAGTGGCGTACAGGTTTGGAACAAAGCCTAAAGCTTTTGTCAGCTTGTCAAAAATTTCCTGGTTAGCTGGTGCTACTTCTTCTCTTGTTGGAACATTAAATAATACCTTCATCTTTTTTGTTTTTTCTATTTTTCGTCGTTATTGACAAGGCAAAGATGATGCGAACAGTATGGCTAAAAAATGGACAAAGGGTGCAATGTGGTGGACGATTTTTCGCACTTCCTGATCATTACAGAGTTTAAATCTATGGACGGAATGCAAAAAACAAAGTACCTCAACTGTATAGGCGCACCAATAGGATAAAATAGGCAGGTGCCTTGCTTTTATAAAACATATCTTCATTCAGTTCGGCTAGAATTTGCCTACGATTCATTTGCTGGTGAAAGCCAGGATTATTTTGAACAGAAATCATTAAAGAATTTATGAAAAAGAAAATTACCAAACAGCAAGTATTAGATATCTGCATACAAAAACAGGAAGAACAGGTTGAGAATTTTGACAGCCGGGTAAATTCCATGAAATTGGATATCAATAACAAAGATTACTCGGCCAGCCAGAGTGAAGATCGTCAGGCGGGTAAAACAGAATTGCTGCGGATTTATGAAAGAGAACTGACATTTTCTACCAATGACCTGAACACCCTTCAGTCTATCGATCCCACCGTTGAATATTCAACAGTTCAGCCAGGGGCTTTGGTAACAACTGATCAGCTGCTATTTTTTATAGCTATTTCTACCGAAAAATTTGAAATAGGCGGAGCCACTGTAATAGGGATTTCTGCCCGGGCGCCCATCTATCAAGCCATGCTGGGGCTGGCAAAAGGCGATTCATTTAAATTTAATGACATGGATTATCTGATTGAAGCACTTTATTAACTCCAACCTGGAAATCGGGGAAAAAGTAAATTACATTAATTGTAAGGCCGCGATACTGATCTGCCTGGCGGGAGTGGCGTTAGATAGGTTACGCTGACGTTACCCGTTCATCCTTTCCATCATGGGTTGTTTGCGCGATAGCAGACAGGATCAGGTATGCAGACAAGTTCCTTCCTTTTAGTTGATTTCTTCGGAAAGAAACGAAACTTTTACACTGCCAGGTTTTCCGGCGGGGCGATCGTTATAGTAAAAAGAGAACTACTGTAATTAGTAGCCCTCTTTTTCGCTGCAATATGAAGACGCAGTATTACAATATTAATCTTACCGGTACTTAATCAGTTTTTGTAATTCGAAGGAGTCATTTTACCAATTTAAAATGTTGCTGGACTACGCGTCCTCACTGAAACTCTCACATAATACAACCCGAAATACGTATCCATCGGTAGTTAAGCCATCGGAATTTGAAAAGACGTTTTGAATACACAATATCTTTTCAACAACCCGATATCAGCTTTTCAAACAGCCACAATGATATCTTAGGGAGACAGTTTGATAAAGGCCAAGGATAATGAGAACCAGGTAACTATCAATTTGGCAATCCATACCCGTTTGTGATTGCTCCATTCGATTTGCTGATAATTAAGGAAGGCAGCGCATAATAATATCTTGGTGCGTCAAGGGATGATGTTATTCCAGAAAGGATATTTGTTTGATAAGTGACGGCATTGTTCATCAAATCGATACCCCAATTTGTTTTTACATATCCTTGAGTTACAAGGGAGGCAGCTATCGGGCCAGCCGGATCAATATACTTGAATAGACCTTGTATCGCTATGTTATGCGTAGTTCCAACTACTTTGGCACTTACAGCGGCAAGTGTACTGTAATTGTATTGCCCCCGCCATGCCGGGAAAGCAGCTGGATTGGTTAAGGTATCCGTTGTGGCACAATCATAGGTTAACGGGTTAGTTAAGGCGACTTTTTTTATCCAGATATAATTAGCTAAATCATTGCCATTAGCAAAGTGATGAAATCCCTGGGCTCTGAGGTCGTTGACCAGTGTGGTCATATCCTGTCGAACGGCGATCGCCCTTTCGGAGAAAGTGCCTGAGCGTATCATATCCCAGCGGCGTTGGCCTTCACCGAGCAGTTCCAGTTTACGCTCTTGAAGTATGGCATCTTTCAGCGCCTGTCCAGACAGGTTTATGTTATGAAGCGCATTGCCAAAAGCCCTTACGCGGATTTGGTTAACCAGGGTAACAGCGTCAGCTTCGCCCAATTCGGCTTTTACTTCGGCCAGCATTAAAATAACATCTGCCATTCTCAATATATGCCAGTTCATACCTGAATTCCTTTGAGCCGCAACATACGGCGGACTCATACGATTTTCGTCCCATTTATTGGTTGATATTCCGCCGGCACTTTTACTGCCTGGAACAAAAGTGACCATTTTCTCATTGCCGTCCCCATTGCTTGCGGTTACCGTTGCACTAACATCCCTGCGGTGATCTGTATTTTCATAGTCGCCATAATAAACGGTAGGAATAATACGAAGCGCGCCAAACGTTTTATCGGGAGCGGCATTAGAACCGCCACCGTCTGATGGCCTGCCAAAAGCGTAGGGATATTCGCTGGTGGTTGTTAGGGTTCCGCCTTGTATATTTCCTACTTCAAACAACGATTCCGGGCTTACCGTAAGATTTGCAAAATATTGGAAATGAAACTGGAATGGGTTATTGGTATAGGTTCTGCTATCAACAGTGATCAAACCGGACGATCCTTTGTTATCAATCGCTTTTTGCAACCAGGTTTTAGCCGTTTGGTAATAAGCGAGGTAATCCGAACGGCGGGCATACACGCATTTATTAGCTTCGCTTCCCTTTTTGGTAAAAGTTACATTTCCGTATAATGTCGGCATATCGGTACGGACGGTTTGATATCCGCCTGAGTACAGGGCTAATTCGCCGATCAGGGCATCGCAGAATGTTCTCGACATACGCTCGGCATTTATACTACCAGAGCCAATGGGGTACATCAGCGGTTCTACCTTTTGAAGGCTGCTAATCAGGCTATCATAAATATCAAAACGGGATGATAACGTATAATCAGTTACAACCTTATTTTCATAACCATAAGGCACATCGCCAAAATGCTGTATCAGTTCAAAATAACAGAATGCTCTTATAGTTTTTGCTTCACCGTAAAGCTGTGTCCAGGCGGTTGGTGTACCCGCGGCCGCGTCGGCCTGGTACGCCGCTTTCCCGCCAATAATGTCGGCTAACCTGCTGGCCACCGCAAGCGTTTGATAAAGGCCGTTAAATCCTGGTGTAGCATAATCAACCGGCAACACGTCGGTGTGTAACTGGGCATTCAGGTTATTAGTGGAACCAGATTCCGGGTAGTATTCTGCATCCGACCCGACAGGGTCATTCCACCTGTAAGTTCCCATAATACAACTCTGACGATAATTTGCATAACACCAGGAAAGTGATTTAAACGTTTCCGTAGTTGTCGATGTAACGAAATTATCATCTACATTGGATGGCGATGATACATCAAGGAACGTTTTTTTACAATGGGTAAAAGCAAAACACAAGGATATTGCCATTATATATTTTATGGAGCTTTTCATTCTCTTTTTTTAATCTATTAAAAATTAAGGTTCAGGCCCACAATAAACGAGCGTGCCCTTGGATAAGCACCAAAGTCAAGGCCGGTGGTAGGATACGTAGAGCCATTCGCGTTATTATTAACACTTACTTCCGGATCGAGCCCGCTATAGCCGGTAATCGTAAACAGGTTATAAATGCTGCCATATAAACGCAGGTTGCTTAAGCCAATTTTTGACAATACTTTCTTAGGAACGGTATAACCTAAACTAGCAGTATTTAACCGAAGGAACGAACCCTTTTCGATACCAAGGGTTGAGGTGATACCTGTTTCGCTATAGGAAAAAGGCAAAGTGGCGCCGGTGTTTGCTGCATTTAAATCGTCAGGTGTTCTTAAACGTACCAGTTGCCCGTTTACAACATTGTAAAGTTTGTAGGAGCTGTTCAGGATAGACAGTTTATTTTCATATACGCCACCTTCTTTCGGTCCGTATAGCGAAGCCAGCTTATTGGCGTTATAAATATCGTTACCGACGCTGTAATTAAGGTTCAGCCCGAAATCGATACCCTTATACGACACATTAAAATTAAACCCACCGGTATATTTCGGAGTGGTATTTCCTATAACGGAAAGGTCATTATCATCGATCTTACCGTCGCCATTTAAATCTTTATACTTAGCCATTCCCGGGTAAGCATTTTGGTTTGCAGGTCTGTCCGTTCCTGTTACAAGGCCGTGCACTACACCGGCAATCGCACTACTAACAGCGGGAACCTCAGATTTTAAGGTGTACAAACCATTATTATAAGTGAAGTCGCCGGGGA
Organism: Chitinophagaceae bacterium; assembly: GCA_039925965.1. Lineage (GTDB taxonomy): Bacteria > Bacteroidota > Bacteroidia > Chitinophagales > Chitinophagaceae > JAZKFT01. The sequence continues at coordinate 69,939 of JBDSXW010000010.1, forward strand.
GATAAAAACCATCATACGTTAACCCGCGTACCAAACCAACGGGGCGGCCAGTTACCAGGATATAATCGGAAGCAGGATAAAGTGCACTACCTGCCCATGCTGTTCCATAAAGCGGGTTTACGTTGTCGGCAAGCTTATCAACGTTGCTTTTGTTGAAATTAATGTTACCGCCAGCAGTTACCCTCCAGTCCCTGTTTTTCAAAATTGTTCCCAACAGCGATATCTCTACACCTTTATTACTTGTTTGCCCAATATTGGCAAGTGTATTCGTAAAGCCGGTGATGCCGGGGATGGTCGTGTTCAGTAGCAAATTTTTTGTAATATTCGAGTATACATCTACTGTTCCCGACAATTTACCGCCAAACAAACTAAAATCAGTTCCAATATCACGTGTAATGGTAGTTTCCCATTTTAAGTTTGAGTTGGCCAGGGTGCTGGGTGTAGCCAATTGGTAAGCAGGTTGAAGTGTATGGTTGATATCATATTGAGACCTTGGATCTGTTACTGAACCCCAGGTTTGGGCGTAAGCACCTGCAGCGATATTGTTATTTCCAACGGCACCATAAGCTACCCTAAGCTTCAAATTGTCCAGCCATTTAACATCTTTCAAAAAAGATTCCTCGGATACCTTCCATGCCAAAGCTCCGGCAGGGAAATATCCCCAGCGGTTAGCAGCTACAAATTTGGAAGAACCGTCGGCACGGAATGTTGCTGTAAACAAATACTTTCCCATGAACGAGTAAAGCAGGCGTCCGAAGTAAGAGTTAAGCCGATCGGGGAAACTTACACTTGAAGAAAATGTGGCCGAACCAGCCACAGGGTTATATTGGTTTATTTGGGCAAAAGCGTTTTGTTCAGTAAAATTTGATGGAAAGTGGTTCGCTTGTATTGATATGCCCGTACCGCCTGAATTAGAAACTTCGGTGCCTGCCAATAGATTGAATTTATGATCGGTATGAATATTAAATTCATACGACATCGTATTTGCCCAGCGCATGCCCCAGCTGTCGTTTTTGCGGTAATCAGCATTGCCCGCATATAATAGATTGCCCGTTATATCGTCAATATAGTTATTGTATGTAGCGCCCGACCAGTATTTGCGCTGCGTCCAGGAGCTGCTTCCGCTAAAATCGGTGTGGTAGGTTAACCCTTTAATAATTACCCAGTTTAAAGATGCGATACCTACAAAACTTGAAGAGGTACCGAGGGGGTCAAAATCGGCGGCACGTGCAGCAGGGTTATAATTATCCCATAGCGCATTCTTACCATATTGCGATATATTATTGCTTGCTGTCAGTGCAGACAGGTTACCTAAAATATGATTCGTTGCAATTGGGCGAAAACGATACGCAGATGATAATATAGACCCGGTGCCGCTGGAAGTGCCTTCATCATCAAGTGTCCGGGTATTTGTATAGCGGGTATTGATATCAACCGTAAGATTATCAAATACCTTTTGGGTAATTTTAAGCGCAGCGGTAGCACGCCGTTGATACGATTGTATCTTCATCCCCTTGTCGTCGCTATAGGTGGCTGAGAACAGAACTTTTGTTTTGTCTGTTCCGCTTGATACAGTAATGGAGTGGTTTGTTGATACCGACCTTTTATAAACCTTCGTTTGAACATCATCTGTTGCCAAATCGTGGTAGCTTTCAATTCCCCCGGCATTGCTACCTGGGTTTGCGCCCAAACCATATAATTGCTCAAACGGCGTCTGATAGGCGGTTGCATTGGCTGCCGCATTGGCCCATACATATTTCAAATAATCATAGGGATGTAACGCTTCCAAATATTTAACCGGCGTGTTGATTTTAACATAGCCATTATAGCTTACGTTGGTTTTGCCGGCCTTGCCTGATTTGGTGGTAACAAGCACTACCCCATTTGCTCCGCGGGAACCATAGATAGCTGCAGAAGAAGCATCTTTCAGCACGTCAACTCTTTCTACCTGGTCGGCAGGGATATCATTTATATTGCCTGGAACACCATCAATAAGTATCAGCGGCTGGTTGCTTTGAGATATAGAGCCGCCACCACGGATACGGAAATCAATTGAACCACCCGGACGGCCATCCTGTGAAGTAATGTTTACCCCCGGTAATTTTCCCTGCATGGCTTGCGCAATATTTGCAACGGGCACATCAGCTATTTCTTTACCGGATACAGATGCTACTACGCCAGTAATATCTTTACGCTTGGTGGTACCATAACCAATAACCACCACTTCATCCAACTTTGAATCGGTTCCTTCCAGGCTGTAACTAATCGTAGTTTGATTTCCTACTTTAACCTCGTACGACTTGTAGCCGGAAAAAGAAAATACAAGTACATCTGCTGAACCCGCAATAATACTATATGCACCACTTGCATCAGTTACTGTTCCTTTCCCGGATTTCTTTACAACCACACTCACATCCGCCAAAGGTTTACCGTTCTGCTTATCCTGGATAACACCTTTAATTGTTTGCTGATTTTGAGCCTGTGATTGAATTGGCACAGAAAATAGAATGGCTAAAAATAGTCCGGCAAAATAGCGCAGGCACAGCTGCTTCCGGCAAGAAGGCTTTAATCTCATATGGCAGTGTTTTGTACTTAAAAATTAGAGCATCGAATAGTTACGACAGCTAATCGATCCGTAAAAAAGAAATGATAGCTTGCGATTTTTTGCTAATTGCTTGCTATTTCTTTCCTTTTTTACAAATCCAAAACTATAATTTGTTTTCCGTCTTTCAAATCCTCTTTTTAGTGAAACTGTCCTGTTCTGTTTTGTTTCACGAACGATGGAAGTTCTTCAATGAGCTGACAAACAATAGATTGCGGATTATTTTTTGATCACTAAAATGCACAATGGCTGGCCTATTTTTCTACGCAAACGTTCCCGATTTGTATAATAAATGCCAGGTATTGGCATTATTCGGTTCAGTATTGGACCGTTGATTGCCAAAAATTAAAAACAACGACGGTGTATTTATATTAATAGGTTCTGACAAGGGACTGCCTTTCCGCGTAGAAAACGAATAAGGTCAGCGTCGAATTCAAGTATCTGTTGATTCCGGATGATGGTATTTGCATGATGATCATAAAAAGAAGTGAAGGCTATTGGGTGTATCTAAAATTGTCGCAGCTTTTTTACCCCCCTGTCCCATAAAGGGTGCCTCCCGGCAGTCGTTCACTTGTTTCGACAATTTTGGAAAACGACACTTTTAAATGCACCCAGGCTATTTGGATTGTAATTTTAATCCCCGGATGATATAGCTTGTGCTTCCTGTATTTGTAATTACGATTGCTTCACCATTTTTTTAACATGCTTATGCCAATTTTAAATGGTTTAAAAATATGGCTGCTTCCAGCCATGCTTTTTTGTAACAAAGGTTTTGCGCAAAAAGAAACGCTGCCCCAACAGGTAGAACAATCTATGTATAAGGCCACAAAATTTATGGCCGATAGTGTAAGTACAAACGGTGGGTATGTGTGGTATTACCTGCCGGATCTTACAAGACGTTGGGGCGAAATGGAAGCTTATAAGACAATGGTATGGGTACAGGATGGAGGCACCGTAAGTGTGGGGCATATGTTATTGGATGCCTACCATGCAACGCACAACGAATACTTTTACCAGGTGGCTGAAAAAGCCGCAACGGCAATGATCTGGGGACAAAGCGCAGAAGGGGGCTGGAATTACCTGATTGATTTTGGTGGTGACAAGTCTTTGAAAAACTGGTACGCAACCGTCGGGAAAAACGGGTGGCGGCTGGAAGAGTTTCAGCATTACTATGGCAATGATACTTATGACGATGATGTATCATCTGATGCCGCCCGCTTTCTATTAAGATTATACCTGGAAAAGCTTGATCCAAAATATAAACCTGCCGTTGACAAGGCCATTAATTTTATCCTGAGAAGTCAATACCCCAATGGAGGCTGGCCGCAACGGTATCCTTTAAAATACGATTTTAATAAATCAGGTCATCCCGACTATACTTCCTATTACACTTTTAATGATGATGTGATTTGGGAAAACTTATTTTTCCTGATTCAATGTTACCAAACGCTGGGCGAAGAACGTTTTCTTGATCCGATAAAAAGAGGAATGGATTTTTACTTTATTTCCCAATCGGCAAACGGCGCATGGGGGCAGCAATACAACTTACAGATGGAGGTTGCCGGTGCAAGAACCTATGAACCTGCCGCCTATTTACCAAGGGCCACCAACTTTAATGCGTTGTTGCTGACAAAATTTTACCAATACACCGGCGATAAAAAATATTTAAGCCGCGTACCGGAAGCGATAAAATGGCTGGAAAAGCAACGTCTTCCGTTGGATATGACACAGAACGGCAAATACACCCATCCATTATTTGTTGATGCTAAAACAGACAGGCCTGTATATGTTCACCGTAAAGGCTCCAATGTGATCAATGGTTTCTATTATACGGATACTGTGAGTGCAAATTTATTAAGTCACATGTATGGAAAAAGCAATGTAAATCTTCAATTGCTTAAAGATGAATATGCCCGGGTCAGCGTCTTGTCTCCGGAAGAAGCCAGTAAAAATTCTCCGTTGATCCCCGGCGAGTTTAAAGAGAACGGAACACCACAAACATTCTACCAGCCAGCCCGCGAAGAAACAAAGGGTACTGCTATTCCCGTTACAGAGGCAAGGGTTAAAGAAATCATCCAGGCACTCGATAATAACAATCGCTGGCTGGTAAAACATGTGATGACCAGCAATCCTTATATCGGTGATGGAGTGCTAAAAGATACAACCAATGAATATGCTTCAATGCATGTAGGCGACAAGACGGACACTTCTCCCTTCAGGGATCTGTCGGATCAGTTTTATATTTCAACGCCGGCCTATATCGAAAACATGCGGGTACTGATCAACTACCTGAACGCTTTAAAGAAGGAAAAGTAAAGAACCCCATCACCAGATGACGAATAGAAATATACTGACTGCCATTATACCGGCCCTTGCTTTATTGGCGTGGACAGTTGCCGGTAATGAAGATATCATTAGCTGGAAGCTAACTAATAAGGCGAATATCGCGGGCAGCCAACCTGCAATTCTTGGCAATCCGCAAATTAATATTGAAGGAAAAGATACTTCGTTCTTCTTTAACGGAACCAACGACGGGCTTGTATTTCCTTTCACACCAATTGAGGGATGGCAACAGTTTACGATAGAAGTAAAATTTAAACCCGCAAGTGATGGACCTGTTGCACCCAGGTTTATGCATTTTGAAGATTCAGCATTGAACAGGGGAACGATGGAACTTCGCCTCACCCCAGATAAGCAATGGTACCTGGATGCCTTTCTAAAAAACGGCCCAACCAGCAAAGGCCTTACATTGATAGACTCAACCAAATTGCATGCTGCCGATAAATGGTACTGGGCAGCGATGGTGTATGATGGCAAAAAGATGTACAGCTATGTAAACGGAAAAAAGGAATTGGAAGGAGAAGTCGATTTTCCAGCGATGTCTGGTGGGAGAACTTCTTTGGGTGTTAGATTAAATAAAGTGAATTGGTTTAAAGGCGGGATCAGCGAAGTCCGGTTTCATCACGGAGTTTTAGCTGCTGATGAATTACAAAAATAAGTACCCATCAACTCCCGGCCTGTACATACGGCACTTTTTCAAATATCTTTCTTTCCGCCCCACGTGGGTCATTTTCCAATTTTGGCGGTACATTCCATACCATCGTTTCTCTTTTTTCAAGGGAATATTTTTGCCAGCGGGGGATCATTTTATTATTTGGATCGCCTGTGCGGGCAAAGGCAATAAATGTTTCACTCATCATATCCGCCATCTTTTGAGCGTCAGCGCCAATAGCCGTTGCTCCCGGTTTATCAATGTTATCAAACACCAATTGTATGTCGGACGCATGTGGTGCACCTGATTTTCCGCCATCTTTCGGCGTTGCCCAATCTAATTGATACACATAAGCACCGGTGCCTGATCTGGCCCGTTCTTCCGCTTCGATAACAGCACCGCGCCATGACCTGGATGCTGTGGTAATGCGGAAAAACAAATCACTTGGTGAAAGGGTTGGATAAATTTTACGATACGCGTCTACTACAAACTCCGGTTTTATATCTACCCGGAGGTTGGGAATTAACTTCGCAGGAAGCTGATCCCAGGTAATTGTGTAATTGGTGGGATCACCTCCCAGAAAAGCCCTTGTTTCATCATGGGTATTACCAATCATCATGGGGATGGATGCAGACTGTTCCGGCGCGTTGGGATAAAACGGATGCCGGTTGAGGCAACGCTGATCTAACACCGGTCCGAAATATACACCCCCGAATGGAAGCACCGGATCCCTCGTTTTCAACGCTTCCACTATCTTTTCGATAGGAATCTTTTGAATGTCCAATACGTTTTCCGGCGAAATTTTCAATGCATCTAATATGGTTCTTGTGCGTAATGCAGCATTCAAGGGACCACTGGCCGTTACCTGTTGCCCACTCATGGTTGCAGCCCGGTGAAACAAACCTTTTGCGGCAGGCATCGCCATCATAGTAGCTATTTTTGCACCACCGCCCGACTGACCAAACACCATCACACAACCTGGGTCGCCGCCAAATGCCCTGATATTTTCTTTTACCCAGTTTAATGCCAATACCAGATCGAGCTGACCTACATTTCCTGAATCCGCAAATTCAGTTTCATTAAAAGGTGCCAGATACAAATAACCAAATGCATTCAGGCGATGGTTGACGGACACGACCACCACATCACCTCTTTTGCACAAATGAACCCCGTCGTACAAAGGGCTGGATCCTGACCCTCCGGAATAAGCACCACCGTGTATATAAAACATGACCGGGCGCTTTTTACGGTCGTTTAAGGCAGGAGTAAATACATTCAACATAAGGCAATCCTCGCTCATATTATCAGGTGCGCCTGATGATTGCGGGGCAGATGCACCATACTCAATTGCATTCCGGATACCTGTCCATGGTAGCGGCGGAAGCGGTGACTGAAAACGCCGGGCTGCTGTATCGGCACCATAGGGAATTCCTCTAAAGACCTGTATGCCGTTATCAACATAGCCCCTTACCTGTCCATACTTTGTACTGGCAACAGGTGAATCGTTATTAAAACCTTGTGCTGCAAAACCCGGAATTTTCAAAAGGCTGGTAGCAACAATTCCAGATGTTAAGAGTGAAGTATTCTTCAGAAAAATACGCCGGTTAATGTTTGCCATACTTCTATTATTTATCGTGGTTCCCATATCCTGCTTTAGTCTCAACTATAAGATGACTTGCGACCAGGTACCACATGGCTATTTGTCCAATTGCAAAAGCCCGGGCTGGCCTAAATAAATCAACGCCGATATCTGCTTTGTGGTGATTTTCTAGGACAAAACCTGACATGTCCTCAAGTTCATTTTACCTCCATTTCTTTGCCCACTCCGGATATTTTTTTATGGCTTCTGCTGGTCTGTTTGTGTACCAGCTATACCCATTCCGGCGTTCGTAACTTATGTCAGAAAGCGCGTCTCTTTTAATGCCATCGCGGCTACAAAAGAATGGCTTTTCAGTTTGCAAATCGTAAAACCGAGCCCATAAAGTGGGGGCGTTTTGATCTTTTACAACAACCCTGTTCTTTTGCCCATCCTTGTCGGTTTCTGTAGCTACTTTTATTCCGTCAATTTTATGGCTCTCAAACCAGGATATAGCGCCATCAACTGATGCAATAATTTCTTTGGAAGGATGATCAATCGTCATGAGCATCAGGACTATTCCAACTGATTCTGATCCACTGAATGAAGGCAATTCATATGCACGGGCACCCACGGGTGCAAGGGTTACTTCATGATGTTGAGCACACCAGACCGTTGGCCTGTTATTCACAATAATCTGCGTTTTGAGGCAACATTCAATTCCCTTATCAAAAGCCTTTTTAGCTTTAGCTTTTACCTGTTTAGTAATTTGTAGTGAAGCAAAGGCTTTGTTGTCAGAATATATATCAGTCAGGAATTGCATGATGTTCACCATCGCATCATCATTAAAAGTGATATGCATAGAATAGGGTGCAGTATGATCTAACAGCACTTCATCTGCGGAATCTTTAACCGGGAAATATTGCGGCCACCCGCCATTTTTATATTGGGAAATAAAAAAATAGTTGACTCCTTTATCGAATGCCTGCTTGTAGCGGGGGTCGTGAATCTGAGCATAGACTTTTGCAAGAAATTTTAGCTCAGTTGTGGTCGCGTCATTATCAAATGTGGCCCCTGCTTTTGCCTTGTGGTTTATGTATTCTGCTTTTTCAGGTTCAGAAAGTGGAAGATGATAGGGCTTGTTTTTCTCCCATCCGCCAATTTCTTTTTGGGCAATCAAGACATTTTCAGCTACCAGCTTCGCTTCGCCAGAACCATACCATTCGGAAGGCATCCTTGCCGCCACCTGCTTCCAGTTGAGATCCAGGTAGCTTTTTGATGCTATACCTGGTTCTATTTGTGCACCGGCAGAAATTGTGCAAAGCGCATATGCACCCAGGATGGAAATTTTTATTGTATGGTTCATGATTGCTGGTATATATTTTTTTGAAGTATCGTCCAGTGACCGCCCGGGTTTATTTTTTAGCAGGTTATTTCCCTGCAGATTGAGTAACGATTGAGCAACTGATGAGGATGCTAACGACTAAAAACAAATAGAATGCTGTCAAGCCGAATATTTGCTGAAGGTAATACCGCCGCCAATAGGTTCCTTTCTGCCAGCCTTACACCAAACCTTTTGTTGAACCAAATACCCGAGGCCTCATCCGTATCATTCATAAATTTATCAGATTCTGCTTCATTATCAGACAAGTAATTTGTAGCAACGAAAATGTTCTAAAACTTAATTCGAAAAATAAACCTGAACAAGTCCCGCTGAAAGGTAGCAAGCTTTGATGACTTACCTATTGCTTGCAGCCCCATATCGGCCTTCTTGTCTTGTGCAGCCTTGTAACCCGGTCTTTACGATATGTTCTTTGGTTTGCCTCCCGATAAAAAGAAATTACATTTGTCCCAGGAAAAAATATTGACTAACATTTTGGAAGTAGAAAAAAATCCAGAAAATAATAGGCATTATGACTTTTAGATCAAAATTGCGGAGACCAGATTTGCTGGAATATCGGTGGGCAATTTTATTGAAAAATATAAAAGGAGTAACCCGAAGGAGGATGTAATTGAGTTAAAAATAGACCTCCTTCCTTTCAAACAATTAAAAATAGAAGGAGTAGCGTTAGCCTGGACTTATAGTACTGCCGTTCTCTGCAGAAAGGCAGTACAGATGCTAGCCAGGTTTTCGTTTTAACTCATGAACGTGAAATCAACATCTGGTTCTGCCAGCCATGAAAGAAGCTTAAACTTTCTTTGAAAAATAGTTCATGCTAAAAAAATACGCCATTCTGCTGGGAATAGTTATTTCGATCTCGTTATTGCTGATTGCAACAAAGGTCTATCCCGGCGGATCCATGTTCGACAAAAATTCGGTTGGTTTCGATTGGACAAAAAATTTCATCAGTAACCTATTTGCAGCCAAAGCGGTAAACGGTGCTGACAACCCTGGCAGACTTTGGGCGGATGCCGGCATGTTATTCCTTTCCCTGAGTTTCGCACGCTTCTTTATCGAATTTTCAAAGCGTATCCCGGCAAAGGGAGCTGCCAGGGTAATAAAGTATTTGGGAGCCGGCGGCATGTTATTCACCTTTTTCATCGTTACGCCGTTGCACGATGTAATGGTTACAATCGCCAGCACGTTATTTCTCATTAGTTTATTTTACGTCACTGTTTTTGTTTTAAAGTCCAGGTTACACCTGTTTAAATTCCTGTGTATTCTTTGCCTGCTCATTTTTTATTTTACACTTTACCTCTATGGAAGTCATACCTACCCCTTGCTTTTACCGGTAATGCAAAAAGTTACTTTTGCCAGCGTCATTATCCTGGTTGTATGCCTGGCATATTTTACCAAAAAGGAAGATTTTGAACCTATCAAAACGGGTAAATCGAAGAAGTGAGGAGGTCAGCCTGCATGCTGAAAGCTATTTGACGGAACTTGAACTGCCACCCGGTGTCCGAATCTGGCCAGGAAAAACTTCCGAAAAGAGTGCCGTTTCCATCGAACCAGCCCGGCTAAAATAGTATCTAAAGAGGTAATTATTGGACCCTGTGGCTCAAAAATTTGTGATTAACCCAATTTCAGTTATCCACTTGTCCACAACAGGCCTATAATACAAAAACTTGTAACCCATAAATTATCGCATTCCCCTATCTTTGCCGACTTAAATTCGGGAAATTGTGTATTTCCCATCTCCATTGTCAATTCTCTTATACAAAATATGAAGAAAGAAAATCGTCCAAAAGCAGCATTTTCAAAGATTACGATTGGCCTTGCTTCACCCGATACGATCCTTGAAAGGAGCTATGGTGAAGTATTAAAGCCGGAGACCATCAACTACCGTACCTACAAACCCGAGCGTGATGGCTTGTTTTGTGAGCGGATTTTTGGACCGGTAAAGGACTACGAATGTGCCTGCGGCAAATACAAGCGTATCCGGTACAAGGGTATCGTTTGTGATCGTTGCGGTGTGGAAGTAACAGAGAAGAAAGTACGTCGTGAGCGTATGGGCCATATTAAATTAGTGGTACCAGTAGTTCACATCTGGTATTTTAAATCTCTGCCTAACAAAATTGGTTACCTGCTCGGCATGAGCTCCAAGAAATTGGAGAGCATTGTGTATTATGAACGTTATGTAGTGATACAGGGCGGTGTAAAAGAAACCCTGAAAATGGGTGATCTGTTAACCGAAGAAGAATACCTCGATATCCTGGATAATTTGCCCAAGGAAAACCAATACCTGCCCGATGACGATCCACAGAAATTCCTGGCCAAAATGGGTGCTGAATCAGTACACGATTTGCTGCAAAGGATTGACCTGGATCAGTTGAGCTACGATTTACGCAACCAGGCGGCAAGAGAAACTTCGCAGCAACGTAAGGCCGATGCCTTGAAGCGTTTGAGCGTAGTGGAAGCTTTCCGCGATGCCAACAAGCGTATTACTAATCGCCCCGAGTGGATGGTAATGCAATATATCCCCGTAATTCCACCGGAATTGCGTCCATTGGTTCCCCTGGATGGCGGCCGTTTTGCCTCTTCTGATTTGAATGACCTGTATCGTCGTGTGATCATCCGAAACAACCGCCTGAAGCGTTTGATGGAGATCAAGGCACCTGAAGTGATTTTGCGTAATGAAAAACGCATGTTGCAGGAAGCCATCGATAGCTTATTTGATAACAGCCGTAAATCCAATGCCGTTAAAGCAGAAGGTGGACGGGCCCTGAAATCTCTGAGCGATATCCTGAAAGGTAAACAAGGCCGTTTCCGCCAGAACCTGCTGGGTAAACGTGTGGATTACTCCGGTCGTTCGGTTATCGTGGTAGGTCCGGAAATGAAAATACATGAGTGCGGATTGCCAAAAGATATGGCTGCCGAATTGTTCAAGCCATTTATCATCCGCAAGCTGATAGAAAGAGGTATTGTAAAAACGGTAAAATCTGCCCGTAAATTGGTAGATCGCAAAGAAGCTGTGGTTTGGGATATCCTGGAGAATATTCTGAAAGGACACCCGATCATGCTGAACCGCGCCCCAACACTTCACCGACTTTCCATCCAGGCCTTCCAGCCAAAACTGATCGAAGGAAAAGCGATTCAATTGCACCCGCTGGTGACGGCGGCGTTCAATGCGGATTTTGATGGTGACCAGATGGCTGTTCACGTACCGCTCAGCAATGCGGCAATACTGGAAGCTCAGTTGCTTATGCTTTCTTCGCATAACATTTTGAACCCACAGAATGGTACACCAATCACCCTTCCTTCACAGGACATGGTATTGGGTCTGTTCTATATCACCAAGCCTAAAAAGAGCACCGAAACTGAGAAAGTTAAAGGCGAAGGCCGTGCTTTCTATAGCGCAGAAGAAGTAATCATCGCTTATAACGAAAAGCAGGTAGATCTTCATGCAACCATCCGTGTGCGGGTAAACATGCGTACGAAAGAAGGCGGTCTCGAAAGGAAACTGATTGAAACGACTGTAGGTCGTATCCTTTTCAACCAGTTTGTTCCGGCAGAAGTAGGTTATATCAATGCACTGTTGACCAAGAAATCTCTTCGTGAGATCATTGGTGATATTATCAAATTCTCCAACATTCCAAAAACCGCGAAGTTCCTGGATGAAATCAAGACCCTTGGTTTCCGCATGGCTTTCAAAGGCGGATTGTCGTTTAACATCAATGACTTGTTGGTTCCTGAGATTAAAGAACAACTGATCGCAAATGCAAAATCTGAAGTAGACGAGGTTTGGGATACCTATAATAACGGTTTCATTACCAACAATGAGCGATACAACGCCATTGTAGATATCTGGAGTCGTGTGGATACGCGTATCACTGAAACGCTGATCCATAACATGGCCACCGATAAACAAGGTTTCAACAGTGTGTATATGATGTTGGACAGTGGCGCCCGTGGTAGCAAGCAGCAGGTTAAACAGCTGGCTGGCATCAGGGGATTAATGGCCAAGCCGCGCAAATCTGGGTCTACCGGAAGTGAGATCATTGAAAACCCGATCCTGTCGAACTTCAAGAATGGATTGAACGTATTGGATTACTTTATCTCTACCCACGGTGCCCGTAAAGGTCTTGCGGATACGGCCCTGAAAACAGCTGATGCCGGTTACCTCACCCGTCGTTTGGTGGATGTGGCTCAGGACGTGGTGATCCTCGACGAGGATTGTGGTACCCTGCGCGGAACTGCTACCAGTGCATTGAAAGACAACGAGGATATCGTAGAACCATTGGTAGATCGTATTGTTGGCCGCGTGTCTTTGCACGATGTGTTTAACCCGCTTTCTGATGAATTATTAGTAGCCGCCAACCAGGAAATAACAGAAGATATTGCCAAGGCAATTGATGAAACTGGTATCGAAACAGTGGAAATTAGAAGTGTGCTGACCTGCGAAAGCAAACGCGGTGTGTGTGTATTGTGTTATGGTAAAAATCTGGCAACGGGTAATACCGCACAAAGAGGTGATGCTGTTGGTATCATCGCAGCACAGTCAATCGGTGAGCCGGGTACACAGTTGACACTTCGTACCTTCCACGTGGGTGGTGTGGCCGGTTCTGCTTCGGTAGAATCTACCCTTCCTTCCAAGTTTGATGGTACCGTTCAGTTTGATGGTTTGAGAACTGTTGCAAGTACCAATGGACAGGGTGAAAAAGTACAGATCGTAATTGGTCGTACCGGTGAGGTGAGGATCACGGACGAGAAAAACGACCGGTTACTCATCACGCACAACATCCCTTATGGTGCTACATTGCTGGTTAAGAACGGACAAAAAATTAAAAAAGGCGATAACCTCTGCAGCTGGGATCCCTATAACAACGTAATTGTTGCGGAGCAGGCGGGTAAGATTAAATACGACGCCCTGATCGAAAGTATCACCTACCGCGAGGAAAGTGATGACCAGACAGGACACCGCGAGAAAGTGGTTATTGAAACAAAAGATAAAACCAAACTTCCTGCGATTATCGTAGAAGGTAAGGATTCGAAAATGTATAACCTTCCGGTTGGTAGCCACATTGGTGTAGAAGCCGATGCAGAAGTAATACCAGGTCAGGTGTTGGTAAAAATTCCGCGTATTCTTGGTAAGCTCCGTGATATCACAGGAGGTCTGCCACGTGTTACGGAATTGTTTGAAGCACGTAACCCGGGTAACCCGGCCATCGTTTCAGAGATCGATGGTGTGGTAACCTTTGGTACCATCAAGCGTGGCAACCGCGAAATCATCATCGAAGCAAAAGACGGTATCGTTAAAAAATACCTGATTCCGCTGACCCGCCAGATCCTGGTGCAGGACAGTGACTTCGTAAAAGCTGGTACTGCCATGAGTGATGGTCAGACAGCTCCTGCAGATATTCTTTCCATCAAAGGACCGTTCGCCGTTCAGGAATATGTGGTGAATGAAATCCAGGAAGTATATCGCCTGCAGGGTGTAAAAATCAATGATAAGCACGTTGAGGTGATCGTTCGCCAGATGATGAAGAAGGTTGAAATTGTTGAAGCCGGTGATACCAAATTCCTCGAAGAGGATCTGGAAGATCGTTGGGACTTTAACGAAGAAAACGACTTCATCTTTGATAAGAAAGTGATTGTAGACTCGGGTGAAAGCACCAAGATGAAAGCCGGACAGATCGTAAGTCTTCGTGAATTACGTGAAGAAAATTCGATCCTCCGTCGTGCCGACAAAAAGCTGATGGAATTCCGTGATGCATCGCCCGCCACCAGCCGTCCTGTATTGCTGGGTATCACAAAAGCTTCATTGGGTGTACCAAGCTGGATCTCCGCAGCATCCTTCCAGGAAACCACGAAGGTGTTGAGCGTAGCCGCTATCAATGGTAAAACTGATGATATGCTGGGTCTGAAAGAAAACGTAATCACTGGTCACGCCATCCCTGCCGGTACCGGTATGCGTGATTTCGACAACCTGATCGTAGGTAGCAAGGAGGAATATGAATTGCTGGCTACGACGAGGGAAGCGATGAACTTTGATGAAGAGGAATAAGAAGAGATATTCAGATAGTAGATAATAGATTTTAGACAAAGCCCTGCAGAGATGCGGGGCTTTTGTTTTTGCGAAAGGTTTGAAGAATGTAGCAGGAAGCGGCCGTAAAAGCTGGTTCAAGCGTCCGCTTGGACCTAAAATGATTGCAGCGTCCGCTGCAACGCTGCCATGGTTAGTGTGGAAACGAAACATGGCGGGGAAACCCGCATGATACCTATTGAGGATAAACCTGTTTAAAGGCTAGCAAAACCTGGTCTTTGATATCGTCAGGAAGTATATATGCATCTATATAGGTAATTTTTGCCGTTCCCTTGGTTGAAGACTCGAGAAGATAGTGATCTATCAACTTAGCATGTTTACGACCAGCAAATAGTGGGGCCTTCTCTCTGAAAAGTTCAGGATAATTTTCCTCAATAACTTCAAGCCTTGATTTAAATTCCTCCTCCATATCTTCAAATCCATTTTTTAACACATCTTCTACATTCATAGTAATTCATTTTATTTGTAAATGAGTAAGTTCGATTATTTCAGATCGAAAAAAAATAAAATTGCAAAAAAATACAAGGACTCCATAATTATATATTTAACAGTGGTTGTCGCTTTTAAAAGGATATCAAGATTATTGGGAAGACTAATCTGGATTAGATATTTTTCAGGGTTGCACACCTCGCAATCTCGCTTGATGTTGCAGGGGATTTTTGCCTTTTTCTATTCTATATACCACGCCTCTGTATGATAATTCATTTTTGTCATACTCAATTTGACCCGTTTTAAGATAGACATCCATGGTTAGCAGGTGGAATTTAAGTTTTGCTTCTTCCAAATCAATCTTTAAGGAAAGCAGTTTCTCATTCATACATGTATTTTGTATTTCATTGACTAAACCAACATAATAACTCGAAGCAATATTCTCAACGGGAGTAAGCTTGTAGAGTATTGAATTTATTATTGTGTAAGCTTGTACTAGCTCCATTTGGCTTTTGCAAATTTTCCGAATGTCATTTATATATTTTTTTTACATCCGTTTCCTCTGATAAGTTGTACTTCTCTGAAAAAATGATTCCGTAGGAATACTTTGCAATAGTCTTAATCCTTTTTTTTGCTTTTAGTTGTTTCAAAGAAATCATAATGGTTTTTAGCATCGCTTGAAATTTAAGTGAGAATAGTTTTTAATAAAACAGTATGAACGGCCGCAGTCCTTTCCCCTCGAACCACACTCCGCTCTTTTGCCTTGTTGGTGTTCCTTCACAATGAGACCCCCAAACCGCCGCCGTTGGTGTTTTCACCAACGGCAAATTGGGGAGCTTATCCATCCGACATCCGTATCACAAATAAAATTATTCTCACTGTTTTTTGCACTTGAAGTTATTCCAAAGAAAATAACAGCGACTTCTCATAACCCCTTCAAACCTGTTATTTCCTGTTTTCACCAACAACTATCGCACTCAAAACGATTACCGTGGTTGGTGTAAGAGCTGATATTTTCCTACTCGTTGTTCGCTGTTACGAATTTTTCGGAGCCCCTACTTTCGCAATTACTGCATTGGCATTCGCAAGTTTTTCAGGACACAAGTTTCTGCCCCGTAATTTTTCTAAAGACTTGTCGATTTCCCTCCAGCCCCCTAAATAACTGGAACGATATTCAAATTATAAACGAGGGTGTAAATTTGAAATATCATGGGCAAACAGGCAAGAAAAAGTGCAATAGAGAAGCAGCGTATTCTGGAAGAATCCAGA
>JBDSXW010000011.1:0-2936 GCA_039925965.1 Chitinophagaceae bacterium
ATGTTATGAATCGAACATGCACACAACGAATCCCTATCAGCTGTCTCATAAAAAAAGGAGCAATTTTTTGTAGCTTCCTTTGGATGCTGCTCCTCACAACGCAATACAGTTTCGCACAAACTCCGGGCACTGCTGATGTAACCGGTACCGTTCAAAATGAAAAAGGTGAAATTCTGCAGGGAGGTACTGTTACCGCCCGAAACACGGTTACCAATACCGTTACTAATTCTATCACTGACGACAATGGAGTTTTTCTTTTTCGCAGATCAGTCACTGGTAATAAGTATGATTATAGTTTCAGCTTCCTTGGATATGAAACAGCAGAAATTAAAGGGGTTGAAGTAAAGGCAGACAAACAGAAAAATTTGATAACAATACGACTGAAGGAAAAGAATGCGGTGCTTGGCCAGGTGGTGGTAACGGCCCTTGGTATTGTGCAAAAGAAAGCAGCCCTTGGATATGCCACGCAGGAGGTAAAAGGCGCTACGCTCAATGAGGCGAGGGACAACAATTTTGTTAACTCTTTATCCGGCAGGGTAGCTGGTGTAAATATCATTTCCGGAAACGGTGTGGGCAGTCGCGCGCGTATCACCATTCGCGGAGAATCTTCATTGAACTATTTTAAAAACCAACCGCTTGTGGTGATCGATGGAGTTCCGGTATCAAACGATCCCGTGATAAATAGTGGGTTCGGACCAAGCCCGGATTATGGAAGTTCCATTGATGAATTAAACCCGGCAGATATAGAATCTGTTAATGTGCTGAAAGGCGCTGCGGCTTCTGCACTATATGGATCAAGAGCTGCTAATGGCGCGCTGGTAATTACCACTAAATCAGGAAAAGGTGTCAAAGGCATCGGCATTACGCTTACCAGCGGATACACTTCTGAAAGCCCGCTAAGACTGCCCAGATTTCAAAACTCTTTTGGCGGCGGCACCGATGGACAGTACGGGGGAGCAAATTTTGGCTATAGCAATAATGGATTGTATCCAAACGGTGTTAATGAAGATTGGGATGAAAGCTGGGGCCCTGCACTTGATGGAAGGCTGATCGCCCAGTTTGATGGCGGTACATCAAACGGTTTCCGCGGCGGAGATGTTAATCTGCCAAACCGCGGAGATATTAAACCAACTCCTTTTGTAGCCTATCCTGATAACATGAAAGATTACTTTGTAACCGGACACACCCGTTTCAATTCTGTTGCACTCTCAGGTAGTAATGATGTTGCCAATTACCGTTTTTCATATACCAACAATGAGGAAAAAGGTATTGTGCCCAACAATAACCTTACCCGTAATGCTTTCAATCTTAAAACAGGATATAAACTATCTACCCGGTTAACGGCAGATGCTGCGGTTACTTATACAAATACAAATAGTTCGAGCCGCCCTAATCTTGGCTATGACCATGGAACGCCGATGTATGAATTTGTCTGGTTTAACAGGAATGTTGATATTAACGCCCTGCGAAACTACTGGCAGCCCGGTCTGGAAGGTATTCAGCAGTTCTCCCAGGATTATGGCAACGGCCATGATAATCCATTCTTTTATGCTTATGAAAATACCAGTGCTCAAAATAAGAACCAGTTATATGGCAACGTGAAGTTAACCTACAAGCTACTGGATAACTTAACGATAATGGGCAGGGCGGGAACCGATTATTTCAATGATTTCAGGCCCAGCAGGATAGCGATGAGTAGTTCCAATTCACCCCAGGGCGCCTATTCTGAAACAACTTTATCTTACCAGGAAAACAACTTTGATCTGCTGGTAAGTTATAAAAAGGATGTAAAGGATTTCCATTTTGATTTATCAGGAGGGGGGAATATCATGCAAAGATCAAGGAGCCAGCGCACATCTACGGCCGGCGCGCTGGTGATACCCAATATATACAGCCTCAATAATAGCAATGTACCGGTGCAGACAGGTTCGGGCGATGAACGCAGGAAGACCAATAGCGCTTATGCCTATTTACAAACCGATTACAAAGGGCTTGTCTATGTGGGCATTACCGGCCGCAACGATTGGTCCAGCACCCTGCCATCTTCCAACAACTCCTATTTTTATCCGTCTGTTAATTCCAGCATCTTGTTGAATAAAATCTTTAAAATGCCGGAAAAGGTTGACCTGCTAAAGTTAAGACTCGCTTATGCACAGGCGGGTAATGATGCCGATCCTTATTCGATCCTTACCCCTTACAACTACCAGCAATTGTATAATGGTCTTCCGTCCCTGTCGGAAAGCTCCACATTAAATAACCTGAACCTCAAACCGGAAAAAAGCAGCACCGCTGAAATCGGTGCCGAAGTTTCGCTTTTTAAAGGGAGGCTGGGTTTAGATGTTACGGCTTACAGCACAAATTCTAAAAACCAGATATTATCACTGCCAACACCGGGTTCCTCCGGCTACCGCAGCAGGGTAATCAATGCCGGTGAAATTTCAAACAAGGGCATAGAAGTTCAATTAAGCGGGGTGCCTTTAAAGTTTAGCGATGGTTTTACCTGGACCATGTCGATCAATTTTGCCCGCAATATCAGCAAAGTGGTATCGCTGGCGCCGGGAGTAGATAATATTGTACAGGCAGCCCCCGGCGAAGATGCTACCATTCAGGCACGCGTAGGCGAGCGGATGGGTTCACTGTATGGCCCAGGATTTCAGCGGGTGCCGGACGGACCGTTACAAGGTATGCCGATCATCGGATCAAACGGGCGTGCGCAGATTACACCTACTTCCATTTACCTCGGCAATATCAATCCCGACTGGACAGCGGGCATTACCAATCGTTTTGCGTTCAAAGGGGCATACCTGGAATTTCTATTCGACATGAACCATGGCGGTGTGCTTGTTTCCCGCTTTATTAACAAAGCAACCGGGGCAGGTCAGTTGGAGGAAACTGCAGAAGCCCGTTTGAAACATGCTCCGAATGATGTTTATAAT
>JBDSXW010000012.1:0-65821 GCA_039925965.1 Chitinophagaceae bacterium
CTTTTGATTTTAATGAAAAAAACAAAAGAAGGACAAAAATTATGTTGCCTAAAATGGTAATATTGTACTTAAAATAAGCCTAAAAAAAACTAAACAACACATAACTGCCTATGCAACATAAGAATTATTATGTGGTACACAACATAACAAATCGATCAAGATAAAGCAACGCATTTTTAAGTGATAAAATAACAGGTCTATGGAAAAATCTTTGTCGCTTACCCTGATGCTATATTGGCGACCAACAAATGCAAAACCAGCGCCAAGTTCTATCAGGAATTTTTCTACATGTTTTATTAATTCGAGTTCCAGCTCCCTTTCCGTAAATGTGGCTGAAAGGGTTATAAAGTCGAAAATGTAAGGGTCTTTAAACAATTGTTTGGCTAATGCCGATTGCGGGTCGGGCAGTGTAAGGTCAAAATTATTGACCATGGCACCCTGCCGCTGGTGGAGGTTGCTTTTGATCATATCTATCAGTGCTGCATGACTCCATCCATTTGCTATGGTTTGCTGCATGTACCAAAACCGGGTTTGCTGCTCTTTTATTTTTTCAATTAAGATGATGTGCTGTGCCCAACCTACCAAACGGATTATTTGAGATTGAACTTCAATGCTTTGCAATTGTGCAACAGATATTTGCACAATTGAGTCCTTTAATTTTGCCAATGGTTTTGGCAAAATTATCCCGTTGTCAAAAGGGGCAGCGGAAAGCTGTCCAAATGGATGGTCTTCTAATTTTGCCAATGGCGTTGGCAAAATTGAATAATCGGGATACTCCTTGTAAAAAGATACCATTCTGGCTATATTTCTTACCGAAAAACCTTTCATTTCGGCCAAATCGTTCTTTAAATCTTTAGCCAGTTGTGGTATTACACCCTTACCCCAACCTTGTTCCAGCTGACGCTCATGTATCATCTTACCAATATCCCAATAAGTAGCCAGCATTTCAGCATTCGCTGAAAGGTTCGCCAATAGCTGCCCTTTCCGTACCCGGGCTTTAATTTCGATCAGCAGGCCGCTGTATATGATAGTTTCGGGTTTCATGAAAGGGGTAAAAATTAGGAATTAAAAAGGTAAAATTAAACTTGCGGAAATACTCTATGGAGTTGGGCAATAAGCTACAGGCTTACAAAACATAAAGCACTCTAAAATGAAAATTGCACTTGCTTTACCCGAACCGATCCTTTTTTATTCCATCAATATATTTGATAGCAGTTTGAAAATAGGTTCGCAAAAAAGCTTCGACGGTTTCAAACTGTCGGTTAGTCAAATAGACTGTTTTAAGCAATGCAATCATAGCCGAACTGGCCATCTCGCTGTCTTCGTCGACTTTGAAAATTTCAATTATCTGCTGCAATGTGGAATCGGCGAGTGAAGATTGATTTTTAAGAAAATTCCTGAAAGTCTGGTATCTATAGTGTTCTTTATTAGGATCGTCCTCAGTTCTAAAACTTTCAATTTGTTTTATCAAATCAGCATTTTTCAATAGCCCGGACTCCAGCCATAGCTGTGAATATTGAAGTACACTGAGATTTCTCAAAGTTGTTTCGTCAACCATTTCAATAGTGTAGCAATTTGCATTTTGCGTAAGGGATTGCAGCAGAAATCTTTTTTTGGCCATGGCTTTCGGCCAAAAAAAATTGGAGCGAAAAGCCCGACCCGACTGGTTTTCGGCGGGTTACGCCCAGATCAGTACCGCAATAATTTGTTGATTAGCAATTGGTCGAAAAGATCCAAAATATGTCACAGTTCCTTCCAAATCAGACATCGGACATTAAAACATCAAACCCACATCGGATATCAAAACATCATAACCACATCGGACATCAAAATTCATCATCCGTCGCTCCCTTGGTAAATCGTTTGATAATGCCCCGGCCGCTTTCGCGGATAAACGTGGTAATCTCGTCGCGTTCGTCGCTTGCGGGTAATTCTTCTTCTATGTATTCCAGCGCCTGGCTGGTGTTGAGGCCTTTGTTGTAGATACAACGATAGATATCGAGGATATGGTTGATTTGCTGCAGGTTAAAACCGCGGCGTTTGAGGCCGATCGAATTGACACCCGCATAGCTGAGAGGAGTGCGACCCGCTTTGATATAGGGTGGCACATCTTTACCGACCAGGCTACCGCCGCTAACAAAAGCGTGCTGGCCGACTTTTACAAACTGGTGTACCGCACTTACCCCACCGATTATGGCATAATCGCCCATAATTACATGGCCGGCCATCTGGGTATTGTTGCTCATAATGCAGTTGTTACCCACGATACAATCGTGTGCAATATGGCTGTAGGCCATAATGAGGCAGTTGTTGCCAACTGTTGTTTTACCACGGTCTACCGTTCCGCGGTTGATGGTTACGAATTCGCGGATCGTAGTGTTATCACCGACTTCCACGATCGATTTTTCACCTGCGAATTTTACGTCCTGGGGGATAGCTGCGATAACGGCACCAGGAAATATGCGGCAATTTTTGCCAATTTTAGCGCCTTCCATAATCGTCACATTACTGCCCACCCAGGTGCCTTCGCCAATTTCTACATCATGATGAATGACCGAAAACGGGTCGACCTTAACATTGGTGGCCAGGTTGGCGTTGGGATGTATGTACGCTAATGGATGAATCATTCTTTTTTATGCCTTGAGCCAACAACCCAAGGCCACAGCAGTGTGCAATAAGGTAGCGGCAGATTATAAAAATCAGGCAGTTAATAATTGCCTGACGGACAAATGTAACAACAAAGTGCAAACCAAATGAGCGTAAATAATATGGGTATGCTGCGTAATGGATTGAAGATTTTCTGATAATCGGCATATAAGGATAGATGATTTGAATCCATCTATTATATTTGTTTTAATCTCAAGCAACAGAAAAGCATGTTTAACATTATTTTGTTTGGCCCTCCGGGCAGTGGAAAAGGTACGCAAAGTGAAAAATTAATCACCTATTATGGACTAAAACATCTGAGCACTGGGGACCTGCTCCGCAAAGAAATGAAGCAAGGAACTCCCCTTGGTATCGAAGCTAAAAGCCTGATCCATAAAGGCCAGCTGGTACCCGACGAAGTAGTGGTCGGCATGATCAGTAGCGCCCTGGATGCCAACCCCGATGTGCCCGGTTTTTTGTTCGACGGATTTCCACGTACGGTAGCACAGGCAAGGGCCCTGGACAATTTACTGGACCTCAAAAAAACTGCGATTGACGCCGTGCTGGCGCTACAAGTAAACGAAGAGGAACTGATTAACCGGCTTATCCATCGGGCCCAAACCAGCGGCCGCATGGATGACGCCGATCCTGTAATACAGCGCAACCGCCAGGAAGTGTATAAAAATGAGACCTTACCCGTAGCCGACTATTACTCCAAATTTGATAAAGTTGAAATGATAGACGGAGAAGGCACTATAGACGATATATTTTTCCGGCTTCAGGAAAGCATCGATGCAAAGAAGGGTATGTAATATTGTTTTTGAAAGCCGTGCTGTCCTCCCGCGGCTTTTTATTTGCCCTGCAAATTGGCTGTCTTATGAAACATGATATTCAAAACCGGGAGGATATCCTCCTCCTGATGCGACAGTTTTACAACAGGCTGCTGGCCGACCCTTCCATTAGCTACATTTTTACGGATGTCGCAAAATTAGACCTCGGACACCACTTTCCCAAATTGGCGGATTTTTGGGAGATGGTACTGTTTCAAAAAGATACTTACCGCAAAAACGCGATGCAGATTCACCTGCAACTGAACCAGCAGACACCATTGACCACCGCCCATTTCGAAACCTGGCTCAAGTATTTTAATAAAACCGTAGACGAATTATTTGACGGCGACATAGCTTTCCTGGCAAAACAACGGGCCTTAAGTATCGCCACTTCATTGCGGATTAAGATGACTAAACCAGGGTCTGATGAATCGGCGGGATCTTGAATTAATGAAAAAAATAAATGAGCTGCCCGCGATTTATTACAGCGTACAAAAAGCAGGCAGGACGGCCGCAGTAAAAATTATGGAGTGGGACATCAGTAGCTAGAAATTAGGGTAGAAAATATTGCTCCTACACGAAAATAGCAATCCCTATTATACAAAAATTACTAAGGACAGAAGTGTCAATACCCGAATTCAAATAAATAGATTTGAAATGGTGCTGTTGGAGTGTGGTGTTAAACACATTTTCCTGTGCCGGCATGCTCCAGCCCAAAATGCTGCGAACGGCTATTAATCCGTCCAAACGAACTTTTCCTGCGGGACCAATTAGATTTCCTGCCATTGTAACCTTTTTTTGCCGCTCGTCGTACTACCTTCGTCCCTGCAAACACCAACATTATTTAACCAAGCTACTGAATGACAGACCGGGAATACAATGCATGTGTAAACCAGTATTCGGACAACGTGTACCGGTTCATCCTCAAAAATATAAGACATGCTGAGGATGCGCAGGATGTGGTGCAAACCGCTTTTGAGAAGCTGTGGATAAACCGGGAAAATGTAGATGGAACAAAAGCCAAGTCCTACCTTTTTACCATCGCCTATCATCAAATGATCGACCATATCCGCAAGGTGAAAAGGATTAGTTACAAAGAAGAGGTACCCGAACAAGCAGGTGGTATAGAGATGCAGCCCCAGCGTTTCCTGCGGAAACAACTGGAAGCAGCCCTTGCCACATTAACCGATATCCAGCGAAATCTGGTACTGCTGAAAGACTACGAAGGGTATAGCTACGAAGAAATAGGACAAATTACCGGCCTCAACCCCAGCCAGGTCAAAGTCTACCTACACCGCGCCAGGATGATATTGAGAAACTATTTGGTGAAAATTGAAAACGTGGTGTAAGCGTTTTGAGCAGGGTTCAAACGACAAGTTTCAAGGTATAAGAGCTGGTGCAAGGCTGATTAATAAATTGGCAGGTTTGGAAAACCACCAATGTACCGTGCATCTCTTTTCGGAGAAGGGCAGGAGGATGAGGCCCAAAACGCCTCATCAGACATCAAACATCAACACATCGAAAACCATGGTTATCACCCGTCATAATTACGAAGAATACTTTTTGATGCTGGCAGATGGCGAACTGAGCCCGGCACAGGAGGAATTAGTTCTGGCGTTTACCCACCAACACCCCGACCTGGCGGAAGAACTGGACAGCCTGATGCAATGCAGGCTGGAAGCGGAGATACCGGCCATTTTCCCAAAAGAAAAAATTTTGAAACCGGTGTTTTGGAATGTGGAGCATCCAGATGAGATACAGGTTCAATTGCTTGTATTACTCGATAATGAATTAGCAGGAGCAGAAAAGACAAGGCTGGAACAGCAGATTGCAGATAATAAAGATTTGGAACTGGAGTGGAACACCTTACAAACACTGGGCAGGCTGAAAGCAGACCCCCCCCCTTCTTTTCCAAAAGAGAAATTACTGAAACCGACCATCTGGAATATTGAAGAGCCAGACACCATATATATGCAAATGATGACCTTGCTGGATAATGAGTTGCCGGCAACAGAAAGAAAGGTTTTGGGAGAAAAGATAGCTGCCGAAAAGGGTCTCCAGGTTGAATGGCAAAGCCTGCAACAGGCAAAGCTTCCCGCGACAGCTGTTGTGTTTCCCAATAAAAAAATTTTATACCGCGAAAAAGAACAAAGACGCATTGGAGGATGGATGCGTTGGGCTGCTGCAGCGGCCGTAGTCATTGGGTTGGGTGGGACTTTTTGGCCACAATCAGCCAGTGTTACGGATAAAGACAAGTTAGTGATCGGCTCGAAGACAGGAAAAAATTCAAAAGCGACCCCTCCTGGAATTGGGGAGCAAGAAATGCCGCTAAATCCAGGCACTGCAAATCAGCAACAGAAGCCCTTATTGCCCGAAGCAAATAATGCATCCACAGACCAGGTTAAAAGTATGGCTGTAGCACAACAAAAAAAGGATCGGAAAAATGGCGTTGATGGTGACGGCAAACAACAAATGAGGCCGGTGTTAACCCATAAAAAAACCGATGGCATAAACAACAATATTGACGCCAACGATAATAGCAACAACAGTTCCATGGCTTTAAATAATAATGCTGGTATTGAAGACAACGAAGCAGTAGCTAACAAATCCAGGACCGTGATCACCGGGAGTGTGAATGATATGGATGAATCGGGTATAATGCAGCCACGACAGCTCAACGCCATCACTGCCAGTATGCAACATAGCAAAAATGATCATTTCAGAACAGCATCTTACCAGGACCTAACAGCAGCAGAGAATGCCGACGATGATGTAATATATATAGCCGGCGCCAGGCTGAACAAACAAAAAGTGAGGGGCGTATTCCGCGGTATCACCCGGTCGCTTGGACGAACGTTTAGCAAAAGCAAAGTGGAACCCGAAAATGAGCCACCTGCTCTGAGCCGCAACCTTTAAATTCCTTATTCAACAATCAATCGCCCTGCCGCTCCGGCACATCGGGCACAAAAATCACCTAATGAAACAGATATTACTTGTATGGACAGCCATGCTGTTCGCTGGCTTTGCCATGGCCCAAACCGACAGCACCATGACTAAAGACCAGAAAGTGGATACGATCCGTATTGGCGGCATGATCATCATTAAAAAGAAAGGTGATTATAACAACGGGGAGAACGACAAGAACTTTGATATTGAGTGGAACCGCCACAGCCGCCACCAAAATAAGAATGTGGAGACGTCTTTTATGGTGATGGATTTTGGCTTTGCCAATTTTACCGACAAAACAAACTATGCATCAGCAGATGCTAAAAGTTACGCCAGAACCACAAGGCCAAACGAAGCGGCATTTACTGCAAGCGATTTTAAACTGCGCAATTTTAAGTCGCTCAACTTTAACCTCTGGTTCTTTTTGCAGAAACGCAACCTGATCAACCATGTGCTGAACCTCAAATATGGCCTGGGCATTGAGACTAATAATTATCATTGGGACAACAACCTCACGTTTGTAAAAGGCACCCAACCCTATGTGTTCCGCGACAGTATTTCATTTAGCAAAAACAAACTGGCCCTGGATTACATCACGGTACCTGTAATGCTGAATTTCAACACCAATCCTAAAAAGAATTCGGCACTGTCGATGAGTTTTGGCGCCAGCTTCGGCTACCTGTACAGTGGACGCACCAAGCAAAAAAGTAGTGAACGCGGTAAACAAAAAGTTCATAGTGCGTTCGATACCAAAGACTGGAAAGTGAGCCTGGTAGGCGAATTGGGAATTGGCCCGCTGAAACTCTATGGCAGTTATGTGCCTAAAAATATTTTCGACCGCGGCCTTGATTTCCGCCCTTATAATGTTGGCGTTCGGTTGGGTGGATGGGATTAGAAAAACGTATTGCCCTACTTTTAAAAGCCCTGCTGTCGCGGGGCTTTTTTCTTTCTGTTACATTTACAATTCCCGATGCTCCTGTATACCACACATATCACTCCCCGGCTAGCCTTTATGGCGCATTGGCTAGGCATGCGTTTATTCGGTAAACCGCTTGCCATCGTTACGAATAAAGAAGATTTAAAAGACACAGACCTGGTTCTGAATTACACCAATCAAAAACTGGAAAAACACGCCAGCGGGTGGATACAGCCACATGGCTTATTATATGAAACGGGCATTCACCAGCAAAATATTAAAGTAAAAACAAGGCATGGACTACCTTATTTTTTTGAAACCGGCGGTGATTATCATTTCGATCTATTGGCCGCTGGCTTCTATTTGATACAGCGTTATGAAGAATATCTCCCCCACGGCGTGGACATGTACGGCCGTTATGCCCACGAAAACAGCCTGGCTTTTAATCATGGATTTCTACAGCTGCCCCTGGTAGATTTATGGGTTGAGGATTTTAAAAAAACCTTGCCGGGTGATCCTGGTAAATGGTTTATTTCAAATGGCTGTTTTTTACCCACCTACGATATTGACATCGCCTACAGTTATAAAGGCAAGGGCTTGCTTCGCAATATGGCTGGCGCTTCCAGGTCGTTGGCGCAATGGAAACTATTGCGGGAAAGAGGGCAGGTTCTGATCGGAAAACAACAGGATCCCTTTGATGTGTATTCAGATTTGGACCTTTTACACCACCAATTCCATTTGCAACCGATTTACTTTTTGCTGTTCGCCGCAAAGACCCAGCGATACGATAAAAATCTGGACCCCGGCACCCCGGAAATGAAAAACCTGGTAAAGAATATCACCGCAAAATACGATGTAGGTATCCATCCCAGCTGGCAGAGCGGCGATGATGAAACCCTGGTGGAAAAAGAAATTATTGCCCTTCAATCCAGTGGCATAACGAAAGTGTCGGCCAGCCGTCAACATTATATCCGGATGGACCTGCCCCATACTTATGAAGCCTTAATCCGGCGCGGTATTACCAGGGATTATTCCATGGGCTATGGCAGCATCAATGGCTTCAGGGCTTCTACCAGCTATGCTTATCAATGGTTTAACATGCAGTTGGACCAAACGACCAGCCTTACTGTTTTTCCGTTCTGCTACATGGAAGCCAATTCGGTCTTTGAACAAAATGATACACCGGCACAGGCCCTGAAGGAATTGCAACGGTATCATGACCTCATTAAAAGAACAGGGGGCACACTCATTACCATCTTTCACAACCATCTTATTGGGTACGATAAAAATGGCAGGAAATGGATGGAGATGTATCAACAATTTTTAGCCTGGCAGTCGTTAGATCCCGTGGCTATGTTGTAAAACAACCGGCGCTTCGTTATCTTTCCCAAAAACATTCCAGTATGTTCAAATTCTTACCTGTCCTGTGTAGCATCTTGCTAACAGTAGCATGCAATAGCACCAATACCGTCGACGTAAAAACCGACAGCCTCGTGAATACCGGTATTAATGATTTGGTGCTGAACTCTACGTTCGATGTGCAACAACTCAAAGGTTTATATGCAGGCTCTTTTGAAGGCACACCCATCAGCATTTCTATAAACTATGTAAGTGGCAAAAATGTAAGCGGTTATAATGTTCATAAAGGTTTAAAACGCAATATGCGCGGCAGTTTAGAACCGTTTGGCAGCCAGGTAAAGCTGGAACTGGATGAGCCAGGTAATAACCGTTTTGACGGGCATTTTGAATTGTTTATCGATACGGCATCTTTTGCGGGAAAGGGTACCTGGAAACCCAAGAACGATTCCACCCTGAAAACCAAAGATTTCAGTTTCACTAAGAATAAGGAGGAAGGATATAACCAACTCGTGGCACTTTGGTCGGATACGCTGAACAGATCCATTCAGCTTAAAAGCGATGGCGCCGCTGTATTTGCGTACTACACCGGCAAGGGTACCCCGCAGGAACAACTGCAAAATTTCGGCGGCAACTGGCAGCAAAAAGGCGACAGTGTAATTGTCTTCTGGCAGCCAAATCCTATTTTCCCCAGCCGCCGATCTTCTTTTTTTGTAATAAAAGAGAAGTTTGATAACGACACTACTACTTATTTGCGCTCTCTGAAAGGAGAAAAAGTAGAATGGCTTAATGAAGCCCCATAACTTGTACCATTCCAAACTTTGCAGGCAGTCCGATGACTAAGATGTTCACCACCGGTTTCAGATTTTTACTGCTTGCGATACTTGCGTGGGGCTGCTGGCTGATGATCCGGCTGTCATGGCCCTACAGGGTGATAGAACCTAATGTAGATTTTTTATTGAGCAAACAAAACGTTTACCATGTCAGCAGCTGGCGGATTAGTTTTTATACACATGTGTTTACCAGTATCCTGGTGCTCGTGGCGGGATTTACCCAGTTCAGCAAAACCATTTTAAGAAACTATACACGTATCCACCGCATCACTGGTTGGGTGTATTTTGTAGTAGTGCTAGGCATCAGCGGACCTGCAGCGTTTATCATGGCATTAAAAGCCAATGGCGGCCTTCCGGCAAGAGCCAGCTTTACCACCCTCGCCATCATGTGGTATGCCTGCACTTTAATGGCACTGATACGCGTAAAACAGCACCGCTTCCAAAGCCATGCCGATTGGATGATCCGGAGCTATGCGTTGACGCTTAGCGCCATCACGCTCCGTATCTATGCATATATGTTCGATGCGCTGCATATAAACGTGCAGCCACGGGATGTGTACATCACCATTGCCTGGCTTAGCTGGGTGCCTAACTTGCTGGTGGCAGAAATGATTACGCGGCTTCGGGCCAGAAAAATAAAAGAAATGATAGCACGGTAACCAAAATATGCGAAGCTGCGAACCATGACGGGCTGGCTTTCGCCTGCCAGGATTCGCAGATGTCGAAAAAGCAAAGCATAAAAACAGCAGCACAATAGCAGCCATTCACCTGATCGGAGCCCGCAATAATCCGCGGAACCAGTTCGCCCATGTTGCACAATAAGGGGAAGGATTTCGCTGGCTATAAAAGAATAATACCATTCACCGGATTACTTCAGCCCATCAACTGCAGCTAGCAAATAAGCAGAAAAACTATTGATCGTTGCAGCTGCTAATTCGACCTGTTCCTGTGCTTCCTTCCAGTTGCGCTGCTCAATGGCTTCCCGGATACCCGGCAAGGTCTTAACGCCATAACCTGTATAAAATCCAGGCGCATAGATCGAATGCCGGTACCAGCCACGACGGGGCAGGCCATCCTTTAGCAACAGCATTTGTTCGGCCTGGTAGAGTTTTTTATTAAGCGCATTCTTTTTATCTGCAGAGAAGTTGTTGGCCATGATGGCATCGGTTAAGGAAGTCGTTGTTTTTTCCAATGTAGCCACGGCATTCTGTAGCGCGGAAAAATTGAGAAAAGGTACCTCATCTTTGAAGGGTGGCGCCAGCAAAGGTTCCGTCACATTATTGCCAATTGTATAGTGTTTTCCTTTAATGATCTCATTTTCCAGGCTGGTGCCTTCACGCATATCGTCGGCTAGCATCATTACCTCAGCGGCATATTTACTGATGGTTTTTTGCAGGCTTCTGAAATCAAAAGGCAGTGCTTCGGCATTTGCAAAACGAAGAGTGGTACGGCCTGCAGTCTTTGCCAGCACCACACCATAAGCAGATCCCGGATCTTTAAAGCGGGTAAACATGTCGTACGAATCGTAGATGGAATGGTACTCACCGCCCTCGTCTTCACCCCCAAAACCGAGGTTTAAACTTGGGATTCCGATATGTTGAAAGAATGGGCTATAGTCGGAGCCGGAACCAAGTGCACCCAATGTGAAGGTCTTCTTTGCCAGAAGGTCTTTCTTAGCTTTGACTGTGGCCGCATTGATGATTGCATTGGACCGCTGTCTTTCAAGAATGCTGACACCGGCCTGCGGATCGGTAACATCCCTGGCTACTTCGGTAAAAGCAGTTTCCAAAGCATGCGACCCGCTGGCACCCAGGAAGCCTCTTCCATTACCATCAGAATTAATATACAAGACCACTTTCTGCTGAAGTTCATCGGCGTGTGCTTCCACCCATTCCGTGGAACCCAGCAGCCCTTCTTCTTCGCCATCCCAGGCGCAATAGACAATCGTGCGTTTGGGTTTCCAGCCGGTCTTTGCCATTTCGCCAATGCTCCGTGCTTCTTCCATCATGGCCGCTTGCCCGCTCAAAGGATCGGCGGCGCCATTTACCCAGGCATCATGGTGGTTACCCCGCATTACCCATTCATCTGGGAATTCGCTGCCTCGCATGGTTGCAATAACATCGTTCACGGGTTTAGTATCCCAGTTAAACTCCAGCTTCAAATGCACTTTATTTTTACTGGGTCCGGCATGGTATGTGATCGGCAACGCGCCTCGCCAGTCTTCGGGTACCACAGGCCCTTCCAGGCTCTCAAGCAATGGCAGGGCGTCGGCATAACTGATGGGTAGCACGGGAATTTTCAACAGGTCGGGAGCATCTTTGCGATCCAGTCTTTTGGCGTCTTTGGTGCTGGCATATCCAGGTGTTAGTGGATCACCGGTATAGATGGGGATATCAGCGACCGAGCCCCGCTGCACGCCGTTCTCCGGGCGGAACGGGCCTTTAGGATAAACGTCTCCCTGGAAATAGCCATCGCCTTTGGGATCGCTATAAATAATGCAGCCGATAGCGCCGTGCTCCTGTGCCAGTTTGGGTTTGATACCCCGCCAGCTCTGGCCATATTTGGCAATCACAATTTTCCCCTTTACATCAATGCCCATTCTTGCCAGCTTTTCATAATCAGCCGGCACGCCAAAATTGACAAATACCAGCTCTGCAGTTATATCGCCATCGGGGCTATAGGCATTGTAGGTAGGCAATTGCTCTGATTCCAGGTTGCTGGTGCCATCTTCTTTCAGAGCAGGCTCTTTTAATGCCGCCTTAAAATTCCGGGTGCCGGTCATTTCAAGTAGCCTTGTTTTGGGTGTGGGAAACAACACATAAAAAGTTTCAATTTTTGCTTCGTAGCCCCAGCCTTTAAATTTATTGAGAATATAGTCTGCAACAGCTTTTCCGGCAGCAGAACCTACATGGTGTGGTCTGGCTGAGAGGTCCTTAATATACTGGTCCACATTTTTCGCCTCCAGGTTAGCATCGAATTTCTTTTCAGTTGCTATTTCAGCATCAGCCGCTGTTTTGCTAAAACCGGAAAGCGTTGATGGCTGGGCAATGGCCAGCGAAGCGATGAGCGATGTGGAAAGTAGCAGCAGGTTTTTTTTCATGTGTTTATGGTTTTCCAAGGGTTGAAGAGCCGGGCTGGAAATAAGGTTTTGGATATGAGTAGCTTCCTGATTGTTTGATTGATAGTGTTCGTAAAACAGTGTCAGGGCGAAACCGGCCAGTGCTGGGTTTTTGCCCCGGCTTACTTAAACATTTCGGGGTGAAGGTCTTCCCATTCGGTGGCTTGCTGGTAGGCTTTGGCTACTGCCAATATTGTTGCCTCGTCGTACAATTTACCAATCAAGGTAATGCTGGTCGGTGTTTTATTCTTGTTGAAACCGGTGGGTATGCAAACGACAGGATAGCCGGTAAGATTGGTTACCTGTAACTGTCTGCCACTAAATGTGGGTGTGATGATGACATCCCAGGGACTTACAATTTTAGCCATATCCTCCATCAGTTTGTAGCGGTGGCGGTTGGTGTTTACATACTCCACCGCCGGTATCAGCCTGGCCTTTCTAAAATAATTGGGCCAGTCGTTATCAGTCTGCCGGGTTAGCTGGTCGTCAATGTTCAGCCGGGTTAGTTCATCAAAGGCAGCGGCCGCTTCTGACCCAATCACAATCCCGGCCATGTCAAACGGGTAGAGCAGCGAGTCAACGATCTTAATTGGAATCAATATGGCACCCAGCTTGCGGTACACATCTAAAACTTTATGGTCGTTGGCATTACTATCCAACTTATCAAAATAGTTTTTTACATAGGCGATTCTTAGTTTCTTAAAATCGGCGAGGCCGGTGTAATTAAACGCCGCATTTACCGCGCTGCCATCCTTCCCATCGGTTCCGTGTATCACGGAAAACACGGCTGCGGCATCTTCCGCACTGCGACAGATGGGGCCTATTTTATCCAGGCTCCAGCTTAGGGTCATCGCACCGCTACGGCTTACTGTACCGAAAGTGGGACGCAGGCCCGTGGCGCCACATGTGCTGCTGGGCGACACAATAGAGCCAAGTGTTTCGGTACCAATAGCAAACGGCACCAGCCCTGCTACCGTGGCCGATGCGGGGCCGGCCGAGGAACCACTGCTTCCGGCTTTTAAGTTCCAGGGATTTTTCGTGCGGCCACCGTACCAGTAATCGCCCATGGCCAGGGCGCCCAGTGTAAATTTCGCAATCAGCACAGCCCCTGCTTTTTCCAGCTGGCTGTACACAAACGCATCTTCTTCAATGTCCTGGTCTTTATAGGGAGCGGCGCCCCAGGTGGTCTTGGTGCCTTTCACGGCAAACAGGTCTTTAAGACCATAAGGTATACCCTGCAAAATACTGCGGTGCAGACCGACTTTCAATTCAGCATCCGCGGTAGCGGCCTGTCTCATGGCGATGTCGTCGGTGATGCTGATTACGCATTGCAAACTATCGCCATACTTGCGAAGCCGTTCAATGAAAAATTTTGTGAGTTCTACCGAGCTGATCTTTCTATCACGCAGGAGGGAAGCCAGTTGGGGAATAGAATAAAAAGCCAATTCGTTCCTATTCTTTGGTAGCTGTACATTTTTAGCCAGGGTCCAATTAACAAGTTTTTGATCGGTGGGCAATTTCATACCGGGGAGTAAGGGCGATTGCGAGAGGCTCATGGGCACGCTGTTATCCAACTTCAAATTGTGTATTTTCTGGTAGTTCGAAATATTGTCTTTTACGCCGGGATACATCATGTCTACTTCCGACTGAGAAAACTGTACATCGATCAGTTTTGCGGCGGTATTAATGTCGGATTTTACGAGGGAGTCCTGGGCGAAAGACGCCAGGGATGCGGCTAAGGCGAGTGAAATTAGGTAGCTTCTTTCTAGAATGTTCATAGTAAGGTGATTGTTTAGTTTTTATTGGTCATTCGTTCCTGTGCGTTCCGCTATGCACCCCCGTCAGGTAAGAACCTGCCATCCCCGCCCGCAGGGGACACACACCGCTAAGGCCCTTAAATATACCTTCCAATCAGCGACTCAATACCTTTTCCGTTCAGAATATCTTTGTAATAGCGGAATATATCCTTGTCGTCCAGGTCCGGCAGCTGCTCCTTTTAAAGCTCATTTATTTTTAATCTTTCGCGGATAGAGATATTGCCATACAGTATAAAGCCTACGACGATCAGCGGCTGACAGATTTCCTTTTGCCCCGCTGGTGCGGCTTTCAGCTTTTCAAAACAGCCCTCTTCCAACCAGTCGTATTTTTTGGGCTGAATATTATAAATGGCAAACAGGTTTTTGATAAGTACGCAATGGTTCTGGTGAAAATCTCTTTTGCTAACCGCTATCTACTGCAAGGTATCGTACAGCAGGTCCTTAAATTCCTGCGTAGGCTCCTGGCCTTTCCTGATGCGGCGACAAACCATTTCTACCAGGGTCTGCCCCATGATCACCACCCTGGCTTGTTTTAATACGACCCAGTTACCCCAGGCATTCCATGCGGCAAGGATGGGGATGCCTGCCAGGTCTGCACAGCTTTTATCGCATAGCGACGCAGCAGGCGCTGCATCAAAAACTTAAACAACCTATTGCTCAGCGTTGCTTTTGATGTCAGCATTCACCGGTGAGGGATGCCACGAAAACATGTAAAAAGGGTCATATGGGGTCCTGTTATTTCAACTGAATTTTATCACCACTAAATTTTGGCTTTGTATTCAACGGGTGAATATCCATCAACAACTTTACCCTTGCCAGCACTTCTCTCAGCCTGGTTTTGAGCCCATACCGGGCGGTTACATCTTTTGCGTTAAAGCCCACTGCAGCGATACCGTTGTGCCTGGCAATATAAATTGCCCGCCCGTTGTGGAAGGGTTGGGATATAATGATAAATGCCGCTTCGCCAAGTATCTCCTTGCCACGGATAACAGAATCGAAAGTGCGGAAGCCGGCATCATCCAAAACAATCGCGGAATCGGGGATGCCCAGTGCAATCAATACAACACGCATATCCTCAGGTTCATTATAGCCCTTGCGGCTAATATCGCCGCTGGCGATGGTGTACTTTATTTTACCCTGCAACGTGCAGTTCCGCGGCCGCGTCGATACGATATTGAAAATATTGGTTGGTTTGGCCATTGCTCACATACCATTGCCCATCAATAAAGCAGGTTTTCTGTAAGGGGCATCATTTACGTTGCTATACAAATAGGCCGCAGCGTCAGCGAATACTTTCCTGTAACTGAAAAAAAGAGTAAGGCTAAAAATTACCGCCAGGGCCAGCAACCATTTGATTGTTTAAGCCGAAGCAATTTGATGATCATGGTACAAAAAGAATAGGGTGTTGACTAGCCATAACGAAAAAAAATATGCTTTGCATAGATCTGCTCTTCACTTATATTTCTTATGTAAATAGATTAATTAGCTGACTTATTTAGTCTGCTTTAACAAATTCCGTAGACCATTCCTTAAATTCGCCGCATGGCCAACAAAGAATCAATCGAAAATTTTAGAAGAAATGTGGTGGACAAATACACCATTTACAATAGCTTATTTGCTGCACTGCCATTTTCTGGCGTAGCCAATGTTGGTAATCTCTTGCCTATATTTTTACAACATTGCGTTGACGGTTACGAACATGGTAAAAGCCCGGTGGAAATAATCGATGGCTTTTTTGCGCAGCAAACTCATGGACTTAACAGCGAGGAACAGCTACAGCGCCTGTTCAAATTTGTGCAATACATAGAGCGCCAGGTGGTGCTTTTTGATGCCATAGAAGACGCTGCCTTCCCTTCGGTAAACCATGTTTCGGGACCAGGCAGCATGCAAAACCTCCTTAACGAGGTAAGTTTCAGTGGCAAAAAAGAAGCGCTGAAGAAAAAACTAGAACATTTTAAAATCCGCATCGTACTTACGGCGCACCCGACCCAGTTTTATCCAGGGACCGTATTGGGTATCATCCACGATATGGCGGAGGCCATTGGTAAAAATGATTTTCACACCATCAACCAATACATCCAGCAGTTGGGTATCACCCCATTTTTCAACAAACAAAAACCTACGCCCTACGATGAAGCAGTTAACCTTATGTGGTACATGGAGAACATCTTTTACCAAAGTATGGGGAGCATTTACAACTATATAGTAAATGAAATTTTTGACGGCCAATATGAAGGCGACAACAGTTTTGTGGAACTCGGCTTCTGGCCGGGAGGCGACAGAGATGGCAATCCGTTTGTAGATGCCGCTACTACTTTGCGGGTAGGTTCCGCACTACGCACCATCACCATCCTATGTTATTACCGTGATGTGCGCAAACTAAAGCGCCGCCTCACTTTTAGGGAAGTGGATAAACGCATCGCGGCCCTGGAGCAACTTTTGTACGAAAACGTATTCCTTCAAACCACTTCGCTGGATCTTAATAAAAACTACCTCCTGCAGCAATTGAAGGAAATACGGGAGCTGATCGTTGCCGAACACCATCATTTGTATCTGGGCATGCTGGATAGCCTGATCAATAAAGTCAAAATCTTTGGAACCCATTTTGCTTCGCTGGATATCCGCCAGGATAGTCGTATCCATACAAAAGTATTGCTAGAGATATGCGAGGTGTTGAAGGGGAAAGGAGAGCCAGCCATATTACCGGACAATTATACCTCCCAAAGCGACACTGAAAAGATTCAGTTGCTGGGTGCTATTAAGGGCAAACTCAATCCAGCCGATTTTACGGGTATTACCAAAGACACGATTGAAAGCTGCTATGCTATTCAGCAGATCCAGAAAGCCAACGGCGAAATTGGTTGTCACCGGTATATTATCAGCCAGTGTAACGATGCCGTGAACGTGATGGAACTACATGCCCTGCTGCAATTATGCGGGTTTACAAGTCCGATGCCGGTCGATATCGTACCGCTTTTTGAAACCATCGACGACCTGAAAGCGGCGGAAGGCATTATGGAATTGCTGTACGCCAGTCCGGTGTATATGCAACACCTGCAAAGCAGGCTGCGCAAACAAAGCATCATGCTCGGTTTTAGCGATGGCACCAAGGATGGCGGTTACCTGCAGGCTAACTGGAGCATTTATAAAGCAAAAGAGTGCCTGACCAGCATTTCTAAAAAATATGAAATCGACGTGGCATTCTTCGATGGCCGTGGCGGTCCCCCGGCAAGAGGCGGTGGAAAAACCCACCAGTTTTATGCATCCCAGGGCAGCAGTATCGAAAACAAGGAAATACAGCTAACAGTACAAGGGCAAACCATTACTTCCAATTTTGGCACTACGGTTTCGGCCAGGTACAATGTTGAGCAGTTGCTGAGTGCAGGCCTGAGCAACGAACTTTTTGCGGAGCATAAAACAGATATGAATAAAGGCGAAAGGGCCGTTATGGAAGAATTAGCGGGGCGTAGCTTTGATGCCTATCAGCAGTTTAAGTCGAACGACCTTTTTATGCCCTACCTGCAGCGGATGAGTCCTTTGAAATATTATGGCGACAGCAATATTGCCAGCCGCCCCACCAAACGCAATGCCGCCGGGGCCCTGCGTTTCGAAGACCTTAGGGCCATCCCGTTTGTGGGTAGCTGGAGCCAGATCAAACAAAACGTACCGGGGTATTTTGGCCTGGGGACCGCCTTCCAGTATTTTGCCGATAAGGGCCGTTTTGACGAAGTACGGGCCCTCTATCAACAAGCGCCTTTTTTCAGAACCCTGATCGACAATAGTATGATGAGCATGCTGAAATCATTTTTCCCACTTACGCAGTTTATTGATAAGGACCCTGAGTTTGGTGCGTTCCGAAGGCTGATTAAAGACGAATATGAGCTTACCAAAAAATGGGTGCTGGTACTTAGCGACAGCAAGGAGTTGATGGAAAAAGATACCATCAGCCGCAAATCGATCAACCTCCGCGACAAGATCGTTTTACCGCTGTTGACGATACAGCAATATGCCATGCAGCACCTCCACGAACAGGAGTTGCCCGCCGATAACAAAAAAGCCATGTATGAGAAATTGATCACCCGTAGCATGTTCGGAATTATCAATGCGGCAAGGAATTCGGCCTAGTACTACTCAAAATTTATGCATGCCCCGGAAAGTAACATGCCGGGGCTTTTTTGTGCTCAAAATGCTTCGTAAGGCACCACCATCCCCTTGCGCTGTATATAAGCATGCCAGAATAAAAACGCGGCAACCGTTCGGTTAGGACGCCATTTTTTGCTGAGTTCCAATATATCGTCTTTGCCGAGATCCTGCGCATCCAACTCGTATTTTACACTGTTTACCAATGCAATATCACCCACCGGGAAGCGGTCGCAGCGATGCAAAGCCATCATCAGATACACGTCTGCGGTCCAGTCGCCGATGCCTTTTATAGTTTTCAGTTGGTGCCGCACGCCTTCATCTTCCAGCATCGCCAGGTCTGCGAACACAAGTTTGCCTTCCAATACCGAGGTTGACAAATGCCTGGCATATACCATCTTTTGCCGGCTAAAATAGCAGGCCCGTAATTCATCGTTGTTTAGGGCTAACATCCTTTCCGGGGTAACGGATCGGATCTTCTCTTTTAGTTTATACAGCGCCGCACGGGCTGACGCCAGCGACACCTGCTGCTCGAGTATGATATGTATCAGCGTTTCAAAACCTGGCTTCCTGCTCCAGAGCGGTGGATACCCATGGCGATTTAGGATAGTCTGAAAAACGGGGTCTTCTATTGAGAGTTCGTTGCAGAGTTGCCGATAATTATCGCTTCCGAATGTTTTCATCGTGCTCAAAATAACAGCTTCGGATATAAATGATCATTTGTTTTATCGGTCGTTTGCAGTATAGATTGTAAATAGAGTGCGGCACGACGCTGCCAACAAGTACCAATTTTCCGGGAACGATGCCAGAAGTAAATCCATTTTATCCGACTTTTATTTGGATATTGCAGCCGCTTACGAAAACATTCCTCTATTCGAACTTATTGTTAACCCTGCTTTAGAAACACTAAGCCTGTAAATGAATAAGATATTGCTTGTTGCAGTAATGCTCTTTTTATGTGCATCCTGTAAAAAATATAACCGCGAAGGATCTGTGTCAAGGCCGGGTATTGTACTCACGTTTGATGACTATTCTGTAAAGGATTGGTACGATTATTTACCCATGCTGGATTCTTTTGGGGTAAAAGCTACATTTTATATCTCCAATTATAACCGGCTCAACGCGCAGCAGAAAACGAAGCTGCATGCGATTGAAAATGCCGGTCATGAAATCGGATTTCATACGCTCAACCACCCCGATCTCACCCGATATATTCAAAAATGGGGCATGCAGACCTTAGTGGAAAAGGAAATTGAAGAAGGACTGAAATTGATGAACGAAGATGGATTTCACCCTACTTCTTTTGCCTACCCCTATGGATCCAGGCTACCCGAGCTCGATATCGCCTTGTGGAAGTATTTCAAAAGCCTGCGGGCACTTAATGGCACTAAAGACTACGCAAAAAGTTGTACCGGTTCCACCTATAACCCGATTTTATATGGCTTGGTGATAGACGAGAAAGCCAATAAATCTACAGAGCTGATAGACCGTTTAATAACCGGCACTAAAGAAAATGGTAACTGCCTGGTATTATGCGCCCACCAGATCAATAGTCACAGTCCTGCTGCCTATACCACTTCTGATGGCAGGCTACGTCACATACTTACATTGGCAAAGCAATTGGGCCTGAAGTTTTATACTGCTGCTGAGGTAGCTCCAAAATAGGGATCTAGTTACTTTTATTGGACACGATTTTTTCAGAAAGCTGCTCCGTTCCAGGGGCAGTTTTTATTCGTTACGCTATTACATGCTGGTGGAACAAGACAAAACGTTGGTTACATTATACAGTCGTATTCCTGACACGAATGACTGGGAAAGCGAAACTTACCTTTTCCAGGATGATATCATTGATTTGAAATCACTACAGATTTCCATTCCCCTCAAGGCCATTTACAACCAGCCATAAAACATGGGTTTAGGGTGAAAAAATCCATTATTTACAGCCTTATTAAAATTGGCTGAACCCCCTGTTATTGCTACATTTGCCGATAGCCCACCTGGCGATAATTCCAAAAAAACAATCCCGTTTAATACCGGGCAGAAAGGCCGCAATAACTATGAGCACAGAAAATTCAGAACAACCACAGCAAGGCAGTTACGGTGCCGACAGTATCCAGGTTTTAGAGGGTTTAGAGGCGGTAAGAAAGCGGCCCGCGATGTACATTGGCGATGTGGGTGTAAAAGGCCTGCACCATTTGGTTTACGAGGTCGTAGACAATTCGATAGACGAAGCCCTTGCAGGCTATTGTACCCATATCGAAGTAGTTATTAATGAAGATAACAGCATTACCGTACAGGATGATGGCCGTGGTATTCCAACCGGCATGCACACTAAAGAGAACCGCAGCGCACTGGAAGTGGTAATGACCGTGCTTCATGCCGGCGGTAAATTTGATAAAGGAAGCTATAAAGTTTCCGGGGGATTGCATGGTGTGGGCGTAAGTTGCGTAAATGCACTCAGCAGCACATTGCACGTTACGGTAAAAAGAGACGGAAAAATTTCCGAACAAACCTACCATGAAGGCAAGCCCGAATATGCCGTAAGAGAAATTGGTGAAAGCGATGAACATGGCACCCGTGTTCAGTTTTGGCCGGACGGCACTATTTTTCAGTCCTTAATTTATAACAGGGAAATTCTGGAAGGCCGTCTTCGCGAATTAAGCTACCTGAACAAGGGTATCCGGATTTCAATGACTGACCTGCGGGAACTGGAAGATGATGGCAAACCCTATACAAAAATATTTTTCAGCGAAGGGGGTATCGTGGAGTTTGTGGAAATGCTGGACAAAGCCGCTAACCGCA
This sequence comes from Chitinophagaceae bacterium, assembly GCA_039925965.1. Taxonomy (GTDB): domain Bacteria; phylum Bacteroidota; class Bacteroidia; order Chitinophagales; family Chitinophagaceae; genus JAZKFT01. Next base: position 21,405 of record JBDSXW010000012.1, read on the forward strand.
ACCCGATTTTGCCAGCTGTTATTTTCTGCGAAGGCCGGGACGAGAAAAGTAATGTGGCGGTAGAAGTAGCGATGAGCTACAATACCGGCTATAGCGAACATATTTTTAGCTATGTAAACAATATCAATACCATCGAAGGTGGTACACATGTGGCTGGTTTCCGCCGCAGTATTACCAGGGTGTTTAAAAGCTATGGCGATAAGAATGGCTTGTTTGAAAAAGCCAAGGTAGAAATCGAAGGCGATGATTTCAGGGAAGGTCTGAGTAGCGTGATCAGCGTTAAAGTGCCGGAACCACAGTTTGAGGGGCAGACCAAAACCAAATTGGGCAATAGTGATGTGATGGGTGTGGTAGATTCTACCCTGAGCCGTACATTAGAAGCGTACCTCGAGGAAAACCCCAGAGAAGCCAAAACCATTATCCAAAAAGTGATTCTGGCTGCCCAGGCAAGGGCAGCTGCGAAGAAAGCCCGGGAAATGGTACAACGTAAGAGTGTACTCAGCGGAGGTGGGATGCCCGGCAAACTAGCCGACTGTTCAGAGAAGGATCCAGTGAAATGTGAGCTCTTCCTGGTGGAAGGAGATTCGGCTGGTGGAACTGCTAAACAGGGCCGCGACAGGAGCTTCCAGGCCATACTTCCACTACGTGGTAAGATACTGAATGTGGAAAAAGCCATGGAGCATAAGATCTACGACAACGAGGAAATCAGGAATATGTTTACCGCCCTTGGCGTGAAAATCGGCACCCCGGAAGATCCCAAAGCACTGGATATTACCAAACTACGGTACCACAAACTGGTGATTATGACCGATGCTGATGTGGATGGCAGCCATATCGCCACCCTGATCCTGACCTTCATATTCAGGTACATGAAAGAATTGGTGGAGCAAGGCTATGTGTACATTGCGCAGCCACCTTTGTACCTGGTGAAAAAGGGAAAAGAGCAGGCTTACGCGTGGAATGATGAAGAGCGAAAAGAGCTGACCATAAAGTTCGCAAATGGTAAGGAAGACAGCGTAAACATACAGCGGTACAAGGGTTTAGGAGAAATGAACGCTTCGCAGCTATGGGATACAACGATGAATCCCGAGTTCAGATTGTTGAAGCAAATAACTATTGAAAGTGCCGCCGAAGCCGATCGCGTATTTAGTATGCTGATGGGAGATGAAGTGCCACCACGTCGTGAATTCATTGAAACCCATGCCCGGTATGCCAGGATTGACGTGTAAGTATTTAACCGTTTTTATAACGGCGCCCTTTCTTAAAAACAATTGTTACAACTCCGATACCGGTTCGGTTTTTGTAAAAGGAGAAGTGTTGTGAATAGCACTTGAAAACGTCAGTAGGAGGATGGCTGATCCTTAGGCTACATCGGAAAGGCTTTTCGCTGATTATCAGGTTATCCACACTGGTTTCGATATATGGCACAGTTATTTTATCTTACACCAATAAACATATCCCCGCACCCCCTTTTTTAAGCGCCGCGGTTCATTTTACTAACTCAAAAAATAAACAACTATGGACACTTCAAAAATGATCAAAGCATATTGCCTCAAGACAAAAGAGAAAAATGTGCCGATGCATGAAGCTGTTGTTACCAAAACTGCTAAAGGCGGTTATATGGCAACCGGCAACGATGGTAAAGGCAATAAAATGGCAGCTATTATGAACGAGGCAAAAGCATTACAAGCCATTGCTGATGGTGTGGCAAAAAAAGGATTCTAGTTCTTGCCCGACAACAAAGAGATTGACCTCTGCATTGCAAGATGCGGAGGTTTTTTTGTGGGGAATGCGTTACGAAAACTTGCTAGTCCTAACCCCATTCTCTTTTAATAAAATCTTAAAACCCTCTATCTGTCATCTTATTCAAAAATTTCTAATAGCCTGGCAACAACTGCCTTGCATGTTTGATTATCCAGCGTTGCTAACTTACTTTTCCATCTTTGCTTATCAATAGCTCTTAGCTGATCAAGGGCTATCTGTCCGCTTTTACCCTCTACAAAACAATTAACTCTTGAAGGGTAATTTCTTATTGTGGAAGTAAGCGGAGCCACGATTACTGTTTGCAAAGCAGTATTCATTTCATTAGGTGAAACGATTACGCAGGGGCGGATTCTATTAATTTCTGTACCAATAGCAGGGTCTAATTGTACAAAATAGATCTCAAATCTTTTAATCACCATGTCCACTCCTCCGCATCGAATTTGTTTTGGAAACTGCCCATCAAATCTTCATGGTCGTTAGCGGCGGCTTTTAGAAATTGTTGTTCCCATCCATCCCGTGCTATTTTAATAACAGGTGCTATGACAATAGCACCATCTTTTACCGTCACTTCTACTTCCTCTTTAATACAGCACTGCTCCAACAAACTTTTCGAAAGTAAAATACCTGAAGAGTTTCCTATTTTTCTGAGTTTTACTATCATGCGACAAAGTTATTACAATGTTGTAACAATTTAGGAAGGAATTTTTTACTACAGCGTTGATTTTACACCTGGGCCAGATTGCAAACAGCAGTGTTTAGAATAGACTGCCAAGCCAGCGTTTGATCTCAGCCATTTAGCTTTTTAAAAAACAAATGAAAATACGCTTCCACCATCTTTTTTGTCAATGGAATCTTTGTATTCCCGCACCTGTTGATTCAGGAACTTTTCGTACTGGCCGAACATAAAATTTTGAAAGATGCCAATGTCTTCATTTTTCCGTGACGCTGTCAGTGCGGTATAATAATCCGCTTTATCTTCCTTAAAAACAATGGCCAACGGAAGATTGAAATACTGCTGTAAATAGTTCATTAACAGCCTGCATGTCCGGCCATTGCCATCATAAAACGGATGAATGGAAACGAGATCAAAATGAGCTGTAAAACTGAGTCTCAATCTCTTTTCAATGCTGTCTGCTATCGGCAAGGCTGCAATGATTTCATTACAAAGCTTTGTGGTGAGCGCTTCCACTTTATCATAGTTTACGAAATAGCTACTGCCTGCACTTACATTTCCTTTTCTGAACATGCCCTTGGTGGCGTCTATTTCACCAAACACAGTTTGATAGACAGAACCTGTTCCCTTCATCAGTTTTGCATTTATCTGTTGTATGAAAGCGGAGGAAACAAGTGTTTTACTTTCGGCAGCCCTTAAAACAAACAACAAGGCATCATAATGATCTTTCACCATCAGGCTATGCTCCAAAGGCTTTCCTTTTGGAGTGATGCCCTCGTCGAGCAAAAGCTGGGTATCTATTTCTGTAAGGGTGCAACCTTCTATTGTCGTCGAATGATGGATAATAGCATAATAGTTGAACTTATCATAGTTCAAAACATCGTGAAGCCGTAAAGCTTCGTAGTCGGCAACAGATTGTAAAACGGATGCGATCATCACCCACAATATTACTACACATTTAGCGGAATGCCGCTGCTACGCCGGCTTTACAAAGCCCTGCATACGACTTAAAAATTTATGGATATCGGCCATCGATTTAATGCGGTCGACTACCAGGATTCCATTGACACCTACTTGCTTTAGCTTAGCATTGTTTACCTGGGTATTGATAAACTGTAGTATTTGGGTAAAGGTGGTGCTTTGGAAATAAGGCGACTCATGGTTGCTTACAAAGAAGCATTTCATGGTGTCATCCTTCAGTAGGAGTTTCTCGAAACCCAGTTCCACGGCCAGTTTGCGGCAGCGAACGGTAGTAAAAAGGTCTTCCACTTGTTGCGGCATTTTCCCAAAACGATCCGTCATCTCTCCATGAAAATATTGCAGGTCTTCTTCGGTATTATAGTTATCGAGGCGGGTATATAGCACCAGGCGTTCGGTGATATTTTCAACATAAGAATCGGGAATGAGGATTTCCAGGTCAGTATCGATGGTACAGTCGTTTACAAAATCTTCCTGCTGGCTGATCTCTTCTTTAAACACATCGCGGAACTTTTTCCGCTTCAGGTCCTTGATGGCTTCGTCAAGGATTTTATGGTACATCTCAAATCCAATCTCGGCTATAAAACCACTTTGTTCGCCACCCAGCATATTGCCTGCACCGCGAATATCCAGGTCCCGCATGGCGATCTGGAAACCACTGCCGAGGTCGCTGAATTGTTCCAGCGTATTGAGGCGTTTGCGGCTATCGCTCGGCAAAGTGCTGAGGCTTGGTGCCAGCAAATAACAGAAGGCCTTTTTATTGCTCCGGCCTACGCGGCCACGTAGCTGGTGTAAATCGCTGAGCCCAAATTGATGGGCGTTATTGATGATGATGGTATTTACGTTTGGTATATCCACGCCGCTCTCCACAATGTTCGTACACACCAGCACATCGTAGCGGCGGTCCATGAAGTCGAGAATGGTATCTTCCAGCTGGTCGCCTTCCATTTGTCCATGCGCAAAAGCTACGCTGATATCGGGGCAAAGACCGCGGATCAATCCGGCCATTTCGGGCAGGCTTTGTACGCGGTTATGGATAAAAAATACCTGACCGCCCCGTTCCGTTTCGTAGTAGATCGCTTCCCGTATAAAATCCTCGTTAAAGGTATGTGCCTCCGTTTGTACCGGCTGGCGGTTTGGTGGCGGCGTATTGATAATGCTCAAATCCCGGGCGCCCATCAAACTAAATTGCAGGGTTCGTGGAATCGGTGTGGCCGTAAGTGTAAGACAGTCTACAGTAGTTCTAAGGGTTTTTAATTTCTCTTTTGCAGTTACGCCAAATTTCTGCTCTTCATCAATGATCATGATGCCGAGGTCTTTAAACTTAACATCTTTGCCCAGCAACGCATGGGTGCCAATAATAATATCAATTTTGCCCTCGGCCAGTTGTAGTAAAGTTTCTTTTTTCTCTTTGGCACTTTTAAAGCGGTTGATAAAATCCACTCTTACGGGAAAGTCTTTTAACCGGTCTCCAAAGGTTTTATAGTGTTGGTAGGCAAGAATAGTAGTGGGAACAAGGATAGCCGCCTGCTTGCTGTCGCAACAGGTTTTGAAAGCAGCCCGGATGGCGATCTCGGTTTTGCCAAAGCCCACGTCGCCACATACGAGGCGGTCCATGGGGCTATCTTTTTCCATATCGTTCTTTACATCTATGGTCGCTTTGGCCTGGTCGGGCGTGTCTTCGTAAATAAAACTGGCCTCGAGTTCAGTCTGCATGTAATTGTCCGGCGCATGCTGAAACCCTTTCTGCGCCTTGCGTTCAGCGTACAACTTGATCAGGTCTTCTGCGATGTCCTTTATTTGCCGGGTCGTCTTTTCCTTCAGTTTGCTCCACACATCGCTGCCCAGTTTGTTCATCTTGGGCACATTACCTTCCTTACCAGTAAACTTGGAAATTTTATGTAGCGAAGAAATATTTACATATAAAAGATCATTGTCTTTATACCTCAAGCGAACCGCTTCCTGCATTCTTCCATTCACATCGATCTTTTGCAGACCGCTGTAAATGCCTACGCCGTGATCGATATGTGTTACATAATCTCCAGGTTGTAATTCCCGTAGGGTTTTTAACGTGAGCGCTTTGTTTTTACTGAATGCCTGCTTCACTTTGTACTTGTGGTAGCGCTGAAATATCTGGTGATCGGTATAGCAAACCACTTTGAGGTCTTCCTCAATAAAGCCTTCGTGGATGGCAATTGGCACCGGTACAAAATTGATCTCGGTATTAAGATCTTTAAAAATGGTATAAAGTCGTTCGAGCTGTTTGGCCTGTTCAGCAAAAATAAAAACATCGAATTTTTGCTTCTCCCAGTTTTTTAGATCGGCTATCAGCAGGTTAAAATTTCTATTGAATGATGGCTGCGGTTTGGTGTTGAAAGGCACAATGCTTTTCTCCCCGGCATCTGTGAGGAGTGCGCCATCTGCGTTTGCAAAATGCACGGTATGGCGACTAAAAACAAGCGGCTCCATTTCGGCACCCTTTACAAAATCTTCCCAGCCCACATATCTCTTTTCCATCAGGTCATCATCGTCGGTCGCGGTGGGTTTATCATCAGCATGGTAGGCCAGGAAAATTTCCAGGTTCTCTTCTTCCTGCTCAATTTTTTCTTTGATAAAATTCCAGTCGCTGCACCATACGGCGGTGGTTTCCGGTAAGAATTCCAGCAACGAGATCTTCTCGCCGCTTTCAAACTGCGTATCAACATTGGGGATGATGCTCACCTGCAACAAACGCCTTTCGCTCAACTGTGTTTCCGGATCGAAAATGCGGATACTGTCTACTTCATTTCCAAACAACTCAATACGATAAGGTTTTTCATTGCCGAATGAATAGATATCGAGAATGCCACCACGCAGGGCAAACTGGCCGGGTTCGTACACAAAATCTGTCCGTTCAAAACCGAGCATCACAAATAGTTCCATCACACCATTGAGGTCAATGGCTTCCGCTTGTTTTATTGAAATGATATTGGACGCCAGCTCTTTTGCCAGCACCACTTTTTCGAATAAGGCTTCGGGGTATGTGATGATAATATTGCGTTCGCCGCCGGCCGTCAATTTGGTCAGCGCCTCGGTGCGAAGCATTACGTGACTGCTATTGAGTAGTTTGTAATTTTTCTTTGTTTTAAAAGAAGATGGAAAGTAAAACAGGTTCAGCGCTTCATTGGTAAGGTTCTCCAATGTGTTGTGAAAATAGGCCGCTTCTTCCTGGTCGCTAAGAATCACGAGGTGGGTTAGTTTCGCCGCAGCGGGGTGGTTAAAAACCGCATCCATCACCCATTCTTTACTGCTGCCATTGAGGCCGTTGAGGTGTATTTGCTGGGTTTGGGCAAACGATAGCTTGTCCGCAATCTCGAAAATGCGGGGGTCTTTTTTAAACTTATCCTTCAGCGCCTCAATATTCATCAGGGCTGCAAATATAGGCAGGCAGATGGCAAGCCTTTGTGAAATAAAAATGACGTTGAAAAATCAACGCCATTCTTACAAGATTCTGTGAACCGTTCAAAGCGGAATCATTTTTTGGCCATAAAATGCCGTTCTTTCTCATTCAGCGACACAATTTTTCCGCCGGCTATTTTCAGATCATCCATCACTTCCATGGAGTCCGTTTTTCCTTTCAGATCAGTCATCGTTTCTTTGTACCAAAGCGATACAAATTCTGTTTTCTTATCCTTGGAAATCACCGACTCCCAATCATCCATTTTGATGGTGATGTTTTTGGACTCAGCCCGGTTCTTAGTAAAATAGGCTTTCAGGCTGTCGTTGGAGAGTTTTGCTTCCCAACCGCTAAATTTGAGATCCACGGAGTCACCGAAGGTTTTTACACAACCGGCTATGTCGCCCGTTTCATAGGCTTTCAGGCCAGCTAACACTGTTTGCACATGTTTCAGATCGCCGGGCGACCAGTTGTCTGCATCATGTTCAATCGTGTAGGCATAATCCATTTTTGCCGGGATGCTGTCGTTGCTGGCAGCGGTGGAAGTCGTTTCCTTGCAACCGAATAAGAGAAGGGCTGCACATGTAGCAACCAGCGTTTGTTTTACCATGGTTTAAGGGTTTATAGTGTTTTAAAAAAACGAGAAAATGAACCTGTATAGTGTTTTTAGATTTCAATGGCATCTATGCAGAGGTAAAATAGCTTTTTAATTGCTACTGTGCAAGCGCATCAAATATGAGGCTTGCCGGAGGGTAGTAGGAGCCGAACCATGCGGTATTGCGCCAAAATGAGGTAACTGCTTTGAAATGTTGCTGCTTCCAGGCGTTCCGGAGTTGAACGGAGCCCCGAAATAATCCTGTTTATAACGTTTGCCAATGCAGCTTCATAGTGGTACTTCTGCCGGGCTAAAAAATTACTCCGAAAACGTGGATTGTTCTTTCATCATCTTTTTAAAACTACGGTTCACCAGGAATACGCCGACAATCGTTACCAGGGCGCCGATGCCAAGGGTAATATTCAGTTCTTCTTTTAAAATAAAATGACCTAGCAGCACCGCCACCATCGGATTGATATAGGCATAGATTGATGCCAGCGTGGTAGGTAAATGGGTGATAGTATAAATGAAACAGCCAAAGGCGATGATGCTTCCAAAGACGACCATGTAGCCAATACAGGCCCAGGCTTTTAGCGGTACTTCGGCAAGCGGAATGGACCAGCCGTTCAGATGCGCCAGCGAAAACATGATGATGCCGGATAGAAGCATTTGCCAGCCCAGGCTGTAATAGCGGTTCAGCTTAATATTATTCCGGGTGGTGAGAACGGTGCCGGCTGCCCAGGTGATGGTAGCAATAAGTGAGAACAAAATACCGGTGCGGAAGCCGCTGTTAAAAAAATCCTGGAGATGATGCGAGAAAATAATTGCTACGCCACCAAAACCCAGCAGCAAGCCGGTTACTGCCACCCAATTGGGACGGTCTTTGTCGCCGATCATCCATTCGATAATGGCTACGAACAAAGGAAAAATGGCGCCCAGTATAGCGCCGAGCCCGCTGTTGAGGTACCGCATACTCCAAACAGTAAAACCATTGCTGATAACGAAGAGTAAAAAGCTCATCATCAGAATGTAAGCCCATTCTTTAGGTTTGGGTAGCGTGGCTTTGCCCGTAAAAAGAAAAAATAACAGGAATAAACTACCGCCACAAAACTGGCGGATACTGCTAAAAAACACGGGGTGGATCAAGCCCACACCCACTTTGCTCACCACCCAGGTTGTTCCCCAGATAAAGGAAGTAACTGCCAGGGCGAGGTAGGCTTTTTTTTTGTTTTGGGTGTTCATGAACCTATTAGGTCTATTTGGTTGTTTCTATGTGATGTATGTGTGAACAGACCTAATAGGTTTCAGTTGGGGACACCGCCGGGCCGAAACCGGCCCTTTAAATAGATATGTTGGGCTATAGGTCGACTTCCCTCTTTAAAACCTATAAAGTCTGTGGCGAGTTTCATTATAGGATAGTTACCGAAATAGACCTTATAGGGTTTGGTTACCCCCAAACAGACCATAAAGGTTTTGCCAACAACCCAAATACTTTTAATGCCTGAAGTGCCGCATACCAGTGATCACCATTGCCAGGCCATTGGCTTTGCAATAGCTGATGGAATCTTTATCGCGGATGGATCCACCGGGCTGGATGAAAGAGGTGATACCAGCTTCATGGGCCATTTTCACGCAATCATCAAACGGGAAGAATGCATCGCTGGCCAGCACCGCACCACGCAGGTCAAAATTAAATTGCTTTGCTTTATCCAGCGACTGGCGCAGTGCATCCACGCGGCTGGTTTGGCCGCAGCCCTTTCCAACCAGCTGGCCGTTCTTTACCAGCGCAATTGCATTACTTTTTAAATGCTTGCAGATGATATTGGCAAATTCGAGGTCGGCCTTTTCTTCTGCCGTGGTTTCCCTGTCGCCTGCTTCTTCCCATTTGGAAAAGCTGCCTTCGTCGCTGGCCTGCACCAACACGCCGTTGAGCAAAGATTTATACTGGTCTCTTTTGGCCGGTTGCTGATTCAATTCCAGCAGGATCCGGTTCTTTTTCGACTTTAATATATCCAGTGCGTCCGCATCGAATGCCGGCGCTATCAGCACTTCGAAGAAGATTTCGCTGATAGCTTCAGCTGTGGCTTTGTCGATGGTGCCTTTGCAGACCAGCACGCCACCAAATGCACTTTCGGGATCGCCCGCAAGGGCAGCGTCCCAGGCTTCTTTAACGGTGGCTCTTGCAGCCACGCCACAAACGTTGGTGTGTTTAATAATAGCAAAAATGGCCTGCCTGCCCTGCGACGACGACGGCTCCCTTCCCTCCGAAGGAGGGTTCTTAGAAACCTGCTCTTTTTCGGACTCTTCAAGAACCATGTCGGACTCTTTCCGCCCTCCTTCGGCGGGGACGGGGGAGGCTTTTTCTTTGGGGTGGATTGGGGAGGCCTTTACGAACTCGCCAATCAGCTGGATGGCCGCATCCACATCTACAAGGTTATTATAACTAAGTTCCTTACCATTCAGCTGGTTGAACAGTTCTTTTAAATTACCATAAAAAACAGCAGGCTGGTGTGGGTTTTCGCCATAGCGCATCGGCGCCGGGTTGGTGATGGATTCAAAGAAATACGGGGCCGTTCCTTCGGTGGTGGATTGAAAATATTTACTGATGGCCACATCGTAATTGGCACAGATATCGAAGGCTTTGGCAGCGAAGGCCCGGCGCTGTTCCATTGTGGTGGAAGCAGTTGCTCCTTCAAGTATGGCTTCAAGGTGCTGGTAGTCGTTTTTAGACGCGATCACCACCAGGTCTCGGTGGTTTTTGGCGGCAGCACGTATCATGGATGGGCCCCCGATATCGATCTTCTCAATAATCAGTTTTTCCTCAGAGGTATTGGCCACTGTTTCTTCAAAAGGGTAGAGGTCCACAATCACCAGGTCAATTTCGGGGATCTGGTATTGCTTCATTTCGGCCATATGCTGTTCGTCGTCTCTTTTACCCAGAATACCGCCAAACACGGAAGGGTGCAAAGTTTTTACCCTTCCGCCGAGGATGGATGGATAGGTGGTAATATTTTCTACCGGGATGCAGGGAACACCCAGGCTTTCAATAAAACTTTGGGTACCGCCAGTGCTGTAAATGGTTATACCATGCTTGTACAGCAGGCGGATAATGTTGTCAAGACCTTCTTTGTAGAAAACAGAGATCAGGGCCGATTGAATAGTTTTTTGCATAAAATTGTTGATGGTGAAGGCGGGGATCGTTGCAACCGCTACCAGGACAAAGTATAGGCGCCCTGACCGGCTACAGCATGAAAGCGCAAATGTAAGGTCTCGGCTTCTTTTTGCCATTGGCTGATTTTATAGCGGCTGTTGGTACCATCGGCCACGATAATTGCAGGATCTATGGCCAGTATCAGGTCGGCCAGTTTAAGCTTTGGACTACCCGTAATAATGAGCATATCGGTATGGACGATGCCGGAATCAGCTGGTTCAACAGCACCATGTAGCAGGATTACTTTTTTGGCCCCGGCCAATATCACGTTGCTGGCCACGTCCACTCCTGGCAAATGCCCGGCCATTTCCACCTGGTGAAAGACCCTGGATGGTTTTAAATGAAAGTTTTTCAGGAATCCCTCACGCTCCAACATACTATCGCCTACAAACTGGTACGACTCGCCTTTTATTACATCAATGGCGGCATGTTGTGGCACATTATAAACGATGATCTTCCGCTGCCCTTCGTCCTGCAAAAACTGTACGATCCTAAGGTTGAAAAAGCAGGCCAAACAAATCATCGTAATCACAAACGCTTTTGGTGAACGCCTCAACAGCCACCAACTGGCAGCGGTTATGGAAAGCATTAGGATAACCGCCTGCGTTATCGTAAAATAAATGCCATCGGTTAATGAAAAAGGAATTTTACTTACGAGTTCTATAAACGAGTTCATGGCCCAGATACTCCATTTTACCAACATCCCGACCCAGGTTGCCACCGAAGGAATCCAGGAAACGGCAAGCAGAAATAGCAGGCCATACAAAATGAGACTGCTCAATGGTACGGCCACAATATTGGTGAACAAAAACAGGTTCGGAAACTGGTGAAAATGAAAGGCCACGATTGGGTAGGTAAGTATTTGTGCAGCCAGGGTAACCGCGTTCAATTGCCAGAAGTTCCTGATCCATTTATTGTTATGATGCCAGAGCTTGCTGATGGGCGTTGCAAAAATGGCAATACTCAGCACTGCCGCATAGCTGAGTTGAAAGCCGACATCCCACAAGGCAAATGGATCGAATAATAAAATCAGTAATGCTGATGTGGCGAGGTTATTATAAATCGATGCTTTTCGTTTTTGGGTTTCGCCCAGCACCAGGAACGTAAACATGATGGCGCTGCGAATGATGGAGGGCGCGGCACCTGTAAGTATGCTAAAAACCCATAATAAAGAAAGGATGCAGCCCGCCCGGATCAGCAGTACTTTTTTGCTTTTGCCCAACGGACGAAAAAGCAATACCAGCAACCCATAGATCAAACCAAGGTGCATACCGCTGATGGCAATAATATGAACGACACCCGTGTTGCTATAGCTTTGCACCAGATCGGCATCCAGGTCGTTGCGGTAGCCGATCAGCAATGCTTCTGCCACACCGGATTCCTTGCTGCCAGGTACGAATTTCTTAAACGCTGACAGCACCCATTTTTGCAAATCGAAAAGCATTTGTCTGAAAGGTGTTACTTGCCTGGCTGCGGTCATCTCATAATCGCCATCCTTTAAAAATACCTGGTAGTACACATTATGAAAAGCACAGTATCGCTGGTAGTCGAAGCCACCCGGGTTGCCTGCATTTTGTATGAGCTGTAACGGTTTTTTGAAAACCAATTGGTTGCCATAACCAAGACCCGGCGTTATACCGTTGCTGTCTTTTTGCAGGTAAACAATAATATTTCCTTTTACAGGCTGTAAGTTATTGGTTGCAAAAATCTGGACTGTTGCCTCGGCTTTATAACTTTTGGCTTTTTCCACCAATGGCTCCTGCAATGTGGCTACAAGAATGGCACTATCGGAGTATTTCTTTGTAATGGACGAACTGTGACTGCGTGTATCATTTTGCCATACCACCAGGCTGCCGAGGCTCATAAATAATAATTGCAGGCAAATGCCAAAAGCCACCGCCGTTCTAGTCGTGGAAAAAACCGAAAACACAAAAGCTACCATGACAAAAAATGTACCTGTTAGCAAGAGGTAGCCAGGCGGGATATCCAGGTACCATTGCAGCACAATTCCTAGCATCAATGCAGGCAGTATGCGAAGCATTGGCGCCGCCACCCAAATGGGTAAAAAATAATGAAATAATCGCGGCGATAACATTTTAGGGTAATTGTAGTTGGCGTACTGAATGAAAGTTATATTTTTAAACCATAACCGATTATTTATGAGGACCATTGTAGCTATTGTAGGTATCGTTTCGCTTTTTTCCTGCGCTACGACGAAGATTTACATCGTTCGCCATGGAGATAAGGCCAGTAGTGCACCAAATTCGGACCTCAAAAATCCTGAAGGTTTTACCAGGGCCCGGGTATTGCGGGACTCGCTGAGTGGCGTTGGTATAAATGGCGTTTACAGCACCAATGTGCTGCGTACGATTCATACAGCGGAACCTGCGGCGGTAGCAAATAGTTTACCCGTGGTTTTTTATAATAATGCAGATTCCCTGATCGATGCGCTGAGCACGCAAAAGAAGAAACACTTTTTAGTGGTGGGGCATTCCAATACCGTTCCCCAGATGTTACGGCATATAGGACTGGACCCGGGTTTTACAGGGAATATCGACGATGGTGATTTTGATAACCTCTTTGTAGTGATTATTAAATGGTCCGGTGGTTCTGTGAGTAAGACCTTGGTTAAGAAAACCTTTGGGGCTTTTACAGCACCATAGTGGGAGAAATATTTTTGGGTTGCATGTAATTGGGGTGTTGTTTCACCTTAATATTTCATGCTGCAACTGAAATCCTGTGTTGAATCACCCCCTTCCTGTCGCGCAGCTTTTGAAAATACACTTGTTGTGCGTTTGTTATTCATCCTGCCCCAGTTATGAAACCTATAGTTTTTTGTCAAAACTAAATTTGTCGGCAAACCTAAATGGCATCTCGGTATTAGGTGTGTGGAAATTGTCAAAAGTGCTGGATTGTGATGAGTCGAAGCTATTTGTCAATGAAAAGTTTTGTCTGCCGTCGTTGTTACAAATTGACGCCACAATGAGTAAAATATTAATAAAAGTTTTAAGTCTGGGCATAGGTGGAAAATGTCTTTTCATTGTTGCACCTGAAACTAGTTTGTGTTAATTATGAACAACACGATATTAAACGACAAACGCAGTAAGAGTAATTTTTTTTTGATAGAAAATGAAGGCCCCACACACAGTAGAACTTTATTGTTTTTAGCCATCAAAATCACCATTCATCCACATGCGAAAATAAGAGGGTACGTTGCCTAAGGGATTGCGAATCAGGATCACTTATTTTGATGGCTGGTCGTTTCAAGATTAAGGGCCGCCGTCGCCGGAGCTCGCTATTTTTTTCAAATAATGCGTTTCTTTCCACGTAAAATCGTCCCCACCAAAACTAACAACCGTTAGTCTTCTTTACATTTGCCTTTATGGCAAAAATTATATCAGCAAAACCGGCATCCCGAAAAGCCGTAATCCTGGAGAAAGCGACCGTACTTTTCAGGCAAAAGGGCTATAATGCAACGAGCATGCGGCACCTGGCCGAAGCGGTAGGCGTAGAAGCTGCCAGTCTTTACAACCATATCGATAGCAAGGCCGAATTGCTGAAAGCTATTTGCTTCACCATGGCTGCAGCATATATCGAGCAGTTGGAGGCCGCCGAAAAAAGTGATGCCAGCCAGGCGCATAAAGTGGAACAAATCGTCCGCTTTCATATCCGGATGATGCTGGAACGGTTTGAGGAAGTGTATGTGAGCAACCGCGACTGGAAACATTTACAGGAGCCTTTCCTGGCCCAGTTCCTGCAGCAGCGCCGTAGTTATGAAAAGCGCTTTGCAGATATTGTTGCCGTTGGGATCGACCAGAATGAGTTTCGCAAACTCCACCCGCATGTGGCGGTGCTCACAATGTTAAGTGCGGTGCGGGGCATCGAATTCTGGCAGAAAAACAAACGAAGTATCAGCGCAGCTGAGATGGAAAATGACCTCGTGCAAATCTTAATCAATGGCCTGGTGGCATAGCAAGGGCTGGGAAAAAGCTGCCAGGGAAAACAACACTCATGTCAACAAAATTCTACCCCCTGCGGGTAAAAAAAATCAACCGGGAAACGAACGATTGTGTGTCGTTGTCTTTTGATATACCCGACGACCTGAAAGAGCTGTTCCGCTATAAACAGGGACAATATCTTACCCTGAGAACCCATATCGGCGATGAAGAAGTGCGGCGCAGCTATAGCCTCTGCAGCAGCCCGCTAGATGCGCATTGGCGGGTAGCAGTTAAGAAAGTACCGGGTGGGTTGTTTTCCGGATATGCCAACGAGGTATTGAAACCAGGAGATATTGTTGAAGTGATGCCGCCCAATGGCAGGTTTTTCCAGGAGCTGGATGCCCTGCAGCAAAAAAATTATATGGCTTTAGCCTCTGGTAGTGGTATCACCCCGGTGCTTTCGATTATCGAAACGACGCTGCGTACCGAGCCCCAGAGCAGCTTTACGCTGGTGTACGGCAACCGGAACCGGAACAGTATCATTTTCAAGGAAGAACTCGAAGCGTTGAAAAACCAGTTCATTGACCGGTTCCGGATATACCATGTGTTAAGCCGGGAAAAAACGGATGCACCCCTGAACTATGGAAGAATAGATGCGGAAAAATGTGCCTATATATTCAGCAAGTTGGTGGATATGAATACCATTGATGCATTCTTTCTTTGCGGACCTGAAGAAATGATCTTTGGTGTAAAAGACTGGCTCGAATCACAGCTGGTAGACCGTCACAAAATTCACTTTGAACTCTTCACTTCGCCGATAAAAAATGCGGCTAAACATATGGCTGTAACAACTAATGTAGATCATGGCCCTGAGAGCCGGATCACGGTGAAACTGGATGGCATTGAACAATCTTTCAACCTCGCCTATGACGGAGAACCGATACTGGATGCGGCCCTGCATGAAGGCGCCGACCTGCCTTATGCCTGCAAGGGCGGTGTATGCTGCACCTGTAGGGCAAGGCTAACAGAAGGCGAGGTTTTTATGGATGCCAACTATGGCCTGGAGCCAGATGAACTTGCCGCCGGCTTTATCCTTACCTGTCAAAGCCATCCCCGGACGGCCGTGGTGAAAATAGATTTTGACGCTGTATAAAAGATGTGTAGAAACGCGGATTGAACGGATCTGGCTGATCTTAGCGGATTTATAATTTTGGGATATTGTTGGTCCGATAAAGTTTTGGCCGGGCCGGTAATGCTTGCCCACACAAGGGTATAAAAAAATTTCTTTTTTATAGGTTGCCCCCCGTCTCACTTTTCTCTTGAAATAAAAGTGCAACAGTGGATCCGCTTTAGCCACTGTTAGTAATGAACAAAAAGTCACGACCGCATCGTTTTGCAGGCAACACCTATTTCGACATCTACAAACAGCGCCCCATTTCATCAGCCAAAAAAACAGCTTATATCCGCTGAATCCGTCTGATCCGCGTTTCCATCCATCCCCGCAACATCAGGATTCTGTAAGCTCTACGTTTACCATTTCGCGGTAGTGGTTTTGTAACTGGTGCACCATTAGCGGGTAAATGATCTGGCGCCTGTCTTCCCGGTACCACATTTTACTATGGCTAAAATCATCCGGCTTTTCCAGCAGTAACCTGAAGGGGCCATGTTTGTATTTGATATATCCTTCCGGCGTTTCCTCCTTCACAAATTTAAGTTTTTGAAGCTGGCTGTCGTCGAGCGGTATGCCGGAAACCTGGTCTGGTTCAAAATAGAAGACGATATCACCAGGTGTTCGCACCCCAACCTGGCCTTCATCCATATTTACATGAGTTACTTCGCCGTCTTCTAAGCGGCCTTCATTGTTTACCCTTACCCAATCGCCGGGCTTAATGTCTCTGAATGGAATCATGTGGCAATAATTTTGGGGAGAAGATAGCAAGAGTTTTTAAAAAGCAAATAAAAAAGCACCCCAAAAATTTTTGGGATGCCTTTTAAGTGTGGGCCATACTGTGTTCAAGGGTGGGGAAATGGGTCTTTCTGAAATAAGTTTTTCTACATTTCTACAGGCGGAATATCCAATTGTTTACGAAGGATAGCCATTACATCCGACTCCGCCCACATACGAGCCGCAAACCCGATGCACGTTCTCATCCGATTTGTCGGCCGATTCGCCACATCGGCTACAGGAAATACTGCCCGGTACCGGATCTGTTTCCAGTATTAATGACACACTGCGTTCTTCGACAGAAAGACGGTGGGAAAGCCCGCAAATTGCAGCTGCGCTAACTGGTTGCATTTCTTTGATGTTGTCTCCATGTGTTTAAGATATTGGCAATAATTAAAAAGATTTCTGCTGCCAGCTTTCATTCAGACTTTTTACGTGTTAGTGTTACTGAAACATTTTGTCATACAAATTTTGTTCGTTTGTAAAGCTTCTCCAATACTTAGTTTTAAGTATCGCAAGGTCGTCTGACGATTATTGACCATATACGCATAAAAAAGGGCCTGCACGCTGCAAACCCTCTCCTGTTTTTTTGATATAACTTACTAACCCATATCCTCTTTAATCTTCGCCCGGATTTTGGCCTCTATTTCGTTGGCCAGTTCGGGGTTATCCCTTAAAATGTCCTTCACGCCCTCACGGCCCTGACCCAGTTTATTGGTGTCATAGCTAAACCAGCTGCCGCTTTTATTAACGATGCCCAATTCTACACCCATATCTATTATTTCTCCCAGCTTGCTGATGCCTTCTCCAAATACCAGGTCGAATTCCGCCTGGCGGAACGGCGGCGCCACCTTATTTTTCACCACTTTTACTTTCACATGGTTACCCGTTGCCTGGTCGCCATCCTTGATCTGCGTCATACGACGGATATCCAAACGGACCGATGCATAGAATTTCAGGGCATTACCACCGGTAGTGGTCTCCGGATTGCCAAACATCACCCCGATCTTTTCACGCAGCTGGTTAATGAATATGCAAATGGTATTGGTTTTATTAATAGTAGCGGTGAGTTTTCGCAAAGCCTGGCTCATCAACCTGGCCTGGAGACCCATTTTACTGTCGCCCATTTCGCCTTCCAATTCGCTTTTAGGAACAAGGGCGGCCACGGAGTCAATCACAACCACATCCAGTGCGCCTGAGAGGATCAGGCGGTCGGCGATTTCAAGGGCCTGCTCACCATAGTCAGGTTGGGAGATAAGGAGATTATCAATATCCACCCCCAGTTTTTGTGCGTAAATGCTGTCGAAAGCATGCTCCGCATCTATAAAAGCGCACATGCCGCCTTTCTTTTGTGCCTCAGCTATTACATGGATCGCGATGGTGGTTTTACCACTACTCTCCGGTCCGTATATTTCAATTACGCGGCCCCGGGGTAAACCGCCCACGCCTAATGCCGCATCCAATCCTATTGACCCTGTGGATATTACTTCAATCGGTTCCACGCTTCTTTCGTTCATCATCATCACACTTCCCTTGCCATAATCTTTGTTGATTTTTTCTAATTGCAGGCTTAACGCTTTTTGTTTTTCGGTACTCAGGTTGTTCATGCTTTACGTTTTAATGTTGTTAGCGATATTCTTGTCAGTAAATGTAATAAGGGGTTAAAAGTAGGGGAAGATTTATTATCAACACTAATTTATTTAGTATTTTTTGCTAAAAATGTTTTGATACAGTAAGAGTACTATAACTTTTGAAAGCAAATGAGAATGTTACACGGTTAGCAGTATCGTCTATACCCATTGCCGCACTGCCGGGTCGGCAACAGTGATCATTCAAAGCCCGGGTGGCCATGCCAATTAATTGTTGGACTTAATAATGCACATTAAAATAATCGATCAAATTCACGAGGTCGCCTTTAACCTCAGGGTTTACCGGCACAATGAGTTGTACTTGTTTTTGCAATGCAGCATCCTTTTCCTCCGGGTCAAACTGCTGCAGGGCGGTTTGTATTTCTTCTATATAGCGGATATACTCGTTGGCACCCATATCGCTATCGTCGCTGAGGCCGCCGGCAATATCGCCCATGGTATGGCTGGCATCTTTCTGCTTCTCTTCCAAACGGCTGATATATTGCACCGCCCGGTCAAGTGTAGCCACAATCTTGTCTTTGGAAGGCTTATTATTTACTTCGCGGCCAAGATCCATCAGCCAGTCTTTGCGGCGCAGCACAAAGTTGGTACCCAGGTACAGTTTGCGCACCTGCTCGTCCTCGGCCAGTTCTTCAGCGGTGCCGTGTTTAAAGATTTTTCCATCAATCAGCAGGTAGGCACGGTCGCAAATAGAAAGGGTTTCGTTTACATTATGGTCGGTGATCAGGATGCCGATATTGCGGTATTTGAGCTTGGCCACCACGCCCTGGATATCTTCCACCGCAATGGGATCCACACCGGCAAAGGGTTCATCCAGTAATATAAATTTGGGATCCACCGCCAGGGCCCGGGCTATTTCAGTACGCCGCCGTTCACCGCCGCTCAGGCTGTCGCCATTGTTGTTGCGCACATGATGCAGGTTAAATTCATCCAGCAAGCTTTCCATTTTTTTCTTTTGCTCGGCCTTACTCAATTTGGTCATCTCCAGCACGGCGCTGATATTATCCTGTACACTCAGCTTGCGGAATACGCTGGCTTCTTGTGGCAGGTAGCCAATACCCATTTGCGCCCGCTTGTACATCGGCAGTTTGGTGATATTCAGATCGTTCAGAAAAACATCACCTTCATCCGGCCTTATCAGACCTACCACCATATAAAAACTGGTGGTTTTGCCCGCACCGTTGGGCCCCAGCAAACCCACAATCTGCCCCTGGCTCACCTCGATATTTACATGGTTTACCACCGTGCGGTTGCTATAAGATTTTACGAGGTTCCTGGTAGTTATAGTGAGGTTCAAGGTGGTTTATTGGTTTATTGGTTGATTGGTTAATCGGTGATTACTGGTGTCGGTAAGTCACTGGGTCAATAGTAATGGTCAATAATTCATTGGTCGTTTTTGCCGTTGGTTTTCCATTATTTAAGCTGTAGTTTTTTTCTTTTGGGGAGGCCAGCCCTTGTTCCCTGGTTGGGCAACAGTGGCGACGCTCCGTTCATCGATAATAATTCTACTGGGCAATCCTGTTATGCTTTTAACCGGTTAAGGGCTGCAGGCGGACAAAAATAAAGTTTCGTATCATAAGGGCTGGTAATGATTCTAACCTTAACAAGTGTTTTTGCGATGCGGTATTGAATTATCTTGCAGCGCTTCTTAAAAATTAGCTAATTAGCTAATTGGCTAATTAGCTAATTGTAAAAAATGAAAGTAACCGAACATATACAAGCCGCCAACAACAACACGCTGGTTTCATTCGAAGTGCTGCCTCCGCTGAAAGGAAAGACGATCCAAACCCTGTATGGCAACCTGGACCAGCTGATGGAGTTTAAACCGCCGTTCATCAACGTGACGTATCACCGCAGTGAAAGCATGTTTAAGAAAAAGCCGGATAACACGTTTGAAAAAGTGGAAGTGCGCAAACGGCCGGGCACGGTGGGTATTTGCGCAGCTATCCGTAACCACTACAATGTAGATACCGTACCTCACCTGATCTGTGGTGGGTTTAGCAAAAACGAAACGGAGAATGCGTTGATTGACCTGAACTTTCTGGGCATTGATAATGTACTGGTATTGCGCGGCGATGCGGAAAAGAATGAACCTTCCTTTGTGCCCCACCATGACGGCCATCCTTATGCCATCGACCTGCTGAAACAGGTGGCCAACCTGAACAATGGCATTTACCTGGAAGATGATATTCTCAACGGCAGTAAAACCAACTTCTGCATTGGCGTAGCCGGGTATCCCGAGAAACATTTTGAAGCCCCCAACCTGGAAATCGACATGAAGCGCCTCAAAGACAAGATTGACGCCGGTGCCGATTATATCATGACGCAAATGTTTTTCGACAACCAGAAATTTTTCGAATACGTAAACCATTGCCGCAATGCAGGTATCGAAGTCCCCATTATCCCGGGCCTAAAACCATTGACGACCAAAAAACAACTCAGCGTATTACCCCGCATTTTCCACGTAGACCTGCCCACAGAGTTGAGCCTGGAAGTGATGAAATGCAAGACCGATGCCGACGTGGAAATCGTTGGCCAGGAATGGCTGATCCAACAAAGCAAGGAACTGAAAGCATTTGGCGTACCGGTGCTCCATTACTACACGCTTGGCAAGCCCAAGGTGATCCACAATGTGGTGAAGGCGGTGATGTAAAGCCGGTTCACAAGTTTACGGTTTCACTAGTTCACTAGTTTTACAAGTTCACGAGTTAGCTATCTACAGGGAATGAGGCCTGTCCCGGCATGGAGGAAACAGACGTGAATTTTAAGGGGCTCAGAATATCGCATGAAGTTCAAACGGGAAAACTAGTGAACTAGTGAACCCGCAAACTTGTGAACGAGTGAACCAATGAGCTTAAACCCTAAGGTACACCAACTTGTACTTTTTGCCGATCGGCAAATAATCCTTCTTCGATTTTTTTAGCAGGTACCCGACGCCAAACACGCCGGCGGCGATGCCCAGTTTGCCCAGGTTTTCGGTACCTGTGAGGGATTGATTAAGCAGGCCTGCGTTCACGATATTCAGCCCGGCATAGCCCGCCGAACCGATCATCAGTATTGAAGGAATGGTGGCAGATGTGAATTTTTGTTTGGCGGGAAAACCGACAATGTCTTTATACGACCAGGCTATATGATAAGTGCTGATGGTATCGACCACCGCACTGCCCCAGCCGGTGTACATAGTGCGGGTATCGTACTGGTTCATAAAGAGACTGTCGTGGCTGATCCGGGTGATGAACCCATTGACCAGCTGCATATTCTCCGTAAAGAACTGGATAGAAATGCCCGGGTAAAATTGCCTGACCGTCTTATTGTGTTTGCGCAACAGCAACAGGTCGTTTTGCGCCGGAGCCGCATTTGTAAAGGCCAGTAAAATAAGGAGGGTACAGATGAATCGCATCGCAGGTCAAACCTAATGTGTTTAGGTTTTAACGGATTGTTAATTGAAGGGCGAAGCCTAATTTTCCGGTTGCTTCTCACCCATTACCAGCGATACAAACCGTCGGGTATGTTGAGTTAAAATTGGTATATTTCTCAGCCCGTATTGGCTTTTAGTGGCCAAATTTCCCTGGATAGAATATAACCCGCGCAAGAATGAATACTCCGAATACAATAAGAATAATAGCAGAAATGATATTGATCTTGTGAAGTGTCTTTTGCGTAAGCTTGTCGCGGAGTTTACCGGCCAGCACCACTTTGGTAATATCTGCTGCCAAAACGAAAATGAGGCAGGTGCTAAACAGAACGATCCTTTCATTTAGCGTCATAATTGGCGCGAAATAAGTACACCAGCTTAACCAAAGGATGATTGGACCGGGGTTGAGCAGGTTCATAAAAAAGCCCTGCAGGCTGATGGTAAAATATCCTTTATGATCCAGTTTGGCAGCAATACCGTGGTCGTCACCCACCTTCGGTTCCTTTTTTAGAATGATCGTAAGCAGCCCCATGGTAATCAGCAGGATGCCGCCACCGATAGCTATTTGTTTCTCATACCGCAGCACATTTTGTACAAATCCAGCCGCCAGGTTACCCACCAATACCATCAGAATATCACTGGCTGAAACACCGGCGACGAAGGCATAACCCGCCTTGTGCCCATAATTAAGCGAGGTTTTTATCACGGCAAATATGAGCGGCCCTACTGATACCGAAAGGTATAAACCGATAGCCAGCCCTTTAAGTAATGCTTCTAGCATGTGTGAATTTTGAGAAAGCGATACACCCGGAAATGGAGCAAGTGGCAAAATAAGAATAGTTTTTTTATTAGCCACGAATGGAGCCGGATGAATAGAGATTATTTTATTCAACCGGGCCCCGTTTTCCATATCCGACCCTGCAAATCAGGATCGCTTTTCCCAATAAGTCCGTTCAGCGAGTTTGAAACAATCGGGTAATAAGGCTTATCAGCAACCGGGTTTAATGCAGCGCCTGCGGGATATTAATAATTTCATCGTCTTTAAGTTCCCCGCATCGAATTGGGATTTCTTGTTTGGGCCCGGCATTTACCGGTTTCTTTGACCATCGATCGCATCTGTCCTCACCCAACCTGATCCCATGGGCCGCTTTACCTATATTTAGGCCATTCTTTTCCTAAAATAGCTCCCGATGAAAAAAATAATATTTGCGCTCACAGCCAGTGCTTCGATCCTTTGTGGCTGTGGAGGCAACTCCACTAAGGACAACAAGGCTGACAGTGCTTCTCCAAAAGCCGCTGACGCCCCCAACAGCGACTACAAACCTGCTTTTGCAGGCCAGACAAGGGCCACCGCGGTAACCACCAAAACGCCGTATGAGCCGAAAGTGCTAACTGACGGGTTAAAAAATCCCTGGGGTATTTGTATCCTCCCCGACGGGAGGTTCCTGGTAACTGAAAAGAAAGGGAATATGCGGATCGTCACCGCGGCCGGCGCGATTAGCGAACCCATCGCAGGCATTCCTGCGGTAAATGATGATGGTCAGGGCGGTCTGTTGGATGTAACGCTCGACCCCGCTTTTAGCAGTAACCGGATGGTATACTGGACTTTTTCCAACAAGGTGGCCGAGGGCAATCTTACAGCCGTGGCCAAAGGCAAATTGTCGGCTGACGAAAAAAAGATGGACAACGTATCGGTGATCTACCTGGCCACACCTGCCCACAACAGTGCCCTGCATTATGGTGGCCGCATCCTGTTTGGCAAAACCGGAAATATCGTTGTCAGCACCGGCGAACGCTCCGACCTGGAGACCCGTCCTATGGCACAATTTTTAAATACTTCGCTGGGAAAAGTGATCCGCATTACCACGGATGGCAAGCCTGCTCCGGGAAATCCTTTCGCAGGGGTGGACAGCGCACGGGCCGAGTTGTATTCGTATGGTCACCGGAATGTACAGGGCCTGGCCTGGCACCCCGTAACCGGCGATTTATGGGAGAGCGAACTGGGGCCCAGGGGTGGTGATGAAATAAACCGCATTCAGCCAGGCAAGAACTATGGCTGGCCCACCATTACCTACGGTATCGAATATGCTGGCGGAAAAGTGGGCGGCGGCATTACCCAAAAAGAAGGACTGGAGCAGCCGGTTTATTACTGGGATCCCGTAATATCACCCAGCGGTATAACCTTCTACAGCAGCGATAGCATCCCCGAATGGAACAACAATTTGTTTGTATGTGGCCTTAGCGGCCAGCGTATTGTGCGGCTCGTGATAGAAGACAATAAAGTAACCGGGGAAGAAAAATTATTGGTTGAGGAGAAGCAACGTTTCCGCGATGTAATCATGGGAAAAGACGGGGCATTATATGCCATCACCGACCAGGGACGATTGTATCGGGTGGGTAAAAAATAGAAAGCATTATGGGCCTGGATTATCCGGGGCCATTTTTTATTTAAGCCGGTTGCCAACCCTGGTTCGCGCCCTGAACCATCCAGAATGTTCAGGGTTGGCTACCGTCGAACCAAAGCATTCAAAGAATTCAAAGAATTCAGGGAATTGATTAGGGCGATTCCTGAAGGATTGCTTACGGCGAGTCCTGCGCCCCACCCACACGGCTTTGGCAGAGACATCGCCTGAGAAGCAGCGTGGGAGATTGTTATCGACGAGTCCCGCGGCCCACACACGGGCTATGGCGGAGACGTCGCCTGAGAAACGGTTTGGACCACCATCCTTAGAGGGCAAACTAAAATCGGTGTAACAGATTTTTGATCGTTGTCAAAATGGGTTAGTTTGATTTCATGCCCACCAAACGGACTATAGAAGCGGACCACGGACATTTTTTCATCACTTTTACCTGCCGCCACTGGTTGCCGCTCATTGCGGTTATAGATGGCTATGATATCATGTATAACTGGTTTGATTTTCTTCGCAAGCAGGGACATTTCATCACCGGTTATGTGATTATGCCGAACCATCTACACGCAACGATCGCCTTTCGCAAAACTCACAAGAGCATCAATAAAATAGTTGGCGATGGCAAGCGGTTTATGGCCTACACGATTGTTGAAAGATTGACAAACCTTGGACGCCATGATCTTCTAATAGAACTGGAAATGGCGGTAAACCCGAGCGATAAAAAGCGTGGTAAACACCACGAAGTATGGGAAGAAAGTTTTTGCTGGAAAGAATGTTTCGGGGCTCATTTTACCTGGCAAAAAATTCAATACATGCATAAGAACCCATGCAGCGGAAAATGGATGCTGGCCCAAAATATCATTGCCTACCAACACAGTTCTGCCCGGTTCTACCTTACCGGCCACCAGGCGGCCTATTCCGTAACACATTTTATGCATTTGCGAAACCTGACCTTATAAACTTCCAGGGTTTCAACGAAATCGTAGCCGCTTCTTAGGCGACGTCTCTGCCAAAGCCGTGTGCGTGAGCGAGAGGACTCGCCGTAATAAAATCTTAGCAACTCCAAACGCACCCTCCGCTAACTTTACAGCGCTACAGCAACTTATCTTATGCCTTTCCAACTTCAGTCTCCATACAGTCCGGCGGGTGACCAGCCGCAGGCCATCACCCAGTTAACCGACGGGATTATAAGGGGTGAACGGCACCAGACCTTGCTGGGCGTTACCGGTAGCGGCAAGACCTACACAATGGCCAATGTGATTCAGAACGTGCAGCGGCCCACGCTGGTATTGACCCATAACAAAACCCTGGTTGCCCAGCTATATGGGGAGTTCAAACAGTTTTTTCCGGACAACGCTGTAGGGTATTTCGTAAGCTACTACGATTACTACCAGCCCGAAGCATATATGCCGGTAAGTGGCACCTATATCGAAAAGGACCTCAGCATTAACGAGGAGCTGGACAAACTGCGGTTGCATGCCACCAGCGAATTGCTAAGCGGGCGCAGGGATATTATCGTCGTTGCTTCCGTAAGTTGCATCTACGGTATGGGTAACCCTACCGAATTCGAAAATGGTATCATCCGCATCCATCAGGGTATGACGCTCAGCCGCCAGGGCTTCCTGCACAACCTGGTGAGCATCACCTACAGCCGTACCCAGGGAGATTTTACCAGGGGCACATTTCGCGTAAAAGGCGATACGGTTGATATCAACCTGCCCTACGTAGATTTTGGCTACCGCATTACTTTTTTTGGCGATGAAATAGAAACCATCGAAACGTTGGAACTCAAAACCGGTAAGCGGATCGGCATGGTAGAGAACGCCGCTATCTTCCCGGCTAATCTTTACCTGGCACCCAAAGACATTATGCAACAAGTGTTGTATGAGATTCAGGACGAGACCAATGCCCAGGTAGAATATTTTAAAAGCACCGGCAAATTTATTGAGGCCCAGCGCCTGAAAGAAAGGGTGGAGTACGACCTGGAAATGATTCGGGAACTGGGTTTTTGTAACGGCATCGAAAACTATTCGCGGTTCTTTGATCGGCGCAAGCCTGGCACGCGGCCCTTCTGTTTGCTCGATTATTTTCCCAACGATTATATATGCATGATCGACGAAAGCCACCAGACAATTCCGCAGGTGGCGGGCATGTATGGTGGCGACCGCAGCCGCAAAATGATTCTGGTGGATTATGGCTTTCGACTGCCGAGTGCGCTGGATAACCGGCCGCTGAATTTTCCCGAGTTTGAACACATGCTGAACCAAACAGTGTATGTAAGTGCCACCCCCGGCGACTACGAACTGGAACAAACCGGCGGGGTGGTAGTGGAACAGGTGGTGCGCCCCACAGGCCTGCTCGAACCACCGATTGAAATACGCCCCAGCATCAACCAGATAGATGACCTGCTGGATGAAATAGATAAACGTGTAAAAAAAGGCGACCGCGTGC
This sequence comes from Chitinophagaceae bacterium, assembly GCA_039925965.1. Lineage (GTDB taxonomy): Bacteria > Bacteroidota > Bacteroidia > Chitinophagales > Chitinophagaceae > JAZKFT01. The sequence continues at coordinate 47,871 of JBDSXW010000012.1, forward strand.
TGGTGACCACCTTAACCAAACGCATGGCGGAAGAAATGGATAAGTACCTCGGCCGGATCAATATCAAAAGCAAATACATCCATAGCGAAGTACATACGTTGGATCGAATAGAAATTTTAAGACAACTGAGGCTCGGCGATATCGACGTGCTGGTTGGCGTGAACTTGTTACGTGAAGGTTTGGATTTGCCGGAAGTGTCGCTGGTGGCTATTCTCGATGCAGATAAGGAAGGCTTTCTCCGTAATGAACGGAGCCTAACCCAAACGGCTGGTCGTGCCGCCCGGAATGTAGACGGCCTGGTAATTTTCTATGCCGATAAGATAACAGAAAGCATGCAGCGGACGATCGACGAAACTGACCGTCGCCGGGAAAAACAAGTGGCCTATAATTTGGAACATGGCATTACGCCGATGACTGTAAAGAAGAGCATCGACCAGGTGATGAAGCAAACTTCGGTACTTGACATTAAGGGTTTTGACCCTAAAAACCCACTGGCCATACCAATGGATGGCGATATTATCACCATTGCAGCCGAAGACGGTGCGGTGTACAAGACCATCCCGCAAATGGAAAAGGCCATTGCCAGGATTAAAAAAGAAATGGAACGGGCTGCCCGGGATATGGATTTTATCAGCGCCGCCAAATTGAGGGACGATATGTTTAAGATGCAGAAAGAGTTGGAGGGGATGAAAGCCTGACCGCTTCATTTACAGCGGATTGCCCATTTAAAAAAAGTAATTTCGAAATTAAAACTACTACAAGGTCGTTTGATACAAAGATGGCTAGAACTGCTTTTTCTGCGATGACGCTGAAGGAAGCCGACCAGGAAATGAATGACTTTACTACCTACACCTGGCAGGAGCGACTGGCGTATTCAAACTACCTCAACAGTATGGCATTTTGGTATATTCTTCATTCTCCGCCACGCATGGACAAGACTTTTTGTGAACCCAGAAACCTGAAAAATGGCGATGATTAAAACGCTTACCTATAACGGCAAAATTGCTGACCAGCCAAAATCATATCATTACTGGCTTACAAAGACTGTTGATGAGCGCCTGGCAGCAATGGTAGTCCTTAACCAGTTCGTTTACCAGGCGCCGGATTTTGTCCGGAACAAAGTTGACCGGACTCTTTTTTCCAGTAGAAAGCACCCGCAATAGCATGACTATTTTTAATCAGGATTTCAGGGAAATTATTGCCAGCCTCAATGACTTCGACGTGCACTATGTTTTGATTGGCGGCTATAGCCGGTCTACCGGCGATATGGATATCTGGGTAGAAAAAACCAGCGAAAATTATAAAAAACTAATGACTGCTTTTTATCATTTCGGCTTACCAACAAATGCCATTTCACCGGAAGGTTTCTGGGTTCTGAAAATGATGTCTTCAGTTTTGGAAGGGAGCCATCTGCCATTGACATTCTTACATAGGTAAAAGGGTTAGCTTTTTTAGATACCTGGCAAAATGCAACATGGGAGCAAATGGATAATTGTACAGTTCAACGATGAGTTAATGGCGTATATAGGGAATAGGGAACCGCGTATTTTGTACCGATTACCCTGAACTCAATGCACTCCCGCGGGTAAATTTAGTAGGGGGCCTTCTTTTTGAAGCAACTAAAGAATACTATAGATGATCGTTGATTCAACCAATTCCGTGAACTTGTACTCATGTATGCCACCCACATCCCCTTACTGCTTGCCTGGATTGGCTATGGAGTGTTGCACAGTGTATTTGCATCCGTCATTTTAAAGCAATGGCTGAAGAAGCGATGGGCAGGTTACAATACTTACTACCGGCTTTGGTATACTGTTTTTGCTGTTCTTAGTTTGGCCGCCCTGCTGTGGTTTCAGTGCTCCATTGATTCGGTGATGCTGTTTGATAGCGCATTCGTAAAATATGCTGCCGGCCTCCCACTTGGGCTAGGTGGCCTGGTCATCATGCTGATCTGTAGCCGGTACCACCTGCTCCATTTGCTGGGGCTGGATACGTTGATAAAAAAAAACAATACACAGGGTTTGAAAATTAACGGGCTATATAGCTGGATCCGGCATCCTTTATACCTCGGTACCTTCATGTTTATTACCGGCCTGTTTTTCAGCTTCCCGCTTCTATCCAACCTGCTGTCTATTCTTGCGATCATGGGTTATACTTTAACCGCTATCCCGCTCGAAGAAAAAAAATTACTGGCTGAGTTTGGCGAGCAATACCTGGATTACAAGCGCAAGGTACCAATGATACTTCCATTCACATAAGGACGCCAGGCAGGCAGGCTAAACCCAAATTTTTTACAAAAAGCAGCATGAAAAATTCCGGCTGTAAAGTCGCGCCTACCGCATTTTCGATAAAATCCCATATCTGTAAAGCCATCCATTTTCGCCTTTCGGGTTGTGATAGGTTTGTATCCTAAAATCGTCCGTCATGTTACTCAACTTATTTTTCGAAAACATCAACTCCAACCTGGAACTGTTATTGATCGGTGCTTTTATTTTCGCCATCTACTGGTTCATCATGCGGAAATACAATTCGCTGGGCTTGCGCATGTTTATCATGTGCTTCCTGCTGTTCGGCGCTACCTGTACCTGGCTTTACCAGGATGAAAAAGCATTAAAAAATACCTTGACAACTGGCGAACAACATGAGGCCACTATTCTTGGAAAAAGTACGGTGGGCAAAAACGATCATGAACTGTCTGTTTCGTTTGTGGCCAATAATGGCAAAAAATTAAATACCCAAACAAGTAAATATGTTTCCCAACAGGAATGGGACCGCTTTAAAATCGGGCAAACCCTTCCGGTAATATATGTTGCCGGAAAGGACCAGGCTTTTGTAAAAGAGAGTGCCATGCGTTTCAAAGCAGATAAAATCTACCTGTATTATTTCTCAGGCTTCTGGCTAGTGCTGGGCACCGTTTTGTATTTCTGGCTCCGCAAACTAAAAGTAAAAGTGGACGAGAAGACCGGAGACGAATGGGTGGAACGGGAAGATGGCACCGTAATAGAGATACTGGACGAAAGAAAATCAAGAACTTCAAGGGCACTTAAACGGGCAAATATCCTTTCTAAAATAGCGCAAGCCGTAGTTAGATCCTAGCGCTTTTCAGTTATACCAGATAACAAGCAGGCCATCGCGATACCGTTAGCCTGAGCAAGCACTGCCACCACCGCTGTCGTCTGCTCCGGATGTATTTTTAGAGTAGTAGCCGGTGGCAAAATTGCCGGTCTTCAATTCGATCATGTCGCCGGGTTTGTCATCCTTAGATTCAGGATAATTCACGCTCCAGCAATGGTGTTTCTACCATTTCTACCAATGTTTTTTCTCTTTTTCTTCCTTTCACTTCTTCAAACCGCGCATCGTAATCTTCGCGGATGGTGCCAAACCAGCGATCCCATATCAAGGTGTACAAGCCATAGTTACCTTTAAAATACTGGTGGTGCTGGTTATGGTTTACAGAAGTATTGACCCAGCGGCCAATACGGCTTTTGCTGAATCCCTTCGGATACAGCTCGTACCCAAGGTGCCCGTATACGTTATAGGCGATCATAAATAAAAAGAAAAGCCCCAGGTGGTATTTATGTATGGGGATCGTAAAAAGGAAGATCACCACGATACCGGTTTCGATCACTGCTTCCAGTGGGTGAAAGGCGTAGGCGGCCCAGGGAGAAGGGTTTACGGATTTATGATGGATCAGGTGAACGTACCTGAACACCTTCGGGTGGTGCATGAGCCGGTGCACCCAATAGAAATAAGCATCATGCATAAAAAACATTACCGGGAAGGCAGCGAAAAACCAAACCCAGCCATATTGATGAATATCAGAATAATGGGTGGTGTGCGGCTCTACAGCCGGGTTGCTGATCAGCAGCAACGGCACCGTAGCAAAGATGGCCACCGTAACCAACGAGTATCCTATTTCCCTGGCATAGTCGTTCCATTTTGGAAACCGCTGCTGAATCTTGCCGTGCCATAGCTTTCTTTTTAATAGTACATAAAATACCAAAAAGCCGAGGGCTGCGAAGGCCAGGTAGCGTGACCCGATCAGCATCAGTATAAAATAATAGTTGGAAAAATGCATCGGCTAATGTACAGAATCTGTCACTTAAGATACGGTTAGCAACCCCTTTTTTCGGACCGTCGGTTTTTTAGCAGTAGTGCCGGTCGCATCCCCGTTACAAATTTTTGTTTGGCGCATCAGGCATAGAAGATGCCCCGGTAAGATTCAGGCTTAATAATACAATCACCGAATTTTTTGCCGAATAAAAAATGGTGGTGATGCCGGTTCAGAACAAAGATGGCATCACGAAGGACCTGATAGCTTCCAGGAAAATACGTACCACGATGAAGGACCAGGACCGGTTTTACAAAGACTATATCCTGTCTATTGGTGCCTGCTTCCAACCCTTGATTTTCTCATGCAGCCTGAGTTGGGGTGCCGCCTGAAAAAACAGGAGAAGCTGAAAATGTCTTTGCCAACGGGCCAACTTTTCAGTTGATCATCAATATGGATATAAAACCTAAAACCCGCTAGCAGGATTTGCGCCGGGCTTATTCCAGCTCTTTGTAAAGCCGCCACACATCCGTGACCTTAAACAATTCAGTACCCGCATTCATCGTGGCAGCACTACCGCAGCATACGCCAAAACGTAGGGCATTTTTAAGCGTTTCGTTTTTGTGTAACATATAGGTGATGCCCGCCACCATGCTATCGCCTGCCCCCACGGTTGTTTTTACGTCCACTTTGGGGGCCCTGATAAGATGCTTTTCGGATGCACTTACGATCCACGCGCCATGGCTACCGAGCGAGATCGCAATAATCTCCGCAAAACCGTTTTGTATCAGTTGTTGTGCCGCATCATCTACTTCGTTGATGTTAATATGGTCAAGGCCCAGCAGTCTCGCAAGCTCGTTCAAATTAGGTTTTATAAGAAAAGCTCCTTTACCCTCAAGGGCCTTTAGGGCATCGCCGCTGGTATCTACGATGCAGCGGGCACCGGCGGCTTTGGCACGCTTTACCACCAGCCCGTAAAAATTGTTGGGCAAGCCAGGGGGTAAGCTACCACTGGCCACCACATATGAGGGAGAAAACGCATGCAGTTCGTCCAATAGCGCTTTTACAGTATCTGTTTCTATTTCCAGGCCGGGAAACGTAAACCGAAATTGCCTGCGGGTATCAGATTCCACCACGATCCAGTTCTCACGGGTTTCTACGTTGGTATTGACCGAGCGAAAGGGAATTTTTGCTGTAGTCAGCAGGGCTTTGAGCATGCCGCCGTTATGCCCACCGGCGGGAAACAATGCGGATGATACCACTTCTAATTTTGCCAATGCTTTACTTACGTTGATGCCACCACCGCCCGGCTCATTTTTGGGCTCTGTATTGCGCAATTTGACCTCCGGTTTTATCTCGGGCACCGAAGTACTTTTATCAATGCAGGGATTGAGGGTGATGGTTACGATCATGCGACAAAAATAAATGGTTGTGGTATTGCATTTGATAAAAATCAGGCATGTTAGTGACAGGGCAACCTTGCCTCGATGTGTCGTGAACATTGACATTATCAGGGATATGTTTGAATTGCCGGGGGAATAAGCTTTATTGTACCGGTGTCCGTAAAATGTTGACAGGGGAAAGCCAACCCTGTCAGCGTCATGCTGCGATCAGTTCTTTTCCCAGATGTCGAGTACAAACTTCTCTAAAGCTTTGCGCACAGCGGTGGCCGTGTTGGTTTGGTTATTTACCAGGATGCTGAAGAGCAGCAAGGTATTGGATTTGGTAAACAGGTAACCGCTTATAGCCACCTGCCCGCTGAGGGTGCCGGTTTTAGCGAAGATCTGGTTGGTAATGGATTTATAGTAGCTGCTGATAGTGCCTTCGCCGCCGGTCGGCAAAATGACTTTCATGCGTTCGAGGCCGAATTCGTTTTTCATTTTTTCCAGCACTTTTACGAAATCCTGCGGGGTAAAAAGGTTGTAGCGGCTCAGTCCGCTGCCATCTACCCACACGGGTTGCTGCGGCAGGTCTGCGAGGTCGGTTTTAAGCAACATGTCGATGATGGCGCGGTCGTTCATATACCCGAGTTTTTCATTACTGACCATGAGCAGGGTTTGCTCTGCAAAAAAGTTATCGCTACGATGCATCATCGGTTTGAAAAGTGAATCTGTGGGTTGGGAATGTATGGAAAGCCATGTTCGATGTCCTATGTCGGATGTCTGATTTTCTTGAAGCAACAATTCAGGATGATTACTCATAAGAATTTCCTTTGTTGATTTGATACCGTCGGTTACAAATGGCATTTGGGTTTCAAAAGTTGCAGCCTTTGCTGGTGCGGAAATGAAAAAGTTATTTTTTGAAAAATCTCGTTTTAAATAAACAGTTTTAAGTGCCGAATCTGTTTTAAAATGATACGCCAATTCGGGAGTAGGAAAGGATGTAACTGAAAAACCTATTCCACCGGAATTCGTTTGCTTGTCTCGAATGTTGTCGTTAAGGGTGGCAGTCTTTTTTAGTGTCAACGTTAATGCATTTTCATAAATCGGCATCGGGCTTCTTTCGGACATATATAATTCATCGTAATCATTCCATGCCCATCCATTTCCCAAACCGGTTTCCTTCCAGTTGGATGCATCTATGGTAAAATGCCTGGGTTGCTTTTTTAAAAAATCATACACAGGGTTGGTTTTAAAATCACTGTGAAAAAATGTTGGATCGCCTGCTGGCTGAACCACCATCTGGGAATCGTTCACCAAAGTATACCGCAGCCCCACCAAACTATCGCCCAAATACTTCATCCCTGCATAACAAGTAAACAGTTTGGTGTTGCTGGCGGGTACAAAATATTTATCACTTTGGTAGGAATACAATGCTTTGCCGGAGGCAGGATTGTACACATAGATACCGGTATGGGCACCTGCAAGAGCGGAATCTGCCAATAAAATCTCCATGCTTGTTGGCGTTACTGTTCCGCCTATTTTTTTAGCAGGAGAGCAGCCATACAGCACAACAGTGGCCACAGCCAAAATCAACCAGTTTCTTTTCATTATAACCAGGGTTTAGAAAAATTGAATGTACTGATTTGAAAGAAGTCAGGTTTTAAAAACCTGACTTCTTTACAGGGAGCCTCATCGCCCGGGTGTTAGCGTCATCCGGTCTTCGGTTAATATTGAAATGGTGGTAGCTTTTATAATGGTTGAATTATTCCTTTTTCAGGGAATGAAAGTTATAAAATGCTTCCCTCAAAACGATTCAATGGATTCGTTTACTTTTGGCGCCTATAAATCAATCGTATCCATGGACGCAACTTTCAATCCTGATAAACAACACACGCTGGCTTCGGCCATTAGTATTGCAGGCACCGCCCTTCACACCGGGGTATATGTAAACATGACCCTTAAACCGGCCAACCCCGGCTATGGTTTTCAGTTTCAGCGGGTGGACCTGCCGGAAATGCCCACTATTAAAGCCGATTGCGACCTGGTGACTGACACCAGCCGGGGCACAACTCTGGAGCAGAATGGCGCCAAAATAAGTACCGTAGAGCATGTACTAGCGGCTCTTGCCGGTATGGGCGTCGACAATTGCCATATAGAAATCAACGGTCCGGAGATTCCCATCATCGATGGTAGTAGTGGGCCGTTTATTGAAATTATAGCGGAAGCCGGAGTGATAGAACAAGATGCCGCGAAAGCCTGGTATAGTCTTGACGAAAATATAACCTATCTCGACGAGGCAAAACGGGTGGAAATGACAGCCCTGCCGGCTACCAGCTATAAGATTACGACGCTGATCGATTTCAACAGTCCCGTATTGGGCACCCAGCATGCACAGCTAAAATCGCTACAGGACTTCAGAACCGAAATTGCACCATGCCGTACCTTTTGTTTTTTGCATGAGCTGGAGATGTTACTGGAGAATAACCTCGTAAAAGGCGGCGACATCAATAATGCGATCGTGGTCGTGGACAAACCTATTACCGACGATGAAATGACCCGGCTCGCAAAAGCATTTGGTCGCGAGAAAATGGAGATAAAATCTGGCGGCTATCTCAACAATCTCGAACTGCGTTTCCCGAACGAACCGGCGCGGCATAAGCTACTCGACGTGGTGGGTGACCTGGCGCTGATCGGCTACCCCGTAAAGGCACATATCATTGCCAACCGGCCCGGCCACAGCAGCAATGTGGAGTTTGCCAAAAAGATCAAGCAATACATTAAAAAGAACCGCCATAACCAGGGCGTGCCGATTTACAACCCTACTTTGCCGTCGGTGTACACACTGGAGCAAATCGAAAAAACCCTGCCGCATCGCTTCCCGTTCTTACTGGTAGATAAAATCATAGAACTAACCGACAAGCGGATCGTAGGTATTAAAAACGTCACGTTTAATGAATGGTTTTTCCAGGGTCATTTTCCCGGAAACCCAGTAATGCCAGGCGTTTTGCAGATCGAAGCCCTGGCGCAAACCGGCGGCATTCTTTGTATCAACGCCATGCCGGCTGGTCAGTACGATACCTATTTTTTAAAGATCGATAATTGCAAATTCAAACAGAAAGTAGTACCCGGCGACACGATGATCCTCAAAATGGAACTGACGGAACCCATCCGCCGCGGCATCTGCGTGATGCGGGGTACCGTGTATGTGGGCAACAAAGTTTGTACCGAAGCTGACCTGGTGGCCCAACTGGTGAAACAGGCGGGGACTTAGCGAGGGTTTAAATTTAAAACGAAGGTTTCAAGTTTTTTAAACTGAAATTTGTGCTGAAAAAAATAAATGTAAAATAAGGTAACCGATACGTCGTCCCACAACAGTGTAATCAAGGAATAGGTCGGATGTTTAGCCCCTTGATATAAAAGAATAACTTGCTTTTTGCTACGAGTTGCACATTCAATAAAAGCTGGTTACCTTAGGGGCATAATCACTTTATCGTATGAACAACGTCGTAAACCGTATTGGTACCATTCTGTATGGATTGATCATTGGCTATTTTGGTGTAAATCATTTTTTGAATGCGGCCAATATGACTGGCGCTGTGCCCAAATACCTGCCCAGTTCTATCGTATGGGTGTATATAACCGGCGGCGCACTGGTACTGGCTGCCTTAGCGATTATTATCGACAAACAAAGCAGACTAGCGGGCTACCTGCTGTTCCTATTGCTCGTCATTATTATAGGTACCATCCATGTTCCTGGCTATATGGGTGCCACAGACGCTATGGCAAAATCAGGTATTCTCACCAACATGCTTAAAGACGGCGCCATGGCTGCCGCCGCGTTAATGATTGCTGCCAGGGGGAAATAAGATTACAAACAGACTTTCTTACTATTGAACCGGCCGCCAGCCGGTTTTATTATTAACGGGTGGGTTATCAATGAAGTAAACATGGATAGCGCCAAATGCAAAGAACACCTGGTCAAAGAAGGTTTTTTGGTTATCAATGATGTTTTTTCAGAAAAGCAGGCGGACGACCTCCTGGAAATAATCTCATCTGCAGATAGCTCAGGACCTGAGTTCAGGAAAACCCCCGACCTGTTTGCGAGCCGGCGTTTTTTTGAGGCCTGTCCCATTGCAGCCCAACTTGTTTTTACAGAAAAATTCAAGGCCATTAGTTCAGGATATTTTGGCTCAGATTTTTTTGTTGTGAAATCCATCTATTTTGACAAGCCGGCGAGCTCCAACTGGTTCGTGGCCTGGCACCAGGACCTCACGATATCGGTAGATAGAAAGCTGGAACTCGAGGGTTTTGGTCCATGGACCAGGAAGGAATTACAGTTTGCCGTACAACCGCCATTGGAAATTCTGGAGGACAATTTTACCATCCGCATTCACCTCGATGATACCCGTGAAGAAAACGGCGCTTTGAAGATTGTACCGGGTTCGCATCTCAAAGGGGTTCTCCGGCCGGAAACTATCGACTGGAGCAGCGAATCAGTCGTGTCGGTTAATGTCGGCAAAGGTGGTGTTATGATCATGAAACCCTTGCTGATGCACGCTTCTGGCAGAACGACCAATCAGGCACAACGGCGGGTACTTCATATTGAGTTCAGCAGGAGTCGTTTACCGGAAGGGTTATGTTGGGCTGAGAAGATGGTGATAGCGCCTGCTTAAAATGAAGTCCGCCGCCGCCGGTTAGCCGGGCTAATTTCCGGCCCGACGGACGCTAATTTTCAACCGGCACTACATGCCTCCCTTTATTCTTCATTACCTTTTCCGGCAGGCTACTCGTAATGGCAATTTTCAGTAACTCGATCAGCTTCTTTTTTACCTGGTCGCGATGTACCGCAAGGCTCACTTCCCGCATAGGTGGTGGCGCTTGAAAATACCGGATCAGCCGGGTCTGGCTGTCGGTCATACCCAGCGTGGCCAGTTCCGGAATAATCGTAATGCCATCGCCGATTTCCACCATACGTCGCAGGGTTTCGATGCTTCCGGCTTCATAATCAAAATGGGTATTTCCAATCGACGCCTTTTTAAGTTCACAGAGGTTTACGATCTGGCTACGGAAACAATGGCCCTCTTCCAGCAACCATAATTTTTCAGGATCAATATCCTGCGGCAGCATATAGGTTTTTTTAAAGGCTGCGTTTTTAGGTGATACATAGGCCATGAGTTCTTCGTAAAACAATGGCTGTTCCCGGATGCCATTCTCCTGCAATGGGGTGACCAGGATGCCGGCATCAATACGCCCTTCACGCAGGCGGCTCACCACCTGATCGGTCATGATTTCGGTTATGGTCAACCGGATTTGCGGGTAGGTGGTGGTAAACTGCTGCACGAATAGCGGTAGCAGGTAAGGAGCCAGCGTAGGGATAATACCTACCCGTAATTCTCCGGCCATCACGCCTTTTTTATGGGCTACAATTTCCTGGATCCGGTCGCGTTCGCCCAATACTTTGCGGGCCTGCTGGATGATCTCCGTCCCTGCTTCTGTAGGTACTACAGGTTGTTTACTGCGGTCAAAAATTTTCAGCCCCAGTTCCTCTTCCAGTTTTTGTATCTGCATGCTCAACGTAGGCTGGCTGATAAAACACCGGGCCGCCGCATTGGCAAAATGGCGATAGGTATCTACGGAGACGATGTATTCGAGCTGGGTAAGGGTCATGGACGAAATTAGGATTTGTTAGGCGCTGCATTGTTTCGCACCCGAAAATGGACATCTTCAAGCATCCCGCAATAAAACTGCCCATCCTTTGCGCGGACAGGCAGTTTTGTTGCCGATAAGGGCAATACCTCGCAGACTACCAGCTAAGTTATCAAACGTGCATCGAAACCGTAAAACCGTCGAATTAAGCGCATGCGGTTAGGAACTGGAATGGAAATGCTGCCAGCCTATTTAGCTCCATAATACTGCCCCATTGGCATCTTAAATATCCTGCCCCTTTGAAATTTTATAAACTCAGCATTTTCTTCTGCGTGGGTGGTTACCCAATTTTGATACACAGAAGTATTCACAACGCTTCCAAACAGCCATTGATTATAGGCTCCAAACAAACCTTCCTGCAACAGCTGGCGCTGGTAGTCGAACAGGCGGAAGGCGGGCCTGCTGGCACCTGCGGAAAACCATTCTAAAATGAAACGGGTACGTATAGCAGTTAGCACTTCCGGCGTGAGGCCGAAGGCGGCTTCGCGGCTTTGCTTATTTAAAGAGTTAGCAAAGGCTACCTCGAAATCCGTACCGCCTTTAATGTTATTGGCAACAAACCATTGTTTGTAAATATCGAACAACACATTTTTTACTTCTATCGTGCGGGTGCTATAACTTTCCAGGTTCACAAATATTTCACCATATAACAGGCTCCACACATCGTTGCCAATGGTGCCATAATATTTGGCAGCATAGTAGTAATTACCACTGAAATTTGGATCTACTTCAATGCCTTTTTCCCAGGTTTTGATACTGCTGGGGGAACCCGGTTCCTTCGTGTATAATAATTCGCCGTATTCGCTATACAATGAGCCGCTGGAAGGAAATTTTTTGATGCCTTTTTTATAAATGCGATCCGCTTCTTTCAGGTCCTGTTTGCCTTTGTAAATATTGCCTGCAATCTGGAACACTTGTTCATCAGCATCATCGCGGTCGGCGATTTTTTTGATCTCATTCAGCGCCTTATCATTTTGCCCGGACATATAGTAAGCAAAGGCCAGTTCTTTGATCACTTCGGTATTATCCGGTAGGGATTGCAAAGCCCGGGTCAGCACCAGAATGGCGTTATCGTAATCTGCCTGCCGCTCAAAAGACCTGGCCGTTTCCAGCTGCTGCTGTATATCCACCGGCTGCGAAAATGTTGCCGCTGAAACACGCGTGAACAGCAGTATCAATAATATTCGTTTCATAAATAATTTTTTGGGGCGAGTAGTATGTGGGAATTGGCCGTAGTCCTCTGCTTGAATCGTCTCCAATCTTCCTTTGGTATTTCCTACTTGCCATTCCCTGCTCGCTACTGCCCACTTACCACTCACCTTCCTTATGCTTTAAAAATCGTATGTGTCAAAAGGCCGTCTCTTAATTTAGGTTCGAACCAGGTGCTTTTTGGCGGCATTACATTGCCACTGTCGGCGATGTCGAACAGCTGATTGATACTGACCGGGTAGAGACTGAAAGCTACTTTCATCTCGCCGCTTTTTACCCTTTTTTCCAGTTCGCCCAGCCCGCGGATGCCGCCTACAAAATCAATTCGTTTGTCCGTCCGCTGGTCTCTGATGCCAAGAATTTTATCCAGTACCAGGTCGCTTAAAATGGTTACATCCAGCACGCCGATCGGGTCTTGGGTATAAGTGTCCGGCTTTGCTGTCAATTTGTACCATTTGCCGTCAAAGTACATGCCGAATTCGTGCAGGTTTGCCGGTGAAAATGCCTTGCTGCCGATTGTTTCTACCTCGAAATTCTCACTCACCAGTTCCAGGAAGGATTCGCTATCAAGGCCGTTCAGGTCTTTAACCACGCGATTATAATCCATAATGTAGAGCTGGTTGCTGGGAAATAAAGTAGTCAAAAAGAAGTCGGCCGAGTTGTTGGCTGCGCTACCCATGTTGTTCCTTGTTTTAGCTGCACTTGCCGCCCGGTGGTGGCCATCAGCGATATAGGTGTAAGGCACTTCTTCTGCAAAAAGGTGGGTGATCCTTTTAATAGTTTCATCGTCGTTCACGATCCAGATACTATGCTGTATGCCGTCGCCAGCCACAAAATCGTAGATCGGTGAGCGGTTTCCTTTCCAGTCGCTGATCAGGGTATCAATGGCTTCAAGGTTACGGTAAGCTAAAAAAACGTTTCCCGTCTGCGCACCTGTGGTGGAGATATGATTGATCCGGTCCTGCTCCTTTTCCGGGCGGGTAAATTCATGTTTTTTAATAATGTTTTTCTCGTAGTCATCCAGCGAAGAAGCAACCACCAGGCCGGTCTGGCTGCGGCCATCCATGATCAACTGGTAAATGTAATAGCAGTCCTTACTTTCCCTGAACAACACATCCCTGCTTATAAAAGCCACCAGGTTTTCTTTAGCCCTGGTATAAACTTCCGGGCTGTGGATATCGACTTCTTCGGGGAGGTCTATCTCACTGCGGGTAATGTGTAAAAATGAATGAGGGTTGCCCTGTGCTTCTGTTTTCGCTTCTTCACGGTTCATCACATCGTAGGGGCGACTAGCCACCTGCGACGCGAATTGTGCTGCTGGTCTCAATGCTTTAAAGGGTGCTATAATAGCCATGCTGGGGTTTTAAGTTTGGGCTGCAATATAAACACTTCCACGTTCAGGGGTGTCGAGGGCTGTTAAGCTGGTTGTTAAAAGGGAAAATAGTTAATGTAGTCTTTTTTAATAAAAAGGGGAGGCCCGTTCCACAATCACAACGCGCATCCCTATTCCGTCAACCAGGAAGAAGGACGATCCCTTTTTAGCTGCAAAATCCTTCGTCAAATCAGTTAAAGCCTGCATACTACTCAATTGCAAAGCATCGTAAAGCCACACCCTTAAGCCTGCAAAGCTGCGGTGTCCGCTGATGCCTACTATGCCTTCCTGTTGGGCGAGGGCTAAAAATTCTCCTTCGGGAACCCAATGTTCAAATGCATCTAGCGTGCGCTACCTGATGGTTCTGGGTAGTTACTGCCTATGCAGGGCGCTGCGCACGAAGAGTCCGCCTGATTGTTCGGCGGGCTTTTTGCAATATTGTGAGTAGGAATTCCACTAAATCAACTTTGGTTTAGAAATACAAGTGTTCGAGGACATCTCTCGATTATTTATACGGGCTGATTTGGTGTATAAAAATTATTAGAGCAACCAGAAGAAAATGAGTTCTACTGGCTGTAAACTTGATTAAAAAAGAATCCTGAATTCAAAACCGGTTGAATTGGTTTACCGTAGATGGAGCTTTTAGCAAACTTTTTCGAATGGCCGGCAGCGTAATACATTCTCTCACACCCAAAATCCGGCTTATTTCCTAAAGAATCAATCGTAAGTTTCCTTCTACTTGTGGGTAGTGTACGTCCTTTTTCTGCAGGGTATAGTATTTGAAAAGTTCAGTCCGGTCTTATTATAATTATGCGGTTGTTGAGACATATGTTTTGGGGACTTTTAACCCCGAAATGAATTTGTGCCTCTTGCTGCAGTATTAGACAAAATCATTTCTTACCCAAATTTTAAGCTATGAAAATTTAATGAAGTGGCCGAGGGATTGTGAACATGAATAACGGCTTACGAGATATTACCCGATTTACACCCGTACGTACTGCTGTACATTACTTCTTTACAAGGAGCAGGGCTTTGCTATTTATTATATCGATGGTATTTGCGATGGGCCATGATGTTTCGGCTCGACCATGTGCGACGACCATAACCAAACCTCCTGTACCATTAACGACGGCTATAGGTTGTACCGTATCTTTCAGCGTTGAGGCAACCGGCGCTGATCCCATTAAATATCAGTGGCAAAAAAATGGAGTCAATATTGGCGGTGCCAATGCTACCGGATACACAATATTTCCAGTTACCGCCTCAGATGCTGCAAATTACTCTGTTGTTGTAACATCAGCTTGTGGCGATACAGTTACTTCAGTTCCTGTAACACTTACAGTTAATCCGGCATTGAGCCCAGGGTCACATAGTACTTCTGCGGACACAGCTTGTACCGGATATAAACCAGTGCCTCTTACTGTGTCTGGTACGAGTGGGGGCTTGCCGCCGTATAGTTATCAATGGAAATTGAATGGCTTTTATATTAATGGTTTTGTAGAGCCATCGGCATTTACCGCAACATATAACCCTGTTATTTTGTCGACACCAGGCTCCTATGTATACTATTGTGTGATAAAAGATGCTTGCTTTCTGGCTTCCGATTCTACGGCACCTAAAACAATCACTATTGTTGATGACCCGGTTGTAACAATAACGGGAGCAGCACCCGTGTGCCAAAATGGAAGTCTAACACTTGGAACCTCCAGAACCGGTGGAGTAGGAACAAATGTTTTTACCTGGCAATCTGGTCCGACGAGTACTGGTCCATGGACCACTGTAGCCTCAGGTACGGGAGTCTCAACATATTCCGTGGTAACCACATCAGCAGATACAACTTATTACCGGGTTAACTTAGAACCG
Organism: Chitinophagaceae bacterium; assembly: GCA_039925965.1. Classification (GTDB taxonomy): domain Bacteria; phylum Bacteroidota; class Bacteroidia; order Chitinophagales; family Chitinophagaceae; genus JAZKFT01. The sequence continues at coordinate 63,454 of JBDSXW010000012.1, forward strand.
AATGTGGGTTCCTGCAATAGCACAAGCGGTGTTGTGAGTGTTACTGTATATCCGACAACCACAACAGATACAACTGCGGCTGCGTGTAACAGTTTTACCTGGGCCAGGACCGGGGTTACCTACACCACCAGCGGGAACTATGACTATCTGTATCCCAATGGCTTTTGTACGGACACGATCCGGTTGAAGCTCACGATCTCTACAGGTGTAAGATCAGATACAACTGCTGCGGCCTGTAACAGCTATACCTGGCCCAGGACCGGGATTACCTACAACACCAGCGGTAACTACGACTATCCATTTACCAATGGCGTTTGTACAGACACGATCCGGTTGAAGCTCACGATTACCAAAAGTGTAAGAACAGATACTGCTGCCACTGCCTGTAACAGTTTTACCTGGCCGAGGACCGGGCTTACCTACGCTACCAGCGGGAACTATGACTATCTGTTTCCCAATGGCGTCTGCACGGATACAATCCGGTTGAACCTTGCTGTAACCAAAGCTGTAACAACGGATACTGCTGCGGCAGCTTGTAACAGCTTTACTTGGGCCAGAACCGGAGTTACCTATATCACGAGTGGTATTTATAACTACACATTTCCAAATGGTATTTGTACGGACACGATCCGGTTGAACCTGTCTATAACCAAGGCTGTAAGAACAGATACCGCTGCAACTGCGTGTAACAGTTTTACGTGGAGTCGAACCGGAGTTACCTACTCCACCAGCGGTAACTATGACTATCTGTTTTCCAATGGCGTTTGTACGGATACGATCCGGATGAAGCTCACCATCAACAAAGGTGTAAGAACAGATACAACTGCTGCTGCCTGTAACAGCTATACCTGGGCCAGGACCGGGCTTACCTACTCCACCAGCGGTAACTATGACTACACCTTTCCCAATGGCGTTTGTACGGATACCATTCGGTTGAAGTTGACCATCACCAAAGGTGTGAGAACAGATACAACTGCTGCGGCTTGTAACAGTTTTACCTGGTCAAGGACCGGGCTTACCTACTCCACCAGCGGTAACTATGACTACACTTTTCCCAATGGCGTTTGCACGGATACCATTCGGTTGAAGCTCACGATCAACAAAGGCGCAAGAACAGATACAACTGCTGCTGCCTGTAACAGCTATACCTGGGCTAGGACCGGTATTACCTACACCACCAGCGGTAACTATGACTATCTGTTTGCAAATGGTGTTTGTACGGACACGATCCGGTTAAACCTTTCTATAACCAAAGCTGTAAGAACAGATACTGCTGCCGCTGCGTGTAACAACTTCACCTGGGCCAGGACGGGAGTTAGTTACACGACCAGCGGGATTTATAACTACACCTTTCCAAATGGTATTTGTACGGACACGATCCGGTTGAACCTGTCTATAACCAAGGCTGTAAGAACGGATACTGCTGCCACTGCGTGTAACAGCTTTACCTGGAGTCGGACCGGTGTTATCTACACCACGAGTGGTGTGTATAATTACACCTTTGCCAATGGCGTTTGTACGGATACGATCCGACTCACCTTAACCATTACCAAAGCTGTAAGAACGGATACTGCTGCTGCTGCGTGTAACAACTTCACCTGGGCCAGGACCGGGATTACCTACACCACCAGCGGTATTTATAACTACACCTTTCCTAATGGCATTTGTACAGATACGATCCGGTTAAACCTGTCTATCACCAAAGCTGTAAGAACGGATACTGCTGCCGCTGCGTGTAACAACTTCACCTGGTCTAGGACCGGTATTACCTACACCACCAGCGGCAACTATGACTATCTGTTTGCAAATGGTATTTGCACGGATACGATCCGGTTGAAGCTCACGATTACCAAAGGTGTAAGAACCGATACTGCTGCGGCTGCCTGTAACAGTTTTACCTGGTCAAGGACTGGGCTGACCTACTCCACCAGCAGTAACTATGACTATCTATTCCCCAATGGCGTTTGTACGGATACGATCCGGTTGAAGCTGACCATCACCAAAGGTGTAAGAATAGATACTGCTGCCGCAGCCTGCAACAGTTTTGCCTGGGCCAGGACCGGGATTACCTATAACACCAGCGGTAACTATAACTACACCTTTCCCAATGGTGTTTGTACGGACACGATACGGTTGAACCTGACGATTACTAAAGGCGCAAGAACAGATACTGCCGCCACTGCCTGTAACAGCTTCACCTGGAGCCGGACCGGGGTTACCTACACCACCAGCGGAAGCTATAACTACACCTTTGCAAATGGTGTTTGTACCGACACAATCCGGTTGAACCTGACAATTACTAAAGGCGCAAGAACAGATACTGCCGCCACTGCCTGTAACAGTTTTACCTGGAGCCGGACCGGTGTTA
>JBDSXW010000013.1:0-30786 GCA_039925965.1 Chitinophagaceae bacterium
CTTTTGATTTTAATGAAAAAAACAAAAGAAGGACAAAAATTATGTTGCCTAAAATGGTAATATTGTACTTAAAATAAGCCTAAAAAAAACTAAACAACACATAACTGCCTATGCAACATAAGAATTAAAAGCAGGTGAGTTTGAACCTGAGCATACCGGCAAACTAAATTTTTATCTTTCGGCTGTGGATACACAGCTAAAGCACCCGGCCGACAACGCCACCATTGGCATACTGCTATGCCGCACCAAAGACAATATTGAGGTAGAATACTCCCTTCGGGATACTACAAAACCAATAGGCGTAAGTGGCTTTCAATTCCTGGAAAGGCTGCCCAAAAACCTACAGGGTAACCTGCCTTCGGTGGCACAGTTAGAAGCAGAGTTGAAAAAAATAATCAAAACTACCAGCACAAAACCCGCTGTAAAAAAGAAAGCAGGTTCCAAAGCAAAAGCCTGAACCTATCTATTGTCAACATCATCTATCATATGTTGTTAAAGCCATTTCCATAACAAGAGCCACTGATAACGCCTTCCGATTTGCCGGAAAGGATTAGGAAGGAATATAATTTGGTGAATTGACTACTTCAAAACAGCCAATCCGAATTCAAAGCCAGGTAAAACTTCTTCACCGCTTAAAATATTATTGAAGCCTTCCACTTTACTAATTGTGCCGTCTGCCCGGTAAATAAGAACCGTTTCGGTTTTCAAATCTATAAGCCAGCCAAGCCTTACACCATTATCACGCCATTTTTCCATTTTAGTTTTTAGCTGGGGAATACTATCTGAAGGTGAGGCTAATTCAACAATAAAATCGGGTGTTACATACGCAAATCCTGTCCGTTTTTCCTCACTCAATGCATTCCATTTCTCATTGCTTATCCATGCTGCATCGGGGCTTCTCATGCTGGTATCTGGTAGAAAGAAGCCAGCGGAAGATTCAAAGGCTAGCCCCGATTTTAATTTTCTGTTCCAATTTCCGAGGTCTAATAATAAGTCAAGGTTTTTTACTGAGGATTCGCTGGTTACGGGTGGCATAAAAAGTATTTGTTTGTTCTCATCCCTTTCAATGGGAACATGTTTGTTTTGCTCACAAAAATGCAGAAATTCCTCGTCCGTCATCGCTTCAAAGGGCGGGTATTGCACTTCAAGTTCATATTGAGCTGTAATGATTTTGGCCATGGTAGGTTTACTTAACTAGTTGCAATTTAAGCATAATTGCTCACGGTAAAATGTTTTGGAGTTGTTCGGTAATTCGTTGAATGTCAATTGTATTTATGAAAGTAGGAAATGGAATTGCAATTTTCAAACAAACACCCTGGTCCCATAAGCCGTAAAACTCTCCCGGAACTCTTTCGGCGCACAACCCTTTTTCTTTTTAAAGATTCTATTGAAATTGGAGATATTATTAAAGCCACAGTGGTAAGCTACTTCGGCCACACTTTGGGTCGTGTCGATTAATAGACGGCTGGCATTACCAAGCCGAATCTCTGTGAGGCTGTCAACAAATGTGTTACCGGTTCTTTGCTTGAAGAACCGGCTAAACGAAACTTCGGTCATATTGATCAGCCTGGCTACTTCTCTAAGCGATACCGCCTTATCGAAATTTTTGTTGATATGCTCCATAATCTTTTCAATGCGCCGGCTGTTGTAATGATGGGGATCAGCGGCGTTGCTGAAAGATGCATCAGAAAGAATTTTCATATTCCGGCTGGTGCTCAGGTCGTGCAGGATACTCATCAACTCTAAAATAGAATCAAAACCCTGCTTTTGATTCAACGCGAGTATACGCGGCGCCAGTTGCTGTGTTGCTTCTTTAGAAAATAGGATACCACGCGATGATTTTTCAAGCATGGTCCGGATAAAGCTGAGCTGGTTCCGTCTTAGAAACTTCTCATCGAACAAGTCTTTATGAAACTGGATGGTTACTTCACTGATCTGTTTGCTGGTGCAACTGTGCGTAAACCAGGCATGCTGCAGGTTGCTGCCTACCAGCACGAGTTCTAATTCATCAATTTCGGCCAGGTGATCGCCAATTACCCGTTTTGCGCCGCTTGCATTGCCTATAAAATTAAGCTCGAATTCTTCGTGGTAGTGTAGCGGAAAGTCAAAGGAATCTTTTACCCTGGAAAACAAGGTATAGCAATCGTTTTGAGTAAGTGGGGTAATCTCCCGGAGCAGTTCGTTTTTCATACAGCGAAATTATTTGCAGAATTGCGCCGGAAAAATAATATAAATCCGGTAGAAAAAGTATCATTGTTTTTTCGACCCTGGTTTTCGCTGGAACTCAATGCAGTAAAGGATTTTAAGAAACATCGGTCCTTTTTTCATATTTGGAAGCATAAAAAACATAAAACTAAGATAAAATAGTATTTGTGAACGATGTAGGATGAATCTACATTTGGAATATTAAAACTGCCATATGAAAAAACGCACAATACGGATGTTGCTGTTGTTTGCATTCGTCCTATTTTACCAGTTACATGGTTTTGCACAGGATAAAACAATAAGAGGTGCCGTAGTTGATGACAAAGGGAATGCACTGGCCGGAGTGTCAATCCTCTTAAAGGGCACTAAAATCGGTACCAAAACTGATGCGACCGGCAAATTTCAGCTTGCTGCACCTCCTTCGGCCAAAACAATTGTTCTTTCCTATATCGGCATGGAAAAGCAGGAAGTTGCTATCAGCAGCGGCAATAATATGTCGGTGGTGATGGTGGCATCCAACCTGGCTTCTGAAGCAGATGTGGTAGTGGTAGGCTATGGCAAAGCGCGGCGGGTAAATCTTACCAACGCACAAACCACGGTTTCTTCCAAAGACATTGACAGAACAGTAAATACTACACTGGAGCAGGCCATACAGGGCAGGGCACCAGGCGTATTTGTTACGCAGAACTCCGGGCAGCCCGGCGGTGGCATGTCGGTGATCATCAGGGGTATCAGTACCATCAATGGCAATACCGAGCCTTTATATGTTATCGACGGTGTCCAGGTACAGGGGTCGCAGGTAAGCTTTGGTACAACGAGTTCATCTAATGCACTGGCGGGTCTTAATCCCTCCGATATTGAAGATATCCAGATCCTGCAGGGGCCGTCCGCTACTGCTATATATGGCTCCAGGGCCGCCAACGGCGTGCTGCTAATCACCACTAAACGTGGAAAATCGGGTGAAGCCAAAATCAATTACGGCGTACAATACAATATCCAGACACCTCCCAAACGCCTGGAAGTAATGGACCTGCAGCAATATGCAGAAATGGTGAGGCAATTTCATGTAGTAGCCGGTGGCACTACACCTACTGCGTTTTTGGATCCTTCATTACTGGGTAAGGGTACCGACTGGCAGAACGAACTTTTTAAAAACACCCCGATGGTTAAGCACCAGCTCGGTATGAGCGGTGGAAATGATAAATCCACTTACTATATTTCCGGCGAACACCTTGATCAAAAGGGTGTGGCAGTAGGCTCCGGGTTTAAACGCGACGGCCTTCGGGTCAACCTCGATAACAAGCCAAGGGAATGGGCTACCGTCGGTGTTAATTTCAGCTTTAACCAAACCAAAGAAAATTTAACCACCAGCCAGGAGAACGTGATTTCAGACGCCCTGCAACTGACACCTCAGGTTCCTGTAAAGAATTTTGATGGTTCATGGGGTGGTGGCGACGATGTAAACGGCGCTAACCAGTTCGCGCCCGTAAACCCTATCGCAATTGCTAACTTAAAAACCAATACAAATACCAGAAGGCAGATCCTGGGAGGTATTAACCTGGGGCTGAAACTGATAAAAGACCTTACTTTCCGCACTTCTTTTAATGCAAGTATTTCCACTGGTAACTCAGTTTATTATCAGCCAACGTATTCCATTGGCTGGGCACGAAACGTTACTGCTTCGCTGAATATTGGTAACAACGCAAGCACCTACTATAACTTCAATCAGCTGCTGGAATACAATAGAAAATTTGGTAAGCACAGCGTTGGCCTTATGGCCAGTCACGAAGCACAAACAGGCAACTGGAAGCAGGTTAATACGGGCGCTTCAGGGTTTTTGACTAACGATATTTTTGATTTGGCAGCCGGCGACCCCACCACTGCAACCTATAGCAGTAATTCCAGCGACTGGGCCATCGAATCTTACCTCGGTCGTCTCAGCTATAACTTCGACAACCGGTATATTCTTGTAGGTACTTTTAGACGAGATGGTTCCAGCAATTTTGGTTCTGAAAGAAGGTGGGGTAATTTCCCCTCCGCCTCAGCTGCGTGGCGTGTTTCACAGGAGAAGTTTTTTAAAGTGCCATTTATCAGCGAACTGAAACTCAGGCTGGAAAGCGGGATCGTAGGTAACCAGGGTTATGGGAGCGCATTTTCGCCTTTGAGCACGGGGGCCACACCTACTGGTACAGGCTTTTTGGTAGGCAGGATACCGAATCCTGGTAAAGGCTGGGAACAGACATTTTCAAATAATATAGGGTTGAATGTCGGCCTGTTCAATAATCGGATATCTGCTGAATTTGATTATTACATTAAGAAAACAACCGATCTTATCCTTGATGCACCATTGCCCTGGTACATGGGTACCAACGGAACTGGTGCTGCCCAGCCACCAATTGTAAACCTGGGCGACATGCAGACAAAAGGCTGGAGTTTTTCAATCAATACAACCAATATTGCCCGTAAGAACTTCAAGTGGGAATCTAATTTTAATATATCGGCTTTCAAAACAGAAGTTACCCGATTTAATTCCGATTCAAGATTCGTAAGCCGCACTTCCTGGTGGTTGGATGACTGGACCCAGCGCTCAGCCGTTGGATATGCGCCCTGGATGTTCAGGGGATATATTGAAGAAGGGTTGTTTAAATCCATCAAAGAAATAAATGAAAGTGCAGTACCGGTTAACAATCAGGGAAACAGGCTGCCAACAGAGCAGGCAAATGGTGTGTGGGTTGGGGATGTGAAATTTAAAGACCTCAGCGGGCCCAATGGAGTACCAGATGGAAAAATAGATACCTACGATGAAACCTATATTGGTAACCCATGGCCAAAAATGTTTGCAGGCCTTACCAATAGCTTTTCTTATAAAGACTTTAGCCTGAGCATTTTGGTAACAGGAACTTTTGGTAACGATATTTATAATTACCTCGCTAAGAGAAATACCAATCCGAATAATATTAACCTGAGCAGGAACCTGCTGGTGCATACCATGGAATATGCCAGGCCAATTACCAATGCGCAGGGAGAAACGACTTTGTCGAACCCGGGTACAGATGTAGCGAGAATTTCATATGGCCCCAACGGTAATTATACCCGGCCCACCAATAAATGGGTCGAAGATGGCTCTTATGTCAGGATCAAGAATATCTCATTATCCTATAATCTGCCTGAAAAACTGGTGGCAAAACAAAAGGCGATCAAAGGGATCCGCTTTACTGTGGGAGCACAGAATATTGCAACTTTCACAAAATACACCGGTTTCGATCCGGAAGTTGGATCCTATACCGGTCGTGATGCAAGCGCCAGCAACCAGGCAATCGGTTTGGATTTCGGACGCTACCCACTTACGCCGATTTATACCTTTAACGTAGGTGTTAACTTTTAAACTAACGAGCCATGAAAATGATAAAAAATAAATATACCTGGAGCGCACTGGCGCTGGTGCTACTAATGCTTGCAGGCTGTAAAAAGGAATTTTTGGACAGGCCACCACTAGATGCCATTACCGATGCCAGCTTTTACCGTACCAACGATCAGGTGCTGGCCAGTACTGCATTATTATACAGCAAAGTGTGGTTCGATTACAATGATAAAGCATCCTATAATTTGGGAGACTTTAGAAGCGGAACTGCATTCTCAGCCTATAACGACAGGGGTAATGTACTGTTTAATACTACCGGAAATACGCCGGAGAATGGATCATCCTGGCGGTCGTTTTTTATAGTAGTAGCGCAGTCTAACCTGGCTATATTCAATATCAATAAATATGCGGGAGATGCGGTATCGCCAAACATTAAAAAAATGGCCATCGCAGAAGCCAGGTTTATGCGGGCACTGGCCTACCGGTTCCTGGTAATGAACTGGGGTGCAGTACCTATTATCGAAAATAACCTTGAGTTATTGACCGATACCAGCCTGAGCCGTAATACCGAGAAAAGTGTTTGGCGTTTTATCACCAAAGAAATGCGTGAATTATCTGTCGATTTGCCTGAAACACCACTGCGCACAGGCAGGCTTACCCGGGCATCCGCAGAAGGCATGCTGGCACGTTTTTACCTTACCCGGGCAGGTGTTGAAGCCAATGGTGCCGGGCCCCGCAATCAGGTTTTTTTAGATAGCGCCAAATATTATGCTGAGCGGGTGATTAAAACAAGTGGCTATGGATTGATGACGAAATATGAAGACCTGTTTTTGTACCCATATGATAATAACAAAGAGTCATTATTTTCATTGCAATGGGTGTATACGCCCGGTGCCTGGGGAACCCAAAACAGCACACCAGCCTATCTTGCCTATAGTCCGGATATCGCAAATGGTGATGGCTGGGGAGGAGATAAGGGTGCTACCTGGTGGATGATGAAACAATACGAGGGTTTTGTTGCCAATGCCACCGATGATACCCTAAAAGGTAGAACGCTGGACCAACGGTTGAAAGCCACTTATATGTTGCCAGGTACCCGGTACAATGAAATAACCCAAACGATTCCGGGCGGCAAACAAAAGCTCATTTTCCCATTCACCGGTAATGATGTTAACTTCCTGAGTATTAAAAAATACGTAACGGGAAAAGCGGAAGATGTGGGCGGACTGTCGGCATCACAGTATTACAGCAATGATACCTACATGATGCGGATGGCAGAAATGTACCTGGTGTATGCGGAAGCGACATTGGGAAACAGCGCCTCAACATTGGATGCAAAAGCCCTTGAATATTTTAACGCTGTGCACATGCGTTCCGGACTACCCGTTCGCGTGCTGCCGCTAACGATAGATGCTATTTTGCAGGAACGTTTTGTTGAATTTGCCATGGAAGGCATGGGTTGGTACGATTTGGTGAGCCTGCACTACTATAATAAAGCAAAGGCCTATTCCATCCTTAACTCACAAGACAGGGGCCTGTTCTACACCAAGCCTGATATATTCCCGGATCCTACCAACTGGACCATGATTAAAACCTCATGGGCTACCACTGATCGGAAAATAAATGCTAACGATGGTAATTTCCTGTTGCCGATCCCAGCAGCCGAGCTCGCCCAGGCGCCGAACCTGCTGAAGCCTGCTGTAGATTATAACAAGTGACCTAACAAAAATAAAATAAGAACACATGAAAAATAATTATAGACTGTTGTCTTTGCTGATGATCGCGATTGTGATGATCGGTGCCTACACCTCTTGTAAAAAGGAAGCTGTGGCTAACAATGGCGAACCCCGCATCAGGTATGTGCGCGTTACCAGCCCCAGTTCAGCGGATTCCTTATTGATTGGTGCCTACCAGGGTAACCTGATCGCCATTATTGGAGAAAACCTGGAGGATGCCGTAGAGGTTTGGTTTAACGATCAGAAAGCCGTTCTGACGTCGACCTATATTACCAGCACCACCATCCTGGTAAGCATTCCGTCAGTCATTCCCAAAACGATCACGAATAAGTTGAAGATTGTTTTTGGAAATGGAAAAGTGTTGGAATACGATTTTAAAGTGATAATAAGTGAACCGTTAGTTGAGAGCATGTTTTCTGAATATGTAAACACTGGCGGAGAAGCGACCATACGGGGTAATTATTTCTACGAGCCATTAACTGTAACTTTTGAAGGTGGGGTAAAAGGCGAGATTTTGTCGGTAGATGACAAAAATATAAAGTTGAAAGTTCCTGCAGGTGCCCTGCCGGGTCGAATAATTGTTAAAACAAATTTTGGTGAAACGAAATCTAATTTCTGGTTCCGCGACAACCGCAATATTTTCCTGAGTAGTGATCCTTTCACTGGCTGGTGGAATGCGGCTTATGTAGTAACCGCACCTGTAGCAGGCGATCCGGAAGCTATCAACGGAAACTATATCAGGGTTAAAAAGTCGATCGGCGCCTGGGCCTGGACAGAAGTAGCCGGCGGTCCTGCATCTGCCATGGGAAGCATCAGCCAGAATATACCAAACGAAGCCATTCTGAAGCCTTCTGACTACAACCTGAAATTTGAATTAAATACCAAGAAGCCGTATAACAATAATGTGCTCAAAATCAATGTAGGCTTACTGGCCGAAAATAATGATGCTTATCAATGGAAGCCACCGTATGATACCAAAGGCAAGTGGCAAACGGTTATTATTCCCTTCGAAGAAGTAGCCAGTAGTTATGGCGCGCCGTTGGTAGTAAGCCCCGGCGGTTATTGGACCCGGCTATTATTCCATGGCCCCGGTGACCTGGACTGTGATATGTCTTTCGATAATTTCCGGTTGGTGCCCAAGCTGCTCAAATAAACCGCCACATTAATAACAGGTATTTTTAAAAGTATATATTATCATGACAAAAAAAATAATTACCAGGCAGTTGTTGCAGCTGATATGCCTCGCCATGGTGGTGACTATAGGCATCTCCGCATGCAAAAAAGATAAGGTGACCAACGATGGCAAAGTAGTGCTGTTAAGTTTTGGAGCTACCGGCATTAAACTCGGCGACCCGATCATCTTTATTGGAAATAATTTGGATAAAGTAACCGGTATCGAACTCGTTGGAGCAAGCATACCTGCTTCTGCATTCACAACGCATACAACGGAACAGATCATTTTTGTTGTACCACAGTCTACGCAGGAAGGATTCGCCACTCTTAAAACGCCGGACGGTGATGTGATTTCCAAAACTAAAGTCAATTTTTTGGTACCGGTGGTCGTTACATCTATTACGGCATCTGCCCGTCCCGGTGATAACATTTCTATCAAAGGGCAATACATGAACTGGATTAAGGAAGTGAGGTTTGCCAAAGACGTGGTAGAAACAGTTTTTGTAAGTAAGTCGCTTACGGAATTAATAGTAAAAGTGCCACAGAGTGCCCAAACCGGCAAACTGATCGTTTCCACCGGCGGCGTCAAGCCATTGGTAATTGAAACTGATAGCCTGCTCAAAGTGACCCTGCCGATGATTACTTCCTTTGCCCCGACGCCATTGGTTCGCGGCGATAACCTGACCCTTACCGGCACCAATCTTGATCTTGTGAAGGGTGTGCAATTCAAAGGCCTCTCACCACTGGTCACAACCTTTGTCAGCCAGACTTCTACACAGCTGGTTTTGAAAGCTCCTGCTACTGCTGCTAAAGGAAAAATAACCCTGGTGGCCTGGTCCGGCGTTACCACCGAATCTGCCACTTCTTTACTCTTTGTGGGCGATCTGCCCGACCTGGCGCCGTTGGGATACGCGTTTTATATCGACGCTTTACAAGGCAGCTGGCAAAATTGGGGCTGGGGCAGCACCACAGATTTCGGAAATACAGAAAACGTACGTGACGGTAATGCCTCCATAAAACAGACGTACACAGGTCAATGGAGTGCCTTGAAATTTGCGAATGGCAGTATGTCTACCGCTCCTTATACGGAGTTTGCTTTTTCTGTTTTCGGTGCACCCGGAACTGGCGGAAAGCTGATAAATATCACCCCAAGCGGCGGAAGCACATATACCATCACTGTTACCGCGGGCGCCTGGGTGGATTTCAAGCTCACAAAAGCACAGCTGGGAAACCCAACTACCATTACCGATATCACCTTCCAGAACCAGGATTGGACAGGCCTTATTTATGTAGATCACGTGGGTTTCAGGTAGATGGCTTAACGGCTGTTTATTTTCCTTCATTGAAGCCAGCAAGAGAATTTGCGGTTGAAGGCAGGGTATAAATTTTTATAAGAACTTGGCAGTTAGTTTTGGTTAACAAATAACGTCGTTCCGGATTGTAGCAAGTCAATTGCTATAGGAACGGCGTTTTTAATACAGCCCTGATAAGTAGTCAGGACGGGTAGCCGGCATTAAAACAACAGCATGAAATTGACCTGGATTGATATTGGTATCGTGGTTCTGTACCTGGCTACGATGGTATGCCTGGGTCTTTATTTCCGCAAAAAAGCAAAGCAAAACAAAGAGAGCTACCTGATGGGCGGAAAGAGCCTGCCCTGGTATCTGCTGGGCCTCAGCGACGCTTCGGATATGTTTGATATCAGTGGCACGATGTGGATGGTGGCGCTCTGTTTCGTATATGGATTAAAGAGTATTTGGATACCCTGGCTATGGCCTGTGTTTAACCAGGTATTTATGATGATGTTTTTAAGTAAATGGCTGCGCCGAAGCAATGCAAACACAGGCGCTGAATGGCTGCAAACAAGGTTTGGAAATACCGGCCGTGGCGTTAAGGGATCACATATTATCGTGATCGCGTTTGCACTGATTAGTTGCTTGGGCTTTCTAGCCTATGGTTTCGTGGGCCTGGGAAAATTTATGCAGGTGTTTATACCCTGGGATGCTATAAAAGGATATGTACCGTTTGATATCTCAGCGAAATATGTACCGCATTTTTACGGCATCGTATTTACCCTTTTTGCCATGTTTTACGCCATTCTGGGCGGTATGCATAGTATTGTGCTGGGTGATGTGATCAAGTATATTGTAATGACGGCGGCCTGCCTGTGTATAGCTGTTATCGCAATGCGGCATTTGAACGGTCATACCCTGAATGTACCCGAAGGCTGGAGCAACCCATTTTTTAGCTGGCACCTAAACCTCGACTGGAGCAGGATTGCAGCAGAAGCTAATAAGAAAATCGCTGATGATGGCTTTAGCCTTTTCGGACTGTTCTTTATGATGATGTTGCTCAAGGGCGTGTTTGCTTCGTTGGCGGGCCCAGCGCCCAATTACGACATGCAAAAAGTATTGAGCACCCGTAGCCCCAAAGAAGCTAGCAAGATGACCGGCTTCGTCAGCATCATCCTGTTACCCATACGGTATTCAATGATCACGGGCCTCACGGTATTGGCCTTATTGTACTACAACCAACTTTACCTGAAAGGCCCGGATGGGGTGACCGATTTTGAAAGGATACTGCCGGCAACGATCAATAATTTTTTACCGGTAGGTGTGCTGGGCCTCGTGCTCACAGGTTTGCTCGGTGCCTTTATGGGAACTTTCAGCGGTACCCTTAATGCTGCCCAGGCCTATATCGTAAATGACATCTACCTGAGATATATTAACCCTGGCGCCACAAATAAAAAGATCATTTCGATGAATTACCTGGTGGGGGTACTGGTAGTGGTGGTGGGCGTATTCTTTGGTTTTTTGGCCAATAATGTCAATGATATCCTTCAATGGATTGTGGGTGGATTATACGGTGGGTACGTGGCTGCTAACTGTTTAAAATGGTACTGGTGGCGGTTCAATGCAAATGGATTTTTCTGGGGAATGGCCGTGGGGGTTGGAGCGGCTTTGGCGATGCCATATATCACAACAGGTCTTCCCTTGTATTGGTGGCCACTGCTGTTCGTCTTGTCTCTCGCGGGTTGCATTATCGGCACCTATGCGGCACCACCGACCGATATGGCTGTGTTGAAGTCATTTTATAAAACCGTGCGGCCATGGGGTTTCTGGAAACCTGTGCATGCACTGGTGGTAGCAGATGACGCATTATTTGTGGGCAACAAGGGGTTTAAGCTGGACATGTGCAATGTGGCCCTTGGTATTATCGCACAGCTATGCCTCACCATCCTGCCGATGTACCTGATTCTCAAAATGCAGGCACCGTTATGGATCACTATTGGCATTCTGGGGGTCATCATTTTTATTTTAAAACGAACCTGGTGGAATAAACTGGAAGATTAGATATTGTAAAATCATATTTTATGACTAAAGTGTTTGGAAAACGAATGCAGGTACTGGAAAAACGGTACCATGCATTACTATCAACAAAGAATGCAAAGATAGAAGGGGGCAACGGTGTATTTGACCGGTATGAAAGCCCGATACTTACTGCCGGGCACACACCTTTATTCTGGCGCTACGACCTGGATCCTGCCACCAACCCGTACCTAATGGAGCGGTTTGGTATCAATGCGGTGTTAAATGCCGGCGCTATTAAATGGAAGGGTAAATATTGCCTGATAGCGCGGGTGGAGGGGGCCGACCGTAAATCGTTTTTTGCTATTGCTGAAAGTGACAGCGGCATTGACCAGTTCAGATTTTGGGATTTTCCTGTAAATATGCCCGCAACAGATGTTCCGGATACAAATATCTACGACATGCGTTTGGTGGCACATGAAGATGGTTGGATTTATGGACTGTTTTGCACAGAGAGGAAAGATCCTGCTGCACCGCCAGCCGACCAGTCATCGGCAATAGCGCAATGCGGCATTGCGCGTACCAAAGACCTGGTGAATTGGGAGCGGTTATCCGACCTCAAAACGCCGTCGGCACAACAACGCAATGTGGTATTGCACCCGGAATTTGTGAACGGACACTATGCTTTTTATACCCGGCCGCAGGATACCTTTATCGAAGCAGGCAAAGGCGGCGGCATCGGTTTTGCATTAACAAAAGATATTACCCATGCGGTGGTGGAAAAGGAAACGGTGATCGATCCACGGGTGTACCATACAGTATATGAAATGAAGAACGGTCTTGGGCCGGCACCTATTAAAACAGAATTCGGCTGGCTGCACCTGGCGCATGGTGTGCGTAACACTGCCGCTGGTTTGCGTTATGTACTCTACCTGTTTATGACAGACCTGCAGGATATCACCACTGTGATCTACAAGCCAGGCGGCTATTTCATGGCGCCGGAAGCTGACGAAAGAATTGGCGATGTTTCTAACGTGTTATTCAGCAATGGTTGGATCGCTGAGGACGATGGTGTAGTATTTATTTACTATGCTTCCTCAGACACCCGCATGCATGTCGCTACCACAACGATCGCCCAGCTACTCGACTATGTGATGAATTCACCAGCCGACGGACTTAGCAGTGCTGCATCGGTGGCTGCACTCAACGAACTCATTCACAAAAACAAATTGCTCGAAGAACAGGAAACAGATTTACAGCCTGCGCATATTAGCAATGGCGTTCATGCCAGGATAAAACGAATTATATGACACGAAAGACCGCTTCATGGCTCTACCTATCTGCAGCATCTATACTTGGTTTGGCTGCCTGTAGTAAAAAGAAAACCGATATCGATCCTGTGATTATTCCTGTTACAACCGATACAAACAAAGTTGTGCCGGTAGCAGACCCCACCACTGCGGCAACTATTGGCTTTTTTTTGAACGACTGGCAGTCGAAGTCTTTTACCCCACCGGCCTATAATGAGGCGGGGGTGCCTGCAAGTACTACCGGCACAGTTACCATCGATGCCTCTTCCATTATCACCAAAATTCCGCGTTCAGAATTTGGCCACAACGCGGTCACCTGGATGCCCTCGATGAATACAGAAACTGCTTTGGTAACCCATGTCACCAACCTGCATCCGCATATCATACGTTTTCCGGCGGGTAGCGGGAGTGATTGCTATTTCTGGAATCGTGCACCCGGTAGTTTGCCCAACGATGTGCCCACTATGCTCACCGACAAGGACGGCCTGAAAAGGGACCCAGGTTTTATGTACGGTAAAACCACAGAGACCTGGCGTTCATCGCTGGATCAATATTATTCCATGCTGCTGCAAACCGGCAACCAGGGTATATTGACAGTTAACTATGGTTATGCCCGGTACGGAACTGGCCTCAACCCAGTGGCGATCGCTGCGCATTATGCTGCCGACTGGGTTCGCTACGATAATGGCCGAACCCAATATTGGGAAGTCGGCAACGAGAATTTCGGTGATTGGGAATGGGGCTATCGTATTGATCAATTACTGAATATGGATGGCCAGCCGCAATACCTTACCGGCCAGTTGTATGCACAGCACTTTAAAGTTTTTGCGGATTCCATGAAGGCCGCCGCTGCTGAAAAAGGCAAGACGATTTATATCGGTGCGGTTACAGCTGAGGCATTGGCCAATCAATCCTGGCAAACCAATACTCTGAAAACCTGGAATTCCGGCATGATGGCGAATATTGCAGGAAAGGCTGACTTTTACGTAGTGCACAATTATTTTACCGCTTACAATACCAACTCCAATGCCAGTGATATTATGACAGCTGCGGCATCCGTTCCTTCAGACATGATCAACTATGTAACCCAGACGCTACAGAACAATGGCGCGGCTGTAAAACCTATTGCATTAGACGAATGGAATATGTTTGCCACCGGCTCCAAACAGCAGGTTTCGAATATCAGCGGGATTTTTTCGCTGCTGGTAATGGGGGAAGCGTTGAAAAATAAATATGGAATGGCCGCCCGTTGGGACATGCTCAACGGCTGGGATGGCGGCAATGACCATGGACTCTTCAGCTCTGGCGACGAACCGGGGGTGAACAAATGGAGTCCGCGCCCCTCCTTTTATTACCTCTACTTTTTTCAGAAATTGCTGGGAGACCGCCTGGTGCCGTCCACTGTTCAGAATGCCAATGCAATCACAACCTATGCATCCACTTTCTCCTCTGGCGACGCCAATGTTACCATTATCAACACATCGACGGCCGCACAATCTGTAGAGGTGAAGTTTAAAAATTTCAAGGCGGGTAATCGTTACTACTGGTATTCATTGGAGGGCGCCAGCGACAATGGTGAGTTCTCAAGAAAAGTAAGTATTAATGGAAATAGCACTACGGCAGATGCAGGTGGCCCAACGGATTATGTGAGTGTGAAAGCCAATTCGGCATCAACTGCAAGTGGGGTGAAAATTACAGTGCCGGCAAGAGGAGCGGTGGTTGTGGCGATTGAAAAAAAGTAGAGCAATCATAATGAATTAGTTGGCTGTCTGCCTATACTGCCTGGCGACTGGCGACATGTATTTTTCGAGGTCTTATTTAGGTGTATAAGGATCATCTATTTACTACTATTGAACGGAGTCCAGAAATAATCGCTTTAATGTCAACGGTGTAAGATATAGTGAGGTCATACAGTTTTAAATGAGGGGTTGGTTTTTTCAAAAGGGTCTCGATACTAACACAGGCCTTCAGGCCTGGGACTACGACGGTGATAATTGAGAGCGGGTTAAAAAATGTGCACCCCGCTTCCCAAGGCTGAAGCATTGGGTTAGTAAATATGCTTCAAAATATATGAGAACCCTATGGTTTTGGATTTCGGCATTCAGCCATATAAGTTAACTTAACGCCAACGCCGAAGCATAAAAAATGATCGCTGGTCGTAAAAAGGAACTATTCAAAAAACCTCTTAGAAATCTGAGTAATTCAATAATTGCAGTTAGAAAAACGAATGACGATACCCGACCAGTTGCAACAGTACCGCCAGGAAATGCAGGAAGAACTTAAACAGCTACTGGCATATTGGCAACATTATACGATCGATGAAGTGCATGGAGGCTTTGCGGGACAAGTAGATGCGAACAATATCATACACCCGTTTGCGCCCAAAGGAGCCGTCTTAAATGCCAGGATACTATGGAGTTTTGCGGCAGCTTACCGGCTTACAAAGGAAGAGTCATATCTCAACACTGCTGACAGAGCATTGGACTACTTGCTGACTCATTTTATAGATATGCAACATGGTGGTGTGTATTGGAGCCTGGACTACAAAGGTCAAATACTGGATTCCAAGAAGCAGGTCTACGCGATTGCTTTTGCCATCTATGCATTGTCGGAATATTACAGGTGTTATCAAAATGATAGCATCAAAGAAAAAGCCATTGAAATGTACAATGTCCTGGTACGGCGTACATACGATAAGGAGCACGGTGGCTTCAAGGAAGCTTTCACGCAGGACTGGCAACCTATTGCCGAACAGCGGTTGAGTGAAAAAGACGATAACACACCCAAGAGTATGAACACGCACCTGCATGTGCTCGAAGCTTTTACCAATCTCTATCGCATCTGGCCCAACGAGAACCTCGGCTGGCATATTGAAGAACTGATGGATGATTTTGAAAATCATATTATCAACCAGCAAACCCACACGCTCCACTTGTTTTTTGAAATGGACTGGACGGTAAAAGGCGATACCATATCCTTTGGCCACGATATAGAAGCGGCCTGGCTATTGCTGGAAGCAGCGGAAGTATTGGGTGATGAATCCATCATTGAACGCACAAAGCAAACGGCTGTTACAATAGCCACTGCCGCTGTTAAAGGCCTCGATGACGATGGGGGACTTTGGTACGAATCATCGGGAGACGGTTCCCATTGGGTACTGGAAAAACATAGCTGGCCACAAGCGGAAGCCATGGTCGGTTTTTTTAATGCCTGGCAATTGACAGGTGATGAGAAATGGCTCAGACATTCTGTTGACTCATGGCATTTTGCGAAACAATATTTAAAAGATCCGGCGGGGGAGTGGTACTGGGGTATTTATAAAGACGGCAGCCTGATGCAGAAAGACAAAGCTGGTTTCTGGAAATGTCCCTACCATACTACCAGAGCCTGTATGGAAATTATTAAGCGTATTGGCAAACTTCAAAAATTTTAAACTATGAAAAGACAATTTTACATTTTGATCTGCTTCATTTGCTTTTCATTGGCCGCAAATGCACAGCCTCCGGCTTTCGTATCGGTGGTGGCTAATACCCCAACACCAGCCCGGCTGGAAAAATTTGAATTGACTGTGTCGCTTACGGCTGCCTATACGAATGCTTATGATTACGATGATATTGTTTTAAAATGTGTGTTTACAGCACCCGGCGGTAGAAAGGACACGGTAGAGGGTTTCTATATGCAAGACTATACATTAAACACCAGCAACGGTAATCTTACAGCTAATGGTGGAGGAGTTTTTAAAGTTCGATACACTCCCACCGAAGCGGGTAACTGGCAGTACGAATTATCTTGTACCAACACGATAAGCACCACTATACAGCCGCTTGCATTCTTTGTGTGCGTAGCTGCCGATGGTAAAGGCTTTATCAGAAAAAATAATACCAACTACCTTGGTTTTGATAACGGCGAACAATACATCCCCGTCGGTGAAAATCTGTCCTGGCAACAAGGCAACCGCTATACAGACTATAAAAGCTGGACTACTAAACTGGCAGATAATAAAGCAAACTTTCTCCGCCTTTGGCTTTGCCATTGGGGCTACGGCATAGAATGGAAGAATGGCTATGATAATTTTACGGGTTTAAAAAAATACAAACAATCAAACGCTTATTACCTCGATTGGCTGCTCGATGAATGTAAGGCCAAAGGCTTGTACATGATGCTTTGCATTAATCACCATGGCCAGGTTTCCACCACAACCGACGCCAACTGGAGCGATAACCCATACAATGCAGCCAACGGTGGGCCATGCACTAACACATGGGATTTTTTTACCAACACTACAGCTAAGGCCGCACATAAAAACCGGCTCCGGTACATAGTAGCAAGATGGGGCTATTCGCCCAATATCGAATCATGGGAACTTTTTAACGAGGTAGAATGGACCAACAGTTTTAGCACTTACAAAACCCAAATTAAGGACTGGCACAACGAGATGGCTGGTTACCTAAAAAGCAAAGATGTAGCTAAACATCTTGTAACCACCAGCTATGCTAACGATGTCAACGACCCTGCCACCTGGAACTTGCCCGATATAGATTTTACCCAAACACACTACTATTCTGGTGCCGCCAATATAGAAACCATACTTGCAGGAGGCTGTAATAATTATGTAACCAGTTTCAACAAGCCCACCGTTAATGGCGAGTTTGGTTTAAGTGCATCCGGCTCGGGCACATTAATAGCCAATGACCCTACTGGCACTAACCTGCACAACAGTTTTTGGGCAACCATGTTTACCGGCGCAATGGGTCCGGCTTCGCCATGGTATTGGAACGATTATATAGACCCTCAAAATTTATACTATCATTTTAAACCCGTTAGCGATGTGGCGGCCCTGATACCGTTTAAAGACGCCAATTTTAAACGTTCATCTGCCACTATCACTTCATCTGTTGTTGCCGATGTGTCGCTTACGCCTGGTGTTGGTTATGGTGGTACTACCGCAGCTAACATTACCATTAATGCTGACGGTACCAGTACACCTGCTGCCAGCCAGTTAGGCCAGTATTTATTTGGCAGTGTTTACAATACACAAAACCGAAATCCGCCAACCTTTACCGTAAATTACCCGGTGGCCGGGCAGTTTAGAGTAAATACAGGTGGTGCCTCAGGTACTGCGCCCACTATTGCTATCTATGTTGATGGCATGCAGGTCTCTAATCAACCTGCAGCAATAAACAGTAGCTATACTGTAAATATTGCTGCAGGCAGCCATACTATCAAAGTTGATAATCTGGGTACAGATTGGATTACTATTTCAGCTTATACATTTACCAATATCGGTTCGCCGTTTAATACCTACATTTTAAAATCGGCCGATAGTTACAGGGCTTCAGGTTGGATTCACAATAAAAATTATAACTGGCAACACCTTAAAAATACAGGTACACCGGCCACTATAAATGATGGCTTTATTACGATACCCAATTTACAAAATGGCACTTATACCATTACTTTTTACAACTGCTCCACTGGCTTGGCCTCGGGTACTGCAAGTGTGCCTGTAATCAATGGTAGTTTATCTTTTGCGCTTCCGTCAGTTACCTGGGATGTGGCCTTTACCGCCGTTGAACAAAGTGCGTTACCTATTAGGCTTACATCATTTACAGGCCTTCAGGCCGGGACTAAAAATTTGCTGAATGTAGATATTGCGCACGCCGAAAATGTAAAATATGTTTGGATCGAAAGGGCCGCAACTGATCAGCAATTTCAGGCATTAGCAGAGCTTGGTGCTGGTTGGGCATCTATCGCAGGTAAGCACCAGTATGCTGATGTGCGTCCGCTGAAAGGCGCTAATTTTTACAGGTTAAAAATTGTTGATAAAGACGGTAGCATTACGTATTCGCCTATTGTGAGGTTGGTAAACGGAACGTTTGTTTTTAGTGTTTACCCTAACCCTTTTACTGATAAATTGACACTTTATCTCAGCGAAGGAAAGTATGCGGTAAGCATGGTGGATGCCCTTGGCAGAAGCGTACTGCAGCGGCAGGTTACCATATTGGCGACACAGCAGCAAACACAGCTTGATGTTGCGGGCTTGCAAAGAGGTATCTACTACATGAGTATTAAAGATGGCAATGGTAAAATACTGGAAGCTAAAGCTTTAGTGAAATAGGGTTTGAAAATCAAAACTGACCATGAAGAGACAAATTTTATCCAACCCGCCCGAGCATCTTCAGGAGGCTTGCTTAAAAGCGATTGGGATTTTGGCCAGAGATCTGTAAACGTATCGGTACAATTGCAGGCAAAGGAAGAACAGGCAATGAATGCAACTGCTGGCCGGAAGCAATTCGCCCTTATTTATTTCCGCCTAATCCGCCGTAGTGGACACGGAACAAAGTAAAGTTTATTAAAGAATGTAAAACCTTTGACTGGAGTTGAAAATTTACCATTTCGATAAAATGACTGGAGTGCCTATGCTTTATATAAAAAAATCGCTAATGGTGTTATTGTTTGCGCTGGCTGCATTAAACCTGGATGCCCAAAGCCGGACTTATAACATTGAAGCATATGGCGCAGTGGGGAATGGTAAAACCCTTTGTACAAAGGCCTTGCAAACTGCCATTGATGCATGTAATGGGGAGGGCGGTGGCGTTGTAGAAATACCAGCCGGCATTTTTATTATGGGTACTGTACATCTCAAAAGCCATGTACAACTGGTACTAAATATGGGAGCCATATTGCGCGGCAGCGCTCACCTCGATGACTATGAAATATTTGTTCCTGCAAAGCCTTTTAACCCCATTCACAAAGGCATGTTTTTTACCGAAGATGCGGAGCAGGTAACCATCTCGGGCGAAGGACAAATAGACGGTTACGGAGATGTTTTTTTTAACTTTGATCAGGCAAAAACAATGGATGCCAGAACCACCCGGTTCACGAGGCAAAAAGATAATTATCGCCACGTAACAACGGGCATCGGTGATGGGCCAATTGTACCCAAAGACCGCCCCTACCAAATGTTTGTTTTTAGTAATTGCAAGCGTGTTACGGTCAAAGATGTTTTTATTACCAATGCACCTTTCTGGTGTATGCACTTTGCCGATTGTGATGCCGTCAACGTAACAGGCATCAGGCTTTGGAACAATTTACTGGCGCCCAATTCCGATGGAATCGACGTGACCAGTTGTTCTAATGTAGCCATCACGAACTGCGATATCCGTAGCGGCGATGACGCGATAGCCATTGTGGGTTACGATCATCATTTCGAAATTCCGGGCTATCGGCGGCTCCGGCGTGTTTCGGAAAATATTATCGTTTCCAACTGCAATCTTCAGTCATATTCCAGTGGGATCCGGATTGGTTTTTTAGACCAGAATTCGGTTAGCAATATCCAGGTGAGCAACTGTAATATTACCAACTCCACCAGGGGGATTGGTATTTTTTTAAGAGACGAAGGCTCTTTGCAAAACATCAGCTTCTCAAGCATCTATATTGAAACCAAGCTAAGAACCGGCGATTGGTGGGGCAACGGCGAACCGATACATATTTCCGCTGTTCGCGGTAAGGAAAATTTAAAGCTGGGAAGCATAAAAAATATTGCGTTCAGCCACATAATTTGTAAGGGCGAAAATGGCATGCTTATCTACGGCACACCCGAAAGCATTATAGAAAACCTGTCTTTTGATCATGTGTCTTTTAACCTGACCGATAGTAAACTGAATGATGTAGCTGGTGGTAACATTGACCTCCGTGGCTGCATGGGTGATAGTATCCAGCTTTTTGCGAGGGATATCCCCGGGTTTTTATTGCAATATGTAAGTAACGTTCGTTTCAGCGATGTAGACTTTACCTGGACCAATACCCGGATGCCGTATTTTACACACGGTATTGAGCTGGATCATTTCAGCGAAGTATCGGTAACCCGGTACAACGGTGGCCCATCGCCCATTAATACAAGAGCCCACAGAATTTATGCACAAAATGGCAAAGGATTGACAGCAGACGATAAAAAGGATATGGCAACCAAAAACGTCTGGTAATCATTTAAAATATTTGTAAAAAAGATTGACACAAATGAAATTGCAACAATTCGCCGTCGGGCTACTTTTCTGTTCGCAGCTACAGGCTCAAAAATTCGAAGGCCTTGCCAAAACCCCACCGATGGGTTGGAATAGCTGGAACACTTTTGCTGCCAACATCAATGAAAAATTGGTGATGGAGATTACTGATGATATGGTGAAAAGCGGGATGAAAGATGCCGGCTATAATTATATCGTCCTGGATGATGGTTGGATGGCGAAAGAACGGGATAGCAATGGTAACCTCGTTCCGGATCCCATCAAATTTCCAAACGGGATGAAGGTGCTGATTGATAGGGTCCATGCGAAAGGCATGAAATTTGGGCTGTACAATTGTGCTGGTACCCAAACCTGCGGCGGCTATCCCGGCACCCGCGGTTATGAATACCAGGACGCACGTTTTTATGCAGCTTTGGGAATTGATTTTTTAAAATATGATTGGTGCAACACGGAAGGTATAACAGCGAAGGAAGCCTATGCCACCATGAGCAAGGCAATTAAAACAGCCGGCAGGCCGATTGTATTCAGTCTTTGTGAATGGGGTGATAACAAGCCCTGGGAATGGGCAAAAGATATAGGACAGCTCTGGCGTATCAGCGGGGACATCTACAATTGTTTCGACTGCATATCCGATCATGGCACCTGGAAAAGCTGGGGCGTAACCTACATACTGGATATGCGAAAAAACATACGTCAATATGCCGGCCCCGAACATTGGAACGATTTGGATATGATGGAAGTAGGTCATGGTATGAGCGCAAATGAAGACCGTGCCCATTTCACTATGTGGTGCATGTTAGCATCGCCACTTATTGCCGGTAACGACCTTCGCAATATGAGCAAAGAAACCATTGCCACACTAACCGACAAAGAAGTGATTGCAATCGACCAGGACCCTTTAGGTATACAGGCATACCTCTACCAACAAAAAGATAGCGTTGATACCTGGATCAAGCCACTTGCCAACAACGAAGTGGCTGTGTGTTTTCTAAACCGCAGCCGGAAGCCGGTTACTGTGACTTATGATTGGCAGCGTCACCCCATTTCGGATACTATTGCTAAAATGAACATCGATTTTAATGTATCGAATTATCTTGCGCGTGATGTCTGGAAGAGAAAATCAACAGGTAATACCTGGCAGCCATGGACCGGCATCGTAGGTGCGCATGATGTGGTGGTGCTGAGGCTGACCCCGGAAAAATCATTGATCAGAATAAAAAAAAATTAGTAGTGATAAAGATGACAGCGCCATATAGTTCTGGGCTCACGCACAATGTCCCCCGCCGGCGGGGGTGGATCCTGGCAACAATCTAACATACATCATCCGGCAACCATGGACCGGCATCGTTGTTGCACATGATGTCGTTGCGTTACGGCTGACCATGAAAAAAAGACTGACATTCAAATTAAAAAGCAATTAATAGTAATGAAGAAAATCCTAACCGGGTGCATCGGTGTCTCTGTGTCAATTGCCGCTATGGCGCAGCAAAGCAAAGCCGATCTTATGAAAGTGGAAGCATTGATCAGGCAAATGACCCTGGAAGAGAAAGTAGGCCAGATGACACAGGTAACACTTGCGGTAGTGGCCAAAGGTGGCTGGGCCAACCAGGATGGAGCATTGGATCCCGACTCACTTAAAAAGGCCATCGTCGATTATAAAGTAGGCTCCCTCCTTAACACCACGGCACATGCCTTATCCGTTGATACCTGGACCGGGATGATCACCCAGATGCAGGATGAAACAAAGAAAACACGGTTGAAGATCCCCATCATCTACGGACTGGATGGCATACACGGACAGACCTATACCCTTGATGCAACTTTGTTTCCACATAACCTGGCCATGGCCGCCTCCCGCAACCCGTCACTGGCCAAAGCCATCGCCAAAGTAGCGGCTAAGGAATTAAGGGCCTCGGGTGTTCGCTGGAACTTTGCCCCGGTGCTGGATATCGGCCGGCAGCCTTTGTGGAGCCGCTTTCCCGAAACCTATGGCGAAGATGTGTATATTGGGAAAACCATGGGCACCGCAGCAATTAAAGGATACGAAGAAGATGGCCTGCGCAACCCCACCGCGGTAGCCAGTTGCATGAAACATTTTCTCGGGTATTCCGCTTCGAGAACTGGGAAAGACCGCACGCCTATCTACCTGCCGGAGATTGAATTGCGGGAATATTACCTGCCTCAGTTCAGGGAAGCAGTGAAATCAGGTGCCTCCACCATCATGATTAACTCCGGTGAAATCAATGGCCAGCCGGTGCATGCAAATAAGTATTTGCTCACAGATGTATTGCGGAAGGAGCTTGGTTTTGAAGGCGTGATTGTTACGGATTGGGAAGATATAAAACGCCTGCATACCTGGCACAGCGTAGCGGCAACGCCCCGTGAAGCAGTAGCGATGGCCATCAATGCTGGCATAGATATGAGTATGGTGCCCGGCGATTTTTCTTTCTTCGACCTGCTGGTAGAAGCCGTGAAAAAAGGCGAAGTGAA
Organism: Chitinophagaceae bacterium; assembly: GCA_039925965.1. GTDB lineage: Bacteria > Bacteroidota > Bacteroidia > Chitinophagales > Chitinophagaceae > JAZKFT01. The sequence goes on from JBDSXW010000013.1 coordinate 23,608, forward strand.
AGTGCACCGTATCGACGATGCGGTGAAGCGGATCCTGCTGCTGAAAATGAAAACGGGCCTGTTCGATAACCCTTATCCTGAACCCGCTGCGAAAGTAAATTTTGGAAAAGCCGAATACCAAACCCTGGCACTGGATGCTGCCCGCGAAGCCATGACATTGTTGAAAAATAATGACCATGTGTTACCGTTGGCAAAAACTACTCGTGTGTTGGTGGCTGGTCCGACGGCGCAAAGCATCAGTGCTTTAAATGGTGCCTGGAGTTATACCTGGCAGGGAAAAGAAGAACAATGGTACCCGGCGGATAGCAAAACAATTTTAATGGCCATTACTGATAAAGTAGGTTCGGCAAATGTAGTTACCACCACAGGTAAAGGTTTTGATGATCCAAAGAATATGGATGCTTCAGCTATCACAAGCGCCGCCGCCGTGGTTGATGTTATTGTATTATGTATTGGCGAAAATGCTTATGCAGAAAGTCCCGGCAATACTGCTGACCTGGCGCTTGATGAAAATCAGCAAGCATTGCTAAGAGCCGCCGCCGCAACCGGGAAGCCGGTGATACTGGTGCTTACGGAGGGCAGGCCGAGGTTCATCACCAACCTGGAGCCACTTGCCAAAGGCATTCTTATGGCGTATTGGAGTGGTAAGAAATCTGCCGAAGCTATTGCAGATGTGTTGTTTGGCGACTACAACCCGGGCGGGATACTTCCATTTAGTTATCCCCGCAGCATGGGCGAAATGGTGCTCTACGACCGCAAGCCTTCTGAAGATATTCGCGAGGTTTTTAACGATGATATTCATACCGGCTATAACCCACTCTATCCGTTTGGGTATGGCCTTAGTTATACCAGTTTCGAATATGGAGATATTAAGCTAAGTTCCAATAAGATGAAAGGAACTGGTAAGCTTACCGTAAGCATTGCCGTTACCAATACCGGAGCCAGAACTGGCATGCACACCGTAGAACTATACACCCACGACCGCTACGCCAGCATCACACCGAACATGAAACGGCTGCGGGCTTTCAAGAAAATATCGCTGAAGCCAGGTGAAACCCAAACAGTAAATTTTTCAATCGACAGGAACGACCTGGCCTTTGTAAATGCACAATTGAAAACAGTAACCGAGCCCGGTGATTTCGACCTGATGATCGGTACTAAAAAAGTAGTTTTTAATTACCAGCAATAACAAATCCTGTGGATAAGCTAGCACAATGTGTGTCCCCCGCAGGCGGGGTGGCAAGTTCTTGCCTGACGGGGGTGGATCCTGGCAGCAGTCTAGCATAAATAACAGGCACACACCATAAACCAACAACTAAAATCAACCATTGTAATGAAGTCCATCACCCTTGCCATATTAATACTAATCTCTGCTCAGCAATCGGGGGGGCAAGTAAGCGTATCCAAAAACCTTCCATTTTTCCCCGCCAGTCATCCCAACATCCAATACACCGGTCGCATCGATTTCACCAACCCGAAACTTCCGAAATTCTGGCAACCCGGTATTTATATCGAAACGAATTTTACTGGGCCTGATTGCGATATCATTTTACGGGACGAAGAACTCTGGGGCAAGAACCATAATTACCTGGAAGTGGTAGTAGACGGCAGGCCTGTACGATTGCAAACAAAATCAAAAAAGGATACCATCAGGGTGGCCAGTGGGCTGGCAGGCGGCGTTCACAGTTTGCTGATTTGTAAAAATACCGAAGCCAATATCGGCTACCTGGAGTTTGTAGGATTACGGTGCAAAAAACTCCTGAAACCCTTGCCAAAACCGAAACGAAAAATCGAATGCATCGGAAATTCCATCACCTGCGGTGCCAGTAGCGATGAGAGTCAGATCCCTTGCGGAAAGGGCGTTTGGCAGGACCAGCATAATGCTTATTTAAGTTATGGTGCTGTGACCGCAAGATCGCTAAATGCGCAGTACCACCTGTCATCGGTATCGGGCATTGGGCTGATGCATAGTTGCTGCGGCATGGACGTGGTAATGCCACCTGTATTCGATAAAGTAAGCATGCGAAACAATGAAGGTGCCTGGGATTTTAGCAAGTACCAGCCAGATGTAGTTACTATTTGCCTTGGGCAAAATGACGGGATACAGGACAGTACTGCGTTTTGCGATAAATATCTTGCTTTCATCAAACAATTGCGCGGCCATTACCCTAAAGCCATGCTGGTATCCCTTACAAGTCCGATGGCCGATGAACGTTTACGGGTCTTCATGACGCAAGCTTTGACAGCCATCGTAAAAAGAGCACACGCCTTGGGTGAAAAAAGAATTGCCAGCTATTTCTTTTCCAAACAATACCACGGTGGCTGCGACAGCCATCCCGATCTGGCCGATCATGCTGCCATCGCGGGTGAACTTACTGTGTTTTTAAAAACCCTTATGAAATGGAAATGAAGCTAAAAGTACTTTCACGATCCCGTTATTTTTAGGAACACAATTTCTCAACCCAGAAAAGTATCACTATGCCATCACGTCGTCATTTTTTAAAAACAACAGGAACTGTAGCTATTGGATCCATGCTGCTTCCATCATTTGCACCACCTGCAGCTAAGGTTAAAAATCCGGGGCTTCAATTGTATACTTTCAGAAAGGAATTGCTGGCCGATGCAAAGGGTACCCTGGAAAAAATAGCATCGTTGGGTATTAAACAAATTGAATCGGCTACAAGCGACAAAGGCCATTATTACGGGCTTACCGCGAGGGAAATGAAGGACACCTGCGCTGGTCTCGGAATGACCCTTCGCAGCGGGCACGTGCACCTTGATAAGCAATGGCAGCAAACGATGGACGAAGCTGCGGCCTCCGGTCAACAATACATGATATGTTCATCCATGCCCACCGCTGGCCAAACAGTTGATAACTACAAGCGTGTAGGGGAACAATTCAACAAAGCAGGGGAGGAATGCAACAAGAGAAATATCCTTTTTGGCTACCATAACCACGAGTATGAGTTTGAACAGGAAAATGGAACGGTGCTGTATGATGTGCTACTTCAGCATACCGAAGCCAACCTGGTGCATATGGAGCTGGACCTGGGCTGGGCGATTGTAGGTGGCAAAAATCCACTGGATTATTTTAAACAATACAAAGGGCGTTTTCCGCTTTGGCACCTAAAGGATATGGACCTGGTAAAAAAACACAGCGTGGAATTTGGTAAAGGTGCGCTCGATATTCCAGGCCTGCTGAAACACAGTAAGGATGCGGGCTTGCAATACTTTTTTATAGAACAGGAGGAATATGCCAATACCCCTTTCGAAAGTATGGAGGAAAATATGGCCTACCTGTCGAAACTATAAATGAGCTTTTGCGATAGCCAACAAACGATAAGACTTGTAAAGTAGTTAAAGAATCATATGAAAAATAAATTCAGGATAATGATTTTTGCGATGGTGGTATTTTCCATTCGCGGTATTACCCAGGCCAATAAGCTGCACCTTATTGACCCGAAGGCCACCAAAGAAACGCGGCAGCTTTATACCAACCTCAAGCGCATCAGTGAGCATCATATTCTTTTTGGCCACCAGCATGCCACAGAGTATGGTCATGGCTGGTTTGGCGATGCGGACAGGTCGGATGTAAAGTCAGTTACAGGGTCCCATCCCGGCGTAATCGGCGTGGATTTTAGTGGTCTTAGTGGCTGGCCCGACAGAGACGTGGAAAAGGAGAAAATTAAACTCCGGGATAATATTTCGGCTACGTATAACCGGGGCGGCATCACCACCGTAGCCTGGCATTTTGTGAACCCGGTTTCCGAAGGTGGGTTTTACTGGAAGGATTCCGTTTCACTACCAGCTGTAACTTATATTGTACCGGGTGGGGTGGCCCATGAAAAATATAAGGCCATTCTACGAACCATTGCGAGCGTGGCCAATACGACTAAAGGAAATGATGGTAAACTGGTGCCAATGATTTTCAGACCCTACCATGAATTTGATGGGGGATGGTTTTGGTGGGGCAAGCCATACTGCACCACTGAACAATTTAAAACACTATGGCAATTTACGGTGTCGTACCTGCGCGATAGCCTTGGGGTGCACAATTTTATATACGCCTTTTCACCCGATAATCTATTCACTTCTGAATCAGTGTACCTGGATCGCTATCCCGGTGATGCATGGGTGGATATCCTCGGCACCGATAATTATGGCGATTGGGGCAGGGATGGGAAATATGACGTAGAAGCCGGCATTAAAAAGTTGAAGATCGTTTCTGATTATGCCATCAAAACCAATAAGGTGGCGGCTTTCACAGAAACGGGACTAGAGTCCATACCCAATACAAAATGGTACACGGATGTATTGTTGAAATCGTTGCAATCCAATAACCTGCAACTCAGTTATGTGCTGGTATGGCGTAACGATTCCCAAAGCCCCACACACTATTATGCACCGTATCCCGGCCATATCAGCGAGGCAGACTTTAAAGCATTTTACGACAGCCCTTTTACCTTGTTTGAAAATGACCTGAAAAATATTTACACCAAAAAATGGAAAGATTAGCAGTCTCTATTGCCTGCTGAAACCATTGACAACATTATCGAATATGAAACTGAAAATTATTGCATCGGTCTTTTTTCTTTTGGGTATCTTAAATGCCATCCTTGCCCAGCCAGTAAAAGAGCATGGGCAGTTACAGGTAACTGGAACTCAGCTAACCGATCAAAAGGGTAAGCCGCTTGTTTTGCGGGGTATGAGCTTCGGCTGGAGTTGTTTTCATCCCAGGTTTTACACCAAAGGAACCGTGGAATGGCTCTACAAAGATTGGGGCTGTAACGTGCTCCGGGCGGCCATGGGCATTGAACCAAAGAATGGCTACAAGCAGGATTCTGCTACCAATATGCAACTCATTTCGACTGTAGTGGATGCAGCAATTGCACAAGGCATCTATGTCATCATCGACTGGCATAGCCATAATATCAATCTAACCGAAGCCAATGCGTTCTTCAAAACCATGGCCGCTAAGTATGGAAAATTTCCCAACCTGATCTATGAGCTTTTTAATGAGCCTGACCAGGAAACATGGCCCGAAGTAAAGGCCTATGCGGAAACACTGATTAAAACAATACGGGCCATCGATCCTGATAATATCATATTGGTCGGTAGCCCGCATTGGGATCAGTATATCAACCTGCCCGCGGCCGACCCCATAACCGGCTACAAAAACCTGATGTACACGATGCACTTTTATGCCGCCACCCACAAGCAGGAATTAAGGGACCGCACCAGCGCCGCAATCAAAATGGGATTGCCCATCTTTATTTCCGAAAGTGCAGGCATGGATGCCAGTGGCGATAAAGCCATTGATGATGCCGAATGGCAGCGCTGGATTGACTTTGCAGAAGCCAATCAACTCAGCTGGATCACCTGGTCAGTATCTGACAAAGATGAAACCTGCTCCGTACTGCAAAAGTCCGCCGCCTCGGACGGCCATTGGAAATCAGAGGATCTCAAAGCGTCCGGCATTAAAGCAAGAAATTTGTACAGAAAATATAATTTAGGAAAGTAGATTGGCCGGATTTTCGTTGGCCACATGGCCGCCATTGGCTAAAGCCAACGGAAATGGAGGGCATTAAAAAATAGAAAATCTGCATTAGTCGGCGCCTAATCCGGACCTTTATTCAGAAAATATAATTTTAGAAAATACCCCATCTATTCCCGTTGGCTATAGCCAACGAAAAACGAAAACGAAACGGAATATATAACCAACAAACAACCATCAATGAAAAAAATCATCCTTGCCATCCTGCTCTTCACATCCTTTGCCATGGCACCTTTCAAAAAAACAAAAGTGGTATTTTTCGGCGATTCGATCACGCAGATGGGCATCAAGCCGGGGGGCTATATCGATCTCATCCAAACCTCCCTCAACCAAAAGAACCTGCAGGAACAATACGAACTTATTGGTGCCGGAGTAAGCGGTAATAAAATTTACGATCTCTACCTGCGCATCGAAGAAGATGTGCTGGCGAAGCAGCCCGATGTAGTGTTTATTTGGGTTGGTGTAAATGATGTGTGGCATAAGGCCAGTAGCGGTACCGGCACGGATGCGGATAAGTTTGAGAAATTCTATAATGCGGTGATCAAAAAATTGCAGGACCAGCGTATCCGCGTGATCCTGTGCACGCCTGCTGCTATCGGCGAGCGAACCGATAATACCAATCAGCAGGATGGCGACCTGAACTATTATTCCAATATCATCCGCCGTCTCGCCAAAGAAAAGAACTGCGAGCTCGTAGATCTTCGCAAACAACTGTTGGATTACAACCTCAAGAACAACCTCGAGAACAAAGAAAAAGGCATCCTGACCGTAGATCGGGTACACCTGACCGACGCCGGCAACCGCTTTGTCGCCGACGCCATGATGGCGGCACTTTTTTCAAAATGAACTTTGTCAGAATTCTAAAAGTTATTTCTTTGTATTATGAGCGATTTACAAACCACTTTTAAGGAAGCTTCTGATATGCTGGAGTTGCAGGGCTTTTCAATTGTAAAGCAGGACAGCGAACGCCCCTGGGGCGGCTTTTATGTGATAGATGAAGGCCAGGCGGCACAGTTTGCAGCCCACTATTTCCCCGACGAAAACTTTGATGCACTGAAGCTCACGGATAAGCTGAGTCCCAAAATTTTGATGGTATCCCCCGGTAAACGCCTAAGCTGGCAGTACCACCACCGCCGCGCCGAAATATGGAAATGCATCGGTGGGGAAGTAGCCGTAGCCACCAGCGACAGCGACGAAGTGCAGGAGCAGGTTACCCTTAAAACAGGCGACATTATTAAACTCTATCAGGGAAAACGCCACCGCCTGATTGGCACGGATGGCTGGGGCATTGTAGCCGAAATATGGCAGCATACCGACGCCGCTAACCCAAGCGATGAAGATGATATCATCCGCCTCCAGGACGATTTCGGCAGGTAGCCCTAAACAAAAAAGCGGCGCTCATCAGCAAACAAGCTCCGCCTCACCTCCTAAAATGGACACAATCCATACCCTGGCTACACCGGGGTATTTTTTTGCCAACGAAAGCCGTACCCTGATTGAGCTGCAGTGGCGACGCTCCGTTCATCTTCGTAACGCTATTGAGCGCCTTCTATCTCCATTTTACCTAATTGCAAATCGCTTAACCCCCGAACCCCCGAACCCCCGAACCCCCGAACCCCCGAACC
>JBDSXW010000014.1:0-3668 GCA_039925965.1 Chitinophagaceae bacterium
AGCAAAAACAGCAGCGTTCCGGTTATCCGCCAGCTGGCGGACCGGTTGTGGAGGCAAAAGTAGAGAGTTGACAGGTAGTTGGTGAAGTGAAGATTCGGATTAGAAAATATTCTAAAACCCTTACCAGTTATTAATAACAGCGTTTTCTTGCAAGCCCTATTTAGAAACAGGCACCGGGCAAATTGCAAAACAACTTCTAACAGCCAACCTTTGGCTGTTGGTCAGGAGACGCAACGGCGGCGTGACGCGATAGGATATTACATTAGATTTAAAAGAGTTTTGGAATTCTATGGTTGCAACGGATATACGTTTAATACTGCTTGCTGGTCATATTCTACACCTTAAACTCAAATGCAGGCACGCCTTTAAACCCACAATTGCGGATCACAAAAAGTGAGCCTGCCAGGGGTTGTTGTTCTAGTTCCTTCTCTGTCAATTTAACCTTTGCAGATGTGACATAAATATCTTCAAGGCTATCCCCACCGAATGTGCAGGAAGTGATCCTGGCAACAGGAAACTTAATATGAGAGAGCTTTTCACCCGTATCGGGGTTCCACCTAACCACCTGCCATCCGTCCCAATGTGCAACCCACAGCATACCCTCATTGTCGATGGTCATGCCATCCGGGGAGCCATCTGTGGCGGCAACTTTTATGATCGTTCTTTTATTGCTGATATGCCCGCTGGTTTCATCAAAATCATAGGCAACTATCTCCCGGGTAGGTGAATCGATATAATAAAATGTACGGTGATCCATGCTCCAGGCCATACCATTGGAAATAGAAACATCTTCTATTTTTTTTGCCGGCGCCAAATCATTTTGGATGACGTATAAATTGCCTGCTCCTGGCTCCTCAGACAGTGCCATCGTGCCAGCCCAAAATCTACCCGTTGGATCACATTTCCCTTCATTGAAACGGTTGCCCGGCAAATGGTTTTCAGGATCGGCCACCATTGTTAATTCGCCGGTAGCCTTGTCTATAAATCCAAATCCATTTTGCAGGGCCGCGATAAAATTTCCATTCTCACACAAAGCGATAGACCCGATCATTTGGTTCACTTCAATCGTTTGATATGTATTCTGACCAGGTGAGTACTGATGAATTATGCCGTTTAAAATATCTAGCCAGCAAATCATTTTGCGCCCCGCATCCCATACGGGCCCCTCGCCCAGCAGGCAGGTATTCGCAATCACTGCGACCGGTTCCAAATTGCTTGCATTTGTCATGAAGGAAATTAAAAAGGTGAAGGACTGATACATGTCCAACCGCCATCCACAATTAAAGTTTGACCGGTTATGTGCCTTGCTTTTTCTGAAACGAGAAATAGAGCGGTATTGGCAATATCGCTAACGGTCGCGGGCCGCCCCATTGGCGTTATCCTGCTCCATACCGCTGAATACCCGGGATCATCCAACGTACGTTCCGTGAGGGTAGCGCCCGGTGCAATCGTATTTACATTTATTTTATATTGGGAAAGTTCTATGACCAAATTTTTTGCCAGCATTTCCAAAGCGGCTTTGCTCATACCATACGCTGCTAAATCTTTGTGCGCCTGGTGCCCAGTTACAGACGAGGTAAATAATAAAGAGCCACCCGACTCCTGGCTTTTCATTTGGTTAGCTGCTGCCTGTGCGAGGAAGAAAGTACCGCCCAGGTTAACCTGCATTACCCTGGAAAAAGATTCCGGCGGGTAGCTAAAAAAATCACCGAACAAAGTGATACCTGCATTGGCAATGACTATATCCAGCTTGCCAAATTTATTGACTGCAGTATCAACCATGTGTTGAATAAAACGGATATCACTTGAGTCTCCCGGCAAGGCTATACAGTCGCCTCCGGTATTTTCACTGATCTGTTTAGCCGCATTAACTGCTAATGTTTCATCCAGGTCATTCAGGATAACATGCGCTCCGTCTTTCACAAGATCACTGCATATTTCAAAACCAATACCCTGGCCGGCACCGGTAACAATGGCTACTTTATTTTTACAAGACATGTAATAAATTTTCTGTTTTTTGTTTTGAGTTTTCTGTTAGGGCGTTTCATGTAATGTCACAATTTTGCTTTACTGGTTACTTTAATACTGTTTAATTGAATACTGCTCTCATTTTAAAAAACAGTAGTCAATACACAGTAAACAATAAACAAATTAATGCGAATCCCTGGCCACCTCACTACCCGAGCTTCCTCTTAAAAAATCCATATCGGCACCTAAATGAGCCTGCTCTACATGGGTTTGGTACAGATGTACATATCCGCGGGACTGCACTTTTTCCGTCTGGCGCCAGGCCGCTTTGCGCAATGCCAGTTCCTCTGCTGAAATTTCTACATCAAGTGTCCTGTTATACGCATCCAGGCTGATGATATCGCCGTTTTTTATCAGCGCCAACATGCCGCCCACGGCCGCTTCGGGCGATACATGGAGTATCACTGTGCCAAAACCTGTCCCACTCATTCGCCCGTCCGAAATACGCACCATATCTGTAACACCCTGGGTCAATAATTTTGTGGGTAAACGCATGTTCCCAACCTCAGCCATGCCAGGATACCCGCGCGGACCAACATTTTTTAAAACCATAATGCTGTCTGCTTCTATCTCCAGTTCCGGATCATCTATACGTGCATGGTAGTCTTCTATATTTTCAAAAACTACTGCCTTGCCCGAATGCTTCAATAAAGCCGGGCTTGCAGCCGAAGGTTTTATTACCGCGCCATCCGGTGCAAGATTTCCTTTTACCACCACAATACCAGATTCGGGTTTAAACGGCTCCTCCATCGTACTAATGATATTGCGGTCATACACTTCAGCAGTCTCGCAATTTTCTCCCACCGTTTTTCCATTGACAGTGATCGCGTCCTGGTGTATAATTGAAGCCATTTCCTTGATGAGGGCTGGTAAGCCGCCTGAATAATAAAGATCTTCCATGTAGTTGTCCCCGGATGGCTGTACGTTGGCCAACAGCGGAATACCCTGCGAATACTTGTCAAAATCATCGATGTTCAAATCAACCCCGATCCTGCCAGCGATGGCCAGCAGGTGGATGACGAAATTGGTGGAACCACCGATGGCTGCATTGACCTTTATTGCATTTTCAAAAGCCTGGCGCGTAAGTATTTTAGACAACGTTAGGTTTTCCCTTACCATATCCACGATGCGCCTTCCGGATAATTGCGACAAGACCTTACGGCGCGAGTCTGCCGCGGGAATAGAAGCATTATTTGGCAGGGAAAGTCCCAGTGACTCAACCATCACGGCCATCGTGGAGGCGGTGCCCATTACGGCGCAATGCCCCTGTGTACGCGCCATGCAGGCCTCTGTTTCTACAAATTCCGCTGCGGTGATTTGTCCTAATTTATGGGCCACATCAAAGCGCCATATATCAGAAGTGCCAATATTTTTTCCTTTCCAGTGCCCCTTTAACATCGGTCCGCCGGAGATGACCAGCGTGGGGATATTTACACTGCAGGCACCCATTACCAAAGAAGGAGTGGTTTTATCGCAGCCACAAAGTAATACAACGCCATCGACCGGGTTGGCACGGATCGATTCTTCCACATCCATGCTCACCAGGTTGCGGTAAAGCATGGCAGTGGGTTTCATTAAAGTCTCTCCAAGCGACATAACGGGGAACTCAACGGGAAAACCACCTGCTTCCAATACACCTT
>JBDSXW010000015.1:0-5102 GCA_039925965.1 Chitinophagaceae bacterium
TTTTAAGCATCTCCATTTTTGAAAAAATGCCCATAAATCAACTGTTTCAGCAAACTCAATTACAATATTTCAAAGAACAAAAAGATAACCAATTGAAAATGTTCGACTTATAACGCAACGCTAGTGAACCATATCAACTTCTGACTGCAACAGCATATTCCCTGCTTCAGTTCCCACACTACCCGTGTACGCTCCGTTTGCGCCGTACATATAAATAGAATTATCCGAACCGGATAACCAGAGTTTGGCGGTACTGCCTGGTGCAATTCCCATCCCCAGATTGCCATCGGTACTAACATTTAGTGCTGTGGTATTATTTGTTTTTATCAGGAAAGATTTATTATCCGTAGTACCTATAAAATTAGCTCCGGTAGTGCCTGCATTACCTGTTAATCCCCATCCACCTCCGCTACCTCCAAGGCTTAGCCCATCGGTATAATTACTACTCAAAATCGTCCATCGTTGTTTGCCGCCATCGTACCGCATACTCACCGATCCATTTTGATAGATAATGGCAGAATTGCCTGTGCCGGTGAGGATTCTGTTTACATCGGCACTGCTACTATAGTCATTGTATAATTGTACTGCAGCAGTGGTACTGTTGTTAAATAGCGTCACCAGCCGGCCATCTACACCACCTGTAAAACCGCTTATCTGGCACCCGCCTAATGCACCGCCGCTAAAACTGTAAACGCTGGATCTTGAAGCCACTAAATCCACATCATTATTGAGGCCACCATTTAGGTTTAGTGTTTGCGAATTAAAACGAACATCACCCAGTACATCTAATTTAGCCAGCGGACTGCTATTACCGATGCCTACATTACCCGATTGGTTGCTGTAAATATCAGAGCCGTTTTTTGACCAGAAATTTGAACCATCGTCCGCTCCATTTTTAGAAACAATGGTCCAACGAAGCAGGCTCCCATCGTAGCGTAACGTAATTGATGCTTTTTGATTCAGAAGGATATACCCTGAACCTCCGGTGATGATTCTGTTGACGGCCGTTGCACTGGCTTGGGCGTTGTTTTCATCGACAATAGATATGCCGCTATTAAAACCAGTCCCATTAAACAGGGTAATTATTTTACCATCCACCCCGCCATTGATGCCAGGCAAACTGCCAATACCAGATGATATTAAGATAAATACACTCGCTTTATTTGTTGTGATATCTAAATCGGTGGGTGTAAATGGCAGGGTAATGGTGACGCTACGATAACGTACATCGCCTTTTACATCTAATGCTGTTAATGGATCGGTATTACCAATACCCACATTTTGCGAATAGCTACTAACTGAAATAGTAAGCACTGACAGTAATAATAAAAAAGTGTATTTCATGTGATGATGATCATTTAAGTAGCTAAAATACATCGCATAAAAAATCGCAAAAGCCCTGTTGCTAAAGTGGCGGGGTCTGGTTATTATTTGGCAGCACCCACTTTTCCTAAAAGCAACGCTATCGGATTTGTAACAAACGGAGCAATCCTTCTAAGGGAACAGTATTTTTAAATAGGAAATAAAAGTGACACCCTTGTGCCGGCAACATCTGTGGTGTTCGGATGATAGATATCGGTAATGGATACCGAAGCATGTGTACCGTGAAGTTGGTTATAGCTGTCTATCCTGTTCTGTGTTATTGCTGTTCCGTAAGATTGATAGCCCTTGCTTTGTAGCTTCTTTATGTTTTGGGCTTTGGCCCTGCTTACTCCATTATCTTCTACAATGTAGTGGAGCATATTTCCCTCCGTAAACAGGTGAATTTTCAACAGGCCATGTTTGTCTGCACGGTAGCGGATACCGTGCAGGATGGCATTTTCAATATACGGTTGCATCAGCATGGGCGGGATGTCAGCATCTGTTTGCAATACGTCATCCGAAATAATAAATTCATAGGTGAATGAATGATTCATTCGTAGCTGCTCCAGCTCGATATAAATTTTCAGGGCTTCTATTTCCTCGTCGAGTGGCGCCGTTTATACCACCAAAAAGTAATTCATCAGGCGATAATTTCCTGGCCATCTCATTATTAAATTCATTTCCCTGTAAGCCATACTGCCGGTCGAAAGTGGTAAACTGTTCTTCAGCTATCCGGAACCTGCTCAGGCCACCGTTGGTACCAATCCACAACTCGTTGGGGTTATACATCAGGATGCTGACGCAGAGATTATCAGCAAGGCCCTGCGTTATACCGTATAGCTTTTCTATCGCTCATGTAGGCTTAGTAAACTTTGCCAACCCGTTGTAGGTAGCCAGCCATAAATACTTGTTGTTACTATCCAAAGCTACCCTTTTTAGTGTGTTGATTTGTATTTTTCCAAAGTTGAGTGCAATGGGTTCCAGCATTTTTTTATCCAGGTGATAGCAGGCCATGACCGGTCCCTGGTTTTTCAAATCCAGCGATAGCGATAGCCATAGCAAGCTCCCATCCTGTGCACAGGTCCTAGTGGACGTATGCCGGCTATTCGCCTGCAGAAACTGCTGGCATTACCGTCATTGTGCTTTAGGATCGTTAATGAATCTTTAACAGGATCGTAGGCTGCTACAAGCGTTGTTCTCGCTGTAGCGAACAGTTTTTTCAGTTTCATTACTATTTAATTTTGAGAACAGTTCACAGCCATCAAGTGTTGCTGAAGCGAATCTAGTGTGCCGGGTTGCGGCATTTTTCTGGCGTCTTGAAGTTGGCGGCTTTGATTAATTAAGTGGCGGGCTGCGACAATCAGGGAAAGGCATAAGCGCCTGTGCCTACATTTTGCCGGTATGTGGAACAAGTTTCCCGTCGGCCACGGCCAAAGTCTAAGCATCAGCATTTCGTAGAATGGGATACCCATTAGTGAGTGGTTATACTTCCACAAAGGGAACGAAATCCCAACCGGCACTGAAGTTGCAAACCAGCAGGTATCCATTCACTTAAAAATATTTTTTATGGGAGAGCAGAAAAATTTATCCAGCCAGGAAGGCGTAGAAAAACTGAAAAAGCTGGCAAAGGCAGCTGACATATGCATGTTTGCCACCAATCTTACCGGCAATCCGATATCCGCAAGGCCGATGAGTACGAGGGACGTGGACGATGATGGGACCATTTATTTCTACAGTCGTGATTCCAGTGATAAGAATGCAGAAATCAGTAAAGATGATCGCGTACAGCTATTTTACAGTAACAATAGTGATTATGAATACATGAGCGTTTTTGGTAGGGCCAGTATTGTAGAAGATGAAGCATTGGCAAAAGAACTGTGGACTAATTTTGCTAAAGCCTGGTTTAGTGGGGGCGTTGACGACCCTGAGCTCACCGTTATAAAAGTCGTGCCTGAAAATGTGTATTACTGGGACACCAAACACAACAAAATGGTGAACCTGGTTAAGATGGCCCTAAGTGCGCTTACAGGAACGGAAACTGATGATGGCGTGTATGGCCATATCAATGTATAATCGATATCAGTTGGCTGTTGTACCCAAAATGCCCGATGCTGTTGCATCGGGCATTTAATTGAAGTTAGATCTCAACCATTGACACTTATTCGAGCGACGGCTTTCGGAGTTTTGTTGTAGACGATACCATGGTAAAAAATCCGCAATTAACCGTAAAGGTGATCCTGCATTCATCACAAAGTTGCGCGCCGCAATAGCCATAAAGTACCAGGGTGTAAGTGCCATTTTGTACTGGAGTGAAGGTAAACGGCACATTACCATCGGTACTGGTACCTGCAGGCGTAGTGAGCGTATATTTTACTATTCCGGGGCACACTGTGGAATTACAGAAATAGTTGGCATTTACGGAAACCGGCACGTTGCATGGAAGGTTGTATTGCCTGTTGCACTTCAACACTCTCGTAGCCGGCGGATTACCGTAGTTGATCCATATATCTCCCCACCTGCTTCCATTACAATTGCACACCGGCGGACAACTTGCAATGAAAGTAATCTTACAGCTATCGCAAATTTTAGAACCACAATAGCCATAGAGTTTCACCGTATAAGTTCCGCTTAGGGTGGGGTTAAAAGTAAAGTCGGTATTGCCAGTGGTTGTTACACCAGCCGGTGTGGTAAGTGCATAGGTTACAGTATCCGTACAGCTGGATTGAGTGCAGAGGTAGTAAGCACTGATATTGACCGGAACATTGCAAGGCACACTGTACTGGCCATTACAACTTAGTGTTTTCGACACCGTTGGTGTTCCCGATTTCATAATAATATCACCCCATTGACTATTGTTACAGTTACAGCAGTCGACCTTGAAAGTGATCTTACAACTGTCGCAGATCTTCGAACCACAATAACCATAGAGCGTAAGTGTATAAATTCCCGTTTGGGTTGGATTGAAACTAAGTGCCAGGTTGCCCGTAGTAGTTACACCACCAGGGGTGGTCAGTTTGTATCCTGCCACACCGGTGCAAGTGCTGTTGCTACAGAGATACAATGCACTCAGGGTTATAGGTACATTGCAGGGCACCGTGTATTGCTTGTTACAACTCAGCGGTGTTGTTACGGTGGATGTGCCGCTCTTCATATTAATAAATTCCCACTGGCTTTGTGCGCAATCGCAGCAATCTACTTTAAACCTGACGGTACAGCTATCGCAAATCTTCGTGCCGCAGTACCCGTACAGCGTTACACTATAAATGCCTGTTTGGGTAGGATTAAAACTGAACGCTACATTACCGGTTGTGGTAACACCACCAGGGGTTGTGAGCTTGTATTGTACAGGACCATTGCAGGTATTGTTACCACACAGAAAGAGCGCACCAATGGTTATCGGCACATTGCAGCTCGCAGTATACTGCTGGTTACAACTGATCTGTTGCGTTGGCAGCGTGCCATACTTAACGCTCACATACTCCCACTGGCTTTGCGCGCAATTGCAGCAATCTACTTTAAACCTGATGGTACAGCTGTCGCAGATTTTTGAACCACAATGCCCATACAGCTTCAAAGTGTAGATACCGCTTTGGGTGGGGTTAAAGATAAACGGCACATTACCCGTTGTGGTAACACCGGCAGGCGTAGTAAGTGCGTAGGTGACCGTATCCATACAGCTGGACTGGGCGCAGATATAACTGGCGTTGATCCCAATCGGCACATTGCAGGGAACCGTGTAC
>JBDSXW010000016.1:0-5134 GCA_039925965.1 Chitinophagaceae bacterium
ACTGAAACCAAAGCCGGGACCCTTACCAAAGCCGAAACCAGCACCAGCTCCGGTACCAGCTCCAGTACCAACTCCAATACCTGCGCCGGTACCAACACCTGTTCCGACGCCCGTACCAACGCCGACTCCGGTTCCAACCCCGGTACCGACCCCGGTACCAACGCCCAGACCGCCAAGACCAAGGCCGATACAGGTAATATTAAAATTGCCGGTGCAAAAAGCGCTGTTAGCAGGCATGTACCGCAGCCTGATAGGAGAACTGCAGCACAGCAAGACAAGGGCTGAAAGGGATGCGAAGCAGGTTTCAAAATGGCGGAAAAATGTCAAAGCTGAAATTCCGATACAAGTTGTAGCAAGGGGCTTAGCTATGGGATTGAAGATGGATGACATCATCCAGCCTTTCTGGTCGCGGACACAAAAGTTTACCAGGCGCATGCCTGTCGATCATAAAGTAGAGTTTCAGGTGAGACCGATCAGCGGTGGTAGTTGGGTAGATGAGCCTTTCAATTTTGAATTGTTGGACGAAAGTTCAAATTCGTCCTGCGGGCCGAAAATGAGCGCCAATATTGAAGCTGAACGCCGAAGGGTGGCAACTGTAACGGGCGACCCTGCCTGGCTGATAAGAGATCTTACTTTTACAGAGGTCGATGTCGATGGAGGCAGCTCGTTCACAGAAAGATGGTCGCATGAGGACATAATTGCCGGTGACCACCTGACAGCGTTTAAACGGCTGCCGCCGGGCCCATAATAAATACCTGGAAAAATGATGGTGCACCATAAGATGTAGATATTATCAGAACAAATAAACTGATCAAATAAAAAATGTTTTCATCAACCGAAAAAACAACTAATCACTCACCTGCAATACAGCAAAAAGCTGCGGGCAATTCCTTTTTCAGGAAGGCGGGTGAGCAGGGTTTTTTCGGTAAGGAAAAAAACAGTTCCTTTTTTGGTGCGCCGGTCCAGCCAAAATTAACGGTCAGCAGCCCGGATGATCCGCAGGAAAAAGAAGCTGATGCAGTGGCAGACAAAGTAATGCGTATGCAAGATCCCGCGTTGACCTCTGCAGATAAAAAACAGGAAAAGTTTGATCGCAAAGAAGAGGAAGAAGTACAGGCAAAGCAAGATGTGCCAGCCGATACGATCCATTGCAAAGAATGCAGTTGCCATAAAGAAAGTCAGGACACACATATACACCGGTCAGAAGAAGAGGCAATAGACGCCAAACTGGAAACCGGCGCCATAAACAAAACCGATCAAAAAAATAATTGTCCCTGTCAAACAACAATCATGCGACAGCCCGGGAGGGGACCGCCGGATAAGTCCATTCCCTTTGAGCAAACACTTGCATCCTCCAAAGGAGAAGGCAGTCCGTTGCCCGGGGATACCCGCACATTTATGGAAAGCCGCTTTAATGCAGACTTTAGTGGCGTGCGCATACATACAGATCCGAAAGCGGCGCAGCTAAGCACCAATGTAAATGCCAAAGCATTCGCACATGGCAATGATATATATTTCAACAGCGGAAATTTTTCTCCAAATTCTGCTGGTGGAGGTACTTTGCTCGCGCATGAATTAACCCACACGATACAGCAGGGCGCTAGTCCGACCCACCTTGCTTCAACGGGTAAAAATAATATTGGCCGAAAAGCTGCCGGCGCTTCCAAGTCTATCGGTAAAAACGCGGGAACTATCCAACAAAAATCTTTGCCGCATGCCCGGCTAAGCCCACATGCTTCCTCATCCCAACCCGGATATACGGAGGAATCTGCAGGTCATCAAACCGCAGTGCAGGCTAAAAGTGATTTGAGTAAACCCGTTATTGTCGCAACTACAAACGCTAGCATTTTAAAGGCAGGCATCAACACGGTGGCCGATAATAAGGAGCAACCAACCGTTGATGAACGACGAAAGGATAAAGAACTGCTTCAACTAAATCCGGCTACAAAAGAACAAACGCTTGCAGAAGATGCACCATCCAATGAGCAAACCACCTCCGCTGGTAAACAGCAAAACCTGATTTCGGCAAAGACCGGCGCGTATCCCTCAGCCTCAACCAGTAGCATGCAGGCGCGTGGTATAAGGATACAGCAAAAAGTGGCTCCAGGCAAAAATCCTTTACTGCAAAGATTTCCCTCATTAGGTGATGTGTGGGATGCAACAGGAGGCAAGGTGGTAAGCGGCGCCAAAGCAGTAGGCAATTTCGCCGTGGGAGTTGCTGAAGATGTAATCGAGTGGACCGGCGAGAAATTGGAGGCATTGATCAATACAATCGCACCGGGATTGCTTCCTTTTCTACGTGGCGATATCATGGGAACTATCAAAGAAAAGGTTTCCGCTGCAATAGACAGCATGACCGGCGGTTTGTTTTCACAGATGCAGACCGAAGGCTTTGCCAGCATAATTCAACAGTTGTTTGGCGCAGCCGCGGGAAAAATCGGTGATACTGCAGCACAAACATGCGGTGCCATCTCAGACATAGCCGGCAAGCTATGGGCCTTTGTAAAACAACTGACAGGACCAGCGCTCGAAGGCTTTAAGAATATGGCGAATAAATTAGGCAGCTTTTTTTCCAGCGTATGGAACGATATGGCGCTGCCTGCCTGGGATGCCATAAAAAAGTTTGCCGGTTCTGCCTGGAACTGGCTGGTTGATAAGGCGAATTGGCTATGGGACCTTACCGCGCCGGTAAGAAGTGCGATCGGCGCCGCCTGGGATTGGGTAAAAAAACAATTTGGCATCGCCTGGGGAAGCGCAACCTCCGTTATCGACTGGTTAAAAGAAAAAGCGGCACAGGCCTGGAACTGGGTAAAATCGCTCATCCAACCGATCATAGGGCCACTGAAAGTGATTGGCGCCATCCTGGTCATGCTCTCTCCTGCCGGCCCGATCATCCTGATCTATAAAGGTGCACCGCAGATCTGGGAAGCGATCAAATGGCTGGCTGGTAATTTCAATAAGTATGTTATCAGCACGGCAAAAGAATATTTACACCAAACCATCATTCCGGCAATTAAGTCGGGTGTTGACTGGATCAAAGGGATGATCATGAGTGGCTTCGGCTGGGTAAAATCCATGTTCGATTCTGTGCTGGCGGGTGTTTCAAGCGCTCTGAGCGCGCTGGCTGGATTGGCATTCTTTAAATTCCTGCAAAATGCGATACAGCGCATCATGAATGGAATAAAGGCTGCTTTGCAAAGCGTGGCAGCAGCCATTGGGAGCTTGGCAAGCAGCCTTGCGGCGATGGCAGGTAAAATATGGGAGGCTGTAAAACCCATTGCTGAAATAGTCCGGCAACTGGTGATGGTCTCGGTTCTTGGGCCGTTGGCAATTTTGGATGATGGCGTTTGGAACACATTAAATACAATTGTGAATACGGGCATGAAGATACCTTGTGTGCGGGAACTGGAAGGATTAATGCAGGTGCCCTGGTTAATGAAGCAATTCGCGGCTTTCCGCCAGATGATGAAAGGGATGTACGAGATGATTAAAAATCCGCAACCCATCATCAATGAGATTAAAAAATCAATTGGAGGCCTGGTGGCTAAAGTTGAGCCTGCGGCAAGGGCCGCGATCCAACTGGTGCTTGGCAAGAAAAATGCCCATCACCTGGAAGGGATCATGCGGCACCTCGTACCAAAACTTAGCTACCTTGCTACCAATTGGTGGGAAGTAGTAAAAGAGACCGGTTGGGAAATGCTTTGGCCATGGCCGGCATTCGGACGCGACTGCGAGCAGATCTGGATCAGGGGCAAAAGCATGTTCTCTAATTTTTTCCATTTACATTTTAGTAAAGGGATCGACGACGGACTGGCAATCTTCCGGTTGTTGAACAGTATCGCAGGACATCTATACGGTTGGTTCGCGATCGCATCTGTGTTGGCAGGCACGATTATAGGTGCATTCTTTGGCGGCGGCGGCGCGATACCAGGTTTCTGGGCCGGCGTGGGCGTTGCCGTGGAAGCAGGTGAAGTCTTGCTGGTAGGCATGCTGGCGGCAGAAGGCGCGAGTATTCAAAAGTCAGTGATCGACCTGGAAATTGGCGGTCAAAAAGAAGAAGAGGATGAAGAAGATTATGAGCAAATTTCTTCCAGCGGATTGAACCTGGGCATCATGGGAGCAATGATTGTTTTAGGTGAGCTGGCGGTGAAATTTGGCAAGAGCCTTTTGCAAAGCGTGAAAGGATTGTTTAAGCCGCGCGGCGCGGTGCCGGAAGTAGTACCAACCATACCAGGAGAAGTACCAAAAGTGGAAGCAGATGTTCCCGGAGGCCAACCTCATTCCGGTGGCCCTGAACCGGGTACTCCGAAGGGTGATGTTCAGGAAGTAAAAGGAGATACACCTGAACCAAAGGGTGACACACCAGAAGGAAAAGGTGACACGCCGGAAGCGGACCTTGGTTATGAAAATGGCAAAAAAGTGGTTGCGGAAGAACCGAGTCCGGATGGCCACAAGGTGAAAGTAACAGAAGACGGGCAATGCCTGGTTTGCACTACTTGTGAAGATATTGATATCAGGTACAAGGAAGAACTTAAAGGATCAGGCGAAGCGATCGATGGCATTAAAAAAGAATTGGCAGAGGCAAAGGGTATAGGGGATCCGGAAGCAAAAGCGAAAGCCGTAGAGCAGGTCAAGGAAAAATTGGATAAGGTCAGGGCAGAAGGACGGGAAGTAGAACCGGTGCAAATGAAGGTGGACGCGCTTGATAACGGCCTGAAAAATGCAAAAAAGAATATTGAAACGGTCAAAGGAAAAATTAAAGAAGCCGAGATACAAAAGCTGAAGGCAGAAAATCCAACGGCCAAAAAAGAGATCGATATACTGGAGGCTGAATTAGAGTCATTGAAAAGGGATCTGGAACCCTTGAACAAACAAGCGGAAAAGGCTATTGCCGAATCAAAAGACCCGGACATTGCCAATGACCCTGAACTATCTAAAGTTACCAGGGATGACCTGGATGCTTTACGCAATAAAGTGGAAGATATTGAAACGAGGACCGAACAGATAAAGAGGGAGCTGGATAATAAGTTAAAGCCCGTGGAAGAGCCTGCATTTGTAAAAGAAAACAGGCTTCCAAGGGCGAATGAAACGGTTCTCGGGGACGGAGGCAGGTTCACCAGGACCGGGAATGTAT
>JBDSXW010000017.1:0-192908 GCA_039925965.1 Chitinophagaceae bacterium
ATTTTAAACCCACAGCATCATGATTACGCCAGGATGGCCGAAATAGAAGATCTTACCACGCACCTCGCCGGGCTGTTTAAAATACCGGTATGCCATCATACATTACTCCAACCCAGCGATGGAAGCATGGTATTCTCCACATAAATGCCAATTCCGCAAGTCAAAAACAGTATAAAAACAGTCAAAGCTCATCAAGTTGAATTGATATAATCTACTGACATCCAAATAATTATGAACAATCCCGTGACTGCAAAGGGTGTGCCAGCTTTACTCACGCATTTACTCACGGGAGTTATGATGGTTTTCGCAACAAATTGAGGGATAAAATGAAAAAAAACCTTGTAAATAACTATTATTTACAAGGTTTCTATAGGTTTTGACTCCCATATTGTCGGGACGACAAGATTCGAACTTGCGACCCCCAGACCCCCAGCCTGGTACGCTACCGGACTGCGCTACGTCCCGAACTATTGGTCGTTATTTCTGCCGGACGACAAAAATAATGGTTCAGCATTACATGCTCAAATCAAAATAATTGGTCAATACCGTTCGTTAGGTTTTCTTTGTAGTGGACAATTATGAAACATTTGAAGAAACCTACGCTCCTTTTAACCTTAATCTGTCTTTTTGCCACCCCGGGCAAGGCACAACGAATAGATGTGGACTTGTTTGGCGGTATCAGCAATTACCAGGGCGACCTGCAGCCTATTTTTCTTACCCTTAACCTGGCAAAGCCATCGGGCTTTATGGTGGTAAAATACGGACTCACCGAAAATATTTTCATTCGTGGCGGTTTTGCCATCGGCAGTCTCGAAGGCAACGATCGCGTAAACCGCGACTACCTTCAAAACAGGAACCTTAGTTTCAAAACCTCAGTAAGCGAGTTTCATGTCGGACTCGAATACCGGCTTATCAGGCCAGAGAATTTTTCTGTGACTCCCTATTTATTTGCCGGCCTTGGCGTATATCACTTCAATCCTTACGCCACCTACCAGGGCAAGGATTATTTTTTGCAGCCTTTGGGTACAGAAGGGCAGGGCTTACCACAATATCCCAGCAAAAAGATTTATTCCCTCAACCAACTTTGTATACCCTACGGCGGAGGCTTTAAATGGCAGGTGAATTGTAACCTCAATATAGGGTTTGAATTTGGCCAGCGTAAATTATTCACAGACTACATCGATGATGTGAGTGGCACTTTTGCAGATGAGGAAATATTAAGGAATGCCCGTGGCCAGATCGCAGTGGACCTGGCTTTCAGAAGAAAAGAGGTAGATCCTAATAAGCCTTATCCTGCCGAAGGTGTGGGCCGGGGCAATGCCAAGCAGGACGACTGGTATTATTTCACTGGCTTAACGATTGGTCTCAGTCTCAACGACTGCGAAACCGGCGGCTTTTCTCTAGGTGGCCTTTTCAAAGGCAGTGGAAGAAGAGGTAAGTCACGCACGGATTGTCCGACGAATGTTTGGTAGCAGCGGGAAGCAAATGCATAGTGGTGACCGGCTAGTATAGATAAATAGCTCAACATCGAGGATTCTGTAATTTTGATACTAAAGGCTGCAATCTGTTCAGCAACAGGATTTCTTTTACCTATTTTCGGTATGATCCAGGTGATGAGATTGTTTTGACCTTATGCGTCCACGGCGTCTTTTTTTAATGAGACCATAAAATGTTGTCGAATGTAGAACGAAAAGTAACGGGCAGACATCGTACGAATTCCCGCACCAGCTAGGCAATATTTTTATTATAACTTCAGGAAAAATACGCTCATTCAGAAGGTTATAGAGAAACGCACCTCAGTTGGTGGTGCAGTCATTTAGCACACATAAAACGCATTCAATATGTCCATAACAAAAGAATCGGAATTAGCCGGGATGAAAAAGGCAAGCGAAGCTGTCGCCTGCACCCTGAAGGCGATGCGCAGTTATGCCCGGCCTGGAATGACAACAAAAGAACTGGACGATTTTGGCGGACATCTATTGAAAGATTTGGGCGCAAAGTCTGCGCCGCGCTTAACCTATGGCTTCCCTGGCTGGACTTGCATTAGTGTAAACCACGAGTTTTGTCATGGTATTCCATCCGATAAACGCGTGCTGCAAGAAGGCGACTTAATTAATATTGACGTTTCAGCCGAGGTGGATGGGTTTTGGTCGGACAATGGCGGTTCATTTGTTCTGGGCGCCGATATCCACCAGCACCAGAAAATAGTTGAAGCTTCCAAACAGATTTTACATAAAGCTATTCATAATATCAAGGGTGGTGTTCGCATATCTGACATCGGGCTTTTGATAGAAACGGAAGCTAAGAAAAAGGGCTATAAAGTGATCAGGAACCTCACCGGACACGGAATTGGCCGAAGCCTGCACGAAGCGCCAAATGAAATAGCGAATTACCGCGACCGGTCCAATAATACAAGATTTAAGAAGCACTCAGTAGTTGCAATTGAAACATTTATCACCACCAGGTCCAGCTATGCTGAAACCTTACAGGACGGCTGGACTATGGTGGGGGATAAAGGTGGCTTTATGGCCCAGCACGAACATACGATTGTGGTTACCGATGGCGATCCAATCGTACTCACAAA
Organism: Chitinophagaceae bacterium; assembly: GCA_039925965.1. GTDB lineage: Bacteria > Bacteroidota > Bacteroidia > Chitinophagales > Chitinophagaceae > JAZKFT01. The sequence continues at coordinate 2,585 of JBDSXW010000017.1, forward strand.
AATGAATGAGATATGGAATTGAAATTGATCCCGAAGAAAATATACAATCCGCTTATTATAATAGACATTGGGGCGCCCGAAAAGAACCGATATTAGTTTATGCTTAGCAGCTTCTATAACGGGTTTTAACTCTGTTTCAACCCATTCATGCTGAACGTCATTACTAGCTTTTGCAGGGATATGCCTGGCGGACAGATGGCCCACGATATGACGGTGTATGGTGAAGAGGATGGAAAAGCCTGCCAGGTGTTCTCCTCCGAAGAAAATAATACCATGCATATTGCAGCACTCACCGACGATTATACTGGCCATACTGGTAAGTTTTAAAGGGTGTATATCGGCCACCAAACTGAGACCCCCGCTGTGTTTAAAAAAGATGGAAAGTACTTTATGATCGGGTCTGGCTGCACCGGTTGGGATCCGAATGCTGCACGCTGGTTCTCTGCTAATTTGATCTGGGGGTCTGGGATCTACGAAGGTAATGCCTGCAAGGGCCGTGGCGCTGCGCTTCCTTATGGCGGTCAATGCACCTAAATTTTACCGGTGTCAGGCAAGACGGATGCCTTTATTTTTATGGCCGATAAATGGGCACCTAAAAATGCCATCGATGGCCGGTATCTCTGGCTGCCTATCACTTTTAAGCATGATAAGCTTCAAATAAACTGGATGGATCAGTGGGACCTCTATGTATTCAAATGAGATTCCTGGTGACTGGCCGTTAAAAATTAAACATGAAGAAAAAATATATTGCTACCGCACTGGTTGCCCTTTGCATAAGCCTCACTGGTTTTGCCCAGAAACATAGCTTTACATTAGGCGACAATGATTTTCTGTTGGATGGAAAACCCTTCCAGATGATATCTGGTGAAATGCATTACCCACGGGTGCCGCGGGAAGCCTGGCGGGCCCGGATGAAGATGGCGAAAGCGATGGGCCTGAACACGATCGGCACCTATATCTTCTGGAACCTGCATGAGCCCCAAAAGGATGTCTTTGACTTTTCCGGCTCCAATGATATCGCCGCTTTTGTAAAAATCGCACAGGAGGAAGGCCTTTGGGTGATCCTGCGCCCCAGCCCGTATGTGTGTGCCGAATGGGAGTTTGGCGGATACCCCTATTGGCTGCAGAATGAGAAAGGGCTGGAAGTGCGTGGCAAGGATCCCAAATACCTGGAGGAATACCGGAAGTACATTAACGCGGTGGGTAAGCAACTGGCACCTTTTCAGATTAACCATGGGGGTAATATTTTAATGGTGCAGGTAGAAAATGAGTATGGTTCCTATGGTAGCGACCAAGCGTACCTGGAGATCAACCGCAAGATGTTTGTTGCTGCTGGTTTTGATGGCTTACTGTATACCTGCGATCCTGCGGCGGATGTAGCAAAAGGCCATCTGCCGGGTATCCTCCCTGCTATTAACGGTGTAGACAAGCCTTCACAGATCCGAAAAATTATTGGCGCAAATCACGGAGGCAAAGGACCTTATTATGTGGCCGAATGGTACCCCGCATGGTTCGATTGGTGGGGCACCAAACACCATACGGTGCCTGCCGAAAAATATACACCCGGGCTGGATTCAGTACTCAGTGCCGGCATGTCGATCAATATGTATATGTTCCATGGCGGAACTACCCGGGATTTTATGAATGGTGCTAACTACAAAGACAATACGCCCTACGAACCACAAATCAGCAGTTACGACTACGACGCACCACTGGATGAGGCCGGCAATGCTACCCCTAAGTTTATGGCCTTTCGCAAAGTGATTCAAAAGTATCTTCCGGCTGGTACCACACTGCCCGATGTGCCGGCGGCTAAACCAGCAATCACCATCGCCCCAATTTTATTTACCAGTACCAAATACCTGGAACTACCCGCAGCAAAAAAATCGGTTACGCCTTTAACCTTCGAAGATCTGAACCAGCCTTATGGCTATGTTTTGTACAAGACGATCCTGCCGGTAGCTGGCACCGGTATTTTGAAAATCAAAGACCTGCGCGACTATGCCATCGTCTTTGTGGATGGCAAAAAAATAGGCACAATGGATCGACGGATAAAACAGGATAACATCAAAATCGATGTGCCGGAAGCAGGAGCCAGGCTTGAAATACTGGTGGAAAACATGGGCCGTATTAATTTTGGCAAATACCTGCTGCAGAACAAAAAGGGGATCACAGAGAAAGTAATGTTGGATGGCCAGGAACTAATGAACTGGGAAATGTATTCACTTCCTTTCGACAGCGAAAAAGGGATGCGATTCGCAACCGGGGAGCAGGTGGCAATCGCACCGGTTATAAAGCAGGCGACATTTCAACTAACCACCACTGGCGATACCTACCTCGATATGAGCAACTGGGGGAAGGGCGTTGTGTGGATCAACGGGCATAACCTTGGAAGATACTGGAGTATCGGTCCGCAGCAAACACTGTATGTTCCGGTGGAATGGTTGAAAAAAGGCAACAACGCCATTACTGTATTGGAATTGCTAAAGCCGGAGGCTAACAGCGTTGAGGGCATATCCGGCCCAATATTGAGTAAGCTGCAACAGTAGTATTTTAGAAGATTTAATTATGGACAGTATTATAAGCTAGTTATTTTATGCCCGAAATTATTTTAATATTTAATAGAACCAGATGACCACAAAAGGAATTATTTGCACTGTACTTAACCTCTTTAGTGTTGCAGGATTGCATGCGCAAAACAATGATTGGGAAAATCCGCAATTGTTTGAGCAAGGCAAGGAAGCGCCCCATCCCGTATTCGTGCTATTTAATAAGAAAGAGGATGTGGTAGCCGATGACTATAGCCGTTCACCCTGGCACCAGTCGCTGAATGGTAGTTGGAAATTTACCTATGTGGACAAGCTTGCCGACCGCATAAAAGACTTTTACAAAACGGACCTGAACGATAAAGCCTGGAGTAATATACCCGTGCCATCCAACTGGGAGCTGCAAGGTTTCGGTATCCCGATATATACCAATGTCACCTATCCCTATCCGCGAAATCCGCCATTTGTAGGAGAAAACAATCCTGTGGGCACTTATCGAAAAAACTTTACAGTACCAGCCAACTGGGATGGGAGAGAAGTGTTGTTGCATTTCGGTTCCATCGCTGGTTGCGCTTTTGTGTATGTGAACGGCCAAAAAGTGGGGATGAGCAAAGCGGCTAAAACACCGGCCGAATTTGACATTACACCCTACCTCAAAAAAGGCAATAACCTGCTGGCGGTTCAGGTATTCCGGTGGCATGATGGTAGCTACCTGGAAGACCAGGATTTCTGGCGTTTAACCGGTATCGAAAGAGATGTGTACCTCTATGCATTGCCTAAACTTTCGGTATGGGATTTTTTCCTGAAAGGTGACCTGGATGCAGCTTATACCAATGGTCTGTTCAGTGCAGATGTAACGATCAGGCAGTTTGCAAAAAATACATTAAAGACAGGTACGGTGTCGGTGGAACTGCTGGACAAGGCCGGCAAACAGGTATTTAAACAATCGACAGCGGTAACATTTGGCAGCGATCCGATGAAGACCATTTCTGTAAGCGGCAGCATACCCAGCGTAATGAAATGGAGCGGCGAATCTCCGGAGCTCTATGATTGTATTGTTTCTTTCGATAATGGGAAAGGCGCTGTGACCACCACGTATACGGGTGCAAAGATTGGCTTCCGCAAAGTGGAGATTAGAGATGCGCAGCTTCTTATCAACGGAGTGCCCATCTATGTACATGGTGTAAACCGCCATGAGCATGATGAGACAACCGGGCATACAACCTGTAAGGCGTTAATGCTCAAAGACATCCGCCTTATGAAGGAACTCAATATTAATGCCGTGCGGATGTCGCATTATCCCAACGATCCGCTTTGGTACAAACTCTGCGACCAGTATGGTTTGTACCTGGTAGGCGAAGTGAATATTGAAACACATGGTATGGGTGCAGAGTTTCAGGGCTTTTTGGACAAAAGCAAGCATCCGGCTTATTTGCCCGAATGGGCTGCAGCGCATACCGATCGCACCAAACGGATGGTCGAGCGGGATAAAAACCACCCGTCGGTAATCATCTGGTCGTTGGGTAATGAGTGCGGCAACGGTCCTGTTTTTCACGACAATTATAAATGGATCAAAGAGCGGGACAATACCCGGATGGTGCAGTTTGAGCAGGCTGGTGAAGACTGGAATACGGATATCGTTTGCCCTATGTATCCAGGTGTAGGCTCCATGAAAAGATATGCCGAAGATGCGTCGAAGAAGCGACCTTATATCATGTGCGAGTATTCGCATGCTATGGGCAACAGCAATGGCAACTTTCAGGAATACTGGGATATTGTCCATAGCAACAAAAAGATGCAGGGTGGTTTTATCTGGGATTGGGTAGACCAGGGCCTTAAAACAAAAGACGCAAATGGCAAAGACTTTTGGGCATATGGCGGAGATCTGGGCAGTTTCTATTGGCATAACGATGAAAATTTTTGTGCCAACGGGTTGGTATCTGCTAATAGGACAATCCATCCTGGTGCTTTCGAAGTAAAGAAAGGTTACCAGGACATCCTGTTTTCATCGAACGATATTAACCTGGGGAAGCTCACGGTTGAAAACGGTTTTAACTTTACTAACCTCAGCAACTATGATTTTAAATGGGAATTGGTGAATAACGGAGCAAAGTCTGGCTCAGGCAATTTCTCCGTAGACCTGGCGCCACACGAAAAGAAGGAAATAGTGCTGAACCTGCCTGTGTTCAAGTTGATGCCAGGCACCGAAATATACCTGAATGTGTATGCTTATACCAAAAATGGAAATGCCATCCTTCCTGCCGGTTTTGAAGTAGCCAAAGAACAGTTCCTTTATGCAGGGATTATTTCTCAAAGGAACCCCGGCCACTCGATGGCAGTGTGACGATCACAAAGGGGGCAGACAAATTATCGTTTACCGCTGGTGCCATCAGCGGTGAGTTTGATACAAAAGCAGGCAGATTTACCCGGTATGGTGCTGGTAGTGGTTTACGGCTAAATAGTTTCCCCGAGCCTTGTTTCTGGCGGGCGCCCACCGATAACGACTTCGGCAATAATATGCCGGAACGGCTCGGTATCTGGCGAAATGCAGGGTCGGCCCGGCAGGTAAAATCGGTGACGGTTGGCGAAAAAACAGATAGCGGAGTAGCCATCAAAGTAGTGTATGATCTTACTGGTATCGCCGTGCCTTACACCATCGATTATCTATTGCAAAATGACGGCTCCATAAAACTCACCGCCTCCATCGATCTTACGGGTCGCGATCTTCCGGAGTTACCCCGCTTTGGCATGCGTACACAATTGCCCGGCCGCTTTGATAGTCTTAGCTGGTATGGCCGCGGCCCCTGGGAAAATTATACGGACAGGCACGAGGCCAGCTTTGTGGGACTCTATACGGGTAATGTAAAGGACCAGTATTTCGCAGGCTATATACGTCCGCAGGAATCGGGAAATAAAACCGACACGCGTTGGCTCCAGCTTACCGATAAGGATGGATATGGCTTTAAAATAGAAGGCCTGCAACCCCTGGGTTTTAGTGCGATTAATCATAGCATCGAAGACCTTGATCCCGGCTTTTCCAAAAAACAGCAACACCCAACCGACCTGCCACCCCGTGCGGATGTATTTCTTACCATCGACCTGGCGCAGCGTGGCTTAGGTGGCGATAACAGTTGGGGTGCCCTGCCGCACCAGCAATACCGGCTTGTCAATAAAAAATATAGTTATAGTTATATTATCAGCCTAATCGGCAAATAGTGCGGTTCGTCTTGTTTTGGAACTGCCGGGACGGTGGCTGCAGGACGCCCGCACTAAATAATTGGTTAATCATTTCGCCTAGAGGAGCCCAGAAAAAAACAACCAACCCATAGAGACTGGTCGGCAACGGAAATCTACAATAGCTGGCTTATATAAATACAGCCCTATATATGTGTTGCGGCAAGAGTTGGCCAGTTTGAACCTGTTGCCAACCTTTCAAAGGTTGGCAACCCTCAAGCAAACAAGAAGGCGGCTCCGTTACCGGTAGCCGCCTTGTAATTTTACATCGTGAAGAAATGGTTCAGGATGTATTCCTATAAGTAAAAAATACAAATATTACATGGAAGTTAAATGATAGATTAAGATACCATCGCGGGAGTGATGCATTACGCCACAAGGCTTTTGGTCACATCACTCCAGGGACTCTGACCGGTGGAACCGATACCCGCTACCCGGAAATAAGCGTGAACGAGTGAAGGCAGGCCGGTAACGATGCCGTGGGCGCGGGTGCTGTGACCACAAATCACCCAGCCGTTATTGCCGTCAGCGCTTTTTTCTATCACATAGGTCCTGGCGCCGGCAAGCGGTTTCCAAGCCAATGATACCTCTCCGTTGCGCTCACTCATGGTGGCTCGAAGGTTCGACACATGTTCCAGTTCGGTAGGAGGGGTGGCGGCAGAGCGAACCTCGAAGCCGGCGCTACGGATCTTCTCTTCATCACCTTCGGATTCGTTTTGTATATAGGCTGCCAGCAGAGAAATTTTAAAATCCAGATCCTCTTCCCGTTTCAGCATGGCAGCTTTCAGGTTTCTGTCACCGGCATCTGCGGCCTGGAAAGCATTCTCGAGTCCATCGGTTGCGGCAGTCAATTCCGCAATTGAAGGTTTGGGGGTTGGGAAATTCGGGTTGCCGGTCATGGCTTTAATAATGATACCCGCTTTTTGCACTTTGGCTGGGACGGACAATCCTTTAAAGCCAATTTTTACTAATGCATTCATGTCTTTTAAATTTTGAATTGAATAATTATAATGCCGGGATAAATATAAAAACAGTTGGTGCAATAAAACAATACATAGACGGTAGAAAGTATAGCGATTAACAATACTTTATAAAATAGATCATTCAGGATGCCGTTAGGTATACTACTAATATATATGGTTTGTTAATTAAATGTTATGGAATATGCTAATTTGCCCGGGAGCGGGTGTCAGGTCGCACGCAGCGAAAGTAATTTGCCTTCTGGCTGGCGAAAATTCCCATCTGTATCCATCCAATGCAACCCCCACCGTATTTTAATCCCTTCTACCATTATCCCATGGCTTTCAACTCACACAAGTGTCTGCGTAAATTAGCCGCGTACCCACGGGGATTCGCCGTGTACCTATGCGGATTCGCAGCGTGCCCACAGGGATTCGCCGTATGCCCACGGTGATTCGCCGTGTGCCCATGGTGATTCGCCATGTGCCCACGGGAATTCGTCGTGTGCCCACGGGAATTCGTCGTGTGCCCACGTTGATTTGTCGCGTGCCCCCGGTGATGCGTCGTGTGCCCACGGTGATGCGTCGCGTGCCCATGGGGATTCGTCGCGTGCCCATGGGGATTCGCCGCGTGCCCATGGGGATTCGCCGTATGCCCATGGTAACTCGTCCTGTGCCCATGGGAATTCCCTGTGTGCCCATGGGAATTCCCCGCGTTCCCACGGGAATTTGGACGCGATGGTTTTAAAATGAATTGAAATCTACTGGGTTCGCCGCTTTACCCCTGTGAATAAACGCTGTGCTGGGGGCAAGGAATGGATTGCAAATGAACTGAAATGTACCATCTGGCATTTTTGAATGGTGGCGACGGAATCGCAATAGCGGGGAACACTCTAGTGCCGCACCTTGTACCAGGTTGCCACTGAGTACTTCGAATTTTATTTTTATGATTAAGGGATTGCCATTTTTGATAATTCGTTTACTGACGTTGGTGGCTGCATGCAAAACCAGTTTTCCAATTTGAGCCGGTAATAAATTACCTCCAAAGCCATTCCTGAGATAGCGTTGGAATCTACCCTCCTTATTTGTTCCAGAACAAAAAAATGCCCGTACACGAATGGAATTCATTGTACGGGCGCTATATTGAAAAATGGTGTTACTGCAGCCTTATTCTTTCTTGTACCTGAACCTTACCACTGCGTTATTTTGTTCGGAAGAAGATATACGCAGATCGTAGCGATTGCCACCGCTTTTAACGATCATCAGCGCTGTATTTGGCGGAATAGATCCCAGGTTTTCGGCCACCATTGTTATTTCCTGGTCAGGATTGTCTTCGTCTATTTTTATCCGAAGGGTTATCGGCAAGGTGGATAATCCTTTCCGGTAGGCGATTTGTTTGCCATTTTGAAATACACTGATGGTGTCGCCGTCAATTTCGCCGTTATCGTAGAGTTCAATCAGGATTTCCGGGCCGGGGGTGAGAATGGTCTGAACAAGTTCATTCTTTCGCTCCTTAAACAACTTCGGTAATTCTGCAGGCTTAATTGGTTCTACCTTTTTAACCGGCTCGCTTTTTACAATATCTTCTTTAATAATTTCCTTTTTAGGAGGAGGAACTATTACCACATCCCTTTTAGGAGGCGGTGTTACAGTGACTGGTTTTTTGCGCGTAACAATAACCGGTGGTTTTGTTTTGGGAATATTTTTTGCAATGACCTGCGGCTGTTTCTTGAGGGGAGCGTCGGTCACTTTTTTCGCGGTATCGGGCTGCACAGCGATCGGAGGTGGGTCCTTTTTCACTTCTTTCTCTTTCTCTTTTTCCTTTGCTTTTTCCTTCTTAATTACAAAATCTTCCTTTTTAAAATCAGAGTTAATCACTTTTTCCAGATAGACCTTGCCGCTGCCCCCATCTTTTTTTGTTTTATAATGCATGCTGGTATAATCACCTTCAAGGATTTCACGGTTGCCTTCCCTGCGGTATTCCAGGTAGCAGGTAAACATGTAGACATTGTCGTTTCCGGGATCTCCTTCCATTTTATATTCCAGCAATTTGTCTTCCTGGAAAATGAGGTTTTTGGAGCTCGGCTGCCACATGCCTACCAGCGAAGCCTTTCCGTAAAACGCGGTGTTTTGATAAGAGTAGGTGATCCCTTTACATGCCCGGCCCGAGTTGTCGATCTGCACTTCGTATTTATTATCCGAGCCAAACATGCTCTCCAGTTTGGTAGAATAAAATGTGCCGCGCCATACCCCGGTAAGATCCTGTGCAGATGCATGCAAAGCGGGCAATAGTAATAACAATAATAGTTTCTTCATATCACTTCCAAATTTGTTCTTTTTCAATTTTCCAAACCCAGGAAATTACGTTGTAAGCCTGTTGTTTTCAGAAGTTATTCTGGGTATCAACACAGTTTTCAAACAAGAAAACCCCGGGATACAAACGCCCTCATTATAATAAACAAAAATAAAAGTACCCCGGTTTTCGACAGCACTGGCGAAATTTGCCGCCCGGCCATCATTTTTAGCATTGTTTTAAAGATACACCTGGGCGCCGGAAAAGATGTTCCAAGAGCAGCATGGCGGGGAACCAGCCTCTAATAGTAGGATCGGCGGAGAAAGTAACTGCTAAGACTTTGGCGGTTAAAATATTTTTTTCCTAACAAAATAATAACTGAGGACGACCGAAAGAAGAATAGAAATGATGATCACGTAATAGAATGAATGCGCGTTATTTTGAAAAGGGTTGGGAATATTCATTCCAAACACACTGGAGATCAGTACCGGAACGGTCAACACGATGGTTACGATCGTAAGCCGTTTCATTACGTTATTGAGGTTGTTGCTGATAATGCTCGCAAATGCATCCAGGGTACTGCTAAGGATATTGGTGTAAATATTGGCCATCTCGAGGGCCTGGCTGTTGTCAACGATCAGGTCGTTGAGAAACTCACGCTCGTCCTCATTTAACTGGAGCATATTGGTGCGTTCCATTTTTAGCATGAGGATCTCATTGCTTCGCAGGGTGGTTACAAAATACACCAGGCTTTTCTGGATCCGAACCAGTTCCAGTAACTCTTCGTTTCGATTACTGGCATAGAGTTTTTGCTCCAGTAAGTTTCTCCGCTGGTTAATTTCCTTGAGGTATTCGAGAAAATTCGTAACGATCTTCTCAAATATTTTCAGCACCATCATTTTCCGGTTGTCGGGTTGCCTGTTCTGGAAAGTGTTGAGGAACTTTTTAATGGCGGCGTTCTCAAAGGAATTTACCGTGACAATCTGTTGGTGGGTGAGGATAATGCAGATCGGAATCGTGATATAATAGGCATCGCTTTCGTTGAACGAATTGTTCTCGGTTGGCGTTTTGATCACAATGAGTTTTACATTGTCTTCGATCTCAAAACGACTGCGTTCGTCGATATCGAGCGAGTCGGTTAAAAAGTCGAGCGGTATTTCCAGCGCATCTGATAATTCACTGAATTCTTCCTGCCTTAGTGGCGGAAGCACATTTACCCAGGCACCGTGTTCAGGCTTATCCACTTCCACGGTATGACTATCGATATTGCGGAAATACTGGATCAAAGGCTATAGGGGATTTGTGAGGCAAACTGCAATTGGTCATTGGTCAATGGGTCATTAAGTCAGGGAGCTATCAGACCAAACGATATGAAAGTTGTAACATTTGCCTGGACTTTACTTTGCCAGGTTCTATCACCCTAAATCACGACCTTAAAAGATAATGAGCCGCTGACCGAATAACTGATGACCAAATAACTGCTTACCAGCAAAATTTAATCGTGATTCCTCCCCAGTCCTTGAAAATATCGCTGTTACCCACTACGTCTACGCTGGGTTGGTAATCTAACTGGATGGCGATAGGCGCGCTGGGGATTTTGAATTCAATGCCTAAAATGCCATCAAAACCGATAATCGGATTTTTGATATAGCTATTCTTTTGAATGTCTTTGTCCCAAATACCCAGGTGAAATCCTGGTCCTACAATAAAACGGAGCGAGCCGGATTTGGTAATTTTTGGACTTAATTCAAGGAGTGTGGTAAGACGGGTACCCTCATTATATTTTGTCAACAGGAACTCAATTGCGTCACCCTTTTTGTTGTAGTGCTTCAGGGAAACCGCTGCCGGCTGGTATTTAAGTCCGGCAGCCCAGTTGTAGGTACCACCATTGTTTTGCGCAAAAGACATCAGGCCAGACAATAAAAAAATGCCGATAACTGTAAATTGTTTCATCCGTGGATTTTAATTTATGAATCTTAAAGTGTGCAAATAAAGCCAATTTAGTTGATTAGTTGATGGGTTACTGCGTTTTAAAAGGGGGCCGGCTACCAGAAGGTTTCACACGGGTTCTCACGGGCTTTTCATAAATGGCTACCTGCTGGTTTGATAATTAGCAAATCTGGCTGCTCGCCAAGCTACCAAGCCGTACATTTGCCGCCAATATAGAATTCATGAAGACAAAGACTTTACGAAAAGATAAAGTAAACATTATCACACTTGGCTGTAGTAAAAACCTGGTCGATAGCGAAGTGCTGAGCGGACAGTTGAGGGCCAACGAAATTGATGTGGTGCACGAAAACAGCAAGCGGGACCACAATATCGTAGTGGTGAATACCTGTGGTTTTATTGATAAGGCCAAAGAGGAAAGCGTGAATACTATTCTTGACCAGGTGGAACTAAAGCGCCGCGGGAAACTGGATAAAGTATACGTCACCGGTTGTCTTAGTGAACGGTACCGTGAAAACCTGATGCTGGAAATACCTGAAGTGGATGCCTGGTTTGGCACCCTGGAGCTGCCGTTGATGCTGAAACAATTTGATGTTGATTACAAGAGCGAATTGTTGGGTGAGCGGATGTTGAGTACCCCCCGGCATTATGCCTACATGAAAATAAGCGAGGGCTGCAACCGCACCTGCTCGTTTTGCGCCATTCCATTGATGCGGGGAAAACATGTGAGCCGCCCCATGGATGCGCTGGTTGACGAAGCAAAACGATTGGTACAGGGCGGAGTTAAGGAACTAATGCTGATTGCCCAGGAGCTAACTTATTATGGGCTGGATATTTACAAGGAACGCACATTGCCCGAGCTGATGCATCAACTGGCTGCCGTGCCGGGCCTGGAATGGATTCGCCTGCACTATGCCTACCCATCTAAATTTCCGCTGGAAATTATTGATGCCATGAAGGCACATGATAATATCTGCAACTACCTCGACATGCCGTTGCAACATGCCGCCAACAATATGCTGAAAAGCATGAAGCGGCAGATCACCCGCGAAGAGATGGAAGAACTTATTGGTGAGATCCGGAACCGCCTGCCAGAGATTTGCCTGCGCACCACCCTAATTGCGGGCTACCCAGGCGAAACGGAAAAGGATGTGGAAGAATTAAAAACCTTTTTACAAAAAATGCGTTTTGACCGCGTTGGCATTTTTAGTTACAGCCACGAGGAAAATACCAGTGCCTACGATTTGGCGGATGATGTGCCGGCCGATATAAAAGAACAACGGGCACAGGAAATAATGGAAGTGCAGCAGGAAATCTCCCTGGAGAAAAATGAAGCCAAAGTAGGCAAAACCTTTAAAGTACTCATTGATAAGAAAGAAGCCGGCCGCTACCTCGGTCGTACCGAATTTGATAGTGTGGAAGTGGATAACGAAGTGGTGATCAACAGCAGCAAGAAATTGCCAATTGGTGAATTTGTAAACGTGAAGATCACCAAGGCATACGATTACGATTTAGAAGGAGAGGTGGTGTCATGATTTTGTAGAGATGCCATGCTGACGTCTTCTTGCAGGTCAAATTTGGATAGATATTTTTTTTGGAGACCAGCTTTTGTACTACCATGAATCTACATTGGCGACGCTCCGTTCATCTACATTAATTCTATTTGGCGAAGCCAGGATTAATAAAATAAGGAGTACAATATGCAATCTACCTGTAGTTTTCTGCCTTATCAAAAAACAAATTCTTTCTCCAAATTAGTGCTGGATTATCTGAATGCAGATGAAAAACTGAAGCCGTTTTATAAGCACCCGGTTTCTATGGAAGGCATTCATGCATCCATTGCAGCAAGAAAAAAATTTGCCACTAACCGGAAGGTTTTGGTGGAAGAATTAACCGCCCAATATGTTGGGTACGAGCTTACCCAAAAGCAGCAATACAATGTATCTGCCTTGTTGCATGACAACACATTTACTGTTGTAACTGCGCATCAGCCAAATATTTTTACCGGCCACTTATACTTTATTTATAAGATACTGCACACAATAAAACTATGTGAGTCATTAAAAGAGCAGCTGCCTGAAAACCAATATGTCCCTGTGTTTTACATGGGCAGCGAAGATGCCGACCTTGATGAACTGGGGCATATCAATGTGGCTGGTGAAAAGCTAAGCTGGGAAACCAGCCAGTCTGGCGCGGTAGGGAGAATGAATACGAAAGGACTCGAAAAAATCACAGAAAGGCTTAAAGGAGAGTTCGGCAATTTGCCGTTTGGTGAAGCGATGGTACAGCTTTGCACGGATGCCTATACGAAACATGACACCATTCAAACAGCCACTTTATACCTGGTAAATGAGCTGTTTAAAAATTATGGGTTACTGGTGCTGATACCGGATAATGTCAACCTGAAGCGGTTGTTTAATGGCGTGGTAAGAAAGGAATTGTCCGAACAATTCAGTTATAAACTCGTAGCGGAATCCATTGCTAAAATTGGCAAACATTATAAAGTACAGGCAGGTGGCAGGGATATCAATTTATTTTACCTGGACGACGCAGGCCGCAGAGAACGCATAGAATTTCTTCATTCAAAATACCAGGTTCCGGAACTCGGCCTCATTTTTACCCAGGAAGAAATGCTGCAGGAACTGGATGCACACCCCGAAAGGTTTAGCGCCAATGTGATTCTGCGCGGTGTGTTTCAGGAAATGATCCTGCCCAATATCGCGTTTATCGGCGGCGGGGGAGAGTTGGCTTACTGGCTGGAATTAAAAACCGTGTTTGAAGCGGTTGGCGTTCCGTATCCCATGCTTATTTTACGTAATTCATTTTTAGTCATAGATCCAAAAGCTAAACGCTTAATGGATATTTTGCAACTGACCATACCGCAATTGTTTTCATCCGAAATGGACTTGCAAAACCTGCTTACTGAACGCTCGACAAAAAACAGGTTAAAGCTCACGCAAGAAGAAGAGCAGGTGAACCAGTTGTATGCGCAGATGCAATGGCTGGCCGCGGCGGTGGACCCGACCCTGCAACCACATGTAGCATCTTTGCATACAAGATCGTTGCAAAATATTCACGGACTCGAGAAGAAAATGCTGCGGGCAGAGAAAAGGAAATTTAAAGACCAGCACCGGCAATTGGCCACGCTGCGTTCGATGCTTTTTCCAAATAACTCCCTACAGGAAAGGGTGGATAATTTTATGCCGCTGTATGCAAAATACGGAGCGGAATTATTGGATGTTTTGTATGAATATTCGCTCGGTTTGGAAGGCGCATTCGGGGTGGTGGCATTGTAATAAAACATTTCATTTTAAATTCTTGGGTTTTACCGGCTATAGACCTGGTAAACGATACACTTCGACACTATAACCAGCCTAACAATATTTGATATGAAAAGAATTGCTGTTTCTTTAATGATGCTTGTATTTACCCATAGTGGATTTTGCCAAAGCGAATCACCAGTGGCCATCATTCCACAGCCTGTGTCGTTGGAAAAGACCGGGGCTGGCTTTCATTTGAATGAAGCCTATATCAGGTTGTTTAAAGAAGATAAAGACCTCAGCGCTATCGCGGAACAATTCAACAACCGGATTAAAAAAGCCATGGGTGTTGCTCTCGAAATTAATATAGTAGAAGAAAAGCGCGCCGCCAAAATTCCTGCAGTCACTTTTTCGATTATTAAGGGGGGAAACACTAAACTGGGTAAAGAAGGATACACATTAAAATCCAGTACTGCGGGTGTTGTGATTGAAGCCAACGAACCTGCGGGTATCTATTATGGAATGCAGACCTTACTCCAACTGTTACCAAAGCAAATCGAAGCCAAATCATTAGCTTCCGCGACAACCTGGGAAGTGCCTGGGGTACTGATCACCGACTACCCAAGATTTGGTTGGCGTGGGCTGATGTTCGATGTCAGCCGCCACTTTTTCACCAAGGGGGAAGTGATGGATTTTATTGACCAGATGTCGAAGTATAAATACAACCTTTTGCACCTGCATTTAACCGACGACCAGGGCTGGCGGATAGAAATAAAAAGCCTGCCGAAGCTGACTGAAGTGGGTGCCTGGCGGGTAGATAAAACTGGTACTTTCGGCACTTTCAGCGAGCCGGCAGCCGACGAACCTAAAACCTACGGCGGTTTTTTTACACAAGCCGATATGAAAGAAATCATCACATACGCGCAGGCCCGTTATGTGAATATTTTACCAGAGATAGATGTCCCCGGCCATAGTATGGCAGCACTTGCGGCTTATCCGGACCTGAGCACCACACCCGGACAGCCATACACCGTAAATGCAGGCAATCGTTTTATGATCTGGCCTCCCAGCGGTCATTTTTATGGCACCATTGATAATGCCTTAAACCCCGCCAATGAAAAAGTATACGAATTGCTGGATAAGGTTTTTACAGAGGTTGCGGCTTTATTTCCTTTCGAATACATCCATATGGGTGGCGATGAAACGGCCCGTAATTTCTGGGAGAAAAGCGACGACATCAAAGCGCTGATGAAACGGGAAAACCTGAAAGACCTCAACGAAGTGCAAAGCTATTTCGTAAAACGGGTAGAGAAGATCATCAGTTCAAAAGGAAAAAAGATGATCGGTTGGGATGAAATACTGGAAGGTGGGCTGGCACCCAATGCGGCAGTGATGAGTTGGCGCGGCATGAAAGGTGGCACTGAAGCGGCTAAAGCTGGCCATGAAGTAGTGATGAGCCCCAGCACTTTTGCCTATCTGGATTATATGCAGGGCGATGCAGCTATTGAGCCACCGGTGTATGCCACGCTGCGTTTGAGAACAACTTACCAGTTTGAACCTGTACCGGAGGGTGTAGATCCGAAATTCATAAAGGGCGGCCAGGCCAATATTTGGACAGAGCAAATCTATAATACTCGTCACTTACAATATATGGTTTGGCCCCGTGGGTTCGCAATCGCTGAATCTTTGTGGTCGCCTAAGGAACAACGCAATTGGGATGATTTTGTGAAACGTACGGAAGTACATTTTCAGCGCTTGAACATGGCCGGGGTAAAATATGCCCCCAGTCTTTACGATCCCATCGTCACCGCAAAAAAAGACAGCAACGGCAAACTGGCAATAGATCTCTCGACAGAAATCGAAGGGCTCGATATTTATTACAGTTTTGATAATTCATCGCCCGACAATTTTTATCCCCGATATACTACAACACTGGTGCCGCCAAAAGATGCCGTAAAGTTGAGGGTGATCACCTACCGGGGCGGGCAAGTGATTGGCAGAGAATTAACCATTCTTATTAAGGATTTGCAAACACGTGCCGGGATTAAGTAGCAGCTGCTTTCGGGTCCGCCTGTTCACAAGTTGATGGACACTTCTACAGCGGGTAATAAAATAGCGACCCGCTGGCAGCCATACGGGTTTAACCCCGAAATCTATTCACTACCCATGCATGGCCCCAGGATGCACTCGATGTCGGGAACGATTGCGTAAATATTAGATTGCCCTTCCGTTGCTTTGTTAAAATATCTGCTTAGCATTAGGTGTGTTATTGCATTGCAATGGAACGTTTGCCGATTATAATACACCATTTGAAAACAGTATGACTTGCATCCTGCCATAGAATGTTAAGGCCTCTTACCGCTTCCTTTTACTGAATGTGATTGCCAAAGCCTCGTTTCTGTTCTTACGAGCTGTTAACAGCCGGATGCGACAGGAGTGGGGTTGAAAACTAGATTTGATTATTATTTAACTGATTTAAAACAAACAATTGCATTATGAGAAATTTTACCTCTTGCCTTTTGGCATTTTTTACCGTATTCCTCCTGTTTCCTGCGAAAGGAAAGGCGCAGGTGTTTCAGCTTTTGCCTGCAGATATTACTACCATTGCAAATGGCAGTGCGGCAAGCATTTTGAAACAGAACGCTATTGTAAAAATTCAGCAGATTGGGGTTACGGGAACTTCGGGTTCGTATGTGGAACTAAACAATAGCAATCCCACACCGGTTCTGAATGCACCCGGAAGTGATGCAATAACCATTGAATCGTTAGGCGATATTACCTCGCTCACGCTGAAGTATTCTTCAAACGGAGCGGCAACAACCACCAATCCTTATGTGGGTTACAGTCCTACGATTTCGTCAATGGGATCGGCTACAGTGGCCATCTCATCCTGCCAGATGACTGCCGGTATATTGGGAACCACCCAAACCACAGTAGTCTATACAGTTCCAGCGGGTACAAGGTTTATCATACTGGCACGGGGTAAAGCTTGTGACGCAACTGCAGCCAATACAATCAGCTGCAGGGTATCACAAATTGATGTGGGGTACAATGCTGGCACACCACCCTCAGTTACCACCACTTCGGCTGCAGCAACCGGTGGTTCCACAGGAACTGCTACTGGAAACATATCCGATGGCGGAACCACTGCAGTATCTGCGAGTGGTTTTTGTTATGGCACTTCGCTTAATCCAACGCTTTCAGACGGGGTAGCTTCTACATTGCCGGTGACTACATCAGGGAGTTTTACTTTGCCTATATCCGGCTTGTCCGCAGGGACACTTTATCATGTAAGGGCCTATGCAACAAATGGCGCAGGTACGGTTTACGGATCCGATCAAACCTTTACAACTAATGCTGTGCCTACTCTTAATGTAAACCCAGCCACGCTCGCTTTTGGAGAAGTGTATCAAAATACCAGTTCCGAAAAAACATATACCATTTCGGGGGGCTTTTTAACGGGTGCTCCAGGTAATATAGCTATAAATGCACCTTCGGGATTTGAAGTTTCACTCACATCAGGCACTGGTTTCGGATCTTCGGTTAATGTGCCCTATTCTTCTGCAACTCTTGCCAGCACGGTTATCTACGTAAGATTTAGCCCTACAGGGGTAGCTGCATATAATGGCGGTATACTAAATGCCGGCGGTGGTGATAGTAAATCTGTTACCGTTTCAGGCATGGGTGTATTGAATAAAACAGGAGACTATATGTCAAAGGCATCGACAGGTTGGGATCTGCCTGCCACCTGGAATAAATGGGACGGTGCTGCCTGGGTAGCTTCGGGAGATTTTCCCAATTCATCAACTGCCAGTGTAACGATTGATGGCTTCAATGTAACTGGAAGCTCTTCTTCAAAGAGTTGCGCCAATCTAACCCTTCAAAACGGCGGTACATACAAAACTGCAAATACTGTGAAATTGCCTTTCTATATTAAAGTATATGGCACAACAGTTCTGGTAAATAGCGGCTGCCAGATGGGTAGTTCTGATGCCAACCAGGGCGACGCGGCTGATGGTTTAAGTATCGATTATATTGGTACAGGTTCTAAACCAACCCTTACCATTGCAGGTGGAGGTGCTATTAACGTCAGCCGGTTGAGGACCAACACTGCCGGTACAACGATCATCGTAAATACCAATATGTCACTGAACTATCATGGCGGCAGTAACTTTGGAAATGCCGCGTCATTCTATACCGTGGCCGGCGATGGCAACACGCTTACTGTAAACGCTGGTAAAACGCTGACCTTTGCTCCATGGGCTGCTTACTCTGACATTGCCAGCTCACATACGAGCGGAACTTTTTCCCAGACCTTTAATATCGATGGTACGCTCACATTTATGCCAGGCAATCCAGTGCCCGATACGGTAGCAGCTTCAAGAGTTGGATGGCATTCCAGCGGTTATATGAGCCTGGGAATCGTTGCTGGTAAATTTATTAACCTGAATGTCGGAAGTACAGGAACGGTTAATGTAACTGAACTTTATCCAAATGGTACATTGGCTAATAATAACCCGGGAGTAGGTATCGTAACCGGCATAGACATTGCCGCCGGTGGTATACTAAATGTTACAGGCGTTGCCGATCTTAGAAATCCGGGACAAACCATTACAGGTGGAGGAACCTTTAATCTTGGAACTATTGCGAACCTTCGCATTGGATCAGACAATGGTATATCGGCATCCGACGCCACGGGCAGTATTCAAACTGCCATCCGTGTGTTTCCAACTACCGCAGATTACCTGTATGAAGGTGCCAATGGTCAACAGACCGGCAATGGATTACCCGGTACCGTGGCCAGCCTTACCATTGATAATTCAGCGGGAGTGGCGCTAAGTGGTAGTGTGACCGCTGTGGATTCGCTGAAACTGATCGACGGCAATTTGTTGACTGGTCCATATACGATTACAACAAAAACTGTAATTGGTGGAACTGCATCCAGTTATGTTGTGACCGATGGCTCCGGTACGCTCAAAATAAACAATGTAGGTGCTTCACCGGTGACTTTTCCTGTAGGTCCTACAACAACACTTTATAACCCGGCAATCATTGCCAACAGCGGTACGCCCGACAACTTTGCCGTAGGCACAAGTACCGTTGCACCCAACTATATCGGTGGCACAGGCCCTAGCGTAAATGCTGCCTGGTACATTTCGGAAGCGGTGGCCGGCGGCAGCAATGCCACTATTACTACGCAATGGAATGCAAGCCAGGAACCAGCAGGGTTTACCTCCAATAAAAACCAGGCATTCCTTTTCCATAGCGATGGTTATGGAGCTACTGGTACTGTAACCCCGCAGGATATCACCGGCCTCTACACGATTACTGCAAGTGGCTTTACAGAATTTTCACCATTCGGAGTTGGTAGTTCACCATCGATCCTCCCAATCGTTCTGGCGTATTTCAAGGGCAACAAAGTCAACGCCGGGAATGCGCTTAGCTGGAGCGTGAATTGTACTTCGGCAAGAATAAGCATGGAGATTGAACGTAGTGCTGATGGTCGCAAGTTTGGTAGCATCGCCACGATTAACGCCGACCGGGTTCGCTGTGCGCAACCATTCGACCTGGTGGATACCCATCCATTGAAAGGTACCAATTACTACCGCCTTAAGATGATCGATGTGGATGGTAAATTGAGCTATAGCGCCGTGATAGCGATCATTAATGGAGACAAGGGCTTTGAGATTGTTGGCCTGTATCCAACTATTGTAAACAGCAGTGCCTTCCTGAGTATCAGCACTTCAAAATCAGGTAAAATACAAACCGTAATTACAGATTTGAGCGGCCGCACGATCCGGTCTGCCACTGTAACAGTGAATGCAGGTAGTAATCTTGTGCCGGTAGAAAGCAACACACTCGCAGCAGGTGCTTACCAGCTTACCATTTATGCTGATGGTGTGCTAGCCGGTACCGTCCGTTTCGTTAAGCAATAAGTTGAAATTTTAATAATACAAAGGGCTGCCCGAATCGTCGGGCAGCCCTTTGTATTTGAATCTTTGGTTTGCCGGTATCGTCCCTTGATGAATTTCAAACAAAGATGTGTAGTCGGTTTCCTGGAAGAAATTTACGCGGCATATTAACCGGCAGCAATCTCACCAGTGACAACTGAAATCTGTACTTTAAAAAGGTTGCTTTCGCCGTCATCATTGTCGCTAACGAGATGGGCGATGATGTCTGGCCCTTTCTGATACTCAAAGCAAATTGATTCGATTTTTTGGCGGTTAAAGGCGATGTCAGTTTTAGTAAGATTGAGGAGGCCATCCGGTTCTATAACCAACTCCTGAAGCCGGGTTGAAATTTGGGTGATGATGCCGAGCCAGCTATCGCCGATAACACCATCATCAAAGGCATTCAGGGTTTGCTCAACTGAGGCTGTAAAGTAGAGGGTATCTGTGGGTTGGTGATAGGAAAGCGCAGAAATGCCAATTGGGAAATCCTGTACCGGCATTTGTATTTTCAGGATCTGCAGTGGCGTGGTATCCTGTTCCAGAAAATACTGCGGGCTGGTGATGAAAAGCAGGTTGTCGGGATGGTTTTTATTACCACGGTTGCTTAATACTAACTGATCGCCTACGGTTGCGGCGCCTTCAATATTTATCTCGGGTACCCTAGCGGCAGAAAGGCGGCTGGTAAATTTTTTGGTATCGAATATTTCGAAAGTTGAGCCGGCATTTCCGGGGAGCGAAAGAAGGATTACCCTTTCGCGGAGGCTTCGTGAGGCAGAGCCTATTGCCAACAAATGCGCCTGACCATTTTGTTGGATAATTGCGGAAGCTTCCAGGTCTACCTTTTCAATTTTAGAAATCCGTCTTTCGTCACTTTCAAACAACAGGATATAATCAATTGGCTCGTATGCCGAGTCCAGCACTGCGATTTGCCTGGCGTCGTCGCCGATGAGGTAAAGGCGGTCGTTGAAAAATTCCATTGCAGAACCACTTGGAAATTCTTTGAGAACAACGGTTTTGAGAAGGGTAATATGAAGCGCCGTTGCCATTACTGGTCAAAATCGTTTGGCCAGCCTTCGGCTTTGATCGACTGTACTTTTTCTTCTACGGCCGCGGCCAGGGAAGCTTTGTAGATGGCGATCTTTTCGGCTACCACATTGTCAAAAGTGCCGATGATCTGGGCGGCAAGGATACCAGCATTTTTTGCGGCATTCAGCGCTACGGTAGCTACGGGTACGCCATTAGGCATTTGCAAAATTGATAAAACAGAATCCCAGCCATCAATAGAATTAGAAGATTTAATAGGCACACCGATTACGGGCAATGTGGTAATGCTTGCTACCATACCCGGCAGGTGTGCTGCGCCGCCTGCACCCGCGATGATCACTTTCAGGCCGCGGCCCATGGCAGTTTCCGCATACTGCACCATTCGATGTGGTGTACGATGTGCACTTACAACGGTGAGCTCGTAGCTCACTCCAAGTTCTTTGAGGATTTCTGCTGCTTGCCGCATGATTGGCAGGTCACTGTCACTGCCCATGATGATTCCGATCATAAATATTTAGGGTTGGATTTGGTCCAGTTTTCAATCTTAATATCCTTTATTCTTGAAAAGTGCTTCTCATTATTTGTAACCAAAGTGAAATCGTAGAAAACTGCAGTAACTCCAATCAAAATATCAAAATCAGCTATTATAATACCAGAGCTTTTTAGTCGAACTTTTTCTTTTGCAAAAGATGGTATTACCGGAGAAATATCAAGTGGCTGGAACTTTTTGACAAAGGCATCGGTTGACGATAGATTATCTTCTTTAAACAGACTATTCTCAACCCCTACCAATAATTCTGCAATTGTAATGTCAGACAAGAAACAGTTATAATATTTGGCTTCAACAATTTTTTCTCTAAGGCTGTGTTTCCCCTGAATTGTAAAAATAGAAATGTCAGTGTCTAAAATGTACATATTATTCTAATGAACGTGTGGGTGAAGATGTTCTTGAAGAATAAATTTCCTCAATCATTTCTTCGGCAGATTTTTCAAATTTGAAACTTGCAAATAACTTGTCCATCTCCTCCGGAGTGGGCTCCGGCTTTCTTGGACGCATACTCAATTCAAGTCTTGCTATAATCTGCCTTTTGTAAATGTCCGGAAGCGCCTTTAACTGGTTCAAATAATTATCAATCATCTTTTCATCAACCGTTGTTGTTTCCATAACATTTCATTTTTACCAAAAATAAACCTTTTAATTCGCCAGCGAGCCGGTTAAATATTGCAACGCTACCTGGTCCATTTTCATCGTGTACAGCGCATTGATGAGGTTGGTTTGCGTGGCCACAAGACTTAGCTGTACCTGGCGCAGATCAACCAATGTAATAGCAGCCCGGCGAAAGCGCTCCATGGCGATAAAGCTATTCTCTTTGATAAGTGCAAGATTTTCCTGTTGCAAGGCGTGCTGGCGCTCTGCGTTTTCGTACTCGTTGTAAGCATTGACCAGCGTGGTTTGCAGGTCATTCCTGAGATTCTCCGTTTGTGTCTTTTGTGTTTTTAACTGGATATCATTTACCTGTAATTGCTTTCTTACTATGCCACCCTGAAACAGCGGCAGTGTTACGCCAAAACCCACCTGCGGACCATATGTTTGGTTCAAAAGAGTAAATCCAGCACTATTGTTACTCCTTACAAAATTGGCTCCCGCCAGCAGGCTAACAGTAGGGTAGAGCCGGCTTTTGATTTCCTTGTAGAGGTCCATGATCACGATCTCCTGTCTTTTGGCGCTAAGGATCTCTGGGTTTAAAGAATCGATATTTTCCAAAGCAAGGGTTCTTGTCGGAAGCGTCACTGCTTCTACTGAATCGCTAACTGTAAATGCCAGGGACGGATCTCTTGACATGGCATTGTTCAAAGCTGTTTTTGCAGCCAGGATATCATTCTCAATCTGCATCATGGTGTTGCGCTGATCGTTGAGATCTACCTGGCTTTGCAGATAATCGTTCTTGGCCGCAGTGCCAATTTCAAACCGGGCTTTGGAGAGTTTTACCCGTTCCTCAAATAAGGAGATGGTTTCTTTTAATGCTGACAGCTGTTGCTGAAGCCGGGCAATATTGTAATAGTTGGTAATGACCTCGTATACCGTTTGGTTACTCTGCTGGCGTAGATTTATCTCGCTGATCTCCTGAACAGTTTCAAGTCGATGCTTTACCGTTACCACCCTGTAGCCGTTAAAAATAACCCAGTTGCCGGATAGGTTTCCGTTCAGGTTCCGGTTGGTGGCGCCGTTTCTTTTAGTGGTGGTACCATTGCTCAGGTTCTGCTGCAGGTTAGTGAGTGAATAGGTGTAGCCAACTCCTGCAGACACTGTAGGCAGCCTCCCCGCCAAAGCCCAACTGTTGCTGATCGTTGCGATCTCCGCATCATTTTTTGCTACTTGTATATCGTAACTGTTTTGCAGGGAAGTTTTGATAGCATTATCAAGCGTGAGAATGGGTTGGGCCCAACCGGAGAAAATGGATAATGAATAATGGATAATGGATAATCCGACTATTTTTTTTAATTTACTCATTGTACTTGTTGTTTTCAGGAAATGCTATCAGAGGATGATGGTGGCAGGTGTATATTCGACGGACACCCCAAATCAGCATCAGACATCCGACATCAAAAAATCTGCTCTATGGTGTTTGATTCGGATCATCTGCTTCGGTAAATACCTTTTCGTCCCATTTCTTTTTCTTACTGCTTAAATAGCTGTATACGGCGGGAACCACAAATAAGGTAAGGAGCAATGCGAGCAACACCCCACCGGTAATTACGATACCCAACGGTATGCGACTGGTACTAGCGGCGCCAAGACTCAATGCAAGTGGCAACGCACCAAGCGCCATCGCAAGGCTCGTCATTAAGATGGGACGGAGTCGCATTACGGCTGCGTCAATTACCGCTTCCTGTTTCTTTTTGCCGCTTTCCTGCTGCTGATTGGCAAACTCCACGATAAGAATACCGTTCTTGGTTACTAACCCGATCAGCATGATCATCCCGATTTGGCTGAAGATATTAATCGTTTGCCCAAACACCCAAAGGCTAAACAGGGCACCTGCAATCGCCAATGGAACCGTAACCATAATGATAAACGGATCTATAAAACTTTCAAACTGGGCAGCCAATACAAGGAAGATGAGCACCAGCGCCAGCATCAACGCAAAGTTGGTATTACCCTGGCTCTCACTATAATCTCTGGAAGTGCCGCTGAGCGAGGTCGTAAAAGTTGGGTCCAGCACTCTTTTTGCGATCGCATTCATTTCCTTAATGCCGTCACCCACTGTTTTTCCCGGCTGCAAGCCCGAACTGATGGTGGCGCTTTTATACCGGTTAAAATGATAAAGTGTAGGTGGCGTGGTCTGGTCTTCCATCGTCACCAGGTTATCCAGTGAAATGGTTTTGCCACTGCTGCTGCGTACAAAAAAGCTTTTTAAATCATACGGATCGTCGCGGCTGCTGCGGTCTACCTGCCCGAGCACCTGG
Organism: Chitinophagaceae bacterium; assembly: GCA_039925965.1. Classification (GTDB taxonomy): domain Bacteria; phylum Bacteroidota; class Bacteroidia; order Chitinophagales; family Chitinophagaceae; genus JAZKFT01. The sequence continues at coordinate 27,287 of JBDSXW010000017.1, forward strand.
TACTGCTTACCTTCCTTGATAAAATAACCCATGCGACGGTTACTGAGGGCCAGTTGCATGGTTTCTGAAACATCAGCTATGCTAACGCCCAGGTTGGTGGCTTTTAAGCGATCCACCTTGATGCGAAGCTCTGGTTTGTTAAATTTTACATCCACATCGGGTTGTGACAGCACCTCGCTTTTACTGGCTTCCTCAAGGAACTTTGGAATGGCAGCTTTTATTTTTTCAAAATTATTATTCTGAAGTACGAACTGCACCGGCTGGCCGCCACGACGATTCACAGCAATTGTTTGCTCCTGTGCAGCGAAGGCCTTCAGGTTTGGAAAACCTTTCATATTCCGGCTTACCATATCCACCACCTGCTGCTGGCTTCGATTGCGCTTGGTGGGTTCTGGAAGCATCACACGCACCATCCCGGTATTTACAGAGCCGCTACCAGTAAACCCAGGGGCTGTAAAGCTTAGTGCCAGAGTATTTTCGGGAATTGAATCCAACACAAATTGCGTAATCTGGTCTACGTATTTATCCATAGCATCGAAGGACGTGCCTTCTGGAGCAGTGAGCTGCAGGCGGAACATGCTACGATCTTCCATGGGTGCCAGCTCGCTTTGGAGGGTGCTACCGAGCAGGTAAATGGCGCCGAAACAGGCTGCAACCAGCACAAATGCAATCCATCTCACCCGCATAAATCCTTTCAGCATGCTGCGATATCCGTTTTCCATGCCCCTGAAAAATGGTTCGGTTTTATTGTAAAACCAGGAATGTTTCAAACCACCGCTAAGTTTTACGTTCAGCACCGGAGTGAGTGTCAGCGATACAAAGGCTGAAATGAGTACTGCGCCTGCTACCACAATCCCAAACTCGCGGAAGAGGCGACCCACAAAACCTTGTAAGAAAATGATGGGCAAAAACACGACTGCCAGTGTGATTGATGTGGAGATCACCGCAAAATAAATTTCTTTGGAGCCTTCCTTCGCGGCCTTGTACTTGTTCATGCCCTGCTCCATCTTTTTATAGATATTCTCGGTTACCACGATACCATCATCCACCACCAGGCCTGTGGCCAGAACGATGGCAAGCAGGGTAAGCACGTTGATAGTAAAGCCACATAGATACATTACAAAAAAGGCGCCCAGGAGTGAAACGGGGATATCAATTAAGGGCCTGAAAGCCATGCTGGCATTGCGGAAGAAGAGGTAGATAATCAGCACTACGAGTCCGAGACTTATAAGTAGGGTCTCTTTTACCTCGCTCAGCGACTTGCGGATGAATTTGGTTTGATCCAGCGCAATATTCACTTTGATGTCGGCTGGCACATCTTTTTTTATCTGCTCATAACGTTTGTAAAATTCATCGCTAATAGCTACATAATTACTTCCGGGTTGTGGTATTAAGGCCATGCCGATCATGGGGATGGCACTTTCCTTCAGCACAGATTCTTCATTTTCAGGGCCAAGTACCGCTTCGGCCACATCGCCCAACCGCACTACTCCAGTGGGACCGCTGCGGATGATCACATTGTTGAATTCTGTTTCGGTGTTGATCTGCCCAAAAGTTCTTACCGTGAGATCAGTGGCATTTCCGCTGAGCTTACCCGACGGCAGCTCCACATTTTGCCGTGATAGCGCAGCCTGGATATCGGCACCGGTAATACCATAGCCGTTCATTTTTTTTGTATCCATCCAGATGCGCATAGCATATTTGCGCTCGCCCCATATTTGCAAACCGCTCACGCCTGGTATAGTTTGTAGCTTATCAGCCAATACATTATTTACATACTCCGTTACTTCCAGCTGGTTACGCAGGTTACTCTGCACGGTCATGCTTAAGATACTTTCGCCACTGGCGTCGGCCTTGGAAACTACCGGTGGTCCGTCGAGGTCGGGCGGTAAATTGCGGGCTGCCTGGCTTACCTTATCGCGTACATCGTTAGCCGCTTCTTCCAGCGCCACACTAAGCTCAAATTCTACGTTGATGCTGCTGGTACCCTGGCTACTGCTACTGGTAATATTCTTTACACCGGCAATACCATTAATCGCCTTTTCTATTGGTTCGGTAATCTGCGATTCAATGATATCTGCATTGGCACCGGGATAGGTAGTGCGTACGCTGATATTGGGCGGGTCGATTGCGGGATAATCCCTTACGCCCAAAAAGGTAAAACCTATTACACCGAATAACAGGATCATCAGGTTCATAACGATAGCCAGAACGGGGCGGCGAAGGCTGATTTCTGATATATTCATTTATAATTGGTCATTATACTATTCTTTAATGGGTATCAGTCAAAAGGTCAGCGGGTCATTGGTCAAAAAGTCGTAGGTCAACAGCTCAATTGGTCCGCAGTTCATTGGTCAATGGTCATTGGTCATTTGTCAACAGGTCAATAGGTCTTTGGGATGATAAGATATTTCTAAGGGCCACATACAGTTTCTGAAAATAAGTACCTGCAATATGGGCGAAAAAAAATCCGGGTAATGACCTATTGGCTTACTGACCTAATGATTCAATGACAGCTCCGTCGATTCGGGGCGCTACTTCTTCGCTATGTTTATTTTCGTAATCTTCTGATCGGGCTTTATTATCAGCAACCCGCTGGTAAGCAGGGTATCGCCATTCATCAGCCCGCTTAATATTTCCACAGATGCCGAATCGCGATAACCAGTTTCAACATTCTGAAATACAGCCATGCCCCTACGTACCACAATCACCTTTTTGCCCCTTGTCTGTGGCATTACGGATTGCGTAGGCACCATCATGGCCGGGCGGTTATTTCCTATATTGACCATTACGTTGGCATAACCACCCGGTTTTACCAGCGCATCAGGATTTTTCACCAACGCTTTTACCATCAGGTTGCGGGTATCTGTCGCGATCTCATTTTCAGTGGCCATAATCGTGGCAAAATATTTTGCATCACCCCCGCCCATAGTGAAACTTACGGTAGTGCCATTCATTACGTCGCGAACATATTGTTCCGGCAAGGGAAACTGTATCTTGACCTGGTTTACTGATGCAATATTGGTAACTACGGTGGCTGGCGTAATATAGGCGCCGGGGCTGATTTGCCGTAACCCGATCCTCCCGTCAAACGGTGCCCGGATCTCGGTTTTGGTGATATTGACCCGCAGTAATTCCATGTCGGCTTTGATATTACTTACCTGCAAAGAGGCATTATCGAAATCCTGCTGGCTGGTACCATTGATAGCCAGTAATTCCTGTTGCCGCATGCCGGCCGACTCCGCAATTTTTAGCTGCACAACCAGTTTTTTGAGCTGGGCCTGAAGGTCGGCATCAAAAAGCTTTACGAGCAGCGTGCCCTTGCGTACAAAACCGCCTTCGGTAAATGAAAGGCCGGTAACCCTTCCCGAAATTTCGGGATGCAACTCTGCCATCTCATTGGGTAAAATACTGCCTGGCGTTTCCACCGTTCTGGCAATTGGGCTACTTTGAACGATAACGGCATCGAACACAGTGCCTGCGCCAGCTGCAGGCTTTTGCTTCGTCGGTTCCTGCTTGTCGTCTTTAGAAGAACAGGAAATAAGAATCGGCAACAGGATTAAGGATACAAGTTTTACGAATGGGTGGAGCATCTATGTCAGGCTGAATGAGCGGGCAAATTAAAGAATTAATGTTTAGACATCCTACCGTTGATATATGAATGGCAATGCTCGCTGCATTATCGCTAAATATGGTCCAAAAATGATAAAGGCTGCACCATTCGTACAGCCATTACCATTATTTAATTTTCGGCAACGTTGACTAAGAAAACCAGCCACCTTTTTTCAGTTTGGTAATACCCTCGCCGATCTTGAAGCCGTTATGATATACTTCTACCTTATAGTCTCCGGTTTTAAAGGATTGATCCTGGTGCCAATCGAAGCTAACAGTCGATCCCTTATCCTTGTCATAAACAATATTGATCTTATTGGTAAAAAATTTTTCGCCTTCTTCCCGGGTGTTAAATGAGCCGCTGCCATAGGCCGGAATACTAATTGGCTGTCCATCGGGGCCGTACAGGCAAACGAATAGTTCTTTTTCGCCATTAGTGGCGATCCTGTTTCCGTCGAGGGCAAAGGCAATACGGAGTTTATCCACTCTTTTAGCGGTGGTCGTTTGCTTTTCTTTGCCGCCGCCCTTTTCGTTGATAGGGGTTACTGAAATATTGGAGGCATGTAAGGTGCTTCCTACATCCACTGCGTCTTCCAGTTGTTTTTTGACAACCTGCGACTCTTCGAGCGTTTTTTCCACCGCTTGTTTTTCGGTTGTAATATGAACATTTTTTGCCTGCAACTCTTTATTTTCACCTTTTAACTGTTCTATTTCGGCGATATAAGACGTAATACTGTTGTTTAGTTCGCCAATTTTCCGGCGGGCGGTTGCCAATTCAGCAGCAGTGGCATTTTTCTTTGTAAGTATAGATTTGATCTCCTCCTTCAACTTATCTATTTCCCGGGTTCTTTCCCCGGCAATCCCTTCCTGGGTCTTAATGTTATCGGTCAGGTTCTGGTTGGCACCGGTTATAGAGTCAAGCCGTTGCAGGGAAGAATTGTACATCAGCTGCACTTCGTTCCTGCTGCTGTCTACATTCAGGTACTGTGTTTGCAACTGCTCAATTTTCTCATTTGATTTGCTCTTGTCGTAGATGATATACCCCCAGGTGCCCAGCAATGCCGCCACCAGTAGGCCATAAATCAGGTTGCGGTTGTCTTTAACTGGCCGCTTCTCCGGTGTGGATGGGTCAAAACTCATAGTAAATCATTTTAATTATTTGTTCGGGAATGGGGAATGTACCGCCGTTAAATGTACTTGATTTTCAACCTATAGCACTGAAATCCTTAAGGCTGAATTTCCTGCAAACATACTCTTCGTTCTGCTCATTTTTAACGGCCGCAAACATAAAAAATACCCGGCCAATATTTCGCCAACAGTTGTTAAAAACTTTATACCCAGCGGATGCCGGTTTTATTTTTCTTTGTTGCATGTCTGTTGAAAAAATAATCGGCGACTGGAAAAAAGGTGCTTTCAAGCCGGTATACTGGTTAGAAGGGGACGAGCCGTTTTTTATAGACCAGGCCATGAATTATGCGGAGCACAAGATATTAAGCGAAGCGGAGGCCGGATTTAACCTGACCGTTTTTTATGGCAAAGATGCCGAATGGACCGATGTGGTAAATGCATGCCGGCGCTACCCTATGTTTTCGGAACGGCAGGTGGTATTGATCAAAGAAGCCCAGCAGATGAAAGATTATGAGAAGCTGGAAGGGTATGTGGAAAACCCACTGAAGAGTACGATCCTTGTGGTAGGCATGAAGGATAAAAAAGTAGACGGCCGCAAAAGCTTTGGCAAAATGCTAAAAACAAAAGGCGAACTGCTGACTACAAAAAAAATGTGGGATAATGAGTTGCCGAAATGGGTGGCAGCGCTGATCAATCAAAAGGGATTTATCTGCGATCCGCGGGCTCTGCAATTGCTGGTGGAACATGTAGGCAACGACCTGGGCAGGCTCAATAGTGAGATAGAAAAAACCATCATCAACCTCAAGGACCGGAAGCATATTACGGTAGATGATATAGAAAATTATGTGGGGGTAAGTAAAGAATATAATACATTGGAACTGACCCACGCCCTCACCAACCGCAATCTGTCCAAGTGCCTGCAGATCATCCAATATTTCGAAAGCAATCCTAAGGCCAACCCCATACAGCTCATCCTGCCAACCCTTTATGGTTTTTTCAGTAAAGCCTACCTGGTCTTCGGAGCCAATACCAACGATGAAAATGAATTGGCAAAATTGCTGGGGTACAGCTCTTACAGTTCGTATTTTAAAGACCTGGTAGGCTGCGCTAAAACCTATCGGCAAAAAGGGGTGGAGCAGGCGCTTCTGTTACTGCACGAATACAACCTTAAAAGCATTGGTATTGGCAGTATGGGTGTTAGTGATGCCAGTTTGTTGAAGGAGATGGTAGTAAAGATGACCAGTTGATAAGGGATAGCCTTTCAATAGGTAATTTTTTAATTAATAATAGATAATTAATTAATATGGCCAATTAAAGTAGCGAACCTCTAAACGCTAAACCCTCCTTGCGTCTAACGCGTCTTTCCCCAACTGCTCTTTCAACGCATCCAGTCCTGCGAATTTTACTTCGCCACGCAGGTAGGCTTTTACGTATACCCGAATCGTTTGGCCATAAATGTCTTTATCAAAATCGAAGATGTTTACCTCAATGGTTCGTTTTGTTCCGTCGACAGTTGGTCGTACACCGATATTCATCATGCCTTGGTACAATGGTTGTATTTCCTTCTTGCCATTAGCTACTCCCCAATTACCTGTCACTTCCACCGCATACACCCCATTTCCTGGCACTAGTTTCTCGTCGTCGGTGATGCGGAGGTTGGCGGTGGGATAGCCGATGGTACGGCCGAGTTTGTTGCCCTCGATTACCAGGCCTTCAAAAAAATAATCATAGCCCAGGCATTCGTTGGCGGTGGCTATCTGCCCGTTAATAATGGCCTGCCGGATGCGGGTGCTGCTGATGGCGCTATTTTGCAACACATGGCCAGGAATCTCTTTTACTTTGTAATTTAATTTGAGCTTAAGATCTTCCAGCAGGTGGTAGTCGCCTTCGCGGTTATGCCCAAAACGATGGTCGTAGCCAATAATGATGGTATGTGGATGAAAATATTTTACCAGGAAATTTTCAATATAGTCATTGGCCGACATGTCTGAAAAAGACTTGGTAAACGGCACAATCACCAAATGATCAATGCCTTGTGCTCCCAGTAATTCTATTTTTTCTCCCAGGGTATTGATCAGCCTGATTTCGGTGATCTGATTTTGTATGATGCGCCGGGGGTGGGGATGAAAGGTGATAATCACCGATTCTCCACCGACCGCTTTGGCCTCTTCTTTTAGCTGGTTGATGATTTGTAAATGGCCGGTATGTACCCCATCGAAGGTGCCGATGGTTATTACGGCGTTGGTAAAAGCAGGAAGATGGTCTAAATTCTTATGTACTGTCATAAAATGAAATCCAAAATTCTAATTGTTAAACAACGCCGGGTGGTTCTCATTTTTTTGCAGGCAGTGATCCTCCGCATCCACCCCATTCAGGCAGGAACCTGCCACTCTTTCCGATGTATCAGGACCGGGGACGCTACTTCTTTGTTGTTCAAAACTATTTAAGTTTCAAAACTAAGCCTTCTTACTTTTGCCAACATCAAATTCACGATTTATCCTCCAATTGTAAATCGTAAAACTAAAATCGTAAATCGTAAATCAAGCATGTCTCTCTACGCGCAACGGGGTGTTTCGGCACAAAAAGAAGAAGTGCACGCAGCGGTGCAGCACCTGGACCAGGGTCTGTATCCAAAAGCCTTTTGTAAAATGTATCCCGATTTTTTAGGCGGAGATGCCGATTGGGTGAATATCATGCATGCTGACGGTGCCGGTACAAAAAGTATACTGGCCTATTTGTACTGGAAAGAGACCGGCGATATCAGCGTGTGGAAGGGCATAGCCCAGGACGCAATCGTGATGAATCTCGACGACCTGCTCTGCGTGGGCGTGTACGACCAGATCATTTTCAACAGTACCATCGACCGCAATAAGAAACGGATTCCTGGTGAGGTATTGAGCGAAGTGATCAATGGCACGCAGGAATTGTTCGACACCTTAAAAGAATTTGGCGTAAACATTCAATATCTCGGTGGCGAAACGGCTGATGTTGGCGATGTGGTACGCACGATTGCGGTTAACGGGACCATGAGCGTACGTTGGCCCAAAAACAAAATTATAACGAACGAAAAAATACAGCCGGGTGATTTAATTGTTGGCCTGGCAAGCTATGGGCAAAGTACTTATGAAAGCAGCTACAACAGTGGGCTGGGTAGCAATGGCCTTACAAGTGCCCGGCACGATGTACTCAGTAAATATTATGCGAAAGCCTATCCGGAGAGTTTTGAATCGTCGCTCGATGATGCGGTAGTGTACATCGGAAAATACAAGATGACGGATCTGGTGATTGATGAAACGCATTCGATCGGCCAACTGCTTTTATCGCCCACCCGTACTTATGCGCCGGTGCTGAAACAATTGCTGGAAAATAATTTCGATGCCATACATGGCCTGGTCCATTGCAGTGGCGGCGGGCAAACCAAATGCCTGAAATATGTGCCGGACAATGTGAAGATTATCAAGGACCATCTTTTTACACCTCCCTATATTTTCGACATCATCAAAGAATGCAGCGGGGCCGATAACCGGGAAATGTACCAGGTTTTCAATATGGGCTGCCGCATGGAGATCTATTGCAGCAAAGCCGATGCGGCTACCATGATTGAAGTGTCAAAATCCTTTGGTATCGATGCGCAGATCATTGGCAGGGTAGAGGCGGCGCAAAAACAAAGCCTGGAGATTAAGATCGGTGAAGAGACCATTATTTTTTGATGCCTGATCTGTGATATCTGATTTGACAGAATTCTTTCTGAATTGAAAAACAAAAAGCCACTCTTATTGGAGCGGCTTTTTGTTTTGTGTCAGGCATGTATATCAGCTATAGAGTGCAAGACCCGAATACGATTTACAGCAGGGAGTATTAGCTAATAGCAAGGGTGTCCGCCGTAAGGTGGAATCTGAAGGAAGCTGTTGGCAAACATTCTGGCTTACGAACAGGAACTTCATATAAGGCGTGGTAGTGTGGGTGATGTTGCAAAACAAACAAAAGCCCTGTATTGTACGGAATGCTATTGCGTAAATGAAAAGGCTGCATAAATGGAAAGCGGATATACTTACCCTGAGAGGCCTGCGTAGAAGCTGGCGGAGGTATGAGCGAATGCCGAATCGGCAATCCCGCACGTGCGGGATTAAATTAAAGAATACTGGAATGGTGTATGCAGAAGTCAGCCGAGGTCATAGTAAGCTGGCAACGAGCAGTCGCGTGGTCAAACAGGCACGGGACGGAGGTCTCACCGAAGGACGAAGGGCTGAATGCCAGGGCCAAAAGCAAGCTGCAGCAATGAGACGAAATGGTAAGAACGAGGCTGCGGATAGGCATCTGGAAACAATGGAAACGGCCATGGACAAGGGGGACACATTTAACCAAACTGGGGATTAACCGACAAAAGGCGTACGAATGGAGCAACAGCCGGAAAGGGTATTGCAGGATAGCCCACAGCCCGATATTATGCCGTGCGCTGAACAACGAATATTTTACACGTATGAGGTATACCAGATTTGCCAACCATTATTACTGGAACAAAGAACACCAACTTAAATTATTCTAACAAACCGCCCGTATACCGAACGGTATGTACGATGGTGTGAGAGGACAGCAGGGGAAATAATCCCCTGCTGTCTACTCGATTACCAGAGAAAAAATCCGTCTTTAACCGCTACATCTGCGTTTGAATTATCTGACGGCAGAATTCACCGTTGTGGGTTTTAAGTAACCATTGGTGGCAAGAAAGCCGGCGATATCCACCAGCGACTTAATACCACTGGCAATCTTTTCGATGCGTTGCGAAAACTGGCTAAGGTCATCCTTCCGCTTCCGCATTTGTCCTGTAACTGCGCTCAGCTTATCCGCAGATATGTTAAGATCTTTAATAATGATTTTGTCCAGATCCAGGCTGATCCTGTTCTTGGCCATCCGCATATCGTTAATAGAGGCATTGAAAAAATTAAGACTGCCATTAGCCCGCAATGTGTCGTAATTAACCGTTGCCTGCATGTTACCGATCAGGGCATCAATCGAATCTCTTAGCGCTGTAGTTTTTGCAACTGCTTCTGCCACCATCCTGGTGCCCGGTGGTATTGAAATAATTGAAGGTTCGGATGATCGTGATTCCATAGAATCAGTAGCAAGACGCTCTTCATTAATAGCGTTACTCCCGGCCGTTTTTTTATCGTCGCCGGAAGCGCAACCGTAAAAAAGGACCATCAGCAATACACAAAACAGTTTATTATATCTTTTGCGCTTCATAAGTTATTTTTCAGTTGACAAGTTAAGCCATGCCTTTTTTAGTTCGTGGGCAGAAAGCACGAGGTTCTTATTTTCCTCTATCCATTCCTTTCGGGTAAGTTTATAAGTATAAGATTCCTTCAGCCTTGTAAAACTCTTCCGAATATTCTGGATGGCCGCCAGGTTTTGCTCATAGACCGATTTAATCTGGCCATGCCTGCGGATCATATCGAGGTAGAGCGGGTTGTAATTGGTATAATACAAATACGGCTGGTTGATTGAGGTATTCCGGGCACTACGGATCGTTTCTAAAAATCCGGTATAGGCGCTGTTGATATCAGCGGGGATACCGTCAATATCCTGTTTGATGCGTGGCGCAAAAAGTTTGCTGTAATTGTCGCATACATCCATTACAGCACTATAACCCGAATCAATGGATTCTTTCAAAAACTTCTTCTGCATTTTCCGAAGGTGGTATTCCCCCATTGAAACAATGATTTTCGACATGAAATTACCCAAAGAGACGGGGAGGGGCCGCGGGCAAAACTGGTTATATTTTCTTACCAGCGAGTCCATATTACATTGCCAGTCGCCGGCGTCCTTTTTCAGATTTTTATAATCTTCGTCGCTGGTAAGTGCCTCGAGCAGCGTAGAATAACTTACGAGAATGCCATAGAGCGATGCGTACTCGGCGGCATTCGATTCGCTCTCTATTTTTTGCTGGAAATTTTCATTTAAGGATTCGATCAGGTACGCCGGGCTGTCGGTGGTGGCAATAGAAAGCTGCACAATATCATATTTGAGCTGCCACATGTTTTTATACACGGCCGTGGTATTGGCTGCAATATCTTTGGTAGCGCCGGCAACACTTTTAACGGCCGCCACATTTATTTTCTGGCTGCTACATGCGCCAAGCAATAAAATGATCACGCTTAGGGATGGTCTTCTCATAAGTTGCTAACAGACACGGAAGATAACAGCAATTCCTTAACAGTTCAATACCCTTTCGTGGGTAAATTTTTCCACCGCAAAATGGATTAACGCATAGCTTCGCCCCTAAATTTTGATATGAAAAAGATCGTTTTATATTCCCTGGTGTTTTTTGCGGCAGTTTCGTGTAAGGAGTCTTCAGACAGTAGTAAAGATGGAATAGCCGCAGATAACGGAACTACAGTAGTAGCTGAAAAGACTTCCACCGAACCTACTATTGCCTCCAAACCTGCTACAGGTTGGAACGGGATTTTAAAAATGAACGACAACGGCTATGCGAACAAAATAGCTTCCACCTCCAGGCTAACAATTGTGGATTTCAGCGCCGAATGGTGCGGTCCATGCAAACAATTGCACCCGATTCTGGAGTCTGTCGCCAAAGAACTTGATGGCAAAGTAAATTTTGGAAATGTGGATGTGGATGAAAGCCCGAAAATTGCTTCTGAACTGGCCATCACCAGCATTCCGCTGCTGGTATTTTATAAAGATGGAAAAATAGTTGATAAAACGATCGGCCTGATGTCTGAAGCAGACCTCAAGGCCAAGATCAACGAACATTTATAATATGTCGCTTTTTATTACATCGCTTAATTCCGGCAGTAATGGCAACTGCTACTATGTGGGCAACCACAACGAAGCAATCCTGGTAGACGCCGGAATATCATGTAGGGAAACAGAGACCCGGATGGACCGCCTCGGGCTATCCATGCTGAAAGTCAAAGCGATTTTTATTTCGCATGAGCATACAGATCATATAAAAGGGCTGGAGATACTTTCAAAAAAGTACCAGCTACCCGTTTATATAACCGAGGCTACCCGGCGGCAAGGCAGGCTCAAGCTGGACATGCAGTTGGCAAATATCTTTTCGGCCAAAGCGCCGGTAACCATTGGCGCACTGGCTATTACCGCCTTTGCGAAAATGCACGATGCAGCGGATCCATATAGTTTTACTGTGACCTGTAATGGAATTACCGTCGGGGTATTTACAGATATCGGCACACCATGCAAGCACCTGGTGTACCATTTTAAACAATGCCATGCTGCGTTTCTCGAAGCGAACTACGACGATGAAATGCTGGACAACGGTAGCTATCCATATTTTCTGAAAAAAAGAATTACTGACGGCAATGGTCACCTGAGCAATAAGCAGGCTTTGGAACTGTTTCTAACACATAAGCCACCTTTCCTGAGCCACCTTATCTTATCGCACCTATCAAAAAATAATAATTGCCCCGTGCTGGTGAAGGATTTGTTTGAACAAAATGCTAACGGCGTTCAAATCGTGGTCGCATCCAGGGATCAGGAGACTGAACTGTATCAAATTGTACAATCAGACACTGACAATTTAAAGGTCGTCTTTATAACGAAAGCTGAACAACTAACCTTTTCTTTTTAGTAAGCCACCTCCAGGGCTGTGTTATTAAGTCAGAGCGCCGTTTCTACACTCAGTCTCACAAAGAATCTTTTTTATCTGCCCGAACCAGGACTCCGGATTTGTAGTTTCTTTTTTATCCATGCCTTCGGAATAACCCGGTAATATCTCCTCAAAGCTGGCAATATCCGCACCTTCCACAATCCTGCCTTCGCAGTACACATGGTTTTTGTCTTTGGGGTAATATTTTTTAAGACCAACCATTGTTGCAACAGCCGCCTTAAGCACCATTTCTAAGGCCGGGAAGCGAACAACGCCGGAAAAACAAAGCAGCAACCACGAAGGCCGCCAGCGATTTGATTTGAAGCCACATGGTATACTAATTGGTGTGAAGAAATGGTATCAGTAAATCCCGCTTACTTATAAATAGGAATAGACCTTTACAATGAGTCTTTTTTATTTACTGGAACCAGCACGCCCGATTTATAATTGCCATATTTGTCTTTACCGGTTGCGAATTCTTCCAATTCTTCAAAACTGCCGATGTCTGCTCCCTTCACGATTCTGTTTTCGTAAAACACATGATTTTTGTCTTTTGCATAATATTTACCGAGGCCCTGGAAGGTTAAAGGATCAGCTTCGTCCATAATTTTCCATATTACTGTACTGCCCATCACTGATACCCATACGTGGTTTTTGTCCTCGAAATGATACACTGTGAGTTTCTTGAAACTTGCGCCATCTGCACCTTCAATGGGTTGGTTGTGATCGTATACATGGTTGCGGTCGCTGGTAAGATGATCACTGCCAAACATGGGTGATATTTTAAATGTTGCTACATCGACGCCTTCCAGCTTTTCATTGCCGGAAAACACATTTTTACTATCGCGGGCATACAGCCAATCATCCAGGTTTACTACACCAGGTTTGGTTTCTGGGTTCGGCACTATGGCAAAATGAGCGCCATCATCACTTACTTTCTTTTGCGCACAATAGCCGTATAATTTGTCTTTGGAAAACGATCCGCCTAAGTATTCAAAAGTTTCAGGATCTGCACCCTCAATGACCTCGTCTCTGTTGTACACATGACTTTTATCTTTACCAAAATCATTACTAATTACGGAAAAGCTGCCTGGATCAGCGTCTTTCAAAAGAAGACCTGTTGCAGGAAAACCCGTGTAATAACGAACTTCTCCTTTCTCTGTTTGGTATCCGACCCGAAGGCCGGGAGTGAGTGAACAGCCGGATGAAATAAAAAATGCAGACCCCATAGAAACGATTAAGAGAGTTTTAGACAACATAGTATTGAGATTATGGGTGTGAAGGAAAGGTTTAGCAAAAATAATCCCCGGGTTTGCCTCGGAAATGACTGATTGGTATATGGCTGCTTTCGATTTAGATTAGGAAAAAAACATCCGACTGGAGTAATATAGCAATATGGCTTTCACAGTTTGCAAAACACAGCTGTGTGCATTAACTTTCCAAAAAATCACGATGATCAAAATCAATAGTTCCAACGTAACCATAATGGTTACAGATATGGACAAAGCAGTAAGCTTTTACGAAAGTATTGGTCTTGTGATTCAGCAACGCTGGGGCAATCATTACGCCATGCTAACGGCCGCAGGAATTACCATCGGCCTGCATCCAACTGAAATAATCACCCCTAACTCGGGCACCGTATCGATCGGCTTTATGATCGACACCATTGCCGATGCCAAAAGACTGCTCGATAGTAACCAGATTGGCTACACTGTCGAAGCAGACGGCAAATCGGGTATCTACGCTCATTTTAAAGATCCGTTTGGGACAATCTTGTATTTCGTAGAACCAAAATGGGAGTAATTGAGCCGGGGTTAACAACAGCAACACCTACACATATATCACTTGAGCTGGGTCCAAAGAAATATAAACCACGCTACCCTTCTCCAGGTTGCAGTCAATTGTTTTCAATACGATAGAATCTTCATTAAGCAACACTTCCAACTCGTAATAACTGCCATAAAAAAGCACCCGCTTTACAACACCTCTCAATGCCCCATCATCCTCGGTAGCAAGGATAAAATGCTCAGGGCGAATCAGCATGTTTTTGCCATTCATCTTCAGTCCCGGCAGGTGTGATAAGATCTCGGCCAGCGATAGGTTCACCTCATTAAAAAAGCCAAACAAACCGGCCACATACTCATTCATCGGCTTATTGTAAATAGTGGCGGGAGTGCCGCGCTGCGATATCCGACCATCTTTCATCACGATAATTTCATCCGCCCAGGAAAGGGTGTCCAACGGGTCGTGCGATACCAGGATGCAACTCAGTCCCAGTTTTTCGCCAAGGTTTTGAATAACGGATTTTAAAATATTTTTGTGGATCATGTCCAGGTTGCTGAAAGGCTCATCCATCAACAACAGGCGAGGCGCGGCGACCAAAAGTCTGGCCAGGGCAACCCGCTGTTTCTCGCCACCCGACAACTGGTCAGTGCGGCGGTCCAGCAAGTGGTGGATATGACATAGCTTGTACAATTGACGGGCAGAAGCGTCTGTCGCAGCGTCATCATCGCTCAATATATGGTTGTAAATTAGTACTTGTTCTACGGTTAGGTTATTGGGCAATTCAAATTGCTGGCTCAGGTAGGCGATACCCGCATGCCCGGGAATTAGTTTTTCCTCGGGCACTTTTTTTACTCTTTCGTTTTCAAACCAAACAGCGCCCGCATCGGGTGAAGCCAGCCCAGCGATAATCTTCATCAGTGTGCTTTTGCCCGAGCCTGTTTCGCCGGCGATAGCGATCTTTTGAAATGTTTGCTGGGTGAAACTGATATCCTGTAATACAAAACCATTGGTCCCCTGTTTGCTAATTCCAGAGACGCTTAATAAACTCATATGTTTTAAAGGAAGGTAAGGCCCGAAAATAGGATTTAGCACGACTTAAAGTCCGCGATAGTTGCGCACAGTTGTCAATAAATGTTGTAGTGATATCAGGGAAGGTCGTAATCCACCACCCGTTTCAGGAATTTACGGTCGCGGATTACCCAGGTAACTTCGTATTTATCGGGCACTTCCCGGTTAACCAGGTGGATGTACATAGTGATTTTATCAGGAGAATAGTACACGCCGCTGAGCGTCTTTTCAATCCCGGCCTTATCCTTAAACACAAACCTGGGATTGTAAATGTCTTTAAAAGCGACTTCAGGAACCCGGACTGTATCTTTATCAACGATCATCGTAACCGAAGCGATGGTAACTTTTGGCATAGTACCATAGTCACCGTAAAAACCTTTGCCATCAATCTTTTGAAGGTGCTTCTTTTCGATATCCGAATAAAAAAGTTTGTGTTTGATCGGATCGAAAGTACCAGTGGTGATTAACACCTGGGTGGTCCCTTCCTGCCACTTCATTGTTTTGTCTTTTACGCCGATTGTCGGCATGGACCGGAGTGTGTCTTTACCCATACTTTCGTCTACGCCACCATAGGCAAAAGCCGCCAGGTCGCGGCGGATATCCTTCTCAGGCACTTTGGAAAACGATTCCCATCTTTTGCGGTAGTCGGGAACGTCATCGTCCTGCGCTTTGGCATGCGTGCAAACTGCAGCCAACAGTAAAAGAATTTCTAAACGCATATACATCTAATTTAAACGGCTAAAATATACCTAATCCGCTGCTACAATTCCCCTTGTTTTGTTAAGGTATGATACCGCTTTTGATGCTTACCGTATCCTGATACCTACTACAAACGGATTTGGGGCGAAAATAGCCGTGTCAGGTCTATAGCCGAACACAATGTTTAATGAATCAGCTGAAACTGGTTGTACAGTGGCGGATAGCAATTTTTCCTGTGGTATCCTGAAAACGTTGTCGATAGAATAATAGGTCTCAGAAATACCATGCTTCACAACCAACTGGGGTAAGGTTACCAGGTACATTGCCAGGTCTTTCTTCTGAATGCGGTACTTACCATCCTCATAAAATACCCGGGATTTTTTTTCATCCGTATGTAAAGCAGCTATACAGGTTATAGCCAGTACTGGTACCAGAATAATAATAGCAAAATTTCTCAGAATATTGATGCCGAGGTTCCCGTTCATAAAAAGAACAAAAAACAAACCCGATAATGACGCGATAATTAATAACCAGCCCAGTGATCCATAGCCCCTTAGACCTTCAGTGACGGTTGTAAGAAAACTGAAATAAAAACAAATGCCTAGGATAGTTACATACAGTATGCCGCTTCCAACCCATAAAAAGGATGGCATCACAAATTGCTGGCTTCTGTTAGCGAGCGTTATAGATTTAATAATTAATAGGATCACCGCAGAAAGTACAAAGATTAAAACTGCCATTAGAAAATTTTGAACATTAAAAGTACATGCCACAAATGCTGGCTAAAATACCGCTTCAAGGGTATTTTAATTTTTTTGAAGAGACAGTGTCGTCTAAAAGAGACCATTCATTTTCAAAAAGCATCAAGAGATTACCAGTTTGCAAGGATATCGTAACCGAAAAAAATGAATCCTTTAAAAAACCACGCTATTAATTTAAAATTCCACAGCCCGATTAAGTTTTCAACACGGGCCTGAATTGTAGCCGTTTTTACGTTAGGTTTGTCGTCCTACTAAACTTTCTACGAAGTGCGTTTAAAAAGTCTTGAGATAAAGGGATTTAAAAGTTTTGCCGATAAAACCGTTATCAATTTTGATGAGGGCATAACTGGCATTATCGGCCCCAATGGTTGTGGTAAAAGCAATATTATCGATAGCATCCGCTGGGTAATTGGCGAGCAAAAGATCAGCAATCTGAGAAGCGAAAACCTTGATAGCCTGGTGTTCAACGGGAGCAAAAACCGCAGTGCCAGTGGCATGGCCGAAGTGAGCCTCACTTTTGAAAACACCCGCAACCTCCTGCCAACCGAGTTCACCACAGTCACCATTACCCGCCGTTTTTATAAAAATGGCGACAGCGAATACCGCCTCAACGATGTGCAGTGCCGCATGAAGGACATTCATAACCTGTTTATGGATACCGGCATCAGTACCGATAGCTATGCGATCATCGAGTTGGGGATGGTGGATGATATCATTAAAGACAAAGAAAATAGCCGGCGCCGGATGCTGGAGCAAGCTGCCGGAATCACCATTTACAAAACAAGGAAGAGAGAAGCGAAACTGAAACTAGATGCTACCGAACAGGATCTTGCCCGTATTGAGGATTTGCTGTTTGAAATCAACAACCAGCTGAAAGCCCTTGAAAACCAAGCTAAGAAGGCAGAAAAATACCATGAGATAAAAAAGGAATATCGGGTTGTGTCCATTGAACTAGCGAAAGCGGCACTCGAAGGATTCAATATCCAGTACCGTAACCTGAACGAACAGCAACTTGCCGAAACAGACCGCCGCGTGGAACTGGAAGCTGTCGTGGCAACAGAAGAAGCCGGGTTGGAGAAAGAGAAAGCCGGGTTTATAGAACAGGAGAAAGCGTTGCAAACCATGCAGCATGCTTTTAACGAATTGACCCAAAACCTGCGCACCAGGGAGGGGGAGAAGAACCTGGCCAAACAACGGCTACAATACCTAACGGAAAAGGAAAGTAGTCTAAAAGACTTTCTACAAAAAAGCGAAGGACACCTGACCAGCATCGCTGAAAATGTGACTCACATTACGGAGCAAATTGCTAATGAGAAGATAAAGCTGACTGAACTGCAGCAACAGCTCGAGGACGTAAAAAAGGCGCTTGACGAAAAGCGCATGGTATTCGACGGAAAACGTCGGGAACTGGATGTCAGCCGGGGCGAATTGCAGACCATCCAACGCAACCAGTTTGACGCGGAAAAGCAGGTAGCTGTAGCCGATGCCAGCATCATGAACCTGAACCGCAGCATTATACAGTTGCAGGAAGAACAGGAGCAACGCCGCGACGACCTGCAAAGATTAGAAAGAGAAAAAGAAGACCGCGAACGTGAGCTGGAAGACAAAAAGAAATTTCTCAACGAACTTCAAACCCAGCACCAACGTACAAAAGAACAGATCCTGGCCGGGCAGGGTGAAATGGAAACCTTGCGTAGCAAACTGGTAGACGAGAACCGTAAACTGGATGCCCGCCGTAATGAGTACGACCTGCTGAAAAGCCTGATCGATAATATGGAAGGATACCCGGAGAGCGTGAAATTCCTTCATAAAAATCCCAATTGGAACCATCAGTCGCCAATTCTAAGTGATATTATTTATGTAAAAGAAGAATGCCGTGCAGCTGTTGAAAATGTACTGGAACCATTCCTTAATTACTATGTTGTTGGCGATTTGGCGGAAGGTCTGCAGGCGGTAAACCTGTTAGAGGCCAACCAAAAGGGAAAGGCCAATTTCTTCTTGCTTGATAAGATAAATGCATTCGTTGAAGCCGATAACCGGCACAACAACAATACGGTTCATGGACTCTTTTTGCCAGGTGCCAAGCCTGCTATGGAAGTGATAGAAGTAGATCCGCGGTATCGTAACCTGGCCATGCATTTACTGAGTAACGTCTTTATAGCAGAAGATGCAAGTGTTTTGGAAAACAGCACCGAGCATATAATACTTGAAAAAACCGGCAAATTTGTAAAAGGCAAGTATTCGATTACCGGAGGCAGTGTAGGCCTTTTTGAAGGTAAGAAAATAGGCCGGGCCAAAAATCTTGAAAAACTTCTGAAAGAAATTCACGCTCAGGATATTATTGTGGACGAACTGAAACAGAATATAAGCCGCAAACACGCTGAAGTATTGGGCTTTAACGAACAGCTTAAGGAAAACGCCATCCGGCAAACAGAGCAGGAAATATTGCAATTGACCAACAATGTATTCGCTGCCCAAAATAAAATGGAAAATCTGCTCGCTTCACAAAATACAGCAGCAGTGAGACTCGCCACTTTTGAAGACCAACTTATTCAGTCGCAGGATAATATTTCGAATGTGCGGGAGGCCCTTCAAACATTGGTAGAGCAACTGGAGAATGCCCAGTCAGCCATACAAACCAAAGAGGACTACTACAAACTCGCCGAAGCGGAATACCAGCAGGCAAGCGGTCAATACAATGAGAACAACCTCAACGCCACCCGCCAGCAAAGCACCATAACCACCTTGCAGCAGGAATTGGACTTTAAATCGCAGCAAGCAAATGACCTTAAGAAGCAAATAACAGACAGTAACACACAACTGGTCCAGGCCAGCGAACAGATTGTTGAAAATAGCACCCAGTTGGCCGCTGCCGAAGAATTGCTGGTGGCGTTGTTACACCAGAAAGAAATAGATGAAAAGCTGCTTAATGAGTCCGATGCCGCTTATTACAACCACCGTAATGCCATTGCCGGAAGAGAAAGTGAATTAAGGCATAAGCAAAAGAGCAAGGAAATGATCGATCATTTGCTCAATGAAATAAAAGACAAGCTGAACGATCTAAAATTACAACTGGCCGGAACTAAAGAAAGACTAGATGTGGAGTTCAGGATCAATATTGATGATATAATCGACGAGGCAAGGGAAGGTGATACCCCTGTGGAAGAACTACAGGCAAGTGTAGATCGGATGAAAAAGCGCCTGGAAAACCTGGGGGAAGTAAATCCGACTGCAATCGAAGCGTATACCGAAATGAAAAAGCGCTACGAGTTTATCCTTGAGCAAAAGAACGACCTGGTAACTGCCAAAGAGAGCCTGATGCAAACCATCCAGGAGGTAGAGGCCACTGCCAACCAGCAATTCCTGGATACTTTCAATAAGGTGCGGGAGAATTTCCAGAAAGTATTCAAGGCATTGTTTACTGATGAAGACACGGCTGATATGGTGCTGGTGGATCCTGAAAACCTGGCTGAAACGGGTATCGATATCCTGGCCAAACCCAAAGGAAAAAGGCCGGCCAGCATTAGCCAGCTTAGTGGTGGCGAAAAGACATTGACCGCTACTGCCTTGTTGTTTGCTATTTACCTAATCAAACCCGCGCCGTTCTGTATCTTGGATGAAGTAGATGCACCGCTGGATGACGCTAACGTTGGAAAGTTCACCAATATGATTAAACAATTTAGTGAGAATAGCCAATTTATCATCGTTACCCACAACAAACAAACCATGGGCGCGGTAGATGTAATATATGGTGTAACCATGCAGGAAGCTGGAGTAAGCAAACTGGTGCCTGTGGACTTCAGAAGTTTGAATTAACAATCAAAAGCTGACGTTCATTTTGTCTTGAAATTATATCGCACTTTATGCAGTAGAACTTCAGTAAGCCTGCTTAAACTCATACCATTTTTGAAGGCAAAATCTTTAGCATTCTCCATGACAATATTTTCATGACTTTTGCCTGGTATTATATTAAAGATAAAGGAAGGCTGGCCCTTATGAAAGGCAATCGACTTTGACTGGGGGCTTGCGCATTGCGAATATTGTCTGATTGTACCGGCAAATCGCATTGGGCCTTTCCAGTTAAAGATTATTCAGGAAGTACTTACGCCGCTAGCATTCAGAGTATTTGACATTCTCGTATTAAAAGAAGAATTCCGATGGAATTACATGATCAGTTTCGCGTTCATTAAGGGTGCGGCATATTTTGCCTTTAAAAAAGTAAAAGGAAACAAAAATTTTGTGCCACTATTACCTAAGTCTTTTCCGGAAATTTTGACCTGGTGATCTGTCCATTCAAAACCGATTGCCCAAAAGTAAAGGGCCGCCCACACTGTGAACGACCCTTTTTTACCCTGCTGCTTACGGTAAATACAGACTAAAGAGGATACTCTGGGTTTAAACGCTGCCCGAAATATTTTTTTTCAGTTTGTCTATTGTTCCATTATGGATTTTTGTCATTCTACGTACCTGCCAATCCTTCCATTGCCACCAGCCAGGAATATGGCAGATCCCTTCTTTGCTTTTTGTACGACGTGGAATTGAATGTCGGAAATATGCTCCCAGTCCTTTGGCCCTTTCAAAGATATATCTGTTCCTGTAAGCCCGGTGGCAATCAGGTTTTTGTCGTCTTTCCAGATGACACAACTTTTATATCCGGCTGGCGGATAACCTGGTGATTGCCATCTTTTGCCACCATCCATAGAATAGGTACTGTTGAACATCTCCATTTTATAGTCTTTAAAATCACCCCCCAATACAACGTATTTTTTTCCGTTGACGGCCCAGCTATTCGCGCCCGTGGTTTCCAATTCATGGTTAATATCCAGTTTCATTATAGAATTACTCTTATCGCGTCCACTGCCCATCATATATAGATTTGACATATAGCCGCCACTTACAAATCCATATTCAAACCGGGGATCATCCACAAACTGAATATTAGTACCGCTGCTGGCAAAACAAGCTTCGCCGCTGTCGGCAGTCGGCCGGAAAGCTGGAGGAATTTCTTGCCAACTATCGCCACCATCGTTTGTCTCAATAATCCAAAACCGAAGGTTAATAGGGTCGCCCACGCAGATACCGCGTTTTTCATTTTTAAAACACATAGCGTCCAGGAACATACCATGAAGATCTTTTTCGTACACTACTTTCCAACTATGTCCACCATCTGTGGTTTTAATAATCAGACCCGGGTTGTCAACCGCCATCGCTATCGCAGTATTTTCGTCAAACGCTTCAATATCTCTGAAGTCTCTTTTTTCAAAACCCTTTGGATGAATCCATACGAAAGAATACCCACCATCTACGCTTTTGCCAATCGTGCCTTTGCTGCCGCTTACCCATACCATCTTATCATTCACCACACTAAGGCCTCTGAAAGAAATACCAGTTTGCGAACTGTCCACAAAAAGTATTTTTTGGGCGGAAAGAGTAGAAACTGCTACGCCTAACTGGAGTAGTAAGACTATCGACAATTGCTTCATTCACTTACTAAATTTACATCGGTCTTGCAAAATTGAATCCACACTTTAGTTCTGCTCTTTCTGCTTTTCGTCATCATCGTCACTTGGCCTGCGACCGTCAGGCTTCTTTTCTTCCTTTGTGATGATTCCTTTAAGGGCCTGTACATCACGTAGCGAAGCTACGTATAAGCTACGCCCGTGGGTGCCGAGTACAATTTCATTTTCCCTTTGTTGTATAGCTATGTCGTGAATGGGAATAGAGTAGGGAATCCCCTTCGTCCAGGCCATCCAACTATTGCCGGCATCAATGCTTACATAAAGTCCGCCATCTGTGCCAACATATAAAATGCTGTCGCTTTTCGGATCCTCTTTTATTACATTGATTGATTCCTGCGGAAGATCTTTACCTAGTTGCTTCCAGTTGTTGCCATAGTCGTCGCTCACAAACAGGTAAGGTGCAAAATGATCGTTTCTTAGTCCGTTCAAAGTAGCGTACACACGACCTTCTTTAAATGCGCCTGCCGTCACGCGGCTTACATACAGGCCCTTTGGCACTTTTGACAGCGACACATTTACCTTATCCCAGTTATACCCTCCGTCCTTGCTAACCTGGATATTTCCATCATCTGTGCCCAGGTAAAGCAATCCAAATTTCAAAGGTGACTCTGCAAGTGCAGTAATAGTACCGAAAGGTACATCGCCCTCTTTCTTTCCATGCGTAAGATCGCCGCTTAGTGTCTTCATATTTTCGCCCTTATTTAAACTCCGGTGGAATTTATTAGATGCGTAATAAAGAACATCCTGGTTATGCTTACTTAATACAATAGGCGTTTGCCAGTTGAAGCGAAAGGCGTCTTCTCCAAGTTCATTTCTTGGATAAATCGGGAAATTACCGCCAGTATCCGCATTCGTTCTACTATAAAATCCAAACTGGCTGCCACTATAAACAGTCCTGTTATCCCGGGTATCCACTTGTACCTGCATACCATCACCCCCCCCAATTGATTTGTAAGCCAGCGTATCAAAATTCGTAGCCTCATTAATACCGCGCTGTTTTACAGTATTTCCTACCCAAACACCATTATCCTGAAGGCCGCCATATACACGGTATGGCTTTGCATCGTCTGTAGCGATCGCATAAAACTGACCAACCGCGGGTGTATTGGCTTTAAACCAATGATCTCCATTATCGTAGGTAATGTTTACACCGCCGTCATTCCCGATAATAAAATGGCTGTCTTTATTTGGGTTGATCCAACACATATGATGGTCTGCATGGGTGTTGTTTTTGCCGATGCTTTTAAAAGTTTTTCCTCCGTCGGTGCTCATATCAATAGTGAAGCCGGTTATTACCAGTTTATTATCGTTTACCGGGCTGATAAAAATCCGGCCAAAATAATAGCCATATGTAGCAAACATGGTCAAGGGTTTGGCATTCGTTTTAGCCCATGTGTTGCCAGCATCTTCGCTTTTGTACACTTCCGCACCAATGATAGGCGTGTTGAAAAGTGCCTCATTCGCGTCAAACAAATAGTCAAATATGGCAGTTGGATGTACCTTTTCAGTAGCTACCAATTCTTTCACTTTGGCCGCCGAATACTTTGGTGTCATCCGGTTCTTCTTTAAAAAGCTATCCAACTTTTTGCTATCAAGGTCCGCAAATTGTTCTTTGCTAAGTTTTTCGAAATCTCTCAAAACATATATAGAATCTACTTTTTTAGCCGTATCCGGCAGATGATCCTGATTGTCCAGCACTGCATAGACCAGGTTTGGATGCTGGTAACTCACCACCATACCGATGCGGCCAGTGCCGCTGGTTTGTGGAAAACCGCTACGGCCCCCTGTTACGAGCGCCCAGGTATTTCCGCCGTCGGTACTTTTATAAATCCCACTAGTATTGCCACTTTCTTCAAAATTCCAGGGACGGCGGGTTTTATACCACATAGATGCATACAGTTCATCCGGGTTTTTAGGATTGATATCCATTTCCACAGCGCCTGTGTTTTCATCCACATACAGCGTTTGCTTCCAGGTTTTGCCGCCGTCGATGGTTTTATAAACGCCTCTTTCCTTGTTAGGCGAATACAGGTGACCGAGGGCTGCCACCCACACAATGTCAGGATTGGTCGGATGAATGATCAGTTTGCCTATATGATGCGTTTCCGGCAAGCCCATATATTCCCAGCTTCTACCATTATTAATTGATTTATACACGCCAATTCCGCTATAGGACGAACGACTACTATTGGCCTCGCCAGTACCCAACCAAATCGTGCGGGAGGGCCAATGAACAGCTACGTCTCCAAGCCCGATAACGTTGGCACTGTCAAAAATGGGAACGAAACTCTGGCCATTATTCACTGTGTACCAAAGCCCGCCAGTAGCATAAGCAACATAAAATTCAGTAGGATCCGCCGGGTTTACATCTATATCCACCACCCGGCCGCTCATAGCAGCGGGGCCTATATTTTTAAATGAGGTATTGAAAGTTGTCGCAGCCGCTAATTGTTTCTTTCGATCAAAACTTTTTAACCTTTCATCAGCAGCAGTTGGCTTGATTTGTGCAAAAATGAGGGTTTGCATACAACTAAAGAGCAACAAATAGGCTGCGCTTTTCGTTAGATTTGTCATCATCATCATCTGGTTTAAACTATGAAGCTCCAAAATACTCCTATCCGTAACATCGTCCAACTACTGTTAATCGTTTTTACAGGAGCGGCACTTTCTGCTGACGTACATGGGCAGTGTAAAACTTTTAAGCTCAGTGATTCAGGCGACACACTAAACTGTACCGACATTAAAAATAAGAAACAGGGAAAGTGGGTGGAAAGAACTAACCCTTTAAGAGGTGCCCAGGGCTTTGACGAAGAAGGGGAGTATATCAATAACAGGAAGGAAGGTCTTTGGCGGAAATATAATTTGCAAGGTGATATCCTTTCTATGGAAAATTACAAGTGGGGGCTGCAAAATGGGATCAGCCAATACTTTACTGTAGATGGCTTGGAGCGGGAAGAGAGTTGGAAGGCAATGGATCCTGATAAGGAATATGATACAATCGATGTCCCTGATTTATACACTGAGGGAGTTTATAAATCAGTAATCATAAAAAATGATGGTTATTCTTTAAAGCATGGAAAGTGGACTTATTATGATCCGCGCACTGGGTTTATACAGAAAACAGAAAACTACTTCCGGGATAGTTCTGAGAACCCACTCGCAGTTTTTGGTGTTAAAATGAAACGGCCATTGAGCGATACCGCCGCGGCTTCCCTGAAGAAAAAGGCCCTGGCGGCAAAAACAATTGAAATCTTAGATTGGGAGAAAAAGAACGCAGGCAAAAAGAAAGTAAAGGTGCGCGACGGTAGTACAGGCTATTGAATGATGCGAAGTTCGGCGATGTCTGTGAGAATTTGGCGATGGGTGCTTTTCAGTACGATAATTATGCCTTGTATACTCGGATGTTTTAAACCCCTTACTATGGTACAGGTCTGTAACCATACACTTCAAACTTCCAAAACCCGCCTGCATGAAAAAGATTTGCTTTGTTTTAATTTTAGCTTGTGCTCTCAATGCTCAATCTCAAAATGACAGCACAATTTCAAAAACACTTATCGATACTGCTTCTGTCTTTAGTTCAATGACAGACGATCTTGCTGCTCTGAAAGACTTAGTGTCGGAAACTTCTAGCTATTTCAATGTTAATGCCAGCATAGGAAACCAGCTTTTTAGCAAAAATAATTTCTCGTTGAATTCCCAACAATCGACCGTGAATACCCTGAGTTTTAAACCTGGTGCCGGTTATTATCATAAATCAGGCTTTAGCCTGAGTGGTCTTGGCTATTTAAACCTAAGCAACACCAAAGGAGGTTTTTATCAGTACTCCATTACACCAGCCTACGATTATAATGGCCATGAAAACCTGGTAGCGGGCATTTCTTATACCCACTATTTTACTCCTGCCAAAGACACCATTCCCGGTTTTGCCACCCCTTACGATCACGAATTCTATGCTTACACTTACCTCTCGAAAGGAATCATACAACCAGGCATAGCTTTTGGATATGCCACCGGCAAGTACACTGGCATATTCAGAGGTAAAGTCCAGGGGCCACTTGGCGGCGGCGTAGTTTTTGTTGTCGACTCTCAAAAAACAAAGCAAGCAGATCTTTCTTTTTCGGTAAGCGTACAGCACGACTTTACTTGGTACGACGTTATTGCCCGAAATGCTGACCTTTCATTTACTCCCACACTGATGCTCAACACAGGAAGCTCAAAGACTACTGTGCTGTCGCACAGCAATAAAATTGTAAACAATATTGTATTAAAAAGGCCCAATAATAAATTCAGCAAAGAAAACGCAGGCTTTGAGGTGTATTCATTGGGGCTCTCATTAAACCTGCTATATGAGATCGGGAGATTCTATATCCAGCCGGAAGCTTATTTGGATTATTACCTTCCACAATCTGATAAAAAAATCACTAGTTTGTTCTCAGTTGCCGCCGGTCTTAATTTATAGACAACAATTTTTTAACGAATACGGCGTACCAGCACTCAAGAATTATGCGTTTCAGTGAAAAGTTATTTCATGAAAAAAATCATCATTTTCGCAGTGCTTGCAATAGCGACTCAATCTTCATTTGCCCAGTTTATTAAGATCGGCCCCAAAGGAGGAGTTAACCTTTCAAAAGTGACCGGTCAGTCTTTTAAAGACGAATTCAACCTGGGATATTATGCAGGCGGATTTATAGAATTGAGTCTCGGCAATAAATGGTATTTACAGCCAGAAGTCCTGTTTAATGAGAACTCAGTCAGGCGCACCAATGATTTCGCATCTCTGTACAATAATTTGCTGAAGACAGATTCTCTCAAAAATATTAAATTACAATACATATCCATTCCAATGGTGATAGGCTATAAAATAGCTAACGTATTATCCATTGAAGGGGGGGCTCAATATGGCATCAAGATGAATCAGCATGAGACACTTCTTCAGAATGGAAAGGAAGCATTCAAGAATGGTGATTTATCGCTTCTTGCTGGTGTAGAGTTTCGGTTGAGTAAATTCAGGATTACTGCCAGGTATGCGGTAGGCATAAACAGCATCAATGATATCGATAACCGCGACAAATGGAAAAGCCAGACAGTGCAAGCAGGAATTGGCTTTGTATTTTAACCGTGCCACTAACGGAATTTGACTACATTTTATTCACAACCTGGTAGAGGTTGCGAGGGCAAATCTTTTCAAACAAAATAGAAAGCCTCATTGAAAATTCAATGAGGCTTTCTATTTTATATTTATTTTCCGCCTTTTAATTCATCTTGCATAGCTTTAAGTTCATCCCATTTTCCAGCATTAGCAAGTTTTGCTTGTTTAGGCCAGGTAGCAGGATCATGCATTGCAAATTTACTGCCAGCAGCATCAAGAACAGCCTTCAGTTTTTTGGCAGTTGCCTTAGAAAGTGCCTGGAAAGATTCAATTCCCTCAACTACAAGTAATTCAGCTATTTTTTTACCTACACCTTCGATTTTTGTTAAATCGTCCGCAACTGGTTCAACAACTGGTTCAGTAGCTTTAACTTCTTTTGTTTTAGTAACTTTAGAAGTCTTTGCAGGCACTGGAGTAGGAGCTGCAACTATTTCAACAGGTTCTGCTGATACAATTTCAACATCAGCTGAAACTGTGATAACACAGTTTTCTACCTGAAGTCCTTCTACATGTACAAAACTTTCTGCGCTATGATCATTTACCCAACGGCCATCATTTAATAAAAAACGGTACTGGTATGTTTGACCAACTTCAAGAGTAATGATTGCTTTCAAAGATCCGTCCTTTTGTTTTTTTAGGTCAACACCTTGGGTATAATCCCAATTATTGAAATCGCCTAATAGAATACCGGCAGTCGCTCCCGCAACTACTTCAGCAGGGAGTGTAAAAGTTATTTTTTTTGACATTAGTTTTTTTGTTGGTTTAAATATATTATTGAAACAGTAGCTAACAGTTTCAATGCAAATTCCCGGAAAATATTTTCTCTTTGAGCTTGTATACAATTATGATCAAAAAGTAACCCAAGTCATGAATTTCAACAGAAGGGAGAGCGGGTATTTCCTTTGATTTAAAATGTTGCGCCTGTACTTATTTTACAATTAGTTGGGGCAAACCTAGGTTTGATGGCCAAAGTTTGCCTGATTATTAATACAATACAATCCTTTGTAATAAATTTTATTACTTAACATAATAATAATTATAGAACGAAATGTTTGGGTAAGAAAATTCAAGATCTTTTAACTCATCCAATTAAAACGTTTAAACAGCTTACATTACAATTATGAAAACATTTGATTCACTGCTTGATGCCATTAATTATTATAAATCAATTGGTTTTAAAAAAGATTTTAACCTTGCGTTTGACCATCTTATCTGCACCGAAAATAAGATTCGTTTAGAGCCATCGGCATTTGAGATTATTGAGGCAATTCGGTTTGATGCGAACACGGATCCGGCTGAAGAATCCATCCTTTACGTGGTGCAAAGCCGAGATGGAGAAATGAAAGGAACCATAGTGTCAGCATTTGGCACCTACGCCGACACGATATCGAATGAATTATTGGACAGACTTACATTTCATCATTAGACAAATACAGCTTGCGAATCATTACCAAAACCATTTGGATACTTTCTCTCGTCAGCCTGTTCACCGATGTGGCAAGCGAAATGCTCTACCCGGTAATGCCGGTTTTCCTCAAAAGCATCGGTTTCTCTATTATTGCGATTGGCATTCTTGAGGGATTTGCAGAGGCAATCGCAGGGCTTTCAAAAGCCTGGTTTGGCAATATGAGTGATAAAGTTGGTCGCCGGCTGCCCTTTGTACAATTGGGTTATGGCCTTAGCGCCATTAGCAAGCCGATGATGGCGGCTTTTGTGTTTCCGCTGTGGATCTTTACGGCGCGGGCGCTCGACCGGCTTGGAAAGGGAATAAGAACAGGTGCCAGGGATGCATTATTAAGCGATGAGTCGACGTCGGCCACAAAAGCCAGGGTATTTGGTTTTCACCGGAGCCTGGATAGTTTTGGTGCCGTATTAGGTCCGGCCATAGCCCTCGCGTGGCTTTATTACAGGCCCGGCGATTACCGTAATTTATTCCTGCTTGCATTTATTCCCGGGATTCTGGCTATCGCAGCTACGTTTATTTTAAAGGAAAAGAAACCTGAACGAACGAGGCTAAAATCACTACGTCCAACCAGTTTTTTTGTTTTTATTCAATATTGGAAAACGAGCCCGGAACTGTACAAAAAACTGGTAGCAGGTCTTGTAATTTTCGCACTTGTTAATAGCAGCGATGTATTCTTGTTATTGAAGGTAAAATCGGCTGGTGTAAGTGATCCGGTAATTATAGGTATTTATATTTTTTATAACCTTATTTATTCGGTAGCTGCTTACCCTATGGGTATTCTAGCTGATAAGTTAGGAATGAAAAAAGTGCTGCTAATTGGACTTTCGCTTTTTGTAGCTATTTACGCCAGTTTTGCTGTCTTCACTTCTCTTTGGCATTTTATCGCGTTGTTTGCCTGCTACGGTGTTTATGCCGCCGCTACAGAAGGTATCAGTAAAGCCTGGATCAGTAATATTGTTTCGAAAAGTGAAACGGCAACAGCTATCGGTACCTTTACTGGTTTTCAAAGCATTGCATCTTTTGTTGCAAGTTCGGTAGCAGGCCTTATCTGGTTCAGATTTGGAGCAACCTGTACATTTATATTTACTGCAGTTATTAGTTTTTTTGCGGCTGCATATATTTATCGATTCTGTAAAGATCCAATTACGCCGAATTGTTGAATAAATGCCGGATAAAATACTCTGCATAAGCGTAGCGTATAACACTATCAGCAGTTTAGTTCCCGTTCCTGATCTCTTTTTTTTTTCTATCTGCCGCCAGAATTATTGGATTCTTTGGCAGCATCAGCCTTCATTTTTTCATTAGCAGATATAACGAAATCCACCCTCCGGTTCATATCCTGACCTTCGGATGTAGCGTTGCTATACTTAGGTTCAGATTCGCCAAAGGCCTTCATAGAAATCCTCGATGAGGTAATACTGTTGGTTATCAAATAGTCGGTAACCGAGGATGCCCTTCGTTGTGATAATGCAAGATTATAGGGAGCTGATCCAGTATTATCGGTGTGTCCTTGCACCTCGATATCGGTATCAGGATATTTTTGAAGCACATCAACTAGCTTATCAAGATTGGCACGTGCACCAGATGACAAATCTGATTGGTCGAAGCCAAACAAAATCTTATTGTTGAATTCAATTACAATCCCCTCTCCCACACGTTCTACAGTGGCATCGGGCAAATTCTTCTTCATTTCTTCAGCTTGCTTATCCATATTATGGCCAATCACAGCCCCAACTACACCGCCAATGGTAGCACCAATAATGCTTCCAAGAACGACCTTGCCCTGAGTACTGCCAATCGCACCGCCTATAGCACCGCCAGTTGCAGTACCAATAACGGCGCCCTTCTTTGACTTGTTCATATTAGAGCATCCAAGCAATAAAACCGATACTATTGTTAAACCAATAACTAAACTTTTCATATTTTTTTTCAATAAAATTCCAAATACCATACCATAGTCGGGTTAGTCTGGTATCGTTTGATTGCTTAGCGACGCCTTGTTAAAAGTTGCCCAATAAGGGTAGTTAATTCCTATACTTGAGCTAGATAAACCCTTAATTTCAAACTAATAGTTAATGAGAGTCAAGTAATTATTTCTCTAAATTTCTCTTACACTACCCGTAAGTAAGGTTGGAAGACGGCAGTTTTGCGCAATAATTTATGTTGCAGTTCTTTATCAATATCGTCCCGGCGTTAAAAGATATCGGTTTTCCTGTCGGGCACTTTTGCCCCTGGCAATTAATACTTATAGTTACGCGCACTCGGGTCTTGTATCCTATAGCTGATCTACCTGCAGGACACACAAAAAAACCGCCAATTATAAGTGGCGGTCTTTCTGTCAATTCCTAAAAGTGGCTTATTTTATTTTGCTATACATATCGCTCCATTTCTTTTCAGCTGCAGCAAACTTCGCAGATTCTGCAGGATTTGATTTGGCAGTATAAGATTTCTTTTCCGCATTCAGATCAATTAAAAAACTTACCGAGTTTTTGAAAGACTGCTTCTCGATATTTTCGAGGCTTGCTTTCTTTCCAAAAGCATCAGCCGCCTTTTCGTAACTGGCAATGGCCTTGTCGGTATATGCGTGATACTCTGTATTCAAGCCTCCGCGTGTCGCGATAAATTCCTTTGAAATGGGTGGC
This sequence comes from Chitinophagaceae bacterium, assembly GCA_039925965.1. Taxonomy (GTDB): domain Bacteria; phylum Bacteroidota; class Bacteroidia; order Chitinophagales; family Chitinophagaceae; genus JAZKFT01. The sequence continues at coordinate 58,742 of JBDSXW010000017.1, forward strand.
AGTTTGCCAGTTTTATCGGGTTTTGCATTTTTATTTGCAGCCTTGATCTCGTCATTTAGTTCATTGATCTTTTTATTTATCGCTACACTTTTATTAATATAATGGTTACCGAGATTCGTAAAAGCAAGGCCCGCCTTTTCGGGTTTTACAATAGCCACTTTATTAAACGCAGCCACCATTTTGTTCTCCATTTCTACCGCCATATCTCCCTGGGGAATGTCTTTATCATCACGTGGGTACAGCTTGGCAAATAAATCCTCTCCTTCCTTCATATTAAGGTAATATTCATCTTTAGAGTTTGCATAATCTTCTTCTACGGCAGGAAAATATTTGCTGTCAGGATAAAGGGATCTACCTAGTTTGATGTATTTAGCAAAATTGGCATTATCCTTTTTATTCATGTAATAATTTGCTAAAAACTGGTACATAAACTCATACTCTTTACCGGCAACATTCGCATCGGTGAGCCTGGTAAAATATTTCATAGCATTGTCATCATCCTTTAAATTCTGGGCACTGGCCCCGGCATATAATACCGAAGTAGTATCCATTTTGTTAGAGATGATTTTTGTCACCGCCAAAAAATCAGCATAGTCAACGGCTGCCTCAAAATTTGTAAATGCTTCACTCCAACTTTTGGTATTGAAACCGGCTACCCCTTTTTTAAATGCAGCAGTATACAGGTTAATTGGACCGTTTGTATAACTATTATCCGCCATCAGTGCATATTTCGGATCAAGCTCCTTATACTTATTAAACGACGTTATTGCTTCCTTCCGCAGTATATCCTGCTGATCTTTTGCTGTGGCAGAATCTTCGGCCAACACACTGTAGACCGTTGCCCTTAATGCCCAGATCTCGGGCTTTTTTGTCAGCTTTTCTACAGTAATAGCTTTATCTAACGGCCCTTTCGCAGCCTTGTATTGACGCAGTAAAACCTGTGTTTTTATGGCATCCAGGTCTTGTGCGTGCACGAAGCCTAATGATAAAAAGGCAACTGAGCCGGCAAGAAACAATCTCTTCATATTGATTTATTTTTGTTTTTAATTAATTATCGGTTTCATTGGGTGCTTCTTCACCCATATTTTCATTTCCGTCTTCAATACCTGGATTTATTGGTGTGTCCTCATTTTCACCGGGAACAACCGTTTCTTCGCCCGGGAAATTTCCTTCAACATTTTCCAAAAGTTCGGCATTTTCTTCCACTTCCTCAATTTTTTGGATTTTGGTTATTGCGGCGATCTCATCCGTTTCGTCCAGTCGTATCAATTTTACGCCTTGTGTAGCTCTGCCTGCTTCGCGTATACTAGATGTGGCGGTCCGAATAGTGATACCTGATTTACACGTGATAACCAGGTCATCTGTCTCTTCTACTTCCAGAATGCCTACCAGCGGACCCGTTTTTTCAGTGACACTGATCGTTTTGACGCCTTTGCCACCACGGTTTGTTACACGGTAATCATTTATTGACGTTTTCTTACCAAATCCTTTTTCACTGACTACGAGCACTGTTTTGGTTTCCAAATCTGCCTTATTTACACAAATCATGCCGACAACTTCGTCTTTAGTATCGTCAACCTCTATACCTCCAACCCCAATTGCACCCCTGCCGGTAGACCTTACCTTAGCCTCGGGAAAGCGTATGGCACGGCCACTTTTAACCGCCATCATGATCTCGCTTTCTCCGTCTGTTAATTTCGCTTCCAACAACTGGTCGCCCTCTACAATGGTAATTGCATTTACACCGGTGGCCCTTGGGCGGCTAAAATCCTTTAACGGGGTTTTCTTGATAGTGCCCTGCTTGGTGCAGAGGACGATATAGTGATTGTTTACGTAGTCTTCATCGTTAAAATTCGGCACATCGATGATCGCCCGTACTTTATCATCTTGTGGAATCTGCATCATATTCTGGATTGCGCGCCCTTTGCCACTCTTCTCCCCTTCTGGCACCTCGTACACCTTTAACCAGAAGCAACGGCCTTTTTCGGTAAAGAACATAAGCGTATGGTGAGTGCTGGCTACAAACAAGTGCTCCACGTAATCTTCTTCCCTGGTTTTGCTGCCGATAGCACCGCGACCGCCGCGACGCTGCTGCCGGTAGTCACCTGCAGAAGTGCGCTTGATATAGCCCAAATGTGACACCGTAATTACCACATCTTCTTTTGCAATGAGGTCTTCAATACTCATTTCATCAGCGAGGTACTGAATTTCAGTACGGCGTGGATCTGCAAATTTGATTTTGACATCCAGCAACTCGTCTGTGATAATTTTAAACCGCAGGCCCTCGTCGGCCAATATTGATTTAAGGTAGTCTATCGTCTTCATTAATTCGTCGTGCTCGGCCTTAATCTTATCGCGTTCCATACCGGTAAGCCTTTGCAAACGTAACTCCAGCACTGCCTTGGCTTGTATCTCGCTCATGCCGAAACTAGTGATCAGACCTTCCTGTGCTTCGTTGGGCGTAGCTGAATTCCGGATAAGTCTGATTACTTCATCCAGGTGATCAAGGGCTATCAGGTAGCCGTCCAAAATATGAATTCTTTCTTCAGCTTTACGAAGTTCAAATTTGGTACGCCTCACAACAACCTCGTGACGGAACTCAATAAATTCTACGATTAAGTCTCTCAGGTTTAACGTCCGCGGCCTTCCTTTTACGATTGCTACATTGTTGATACCATAAGATGTTTGAAACTCGGTGTGCTTATATAATAGGTTGATGATCAACTGGGGTACAGCATCTTTCTTTAAATCGATCACAAGTCGGGTCCCTTCTTTCAGGTTACTTTCATTGTTGACATTGCTAACCCCTTCAATCACTTTATCGTTTACCAATACGCCAATTTTATTCACCAATTCATCCCGGTTTACCTGGTAAGGCACTTCGTGAATGATGATTTTGTCGCGGCCTTTTGCATCTGTTTCAACTGTTGCTTTACCACGGAGGACCACTCTTCCCCTACCAGTAAGCAATCCGTCCCTAATACCTTCAAAACCAAAAATGATACCGGCTGTAGGAAAGTCCGGGCCCTTTACATATTTAATCAGCTCTTCGCAGGTGATTTCTTTGTTTTCAATATAGGCTATACAGCCGTCTATGACTTCTCCGAGGTTGTGCGGCATCATATTGGTCGCCATACCCACCGCAATTCCAGAAGAACCGTTTACCAGCAATTGCGGAATTCGGGTCGGCAACACGGTAGGTTCCTCCAGGCTATCATCAAAATTTAGCTGAAAATCAACTGTTTCCTTGTCGATATCTTCCAGCATCGCTTCGGCCAGCTTATGCAAGCGGGCTTCAGTATATCGCATGGCAGCAGGAGGGTCACCATCCTGGTTACCGAAATTACCCTGGCCATCTATCAGCAAGTAACGCTGGTTCCACTCCTGGGCCATCCTTACCATTGTAAAATAAATAGATGAATCACCATGCGGGTGATATTTACCCATAACCTCTCCAACAATACGGGCACTTTTTTTATGCGGCTTGTTGTGGCTCATTCCCAACTCGTTCATTGCATGCAATACACGGCGGTGTACCGGCTTGAAACCATCCCTTACATCGGGTAGTGCACGGCCTACAATAACGCTCATTGAATAATCAATATAAGCGGTCTTCATTTGCTCCTCAATATTCACCTGAATAATGCGGTTGCTGTCGTTCGTTTGTTCGGGTAATTGCTGTTCGTCCATAAGTAAATTTAGCCCCGGATTCGGGGAGGACAAATGTAATCTTTTAGTACCATAGCGCCAGTTTTTGAAACTTTAAAAAACGGCAGATGATGAAATGTGGAAAACTCTTCGAAATGCTTATTGGGCAAGGGTTTTGGCGGGCTAAACGGTCTATGAAATCAAGTTTTTTTTGCTACCTGTTTATATACCGCTGCATTCACCTGTAATCCGGTGAATAAATCGCAATTTATCAACCACATAGGGTGAATTTTTATTTAACGACCAGTCTTTGTACAAGTTTTGTCAATGGCTGTAGTCGGATGCTGGCCGGGAAGGGATACAAACCGGTTTTGGTAAGGCGTCGCATTATTCAACCAGATTATCATAGGCCCTTTTGCCAAAATAGAAATAACCCTTCGAATCTTCTTTGGTACCGCATAATACCGAATGAATAAAACCATTGCGCTCTACTTGTACTGTATGATATATTTTACGCTCCGGGTTAGTTTTAAAAAAGAAATGGATGCGCCGGTTTTTGCTTTTGTAAATAATCAGGCTGTCATCCTGCAGCTTAATGAAGGGAAATTCGCCGGATAGATCTTTCATCATCAGTTTGCTACGATACCAGGTGCCTCCGGTAGCACTTACAAATGGTTTACCGTCGAGCAAAGCCACGCTATCATTATAGGCGAACACATTCAGGCTGGCATCTTTCCGATGCAGCCATTCTGCTAGTTTTGGCAAATACGATGAATCGTACCCGTAGTCACTGTCGAGGAAACTGATACGTTTTATAAATGCCGGAATGGTATTCACGCTTTGCAGGTAGCCAAATATAAAACTGCCTCCACCGCTGTGCCCGTTGAGATGTAATGACTTTTTAGAAGACGGAATAATAGAAAAAATGGTGTCGACAATAAATGGAATCCGGCTGGTGTAATCTGGATGTACTTTTTTAAACTGGGGCCAGCTTTTGTACTTGTTTTCAAGATAAGCGACTACAATATTTTGCTTTTGCAGAGCATTTCGCACAAATGCAGTTTGTGCTTTGATATGCTGGATATCGAAATGCCAGTCATCGCCCGGCAATAACTTTTTACCCATGGTTTGGGCAGTGGTATTGCCGTTTGGCAGTGCATAAATGATCAGCGTCGTTGGTAAGTGTTGGTCAATCCGGGGTAGGTCAATCGTTACGCTAACGTCATCGCCAATGGGAAATGAATACAGGGCATCTTTTTGCCAGGCAAATACAGGCAGCGTGATAATCGTTAATAGCAATAAAAAAGAATAACGAAATCCCATACCAATGCTTTCAATAAAAGTAGGCTATTGCAATTTTATATAGCCAGCCCTTGTTTCTCCTGATTCATTTTTTTTCAGAATCCTCAAAACATGACTCTATGCATTATTGAGGCAGCAGGTTGATGCATGCCTGCAAGCTATTCTTCCATGGTTGTAGCGGAATCTGGAAGGTCGCAACGAATTTACTTTTGTCCATCAGCGAATACATAGGCCGCTTAGCCGGAGTAGGATATGCCGAAGTTGGAATCGGGTTCACCGCACAGCTGCTGCCGATCTCCTCTTTTATTGCCACCGCAAAATCGAACCAGCTCACTTCAGCTTCATTGCTGAAATGGTAGATTCCTGGTTGCCAGTTTTCAACGGACACTTTACTTTTTACAATAATCTGAATGATGGCGTCAGCCAGGTCTTTTGCATAGGTTGGAGAACCTACCTGATCGCCCACCACGTTCAAATTGTCCCTTTCTTTCATCAGTCGCATCATGGTTTTTACAAAATTGTTACCAAAAGATGAGTAGACCCAGGATGTGCGGATAATTAAAGTTTCGGGATTGTAAGCCATGGCAAGCTCCTCTCCTTCCAGTTTGGTGAGGCCGTAGGTGCTCTGAGGATTGGTAGCATCCGTTTCAATATAGGCGGAGTTTTTGGTTCCATCATACACATAATCGGTGCTTACATGCAACAGCTTTGAGCCATAATCTATGGAAGCTTTTGCCAGATATTGTACGGCCGTTGCGTTGATAAGGCGACAGGTATCTATGTCCGTCTCAGCCCTGTCGACAGCGGTGTATGCTGCGCAATTGATACAATACTCTGGCAGCCATTTTTCGAATTCGGTCCTAACCGCAACCTCATCGGTGATGGACAGTTCATCAATATCAGTAAACCGGAAGCTGAATTGGGGATAAAAGGCAGCCAATTTCCGGATTTCGCTCCCAAGTTGACCATTCGAGCCGGTTACAAATACTACTGACATGAAATTTAGGATTTAGGATTTTGGATTTATCATTTTGAGGCATCATTCAAACACAGGCCCTATTAGTTCGGTAATGAGGCAGCTTCATAAAAACTTATAAACTCCAGTAGGTGCGGCCCGTTACTTCGTGCCGGTAATTGCCTTTCAGGTCGGCAACCATGGCGTGAGGTTTGGTAATGCTTTCAAAGTAGGCATTGTCCAATGCGGCATATTCTCTATGGCAAACAGCCACCACCACAGCATCATAGTCATTCACCGTCTCGGTGGTTAAGCCAAATCCATATTCATGCACAAGTTCTTCGTTATCAGCATAAGGATCGACGACGTCTACTTTGATCGAATAGGACTGCAATTCTTTTACCACGTCGGCTACCTTACTGTTGCGGATATCGCTCACGTTTTCTTTAAATGTGGCGCCCATTACAAGCACTTTGCTATGTTTTACATTGCCATTGTTTTCTATAATATGCTGCAATATTTTTTTGGCGACATAGGCCGCCATACCGTCGTTCGTACTGCGACCGCTTAAAATAACTTTGGAATTATAGCCTAATTCAGCAGCCTTGTAAGTAAGATAGTAAGGGTCTACACCAATACAATGACCTCCAACCAGGCCAGGGAAAAATTTCAAAAAATTCCATTTGGTTCCTGCTGCTTCAAGCACTTCATAGGTGTTGATACCCATCATATCGAAGATTATGGAGAGTTCGTTCATCAGGGCAATATTGAGATCCCGCTGGGTGTTCTCAATAATTTTAGCAGCTTCAGCCACTTTAATTGAAGAAGCCCTATGAACGCCTGCACCCACTACCAATTCATATACTTTCGCAATGAGGTCCAGGCTTTCTGCATCACAGCCGCTCACCACTTTCACTACGTTTTGCAGGGTGTGTTCCTTGTCGCCCGGATTAATGCGCTCAGGCGAATAGCCCATTTTGAAATCCTTGCACATCGTAAGCCCGCTCAGTTTTTCAACGATAGGCAAACAATCTTCTTCAGTGCAGCCAGGGTAAACAGTTGATTCGAAGACTACATAGTCCCCTGGCTTAATGGCCTTGCCAATAGTTGTAGAAGCGCCTTTGACCGGTCTCAGGTCCGGAACATTATGTTCGTCCACTGGTGTCGGAACGGCTACGATAAAGAACTTTGCTTCGCGAAGAACATCGATGCTATTTGTAAATACGATATCGCATCCGTCGAATGCACTGCCTTCCAGTTCATTGCTGGGATCAATACCGGCCTGCATCTGACCGATCCTTTTCTCGTTGATATCGAACCCGATAACGCTGATTTTTTTTGCGAATTCAAGGGCTATGGGCAACCCGACATATCCAAGGCCAATCACGGCTAATTTCTCTTTTTTATTTAACAGGTCCTGATAAAGGTTCATGTGTGGTCGGGGTTTATGAATGAAATGTGCCACTTGGGGCTTCTTTGTTGCTACGCTGGTATTTTCGGGAAAGTCCAGCCACAGTGTTTCTACTTAAATTCTTTGGGTAATTTGTATAATTCTTCCTGCGGCAGGTTTTTGAAATAGTCGTAGGTGATTTTCAAGCCTTCTGCCCGATTTACTTTTGGCTCCCAGCCCAGTATTTCTTTAGCTTTTGTAATGTCCGGTTTACGTTGCCTGGGATCGTCCTTTGGCAATTCCCTATACACTATTTTCTGGGCTGTTCCGGTTAGCCTGATCACTTCTTCAGCAAACTCTTTCAGAGTTATTTCTACCGGGTTGCCAATGTTTACTGGTTGAGCATAGTCGCTCATCAATAGCCGATATATCCCTTCTACCAGGTCGGACACATAGCAAAAACTTCTGGTTTGGCTACCATCTCCAAACACGGTCAAATCCTCTCCGCGCAAGGCCTGGCCGATGAAAGCCGGCAGGGCACGGCCATCATTGAGGCGCATACGCGGGCCGTAGGTATTAAAGATCCGGATGATGCGTGTTTCAACGCCATGAAAAGTATGGTAGGCCATGGTAATAGCTTCCTGGAAACGCTTGGCTTCGTCGTACACACCCCTTGGTCCTACCGGGTTTACATTGCCCCAATATTCTTCGGTTTGCGGATGCACCAGCGGATCTCCATATACTTCAGAAGTAGAAGCAACCAGTATCCTTGCGCCTTTTGCTTTGGCCAAACCCAGGCAGTTATGGGTTCCCAATGAACCTACTTTGAGCGTCTGGATCGGTATTTTTAAATAATCGATTGGGCTGGCGGGCGAAGCGAAATGCAGAATATAATCCAGTGACCCTGGAACGTGAATGAACTTGGAAACATCGTGGTGATAAAACTCAAACTGTTCCAGCTTAAAGAGGTGTTCAATGTTCTTCAGGTCGCCAGTAATCAGGTTATCCATGCCAATCACATGATACCCTTCTTTTATGAAACGATCGCAAAGGTGAGACCCAAGGAAGCCCGCGGCGCCTGTAATTAATATTCTCTTTCGATCCATGGTTTTTGATTGCAGTGTTGGTTATGTTATTTCTAAAGATTTGACAGGATAATCAGCATCATCGGAATGGAAAATAGAAATCCAAGTATGAGAAAAATAAATGTCACAATTCCGGGTTGTGCCGCTTGCATAAAAAATTATAATTATGGTTTGATGACCGCTCTCCCTACACTTAGGTAGTAATACCCCAGCTGTTCCATCTGTTTGAGGTCAAATAAGTTTCTGCCGTCGAATATCACTTTGTTTTTTAGAATGCGGCTGATCTTCTCGAAATCCGGGGTACGAAATTCACTCCATTCCGTGGCGATCACCAATGCATCAGCATTTTCAAGTGCCTCATATTGGTTGGCGGCGTAGCCAACCACATCTCCTATTTCCTTCTTCACATTGTTCATAGCCTCGGGGTCAAATGCAGTAACGGTAGCTCCTGCAGCCAGTAAGGCCTTAATAATATACAGGGCTGGCGCTTCCCTGATATCGTCAGTATTGGGTTTGAAAGCGAGGCCCCACAATGCAAAATGTTTACCTGTAAAATCACCACCGAAATGGGCTCTGATCTTTGGTATGATATAGGTTTTCTGCGCCTCATTTACTTCCATCACGGCATCCAGGATTTTAAATTCATAGTTCACTTCTGCTGATGATTTTACCAGGGCCTGAACATCCTTTGGAAAGCAGGAGCCTCCATAGCCGATACCGGGAAACAAGAAGCGACGGCCGATTCTTTCATCGCTGCCAATGCCTTTCCGAACCATGTCCACATCAGCGCCCAATAACTCACACAGCCGGGCCACTTCGTTCATAAATGTAATTTTTGTTGCCAGGAAAGAATTGGCTGCATACTTTGTTAGCTCCGCACTCTTTTCATCCATGTAAATAATGGGATTACCCTGGCGAACAAAGGGGGCATATAATTCGCCCATTACCTTCGCTGCTTTTTCAGTCGAAGAACCAATCACTACGCGGTCAGGTTTCATAAAGTCATCCACCGCCACGCCTTCACGTAAAAACTCCGGGTTACTTACAACATCGAACGCCGCTGATACATCTTTTCCGACGGCTTTGCCACTTTCCAAAATGGCGTTACGCACCCTTTCGGCAGTACCCACAGGGACAGTACTTTTGTCCACGATCACCACATAGTCAGTGGGCTGCAGGATATTACCCAGGTCTTTCGCCACACCCAATACATACTTCAGGTCTGCGCTTCCGTCTTCTCCGGGTGGGGTAGGCAAAGCCAGAAAAATGATTCTTGCATCTTTTATGCCGTCAGCAAGATTGGTAGTAAAACTCAGGCGGCCTTCTTTAAGGTTGCGCTGAAATATTTTTTCTAATCCTGGCTCGTAAATGGTGATCACGCCGCCCGAAAGACTGTCTACCTTTTTCTGATCAATATCCACACAGGTTACGCTGTTACCGGTTTCGGCAAAACATGTTCCGGATACCAAGCCTACATATCCTGTTCCTACTACTGCTATTTTCATAAATTCTTTGTTTGGCCTCCTGACCTCTGAACTAAGGTTTGGAGAGCCGTGTTATTTTTTGGAACTGCCATTATTTAACCCTCGAGGCACTTCGATGGACCGCCTCCCTGCCGTCGGAAGGAGGATTCTAAAACCGTGTTCTTTTCCGATCCGCCCAAGAGTCTGCCAGACTCTTTATCCGCTCCTCTGGAGCAGTTGGGGGGTTACATGTTAATATATTCCAATACTTTTTCTGTGATCAGCCGCAACTGCCCTTCATCCATTTCTGTGTGGATGGGAAGGCTGATTACGCGGTTTGTGAGCCAATCTGTGGTATCGAGTGTTACATCCCCACTACCTAGGCTTTCAAACATTTTCTGGCGGTGGGCCGGTACCGGGTAATAGATCATGGAGGGCACTTCATGCTCCGCCAAAAATGCACTCAGTCCATTGCGGTATTCGGCGGGGTTGTCGCCGCCATTATCTAAAATCATTGTGTATTGATGAAACACGTGTTTCTGACTGGGGTCCCGGTATGGGATAGTGATGGCAGAGCAATTGGCAAAGGCTTTATCGTAATAGTCGGCTACTGCTATACGGGCACCGATATAGCTGTCGAGGTGCTTTAATTTAATATTAAGCACTGCCGCCTGCAGGGTATCCAGGCGGCTGTTGCAGCCTACAACATCATGATAGTAGCGAACGCTTTGGCCATGGTTGGCTATCTTTTTGAGTAAATCGGCGAGAGCATCATCATTGGTAAACATGGCGCCGCCATCGCCATAGCATCCCAGGTTTTTGGATGGAAAAAAAGAGGTACAGCCGATAGTTCCCATCACGCCGCTTTTCTTCACCGAACCATCTTTAGAAGTATAGTGACCGCCGATGGCCTGGGCAGTATCCTCTATCACAAAAAGATTGTGTTTTTTAGCAATGGCCATTATTTCGTCCATATTTGACGTATGGCCATATAAATGAACCGGCACGATCGCTTTTGTTTTGGGCGTAATCGCCGCTTCGATCGATGCGGGATCAATGCAGAATGTCTTTGCGTCCACTTCTACAAAAACCGGGGTAAGCCTGAGTAGGGCCACTACTTCTACAGTGGCGATATAGGTAAAGGATGGAGTAATTATTTCGTCGCCGGGTTCCAAACCCAGGGCCATCATGGCTATTTGGAGGGCATCGGTGCCATTGGCACAGGGTATTACATGTTTGGCACCGAGGTATTGGGCGAGGTTGTTTGCAAATTCCTGTACCGCCTTTCCGTTGATAAATGCAGCGTTGTCAATGACTTCCTGCAAGGCTGCATCTACTTCGGGTTTTATCTTCCTGTATTGATTCTTTAAATCCACCATTTGGATTGATTCCATAAGTCTTTTTTTCAGGCCGCAAACGTACTGCAAAAGGTGTAATATGCCAATTAAGGAAATGCTGCGGGACATTTCGCCGTCAAACGGCCTATTGGATGGTACTATCCTGTTTATTTATATATAGTGACAACCCCTGGCCATCCGGAAATTTGTAGTGGCGGGTATCAAAAAGTCATTAAGGATTCAGGGGCATACGGAGCCAGGGAATTAAATTGATCTGAACGGCTTTGAAGCGGATGCGACTAAAGAGCCTGAAAGAAAATTTACTTCCGAGCAGCATTCTCTTGGTTTTTAAGATTTGAATAAATTGGAAATGATGACCTATGCAATGCTGGTGAACGGAGGGGAGCCCCAAATAATGTCGATTTTCAACGTGCGACAAAGTCGACGCCATAGAAACTACCGCTGTTTACCCAAAATGCCATTAACAGTTTCAATTGGCAGATACGAAACATCGTAGGATAAAGTGGCTAAACGAGGAGTATAGCAGATACCATAAGAGCATGAATCACAAAATTTCCATCGAGCAAAAACCAGCTAAACTCCTGGTCGAGGTGCCTGCTGCTGTACCAGATAGACCCGATCATTACGATATTGGCGAGGCCATTTGTGAAAGCTATTGACCAGTTGTTCCAACCCCAGCCGACTGACAACGCAACGAGGAGCATGTTCAGCACAATACTCACATAACAAACCGCAAAAGCATTCTTTTTGCCAATAATTGCCGGGATGGTAACGGTGCCGTTTTGCCTGTCGCGATCTATATCCCGCACGTCAAAAGGCAGGCAGATGGCGAGCATCATTAGCCAGCGCATTGAAAAATGAAAGAGGAAGCTTGGCGTCGACAGGTTTTGACCGGCTGCTACCACCGGCAACACCCCTGTGACCCCTGCCCAGCTAACAGTAAGTGTCAATATTTTGAATAAGCCATTATACTTGAAGATCCCATTGTGGCGTGGCCGCAGAAGGAAGAAAGAATACGCGCCGGCGAACAGGCCGATAATACCCAATGGGGCAATTAGTATAAAGCCTGCTATAAAAAAACTAATGGTAAAAAGAATGGCTCCTATAATAAACTGTGCCCAAAGGAAGGACTTGTGATCTCTGAAAAAAAGCTGCCGTTGGTTACCTGTCGTCCTGTTTACGAAAAACCGGAAGTGAATCATATACTGCAGCAGCGTGCAGGTTCCTATAAGTACGTAAAACCAAGGATTAATTTGCCGTAACCCAAGCCTGACAGCTGTTTCAAAACATTGGGCGACGGCACCGGCAGCAATAGTCCATTGACCGTAATAAGCCCATTTTTGCCAATGGTACAAATCAGTAAATTTAAGAATTACGGATAATTACCGGATTCGGCACCACGAGGGTGTCGCTGGTAACCCCTGCCTTATTCTTTACCCAAATCCTAATTTGGGTGGTGTCTATTGGCCTGCATTTATTTCCTGGAATGGATGACAATGCATTCCCATCCCATTCCAGGAGTATCAAAGAATTACTGGTGTTTGCCCTGCTTAAATCAGGTACCGGATAGGGCGTGGTTCTGACTTTTGTACCACCACTAAAACTACAAACATTGTTTTTATTGAGAATCGTGAACTCTACCCCAATGGCAGTATCAGCCTTGGTGCTTATCTGGGTAACATCATTACATTCAATTTCCAGGGTAAGGAGCTGCCCCTGCCTCACATCTGTTGAACTAATGCTCTTAAATTTCAAAACAAGTTTGTCGGAAGGGCTGGTTTTTTTACAAGCTGATAAGCAAATATACACTGCTAATGCAGCTACTGCTATTTTTGAAGAAACTTTCATAAACGTCATAATTCAAATTTAGTGGATTCTCCTTCAACATATTCAAGTCCTTTTTCTATTGAGGAGATTTTAAATACAGCGTATGACGGGTTCAGCGCTGCTGCTTTAGAAGTTTTCAGATTTCAGTATAATCGAAACCTTGTTTACCGTCAATGGGTGGAAACGCTGGGTCGCGAAAGTTATGATAATGCTTTACTTACCAACCAACCAATTTTTATACCGATCTCCTTTTTTAAAACGCATCGGTTGCTTGTTTCTGATGCGCTGCCAGAAATTATATTTACCAGCAGTGGCACCACTGGAATTCAAACAAGCAGTCATTATGTGTGCCGGCTGGCCTGGTACCAAAAAAGTTTTACAAAAGCCTTTCAATTGTTTTATGGCGACCCCGCGGACTGGGCCATAATTGGACTGCTCCCTTCCTACCTGGAACGTCAGGGGTCCAGCCTGGTGATGATGACGGAAGCGTTGGTAAAAGCAAGCCAGAATGCCGATAGCGGCCTCTATTTATACGATTTTACGGGATTACAAACAGTTTTGGAAAGAAGGGAGGCAGCCAGGCAAAAAACCTGGCTGATTGGCGTTACCTATGCCCTGCTTGACTTTGCCCATCAATGCCCAATGCGTCTAGAATACACTGTCGTGCTGGAGACCGGCGGTATGAAAGGACGCAAAAAAGAAATAACCAGACTGGAAGTGCAACAGGACCTGAAGGATGCTTTCCAATTGGGTGCCGTTCATTCAGAATATGGGATGACAGAATTATTATCGCAGGCATACAGTACTGGCGGTGGCCTTTTCAGATGCCCGCCCTGGATGAAAGTGATGGTGCGGGAAGAAGATGATCCCCTGGCTATTAAGTCCAACGGGACCGGCGCGCTTTGCATTACCGATCTTGCCAATATGTATAGCTGCAGTTTTATCGCCACCGAAGATATTGGCACAGTCTATCCCGATGGAACTTTTGAAATTCTTGGTCGCCTGGATAACAGCGGTACCAGAGGATGCAGCCTGCTGACGCCCTGATCTGTTGGAGGGATAGATTCGCGGATGGAGCGGATTGGGCGGATTGGAACGGATTTTTCTTTCTATTTAAAATAGAACCGGTCTTATCCGCTCGACCCACCTAATCCGCGTTTCTATAAAATCCCGGCCATTTCAATGATAGGAAAGGCAGATTGGGCAGATGAGCAGGTATGATTCCAATTTTAGGCAACAAAAAATTATCCGGCCTTATCCGTCCCATACGCCTAATCCGCGTTTCTATCAAATCCAGGCAAGATTTTTTTTTGGTTGCTTTGGTATTGCGGCCTAATATTGCAACCCTAATTCAATGTGCTGCCCATGTGGCGGAATTGGTAGACGCAGCAGACTCAAAATCTGCCATTCGCAAGGATGTGAAGGTTCGATTCCTTTCGTGGGCACAGGTAAATATAAAAAGCCGGAACTGTTGTTCCGGCTTTTTATATTTACGTCCTCCATGCAGATCCTGATTATTCAAACGGCTTTTCTCGGTGATGTGGTATTGGCCACGCCGGTGCTGGAAAAACTCCATCGCATCTTCCCGGATGCCGCTATCGATTTCTTACTGCGTAAAGGCAATGAGTCGTTGCTAAAAGATCATCCATTTATCAGGGAGACGGTCATTTGGGAGAAGAAGGAAGGCAAGTGGAAAAACGTTTTCAAGCTCATCAGGCGGTTTCGGAAAACCAGGTATGATTACGTGATCAATCTGCAGCGGTTCGCTACTTCCGGTATTATCACAGCACTCGCTGGCGGCAAGATGTCGATTGGTTTTGACAAAAATCCATTGTCCTTTCTTTTTACAAAGAGAGTTCCACATCATATTGCCAAACGGGGAGAGCTGTATGTCCATGAAGTTGGCCGCAACCTGGCGTGTATTGCATCTTTTACTGATGACTCTGCTGAGCTGCCAAAGCTGTATCCGTCGGTAATAGATTTCGAAAAAACAGCCAGCTATAAAAAGCTGCCTTTTATTACAATGGCGCCGGCCAGCGTTTGGTTTACCAAACAATTTCCCAAAGAGAAATGGGTGGAACTAATAAAAGCACTAGGCGACCGCTACTCTATTTACTTGCTCGGCGCACCTGGCGATTGGGAATTGTGCCAGGAGATTATTGACGCTTCAGGTATGCGCCGGGCCGAAAATCTCTGCGGAAAACTGTCACTCCTCCAATCGGCGGCATTGATGAAAGATGCTTTGATGAATTATGTAAATGATTCAGCGCCATTGCATATAGCATCGGCCATGGATGCACCGGTTACGGTTATTTATTGTAGCACAATACCTGAATTTGGATTTGGGCCAAGCGGTACAAGGGGGCATGTAGTGGAGATTGAGGGCTCTTTGTATTGCAGGCCTTGCGGACTTCATGGGCACAAAAAATGCCCCGAAGGGCATTTTAAATGTGGTTATGAGATTAAAGAGGAGAGGCTGCTGGAACTTTTGCCACTTTAAATTAATAAATTCTTCATCGAATAGCTATTTGCCAGGACTTGGGGGAGCTGAGGAACGATTTTGCTGGGCTGTGGCCATCGACCCTTAACACCAATTTTTCAATTCGCGGCCTGGTGAATAATCTACACCGCCACATTAAAATCCCTCAACGCATCATTCAAACTGGTTTTTAAATCGGTGCTTTGTTTACGGGTGCCGATGATGAGGGCACAGTTGACATTATAGTCGCCGGCAGGGAATTTTTTAGTGTAACTGCCCGGGATCACCACGCTTCTTGAGGGCACACGACCTTTGTATTCGATGGGCTCTGCGCCACTCACGTCGATGATTTTAGTGGATTGGGTCAGCACCACATTGGCTCCAAGGACGGCTTCTTTTTCTACGACAACGCCTTCTACCACGATAGCACGGCTACCGATAAAGCAACCATCTTCTATGATTACCGGACTGGCCTGCAAAGGCTCGAGTACACCGCCAATACCAACGCCGCCACTCAGGTGCACGTGTTTGCCGATCTGAGCACAGCTGCCTACAGTTGCCCAGGTATCTACCATGGAACCTTCGTCTACGTAAGCGCCAATATTTACATACGAAGGCATTAACACCACGTTGCGCCCGAGGAAAGCGCCATACCTGGCGACGGCATGTGGTACCGCTCTCACGCCCTGGCCTGCATAATCGCTCTTCAGTTTCATTTTATCGTAAAATTCAAAAGGGGGCAGGTTGTATGTTTCCATTTTCTGGATACCGAAATACATAAGGATCGCCTGTTTTACCCACTCATTTACCTGCCAGCCATTCTCTGTTGGCTCAGCTACCCGTAGCCTGCCTTTATCTACTTCTTCAATTACATTGTGAATGCCCTCCAGGTAATCAAGGTGTTTTAAGAGTTCACGGTCATTCCATGCAGCGTGGATCAGTTCCTTATTGGTCATTACTATAAAATTTTTGCAAACATAAAAAAAAGTAGCTAGTAGCGAGTGGGTAGTAGCAAGAAGGGCAGCGGATAGTGGTTTATGATAAGTGTCGAGAAAGGGTACAGGAAAGGTGGTGACTGGTTGCTAATGATAGCTATGACAGGGGTAATAAGTTGCAATCCTTATTGTGTTCAAGCAGCAAAGCCAAGATTCTGTGGTGATTAAAATTGCAGGTGGTAAGATCCAATACACATTAAGTCTCCATTATTATTCTCAATATTTGCCACTACCCCTTTGTATCTACCTGCCCTAACTTACCCACCACCTGCTACCCACTACTTGCCGCTTACTACCTCCTTCTTGCTACTTGCCGCCTGCTACTTATCTTGCAGTCATGGCAGATTTCATCATCGATATAAACCATTGTGTTGAAGTGCTGGAGAAAGGTGGTCTCATCCTTTTTCCTACCGATACGATATGGGGCATTGGGTGCGACGCAACTAATGAGTCAGCAGTAGACCGAATCCTGGACTTAAAAAATCGTTCCTCTTCAAAAGGACTCATCGTTTTATTGGAAGATGAACGGGATATCTCCTTATATTCCTCACAAGCAGGCATCAGGATCTTTGATTATATACACGGAATTACAAAGCCCACAACAGTTATTTACAATGGGGGTAGAAATGTGGCGGCCAATATTTTACCTGAAGATGGTTCGCTTGCTATCAGGTTGGTAAAGGAGCCATTTTGTATCCAGTTGCTGAAAAGATTTGACAAACCGATTGTGTCTACATCAGCGAATCTTCACGGGTTCCCCTCGCCACTGATTTTCAAAGACATTGATATAGCTATTAAAAATGCGGTTGATTATGTAGTACACCACAGGCAGGAAGATGAGGAAGCAGGTGAGGCATCGGCCGTAATTAAATGGATGCCCGATGGCAGTTTGGAAATTATCCGGCCATGATTATGGTTGTAGTAGTGGCCTGCAAAAATAAAAAAAGGTTGGCCCCAACAATAGGCCAACCTCATACCATTTAATATAATAATAATTTAAGAATTTGCACTATGCCCGTATCCGACGATACTTAGGAACTGGATTTATTATTTCGCAATAACGCCACCAGTAACAATATAAATAATGCCCCTGCAACAATCCATACCCATGGCTCGGCGTACCAGGTGGTTTTTTTGGTTGTTATTTCAACATCTAATTTCTTGTCTTGGGCAAAACTATAAAGACTGAGAATGAGCAAACTGACTGAGGCAGAAAGACGGCTTAACAAATGGTTTTTTTTCATGATTTTAAATTTTAGTGTTGTTTATTATTCTTTTTCCAACATACAATAAAAACATGCCAAATAAATATGGACGATGCCGACCGTTAATTGCTGGTAAACTGAGGAATAATTTCCTCAAACATGGTGTTTATTGAACCATTGGGGAACGAAAGGGATTTAGGTATCCTCAGTGCTATAATATGAATTGCATAAATACAAGGTCCAGCCACCTGTCAAACTTGAAACCGACTTCCTTGAAAATACCTACCTGAACAAAACCATTTTTTTGGTGAAAAACACAACTGGCCTGGTTGGTGGCATCAATGCCGGCAATCATCGTGTGGAAGCCGCCTGCTTTCGCCTCGCTAATTAATGCCTCTAACAATTTCTTTCCGATGCCTTTTCCCTGGTGTACCTGTTGCACATAAATGGAATGTTCTACGCTGAATTGATAGGCTTCCCTGGGTCTGAAACTTCCATAGGTTGCGAAGGCCACGGCCGTGTGATCAATCTCATATACCAGCACCGGCAGTTTATCCTGTTCTTTTTTTGCAAACCAATCTTCGATAAATGCCTTAGTGCGGATGTTATAATCGTAAATAGCCGTGCTGTTTAGAATAGCGTCATTCATCAGGTCAAGAATTACCATGAGATCGCAAGGTTCTGCAGCGCGGATGAGCATAGGAATAGGATTAATATGATCGTTGGTATCGAATCAAAATAAGAATAACGTAACTATTATGTTGTAAATATCACGTGACGCGAAGTGGTGACAGTTGTTTAGATTACCCAACGCAGTTTACA
Organism: Chitinophagaceae bacterium; assembly: GCA_039925965.1. Classification (GTDB taxonomy): domain Bacteria; phylum Bacteroidota; class Bacteroidia; order Chitinophagales; family Chitinophagaceae; genus JAZKFT01. The sequence goes on from JBDSXW010000017.1 coordinate 77,271, forward strand.
CTTTTCTATCTTTCAACGCATCGCTTACTGCCACATCCATCAACCTTTCAGCGTAAGGCCTGCTTATATCATTGAGCTCTTCAATTTTTTTATGGATCAAGTCCTTGTCGTCCATGGTGAGGCTTAGTTGAAGCGCCTGCATGGCCGCAGCCGTATCCTGCAATTCAGTGCTGGTAAGCATTGCCACGTTTTTGGCAATAAATTTTTCTGTTGTTTCCAGAATTTGCCCGCCTTCGGTTTTCGCTTCTATCAACGCCCTTGTAGCAATATCATCCCTGGCATGGGTGATGCTTTCCAAAAGCATTTTCTCCACGTCGGCGTCGGTCAATCCATACTGAGGTTTGATATCGATGGTTTGCTCTACACCGCTGCGTAATTCTTTAGCGCGTACTTGCAAAATGCCGTCGGCATTAATTAAAAAACCAACATCAACCTTAGGCATCCCGGCCGGCATCCCGGGAATATTGGCAAGGTGAAATTCAGCCAGCTTGCGATTATCATTTACCAAATCCCGTTCTCCCTGGAATACGGAAATACGCATACTTCCCTGGCCATCTTTCTGGGTGGTATATTGGCGACCGGCACGGGTGGGTATTTTAGAATTGCGCGGTATCAGCACATCCATCAGGCCACCCATTGTTTCTATGCCAAGACTTAACGGCGTAATATCTAATAACAAGAATTCCTTGTTGTTTCCGGCCAGGATATCTGCCTGTATCGCGGCGCCCAATGCCACTACTTCATCAGGATTTACGGAATCATTTACGGGTTTACCAAAGAAACCCGCCACGGCATTTTTTACTGCCGGCACCCGGGTGCTACCACCCACCATCACGATTGCATCAATATTTTCCTTAACCAGCGCTGCATCTTTCAACGCGGCGCGGCAACATTCGATTGTTTTTTCAATTAGTGGGTTGATAAGCCTTTCGAAATCTACCCTGGTAAGCGTTAGCAAATCACCGTTGAGCGTTGTTTCAAAAATATCGGCTAATGAAAGTGCCTTCTTTGCTTCTTCTGCTTTGAGTCGGATAGTTTGCAGCATTTCCTTATTTGCGGTGAGGTCTTCATCATCTAAGCCAGCCTGCCCGATCCAGTGGTGGATGATGGCACGGTCGAAGTCATCTCCGCCTAAATAAGTGTCGCCATTTGTGCTGAGCACTTCAAAAATACCGTTGGTTATTTTCAGTATAGAGATATCAAAAGTGCCCCCGCCGAGATCGTATACAGCGATGGTTCTTTCGTCGGTAGTATTAGTTCCGATACCATAGGCAAGGCTGGCGGCGGTAGGTTCGTTGATGATCCGGAGGACATCCAAGCCGGCAAGTTTTCCGGCATCACGCGTGGCCTGGCGCTGCGCATCGTTGAAGTAAGCCGGCACGGTAATAACAGCTTTTGTAACCGGCGTTTTCAGAATATATTCCGCTCGGTGTTTTAGCTCTTTTAGTATAAAAGACGAGAGATCGATTGGTGAGTAGAACCGCTCTCCTACCTGCACTTTTACCAGGCTTTCAGTATTGTCGTCGATAATTTTGAAAGTAAAAAAAGCGGCATTTTCTTTCAGGTCATTATAGCTTTTGCCCATCAGCCTTTTGGCGCTGAAAATGGTATTCTGAGGCTCACTTACGAGGTAATCTTTTGCAATTTCGCCTACGATGGCTTCGCCCCGCTCATCAAAATGCACAATGCTGGGCACCAGTGAAGAACTGTTATGCTCTTTCAAAGCCACTGCCTGCCTGCTTTCGGGGTGGATAATGGCCACGAGGCTATTGGTGGTACCCAGATCGATGCCCACAATCATTTCATTCTGCTGCAGGCTGCCAGTGGCTATGTTGATAGAAATTTTTGCCATAAGGAATACAATTAAGTGGCGGCAAATGTAGTGTTCAGTAGGCTAAAGCCAACGGAATGGATATTTTTCGTTGGCTGAAAAAAATGCCTGCAACGGAGTTTGAAATGAAAATCATTTGCATGGCTGAAATAATAAAGGGGGCCCGTCACAAACTGTCGCCCTTTATGACAAATTATCCATTTTCGTTGGCTTCAGCCCAATGGCATGTAGTTAAGTGTTTTTATATGCCTTAGTCACATTTTTTTGGTAGAAAAAAGGTAGAAAACGATATAGTGTTCCATCGGAACACATTGTACAAGCCCTACAAAACGTTCCTCCGGAACGTAAAACCGCATAAATATCAGATTTGCTACCCACAAAATGTGCCTATGGCACATGCACATCTTCTTAACTTAATGGCATTGGGCTGAAGCCAACGGAAGTGGGATTGGGATTTAATATTTTAAACTAGCGCATCAAATACATTTTACCATAGCCTTTATTAAAATACTTGTCGGTCTGGTCCTGGCTTTGCTGGTTAAAGTTATCGTTGATGCGGAACTGTTCCATTTTTTTTCCGTTAAGTCCAGTGACTACCCGGTACAAATAGACACCATTAGCCAGTTTGGCTCCGTATTGATCGGTGCCATCCCATTTGAATTCGGTGATGTTGCGGCCAATATTAAGTGTGCCCAGTTCGGGTTTAGTTACTTCCCGCACTATTTTACCGGTGATGGTGAGTATCTGGATCTTAAATTCCTGCGGAATTTCATGCCCAGTAATGGTAAACACAAAGGCCGTGGAAGTGGTAAACGGATTTGGGTAATTAAAGAGGTTGCTGATCATCGGTTTGTTAAATACCTGGAAGCTGATCCGGAATTCACTGGGGCCGGCCCGGTTGCCACTCCGGTCTTTACCCGTAATTACCATTTCATAATCTCTTTGGTCGGTATCCTGGTCGAGCGTCGGGTAAAAATCGATGGTGGCTGTATTATCACCGGTTGCTACGCCTGGTGTAAACCGCAAAGTGTCGGTACCAAAACGGTAGCTGCGGGTAGTTCCGTCGGGGAATCGCAGCGTTAATACCAGCAGCGAGGTGTCGTTCAATGCCAGAAATTTACTTTCATCTTTCAGCTGTACCTGGATATGCGGTTTGGAACTTACGATGTCCCGGTTCAGAATATGGATGCCGTCAAAAGTCACGTCCAGCAACGGGTTGTAATTGTCCGACTTCACATAAAAGTTACGGTACAGGAAGTTATTGAAATGGTATTGCTCCGGCTGATCATCTGCCGGATTCACATCCAGAAAAATATTGTTCACGCCAGGGTAGTCTTTCGAATCGAGCGAGACTTTGATCGTAGTCGTGTCACCAGGAACAAGGTCTTTCTTTTTTGCAACCTGAATGAAATGTTTCACATTGGCCTGGTCTTGCACAACCACATTTACCTTGATACTATCCCTGAATTTTACATCGCTGGTATTCTTAAATGCAATGGCAAAATCCAGCGGCTCACCCGTTTCCAACGTGTCTTTCATCTTTAATAGAATGTTCGCAGCCAACGCACCTTCAGGTGCCGGATCGTACAAAAGTCTCCAGTAACGCAGGTTATAAGCGGTGCCATTGACAGAGTCGGCATTCCGCATCCTCAACCTCATATACGGATACTGAGTGGCACTCACGGCACTGATATCAAAGTCTTGCTGAGCAGGGGTAAGCGTGTACAGCTTGGTCTCTGTGCCCTGGAGATTAACTCCAATGACATCAACAGTGGCATAATCGCCGGCCTGTGCATCCTGAGACTTACCGCGCCATTTTACATTTTTCCATGATCTGGAAGGGCCAACAACCGGTGAAGTAATATAACCGAGCGTATCAGGTGTAGGGGCGTAGGCATTCATCTGAATCCGCTCGAGGCCATCGCTAAACTTCCATTTCGGCTCAAATGTGGGATCTCCTTTTTTGTATAGCAATACAAAAACGCGTGGCTTGTAGAACGAATCAATATCTGCAAAACCCACCGACTTAAATTTATGATACAACGACTTACCAGCTCCGAAAATGGCTTCGTCTGCTTTCATTTTGGCTGCAAAGGTTTCGTTCTCATATGGCGCATCTAGTATCTTACGAACTGCCACATAGCTTCCGTTAGGTATGCTGTCCATAAAATCCATCATCAGCTTTCGGTTGGCCGGCGTGCGGTCGTCCCACTCAAAATTATAGTTGCGGCCCGGAGCACAGTTATTGAGTACACTGCCGTAGCGGCCGGTGGTATTGGACATAATCGCAAAAGTGATCGGATCAAAAACGCTGAACAGCAGGGAGTGACCAGCACAGGCGCTTACAATACGCAATTCATTGTTTACAGAGATACTAAAATGCCCATCCTCATCTCCACTGACAGGGTACACGCTTTGCGTAAAGAACAGGTTATTATTACGCGGTGTATAATTCCATATACGGGTAAATGAGTCTATATATACACGCGAGGCACCGCTTTTCAATTGCTGGTAAACATGGCTTTGGTTAAAGCCCAGTGAAGTTCCTGCCAGGTATACAAATGATGAGGTATTCCAGTGTATCGGGGCGTTATTGGCAGGCACAACGGCAAGGCGCCAATAGTACACCGTACTGTCAGTGTACGTGATGCCCGGATCAAACTCCGCGATACCGCCCGGTACTGTCGTATTGCGGGTGATCTTAAACGGAGAATTGAACAGCTCAGTGGTATCCATTTCCATGCGGTAAGCCTTCGCATCAGCGAATGGATTGGAGGTAGACCCGATCACCTTAATGCCCTGCTTGTTGCTAATGGCAAAATTGTAAGGATATACCGGCCGCATCTCATCTTCAAAAATTACAAAATCCTTACTGGCTGTATTATTGAACTCACTCAGTTCATCCACTTTATTTTCTGTATCCATCGTAACAGTGATTCGGTTTGGTCCCTTATCCCTGTTACCAACTATTGGCAATCTGAAATTTATCGAATCGTTGTATTTAGGTGAAAGTATTTTTTTGGAATATACAAGTTCAGTAAGGCCTGAAGGATTGACTGCTGAAACCGGATATTGTCTTTTGACTTCTACCGTAATCGAATCTCCTGTGGCTTTGCCGAGATTGTAGTGATACACTTTTACGCTGAAACTATCTTCCGCTACAGAAATAAAATTAGGATTAATAACAATATTAGGCTCTTCAATACTATAATCCGGTTTGGCAAAGTGGATCAGCATAACGGCAGGGTCGCCATGCAAAGTTTGTTCCTCTGAATGGATGCGACCACTGTAATCGCCGGGGCCATAAGTATTAGTAATGTACTGAATAGCATCCTGAACATTCTTTCCGACAGACTTCCCATAACCAATTTTAGCAAATGAATTATACAAGCCTGTAGAATAGGCATCGAGCCCGCCCGTAAGGCCAAAATGCGTGCTGGCTATAAGGCCAATGGAGCCGCGGTTTGGCGCTAACACATATTTTTCCGAGATCGTGCTTTTTACCATAAACCGGCTCGTGTCAAGCGTAAAGAAATTTCCAGCATTACAACCATTCAGCAGAAACAGCGGGTACTTTTTTGGATTGCTATACGTGTTGGGATCCTCCAGGTTGTAATCCAGTGCAGTGGCAGACGAGTGACCAAAATAAGTAAGCAAACCGATGCCGTCTGTGAATAAATGACCGAGTACTTCACTGCCAATGTTGGTAGCGGTGCCTGAATTGAACTTACTCAGGGTAGTTACGTTGCCGCCATACATCGTATCCTGGATAATTCGTTTATAGTTACTAAAGTAATAGGATAGCAGTTGGTCAAGATCGGGAGAATTGGCACCTACCACATGAACCACATTCTTCATCCATGCTTTATCAGCCTGGGTTTGGGATGGGCTCACTTGCGCTATTTCGTATTCTTTTACCTTATTGAGATAGGCCATAATTTCATTACCATCCACCACACTGATGCGGCCGATTGGCGTAGTAGGATAAGGACTGATATCGGCTGAAGAAAGCAACACATCGGAGCCCGGATAACCAAAGGTGGGAACCAGGTTGAGTTTGTCAGCAATCGGAAGCGATTGGCCGAATCGATAGTCCTGGTACGATACACCCTTACCAATAAGGAAAGCATATTTGGGCTGAACACTGAACTGCTGCCTGGCATAGCGTAAAAAATTGCGTATCGATGACGGGTGCTTTTTGATACCGTAGGCAAATTGGTCCTCCAGTTGATCGATATCGTACACTTTTGCGTTGTAACCACCGCCCACCGCACTGGCGCGATACTGCCGGTAGAGGTCTACCGGGTTGCTGCCGGCAACGGGCGCGTATAAAATACTGTTTGAAATAATCAGGTAATCACCCTGGTTGGCCGTAACAGCATAATTGATAAAACTTTTTTGAGCCATGGCACCCACCGCGATAACATGACTATTGTCCTGGCTAAGCAAAACATAACTGGTCAATGCCGAAGACGCAGGTAGAGCAAAGCGGATAGTGGCACCACTAACGTCGGCCAAATACCTGCGGTTATTGGTGAGATCATATAAAACAGGAAGCGCGGTACCCCTATCGAAATCAGTAATCTCGATATATTTACCCGCTGCACTGGCAGCAAGTTCGAATTCAAAAGACCGTTGACTATTAAATTTAAAAAGACGGGGATAGGTAAGATCGATATAGTTTACTACCACCCTGTCGTAAGGTGTCTGGCAGGTATTATTGATCGCATAAAGACTTTGCCCGGTGGGGAGATTTGTCACTGGGATATTGATATACGTTTGCGATTTTGCTTCGAATGCATTGAGGGTCATCTGCCCCATCAATTTATTACCGAGTGTAATATTCACGTTCCGGCTATTGGGCGCCACGCCTGCCATTGCCAGTTTCATGGTACAAGTTCCATTGCCAGCAGTGTACGGATAAAAATTTCGTGGGTAAGTGGGTGCTATATAGCCGCAGCAGCGGGCCAGCGAATCGGTATAAATCTCAAAGGAACTAAGCATTTCACCTATATCGTAAGAAGAAGAATAAATGTATTCAGGCACCGGACTGGCGTATCCCCTGCTTACCTGCTCTTTAAAATCGAATTTATCTGTATAAGTAAAAAATGGTTCTGCAGGCAGCACATTACCGGCCACGTTATTAGCCGCCGATGCTATTCTCGCATTGCCACCGATGGTATTATAAGTTAGAAAATAGGTGGAAGAATCGGTCTGCAAGCTAACCCGTCCGTTGAGTTGGTAATTCGGATCACGGTACAGCGTTCTGTCTGCCTTGCCATCATTCATAACCCCATAAAATTCGATATAGTCATTGTTACCCAAAACACCCGTGGCAATCGTTGTGTATACAGCCACCTGTACCCCATTGCGCCACAATTGAAAATTTTGTGCGGGTATTGCCGACAAACTATTTGCCGCCAGCGTCGGCTGAGAGATGCGGACCAGGCCGTTTTTGCCAACCCTGAATTTGTAGTAAGTCTTCGTATAATCTATCCACTCGTTATTGAGTTGCGCATGACTGTATGCAGTTGCAAACAGGCAGCATGCCAGTATCAGTTTACGTATGTGTGATAAAAAAAAATGGGACATCATGATTTAATTAGTTTTCTTTTTTGCGGAGGTCAACCCGCAACGAAATAATATGGGTATAAAGGGGTGATGATTGGTTGGCAAGGTTATTAAAAGCGTAGTCGATGCCCACGTTGCCAAATTTAAAACCGGCACCTACGCAAGGTTGGTAAATCCATACTTTTTTAAGGTTGGTAGTGTCGCCATCTTTCAGGCCTCTTTGGAAATTGTAAATGCCACCGCGCAGAAAAAATACATTGTTCACATCCAACTCCAGACCCAGCCTTGGGTCGATACTTACCGGGTCGCTGCTGATGATCGTGTTTCGTTTCCCATCAAAAGTTACATCCATAGCCAATTCAGTATTAAGGGCCACTTTCTTGCTTAAATTGAAGTGGTAAGCAGCACCCAATGATAGCCGGGGTGCAGTTAGTTCGGTCGATTTTTCAGGGATATCGTTTTTGGTGAGGTACAAAACTTCCTTCTCCCGTTCAGTGAAGGCGAAAGACCAGGCGTTAAAAGTGGTGGTGGCATCCCTCAACACCGCTCCCAGCCGCCAGTTGGGGCCCTGATAACTCCAGGCAGCGTCAATACCAAAGCCCCATGCCTTAGCAAAGCTACCCACCTTGCGATGGATGATCTTTACACTACCCCCAAAGCTCATCAGGTGATCTTCGTCCACCTGTTTCATTTTTTGCGCCAGCGACACAAGAAAAGCGTAGTCTGCCGATGAGAAAGTTTCAATATTATTATAATTAACCGATCCATCGGGCTCCACAAGGAACAGGGTATTGGGAATATCGTCTACCGCAAAGCGAAGCAGGGAAATGCCTAATGTGCGCTTGTTGTCGGCCAGGGGTATGGCCACCGCAGCAAAATCGTATTTTCCGATACCGGCAAAATACTCGGCGTGCATTAGGCTGATAGAGGGGATGTCCTTCACCCGGATTAAAGCGGCCGGGTTCCAATAACCGCTGGTAGCGTCGTGGGTGCTGGCTACCTGTGCGCCGCCCATGCCCATGCCTCTTGCACCGGCACCGATATTCAAAAATTCGTTGGAATATTTTCTAAATTGAGCGTTGCCCGCAATACAGGCGAACGTAAAAATGACAATGCAGGTAAGGCGCGCCTTCATACAGTAGTTTTGGGTTTGGATGACATACACTGCCAGCTGATAATTCGCAATTTCGATAAAGGATTGAAATTACTACCAAATTGGCAAACTCGACACAATTGAATGAAAAACGAATGGTTTCCTGCAAAATTGTGTTTGTTAAGGAAAATGAAAAACAGGGTTCTTTCAGGTTGATTTGTAGCTATAATTTTTCGATATTCCGGATGACGATTGGCGTACCAAACAGTTCACCGTTGGTAGGCTTGGCTAGAATTTTACGAACGATATCCATCCCCTTTACTACTTTTCCAAAGGCAGCGTAGCCCTGACCATCACCATTATTACTCCCGCCATAGTCGAAACCAGGCTGGTCGTCCACGCAAATGAAAAACTCAGTATTTCCAGTGCCGGGTGCCTGGCGGGCCAGGGATAGCGTTCCATCCTTATGCGTTAAACCCGTCTGCCGTGTGGTTTCGTGCGGGATGCCCGGTAGTTTATCGGCACGCTTCGAATCGCTTGCCCATATTCCTCCCTGTATCAACCTGGTTTCTGTAGCACCCATCGGTTGGTTATCCTCATTTAATACCCTGTAAAAAGAGCTGTTTTTATAAAGCCCCGAGTCCACATATGATAAAAACGCGGCTACCGTTTTGGGTGCCTGTTTCGGATATAACTCCAATTCTATCACACCATACTGCGTATCTATCTCAAGGTGCGGATTCTCATATTGGTGCCCGCCACAGGCCGACGCGATAAAAAATATGGCAGTTATCACAATAATGCTTTTCATCAAATTTTTTTAGCTTTAGGTACTTTGTCCGCATCAGACCTTTAGATGCATTCAATTTGATGTTTTTTTCTTTTTTTTCTTGATAAAAAAAAGGTAAACGTAATTGGAGGTTACGTAAAAAAAATCGAGGCTGCGTATAATCTAACAAATCCCAAATTTCCTTAGTCCATGTTTTTACATATATCGTAGAAGCGATACACGTCTTCAAAGCCACAGTAAAGGGGTGCCGGAGCCACCCGTATCACGCCAGGTTCCCGGTAATCTACAATAATGCCGTTCTCAATCATTTTATCATGTATGGCTTTGCCGTTTTCCGGAAAATACAGCGACAACTGGGCACCACGCTGGTTGCCATCCGCGGGACTGATGATTTCGAAGTTGAGATTGGGCACCTGGTGCAATAAATATTCCAGGTAGGCCGTCAGGTGAAGGCTTTTACTACGCAGATTTTCCATTCCTGCCTCCTCAAAAATTTCAAGCGACGCTTTGAGGCAAACGGTATTAAAAACCTGTGAAGTGCTGACACACCAGCCACTTGCGTCGGGCTTGGCAATAAATCCCTTTTCCATTTTAAACCTGGTCTTCTCATCTGTGCCCCACCAGCCCGCCATGCGGTTGATGTCGACATTGGAGGCATGCTTTTCGTGCACAAAAATGCCGCCTGCCGCACCCGGTCCCGCATTGAGGTATTTGTAGCTACACCAAACGGCAAAGTCTACATCCCAGTCGTGCAGTTCAACGGGCACATTTCCTACCACATGCGCCAAGTCAAACGCTGCGATCGCGCCAACTTCATGGGCATTGGCAGTAATCGTTTTTATATCGTATACCTGGCCAGTGTAGTAATTAATACCGCCAAAAAGCACGAGGGCCAGGTTGTCCTTATTTTCTTTAATGGCCTGCAAAATATCTTCGGTATGCAGCAGCTTCTCCCCTGCCCGTGGTATTATTTCAATGATGGCATCTTCCGGATCAAACCCATAGTGTTTTACCTGGGTTTCGATCGCATACTGGTCGCTGGGAAATGCGCCGGCTTCCATCATAATTTTATACCGGCTGGAGGTTGGTTTGTAGAAACTCAGCATCATGAGGTGGAGGTTCACGGTAAGGGCGTTCATCACAGTAACCTCATGGGGCAGGCATCCCACGATCTTTGTAAGGGCAGGTTTGCAATAATCGTGGTAAAAAAGCCAGGGATTGGTGCCGCCAAAGTAGCCGCCCACGGCTGAATCCCGCCAGGTCTGTAATTCGGTTTGTATTGCCGCTTCTGCCGTTTTCGGTTGCAGGCCCAGCGAGTTTCCGCAGAAATAAATTGCATTACTACCCTTGTGCTGCGGAAAGTAAAAGCGTTCTTTAAAACCGGCTAATGGGTCAGCGGCATCCAAATGCCGGGCAAATGATAAACTTGCTTCGAAGGGAGGATTCATAGTGCAAAATAGTTGATTAGTTGATTGGTTCACTAGTTCATTAGTACATAGGTTCGCAAGTTTACGAGTTCACTGGTTCACAAGTTGAGCAGCGCAGGCATTATTACAGTCTTAGTGATTACGTCTTTGTGCTAAAATTTATGTACTAATAATCTTGCTCCCATCACGCCCTTCCCCCGAATTATCTTAACATTGAAAACGGGTTGCCATTATTATTTTTGACGATTAGCAAAAAAGTTTCGCATTTATGTCACACACGAAGAATTTTATTCCCAGGGATGTAAGCTGGTTAAGTTTTAATGGACGCGTGCTACAGGAAGCGAATGACCCTTCGGTACCGCTAAGGGAAAGGATTCGCTTTCTTGGTATTCACTCCAACAACCAGGATGAGTTTTTCAGGGTGCGGGTGGCCACGCTGAAACGAATGGTGGAACTGATGAAAAAAGGTGGCAAACAAAACATGCACCTGGAAGCTTCACCTGAACAGATACTCGATGAGATTCAAAAAATAGTACTGCAGCAGCAGAATGAATTTAGCCGGATCTGGAACGGAATTGTAAAGGAACTGAAGGCCGAAAAAATTTTCCTTGTTACCGAAAAGCAACTGAACAAGGAACAACAAAAGTTCGTGGAGCGTTTTTATGATGAGGAAGTAAGCCCGAATATCATCCCGCTGATGATTGAAAGTATCGTCCAAATGCCCTACTTACGCGAAAAAAGCTTGTACCTCGGAGTGGTAATGCAAAAGAAGGAAAGCGCCTACAAACAGAAATACGCATTGATCGAAATACCCGCGAATGCAGTTGGAAGGTTTGTGTTGCTTCCGTCGAAAGGTGGCGAACAACATATCATTTTGCTCGAAGATGTGATCCGGTATAACCTGCCTCATATCTTCTCCTTTTTTGGGTATGATGAATACAGTGCCCACATTTTCAATGTAACTAAAGACGCCGAAATTGACATTGACAATGACATTGCCACTTCATTAATTCAAAAGATAGAAAAAGGCATCAAAAAGCGGAGAATGGGTAAGCCGGTGCGTTTTGTGTACGACAGGGAGATGGATGCCGGGCTCCTGGAATACCTTATCCGCCGCCTGAACCTGGCCCGCAAGGACAACGTGGTGGCTGGTGGCCGCATTCATAATTACCGGCATTTTGTGGATTTTCCAGACGTATTCGGTCGCCGAAATCCCCGTAAGCAGCCATTTGTACATCCCGACCTCGACGATGGCAAGCGGGTTACAGACGTGGTGATGCAACAGGATGTGATGCTGCACTTTCCCTACCATTCGTTTATACCGGTCATCGATCTGTTGCGGGAGGCCGCCATTGATCCGGATGTAACCAATATAAAAATTACCTGCTACCGCCTTGCGGGCAACAGCAAAATAATGAATGCGCTGATCAATGCTGTTCGCAACGGAAAACAAGTGGAAGTAATGCTGGAATTAAAAGCCCGCTTTGACGAAGAAAATAACCTGTACTGGAAAGAGCGGCTGGAAGAAGAAGGCGTAAAAGTATTGGTGGGCATTGATAATATGAAAGTTCATGCCAAGATCTGTATGATCAGGAAAAAGGTCAAAACGAAAATCATCCATTACGGTTTCGTAAGCACCGGGAATATGAATGAAAAGACAGCCACCATTTATGGCGACCACTGCCTCCTTACCAGCAACCGGCTCATCATGGCCGATATTAACCGGATGTTCAGGCACCTGGAAAAGCCTTTTCAAAGCGCTTTGGTTTTGCGCCAGTGCAAAACATTGATGGTGTGCCCCGTAAATATGCGAAGAGAAATTCTGGCATATATTGCCAAAGAGATTAAAACTGCAAAAGCGGGTAAACCAGCTTCGATTATTTTGAAAGTGAATTCACTTTCAGATAACGAACTCATTTTAAAACTCTATGAAGCTGCCCAGGCCGGCGTAGCTGTAAAAGCTGTTATCCGTGGCATTTGCTGTGCCGTGTTTGATCAGAAAAAGTTTAAAGAAAAACCACAGGCTGTCAGTATTGTGGATGAATACCTGGAGCATGCGCGGGTTATGGTTTTCGGTAATGAGGGAAAAACAAAAGTATTTATTTCAAGCGCCGATTGGATGGTGCGAAACCTTGACCACCGGGTAGAAGCGGCCTGCCCCATTTTCGATCCGGCCATTAAAAAGGAAATTATCGATATACTTGAAATCCAGTTGAAGGATAATGTGAAGGCCAGGGTGTTGGACAATAGCCTCAGCAATGACTATGTACAGCCGGCCCGTAACCGGAAGAAAATAAGAAGCCAGATAGAAACCTATAACTATCTGTACCAGAAAAAACTAACATCTCCCATGCACCCGAGGTTTGGGATTCATGCAGCAGGGAAAATATAACTGGATACAGTTTTTATATCCTCGCTGGCCAGGATGAAAAATTGGAACAATAACTCGGGTTTGCGCATCTTTGGAAATAAAACAGCACCCAACTATTTTGAGATTAGCCGCAATCGACATAGGAAGCAATGCCGCCCGTTTACTGATTACCGAAGTAATTATTGGAGCAAGCGGTAAACCCGAATTTAATAAGCTTAACCTGGTACGCGTTCCGCTGCGACTTGGTTTCGATGTGTTTGAAAAGGGAGCGATCGGCAAAGAAAAGATTGGCATGGTGCTGCAAACCATGAAGGCCTACAAACACCTGCTGAATGCCTACCAGGTAACCCAAGTCAAAGCGTGCGCTACCAGTGCGATGCGCGATGCCAGCAATAGCCAGGACATAATCCGCAAGGTGAAAATGGAAACCGGAATTGAGATAGAAGTGATCAGTGGTGGCTTTGAGGCAGCGCTGATCTACGAAAATCATATCGCCGAAAACATGGCTACTGACAGTAGCTACCTTTATATTGACGTTGGCGGCGGCAGCACCGAACTTACTTTTTTTGCAAAGGGAAAACTGGTATTTAAAGAGTCCATCAATATCGGTACTATACGATTGCTGAAAGACCAGGTGGACGAAAGCAACTGGGAAGGGATGAAAGAATTTTTACGAAAAAATACTAAGGGTTACACCAATATCGTCGCAATTGGTAGCGGTGGTAATATCAACAAGATATTTTCCATCAGTAAAAAGAAAGATGGTAAGCCTTTGAACATCGAATTGCTGCGGGACTATTATAAAGAATTCAATGCTGTGAGTCTGGAAGAACGCATCCGCGTGTACAAGCTGCGCGAGGACCGGGCCGACGTAATTGTGCCGGCGCTCCTAATCTATATCAACGTAATGCGATGGGCAGGAGCGAACGAAATTTATGTGCCTAAAATAGGCCTGGCAGATGGTTTGATCCAGCATTTATGGGAAGAAGTAAAGCCAACGTAAATCCGCTCATGCTGAACGATCGAGCTTTCCCCCAAGCGGTACTCGGCGATTTGCCGGTGAATTGAGAATCGAACAAAAATTGGTACAGCAGGCCCTTATGCAGGCTCCCTGCAAAAAACCCATGACGTCTTACTGTACCCGTTGATTTTCGACGGGGTAAATACACCTTATAGGTTTATGAGAACTTGCCGTAATTAAGCCATTGGGTCAATGACTAGTGACCCAGTGACCAATAGCTAATTCGTAATTATACTTAATTTTACCCCATCGATCGCAGTATCCCCATTTCAAGTCCCCGCAATTCTGCGAGTCCTCTCATTCTTCCAATAGCGGAATAGCCGGGGTTGGTTACTTTGTTCAAATCATCCAGCATCTGGTGGCCATGGTCGGGGCGGACGGGAATGGATTTTTTATGGTCTTGTTGTATGATCAAAATTTCTTTCATAACTGCATACATATCTGCATCACCAGCCAGGTGATCGGCTTCAAAGAAATTTCCCTGCGCATCTTTTTTTACATTCCGTAGGTGCACAAAATGAATTCGGTCGCCGATGGCTTTTGCCATTGCGGGCAAATCGTTATTGACAGAAGCACTTAAGGAACCCGTGCAGAAGCACACGCCATTAGCCGGATTATTTACTTTTTGTAAAAAATAATTGAAGTCGCTGATGGAGCTCACAATACGTGGCAAACCCAGGATGGGAAAGGGCGGATCGTCGGGATGAATCGCCAGCTTGACGCCACATTCTTCTGCCACCGGTGCGATCTCCGACAGGAAGTAACAGAGATTCTCCTGCAAAACCTGGTGGTCGATATCGGTGTAAGCATCCAGCCTCGCAAGCATATCCGCGGTGCTGGCTTTCTTCTCACCCGGGATACCAAACATGATTACACCAGTAAGTGCTTGCAGTTCGGCTTCATTGTATTTTTTGAATCGCGATTCAGCCTCCTCAACAACAGCCAATGGATAGGAAGTTTCGGCGCCCTTTCTTTTGAGGATAAAAAGATCAAAAACCGCCAGGTCCACCCAGTTGAAGTACAGGGCCAGCGATCCATCGGTCATGGGATGATTCAGGGAAGTCCGCGTCCAGTCGTTCACGGGCATAAAATTGTAAGTGATCACCGGTATACCGCAGGCAGCCACGTTGCGAATGGAAGTTTTATATTTTTCAATATAGTCCTTGTAATTGCCGGTTCTGGTTTTAATGCTTTCGTGCACGGTAATACTTTCTACCACCGACCAGTTAAGGCCCGATTGTTCCACTTCTGCTTTCCGCTTTTGGATCTCATCAACGGTCCAGATATCACCATGCGGTACATGGTGAAGGGCCGTTACGATGCCAGTAGCACCGGTTTGTTTTACATCCTGCAGGCTAACCGGGTCGGAAGGACCGAACCAGCGCCATGTTTGCTCCATCTGATACATGCTGAATTATTTTGTTTTTTAAACACCGCTGAAAATAGAAAAACCGCCATCCACGTTTACCACAGTACCTGTTACAAATTTAGAGGCATCGCTTAATAACCAAAGTAAAGCGCCAATCAGTTCATTGGGCTCGCCGAAGCGGTTGAATGGCGTGTTTTGCAATACTAAATTACCACGATCCGTCATCGTGCCGTCGCCTTTGGTGAGTAGGGTACGGTTTTGCTCAGTAAGAAAAAAGCCAGGCGCAATCGCATTCATCCTGATGGCATCACCATGACGTTTACCCAGCTCCACCGCAAACCATTTCGTATAAGAATCGATAGCGCTCTTTGCTAAACTGTAGCCCAGCACTTTGGTAATAACCGTTTGAGACGCCATGGACGAAATATTGACGATGCTGCCAGCGCCCTGACTGGCGATGGCCTGCCCGAATATCTGGGTCGGCAGCATGGAGCCAAACAGGTTAAGGTTCATCACCTGCATCAGCGCATCAAAGTCGAGGTGGAACACATCCTGGTCCGGGGCAATCACTGCTCCGGGCATATTGCCACCAGCACCATTTACAAGTCCATCGATCCTGCCATAAGTCTGTAGCAACAATTCCTGTGCTGCTATCAATTGGTCCTGGTTAAGGACATCGGCGATGAGCGTGATCGCCTTGCCGCCATTATTGACAATAGCATCTACGCGTTCCTGTGCCACTTTTTCATTGCGTCCCAATACGCCAACTATGGCACCTTCTTCGGCCAATGCAGTGATAAAAGCTTGTCCAAGAATACCAGTTGCCCCTGTCACCACAATTACTTTACCATCAACTGAAAACCTTTTGTTCTTTTCCATGAAAATTATATTTAATTAGTTTGTTTGTATTTTTTTTCTAAAAGGGAAAGCGGGCAATCCATCTTTGTCAAAAAGATTGGCTGTACCAGCCTGCAGCCAACCATATCTAACCTCTACCCCCTTACCAGGTAATGACGCTGTAAGTATTACTTTATTATCCTTAATGAAAGCACTGGCATTTGTATAAACAATGCTATCACTTTCCGGCAAGCGATATCCAATTTCGAAACCGTTGAGTGTTTTGCCTTTTATAGTAAGTCCGGGTGTCGTAGTTGAAAATGCAATAGCAACCTGTCCATTTTCAATTTTGGCATTTTTGCACTCAGGCCCTTTGTAAGCAGTTGTCTTTGCACCATAATTCTTTGCCATTGCTATAAAAGCCAGCCTGTCGCCCACTTCTTTTTTATGGGTGAAATGTTGGTCTTTCATGTTGCCCACATCCATCGTCACTGCCATGCCGGTATTAGGCACCTGCTGCATTACCTGGTATTGGGCATCTCTTAATCTTGCAGCAGCATCCAAACTACTATAAGCAAAAGGTGCAATCTGAACAAAGTAAAAAGGCAGGTCTTTTCGGTTTCCCCATTGCCGCCTCCAGCTTTTAATCATATTGCCGAATAACCTAACATACTCATCGGCAAAATTTACATTGGATTCGCCCTGGTACCAAAGCACCCCTTTAATACCATATGGAATCACCGGGTTTATCATGCCATTAAAAAGTACCGAAGGCTCTCTCCACGGGCGGTTGAACCATACCAGCGTTGCGGGTTCTTCGGGCTTTTTTGTCAGGGTACTGTCGCCGTTTTCCCTGGCCTTTTCCCAGTTGTCTAATGCCTTGTGATAGTTGGTGGAATCCTTGCCCACTGTTAGATACATGTCCTTCCACCGGGTAAGATAACGGCTTAAAACAGCGTCATTTTTGAAAACTGCGGCAGGTGTCCAGGCCTCTGCAGGTGTCCCTCCCCAGGCTGCAAATACAATCCCTACCGGTACCTGTAATTCAGCTTGAATTTTTTTGGCAAAATAGAAGGCTACGGCAGAGAAACCGGGTGCCGTTGCGGGCGAGGTTTTCTCCCAAAAAGAACCCTCAGCATCTTTAAAAACCCCAGGGCCATATTGCCTTTTTACACTAAAATATCTTAGCGTGGGATAGTCTGCTTTGGCAATTTCTTCCTTTGCATTGGCATCTGCTTTTAAAGTAAATCCCATATTTGATTGGCCGGAACAAACCCACACTTCTCCCACCAGTACATCGCTTAAAATGATGTTGTTTTTTCCCGCTACCGATACCGTAAAAGGTCCTCCTGCAGCAGGTGTCGGCATCATCAGTTTCCAGCTTCCTGATGCGTCTGCTATTGTACGAACGGCTTTACCCGCAGGCCAGGATCCCGAAATGGTGATAGCTTCTCCGGCATCAGCCCAGCCCCAAAAGGATACTTTGGATTGCTGCTGCAACACCATGCCATCGCTAAAAATAGCGGGCAGTTTTACATTGGCAAAAGCCGGGGCTACGGTAAAAAGGCAGATGCAAAAAATCGGCAAGAAGGCTATATTTTTCGAAAGATTATTCAAATTGTTTTTTTTAATTTTTACCTCATGAGATAGTCATTACTCAATAATTCATAATTACTGAGGTGTCAGCATAATCAATACCACAGAACTACGCTCCAATAAAACCGGGACCTTTAGAAACCCTTTGTAGTCGTAAGATTGCTCCGATGTAATGGTCAGCGAAGTTTGTGTGGGGTTGATATAAAAATTATTGTTTTTGGAATCGATAACATAGATGGTGGCTTTGGTTTTTTTACTGGCAAAGTATTGCAGCGGCAGGTTTTTTACCAGCACGTTTATTGTTTTGTCGGCTACCGTTGAAGTCCAGTTATAATTCCATACCAATACCCCAATACCCTTGTCGCCATCCTGTGCCGCCATGGTATGAATGCCAAGGCCCACACTGTTTACGCCTTTCGAATTTGCCTGTACCCTATTATTTAAATCCGACAATTTTTTGGTTAGCAACAATGAGTTGCCATAGGGGGATGCGTAGGCGTTTTGAACATCCAGCAATTGCGATTTGTTGGACAGGGTGCTGTGGTGTATCAGCCAGTTCAATACTTTGCTGATGCCCCCATCGTAGAGGTATTTTGCTTTGGTCAACTGCCCCCCCGGCTGCATGGTGACCGTTTGTGCCAGGGTAAGGCCACTGGGTAAACTTGAGCCGCCAACCATGCCATACTCACTCAAGAAAATGGGAATGACGGGCAGGCCATTTGCCAGCATGGTGCTGTCGATGCGGTCGCGTGCCGTTAATAATTCCAGGGGGCGGTTGGCTTCACCATAACTATGGAACGAAAAGAAATTGAGCTGTTTTGCAGGATCGGTATCTGACTTAAACGCCTGTAAAAAACCAGTGGCATATACCAGCATATTGGGTACATTACTGGTAAACCCGCCATTGCTTATCCAGATCTTGTCGACTGGCTTTCCCAATGATATATTTTCCAACCGAAGTATTTCGTTGGCTTCATTTAAACCCCGGTAGTAGTTTTGGTAAACGGGGTAATACGTAGCCATAGTTTCGGGTGTGGCATCGGGTTCGTTGCTGCACTGAATGTATTTTATCTTAGGAAATTTGCGCTTGTAGTATAAAATGGTTTCCCTAACCAAATCTTTATATACGGTACTGTTGGTGGGCATCAGGTAGCTGCCCGAACTACGATGCCCGCTTAAGCAAATTAGCAACGAATCTGAGGTGGTGCTATAAAAGGTAAGCGCATCTTCTACCCCTACCCCGCTGCCCGAATATTGGTAGTTGTAATTGATGGCACCGTTGTTATAAACGAATACCAACTGAATCCAAACCCTTGTAAGTTTTGTGTTTAAATTTTTGAGCCATGTGCGGGATGCTTCTCCTGGTATAGGGCTACTGGTGGAACTCCCATTGTATTTTTCTATCTCCATCATTTTACCTTGTGCCACCGAAAAGTCCACCACTACCATACTGCTGTCCTCATCGGCCTGTGTGGGCTGCTCCATCACAACACCTGGCACAATGACCCCACTCTTTTTTTTCTTACAGCTTGCAGCAGACACCAATATTATCAACATCAGCCCCGTAAATATTTTCTTTATCATGGTTTTTTCAATTGTTGTAAAAAGTTAAAAAAATTGTAACATCCTATTTACCCGTCCAGAAAATTAATTCCGGTTTATTAGTAGACTCAGATGAATTGATGTGCACTTTCCGGCCTTTGTCTTCATCATCGCCGATCTGCCTAGTTTCCCTTACCAACACAAATGTTACGCCGGTAACAACATGCTTTTTTATTGCATCGGTTACATCTAAAAAATGGTCGTGGGGTTTATTGCTGAAGGCAAGTTCACCAGCTATAAAGGCTTTTTGCCCGGGATCATTTATTAAAGCTTCTTTCGCGTCAAGCAGTGGTGCATTGTTCCAGCTGAGTTGCTGCTGATCCAATTTGTCTGTGGGTATGCCGTACACATGCAGCCGGTATGGCTCGTCGCCCCTATCGGTGCGCCCGTTTACTTTTAAAATGATGCGGCCTGCATTTTTTGCAGCACCCAATTCATCAAAATGGATATAGGTCACTTTATTATTATCAGGATGCGATGCATCCAACTGTACAATCAATTGCTTATTAAGGCCGTCGTTTTTACCGGCATTTTTGCCACCAGCAACGGTGGCATCGGCAGATGCAGTTGTTACGGATTTAAGCAGCCTGTTTTTGGGAATAGTTAACAGCACAACGCTTTGGGGCACTAATGTGAGACCCAGTTGTTTAGCATCATTCAAAGTAAATAACTGCGTTATTTCTCCGTAATAATCCGGGCTTACGGTTTCGGCTGTAACAGGTGCTCCTACTGGTATATCAAGGGCTTTTAAGTTGATGTTGAGGTTGTAATTAAACCCGTCACGCTGCACCAACCACATATAGTAATTTCCACTTTTTTCATCATATGAAGTGTAGCTGTCCAGTCCGGTATCATCTTCCGAACACTTCGTTTCCATCAATGGCCTTTCATCTTTAAAACCCTTGGCGAAAAGCCGTACCACTTCTCCTGTTCTTTGTATGCCTGATACATTATAATTAGGTTCACCAGTTGGCCCATCACCTTTGGCAAATAATTTGATCTCCCTTATTTTCAAAGCACCTGCATCATTACTTGTCAGCCTTATTTTATTGGTAGTAATGGCTTCTTTGAAAATGAAAAAATTCTGTGCGTATTTATTTTCTTTTTCTGCCATGCCGGGAATATCTTTCCAATCATTGCCCGACAAATACCGCAGCTTAAAATTTTTTATCCGTGTAGGGCTGGTGTACATGCCGGACGCATCTCCCGAATACACAACGGCACTACCAATTTCAAAAGATTTACCAAGGTCTATCTCTAGCCATTTCTCTTTGGTCGCAGTATCTGAAACCCAGGTAGAAACATCGGATTTATTTCCATCTGTAACGAGCTTTGTATTGCCAGCCTTATTGCTGGTGTTAACCGGTTTTCCCAAAGCAATATTTGTATAGGCATCTTCCACGATCCGCCTGCCCTGCCAGATGAAATGGTGACCCGATTTAATACCTCTCGGATACGTGCTGCTGGCAGTGTTGGCAAATTTGAAAGCCCACATTCCGTAACCGCCATTTTTCATGTTGTTGGAATAGATACCCGCCCATTCCGTAAAAAGTGATGGAGAATCCATCGTCTCCTCTTTATCAATCAGGTAGGCATTCATCCATCGGCCAATCTCTGTATAAACAACCGGCAATGAATCGCCGTTGGGATGATTATCCCGGAGCGTTTTCTCAATGTTCTGAATACGCGTTTCGTAGCCGGCGGCAGGTGAGTTATAAGAATGGGTGGAGAAGATTTCCAGCAAGTCTTTGTCAACCGTTTTGCCGTGGTAATCCGTACGAATATTCTTTGCCACAGCGGCCCACCATTCCGGGTTATTGCCGGCTGTAACCGGTCCCACAAATTTGGGCGTTAAGCGTTTTGCATATTGCTTGTTCACATCCTGCACCGCACAGTGAACAGCGTCCGAAACGATCTGCATACCCATAATCCATTGCTCCAGTTTCATGGGTCCCGAGTTGCGGTGGTTGGGTTCATTCTGCATCGCAAACATGGTTACGTCTCCCTGCTTCGCCGCATGATACGCCAATGCATAATAGCGCTGCCATTGCTTCCATTTGTTGGTCCAGTTGTCCTCAAAATCGGTACCGCCCATTTGCAGTACCACATCGATTCCAAGGCGTTTCAGTTCCGAGAGGGCATAGTTAAATACCATCGCGTTGGTGGAAGAAGAATCCGGGAGATCGTACAGCGGAAGCAATTGATTCCAATGGATAAAAGCATTGTTCTCCGGGGCTTTGCGCAGCTCGCTTTTTCTTTTGTCAAATTCTGCTATGGAGGTAAGTGTTTTATCTACCTGCACAGCCGTATCGGGTACAAATGAATTCATAGTCGCCCATACCCGCAGGCTATTGACATTGCTATATTCCAACCAACCAGATACATTGCTGCCGGGCATGTAGTAGCCCTGGTTGTAGCCTACATACTTTAAAGTTTTTCCAACTACTTTATTGGTGACTGAAATGGTAGCATCTTTAGGTTCTGTAGACATCGCTTCCTGCCGTATGTTAGAGTTCACCACCGGGGGCTCCGGCATATTTGGGGCTTCCGTTCCAAAGGCTTCGATCTCCATAATACTGATCGGCTCGCCATCATCACATACCAGTCTTATTTTAAAAGTTGTAACGGCAGGTTTGTAGTTAAATGCAACAGTTGTCAGCCTGTTCTCATGCACTTCACTCTGAGGGAAATCGCTCCAGTTGGCATCATCCCAATACTGCATTTTAAAATTCTTTACCGACCAAAAGCCCGCAGCCTGCGTCATTTCCCCGGGCTTCTTCTCTGCATCTGCAATGCCACTATGGATTTTCAGTCCGGTGATATTGTAATATTTCCGCAGGTCAATCTCCACCAAATGCGGCGCACGGTTACTGGAGGCTTCCCATATTGAAGTTCTTGAAATAACGCCATCGACAATATTCGATGCAGGATAGCCAGGCGCCTCTGAACTAACCACTACCGGCTTGTGCAACGCAACATTATTATTCTGCGAAAAGCCGGCGAGGCATCCCGCGACAAGAAGCCCCATCAAAAAATATCTTCTATACATACTCCGGTTTAATATTGTTCCAATAATCAATGAATTCTTTTGGTTGGGATATCAACTCTCATCGCCGTGATTCTTAAAGCTGTGGCCTATAAACCCATAAACTTTTTATACCGCAGCATGGCCTCTGCATAATAGTAATCGGCATAGGGCAATGGAGCATCCACCTCAGTGTTCTTAGGGAAATGCGCAACGCTATGCATCAGAATAAAGCCACCGTTCTCCCCTGTTTTGGCCGTATATTCCGGTGAAGAAAGCGTGGTCAATATGGTTTTGACAGCACCCATATATTTTGCAGATAGTTCCTTATTGCTATAGCCGGAAAGCTCTATCAAACCCGAGGCCATAACAGCCGCAGCCGAAGCATCGCGGTAGGTATTCGGGATACCGGGAGCGTTGTAGTCCCAATACGGCACCATGTCTGCGGGCAGGTTTGGATTGCTTAAAATAAAGGCTGCAATGCGCTGCGCATGATCGAGGTAGCCTTTATCTTTTGTTTCCCGGTACATCATGGTATAGCCATACAAGCCCCATGACTGCCCACGGGCCCAGGCTGATTCGTCAGCAGCGCCCTGCGCAGTTTGCTTTTTGATCACCTTACCTGTTTGTGGATTGTACACCACTACATGATACGAGCTATTGTCGGCCCGGAAATGGTTCTTCATCGTAGTGTTGGCATGGGTTACAGCAATATCATACAAGGACCGGTCGCCTGTTTCTTTAGCGGCCCAGAATAACAATTCAAGGTTCATCATATTATCAATGATTACCCGAAACATCGTGGTATCATCCGCCTTGCCCCAGGAACGGATGCAACCCACTTTTGGGTTAAACCTGGCCGCCAGTCCGCGTGCTGAATTGATAAGGATTTTTTTATAGGCGTCCTTTGGTGTGATACGGTTCAGGTTTCCATAACTGCAATACATCATAAAGCCGAGGTCGTGGGTGCCGGTACTATTTTGCTGATTGTCCATCAGCGGAATTTTCTTTATCACTTCATCATAGAGGCGCTGGTGTTTAGTATTCTCGTACAAGTATACCAGCGTACCCGGGTAGAAACCTGCCACCCAGTTTTCGGAAGTACAGGTTCTTAAAGTATCTTTTGTAAATGATCGCGGCATTACACCGTCGGGCACTTTTGTCATCAGGTATTTATATTGCCTGGCAGCGTGGTGCAGCTTTTTATCTATCCACTTCAATGAGCCATTTTGTGCTTTACAAGTTGTTGTGAACAACAGGCAGCCAACAAATACTCCGTAATAAAATAACTTATTCATTCTTTGTTTTTTAGAATTTGTAAACTGTTTGCGCTAATTTGATGAGGGGCTGAATGAGCAGAAATATCCGATATCTATCGGCCCTTGTATTATTCAATTTTCAACGCGTGGTCAACGGACTGATCTTCGCCGGCCCATATTTTTTTAGCGGTCCATGGCAAATCAGCGCCTTGCCAAAAAATATCAGCAGCAGGCAGACCAAGCATAATAAAAGCTTCAGAACAGAGGTAGAGACTTCCCGTTGAAATGTAATTTTCACCCATCTTAGGTTGATGACCAGCAAAGCCAATCTGCAGCCAGCCTTTGCTATCGAAAGTACCGGGCATTTCTACCTGTCTTTTGATCACCGTGTAAAGTGCGGCCCTTACCTGTTGGGGTTGTACGCCTTCCGGCAAAGCGTGCATAAAAGCAATTTGCGACAGCAACTGGAAAGCCCCAAACCTGTATGCCAGTGAGCGGCCGACAGGTGGAAATGTGCCTTCGGGAGAAATTAACCGCTCCTGAATAGCAGCATAACGTTGTGCACGTTTCAAAACGTCTGCGTACAATTTCTTTCCCCTTGCACTACTGTCCGCAATCGTTTGATAAACCTGAAGCAGCATAGGTTGTATCACAAAACTATTGTAGTAGTCGAAGTGAAACTCAGGGCCGTCGCCATACATGCCATCGCCTTTGTACCAGAGCTCGTGTTGCTTCAAGGCATAATCCATACGCATCTTATCCGCTGAGTTATCAAACTTCTTCAGGGCCGCTTCTATGGTGGCGCTAAACATCAGCCAATTGCTGTAAGAAGGTGTAATGGCCCGGGATGATTTCAAAGCGTCGATTACCATGGCCCTGGTTTTGCTATCCAAACCGCCCCATAAATAAACCGGGGCACGAAGCAGGGCATGTGCAAAAAAGGCCGCGTCTACCAGTGGTTGACTACCGGTATTAAAATTCATAAAATCCGCAGAAGACGGGTCTACAGCATTTTTAATGCAGGTAAGCGACAGTGTGATATACTTTTTGCGAAGCTTGCCTTCATTCGTTTCGTCGGGGCCAAGTTCCAGCCAGGGAGCGAGGCCAGCCAGCAACCTGGCGAAGGCTTCAAGATGCGTGCTGTACGCTCGTTTTGCAGGATCTTCTGCTTCTACCGGCATCTGCAATTTTAGTTCCTTTTTACTAAGGGCCAGCAACACGGGATCGGCAATCTTTGTAAGTACATCAATGCAGTATTGTCTTTCGAGCGGGCCATCATTAAACATTGGTTGCTTTGCAGGTTGGCTCAACAGGGCTGTGCTCAGAAAGAGCAGACTCAATTGCCGGAGTAAACATTTCAGCAGCCTGTTGCTTTCCATTGTGCGCGTGTTTGGTGTATTCATCATTTTATAATATTTTCTATCCCGATATTTAGTACCTTATTCTTGTCAATCCTGTTTCCGTAAAAGTCTTTTTCCACATTGCTTTTAATTGCCGTACCAGCCAGTATTGCGGGTGATTTTTTTAAAAGCTTATAACCTTGCCAGCCTGTTCCGGGTGCCATAAATCGCGGATCGGTATCTAATGGAAACGGGTCTTTGAATTCTGTTGGGGGAAGTATACCTGAGTAAAGGTTGTGGCTAAATAATACATTGGTAGCACTGGTAAATGCATAGGAGGCATTGGTGCCTTTGAAACAGAAAATGTTATTTGAAAATGAACTGCCATTCGGATAGACCGTCCACTTATTGAGTTTGATAGCCACAACATCATTGAAACGTGCATCGGCGTATACCACGTTATTGTACATCTCCAGCCCTTCTACCCTACCGGAAATATAGACACCCTGCCTTGCATTATTCTCAATTATATTATAGCGGATGATGGTACCCATATTAAAGTTGACAGGGTTATCGCCTACACCGGGGCCGCCCGTAGCTGTTACTCCACCGAGACCGTTATCGTGCAGGTAGTTATACTGGATGGTCGTATTCTTAGTACGGTAGTCGCTGTCGATGCCGCGGGCATCTGTGTCGCCCTCGTTGTAAATAGTATTCTTTGCCTCATTGTATTGGTACACGGTTCCATCGGTATTGAAATTAAAAACCGCGTTGCCCGAGATAATGACTCCGCAACTATCGAATAGGTTGTGCTCAATTAAGGCGCCTGTTGCTACTCTTACTATCAGGCCGTTGCCCGCGATATTTTTAAAATGATTATCCCTGAAAACAACATGGGTATTCGGTGTCCAGTTGTCGGTCATGCCTTTGCCGATGCTGTCGCCAAACTTGCTAAATGCAGATCGGCGATCCCAGTCGGAGCGGAAGTTAAAACCAGTGCGGCTGAGGTTTTCAAAACTTGAATGGGTTATCATTACACCATCGAAATTGCTTCTGACTTTATCGCCTCTTGTATAAAAAAGCACGCCGCCATAAAACCGGCTCTGGTCATTTTTTCCTTCATCTTTTGCAATATGCGTACTGTTGACATTGTATACCCTAACGCTATCCAGGTGAAAATGGTGCAGCGTGCCAGCGTCCTGGTTGATGATCCGTATGCCGGTAAAAACGTCATCTTTTGTGACGACTCCATTCCTGAAATTGGTTACTGCCAGGTTGGTGAGGTTGATGTATTGATGGTTGAGACAATAGATGGAGGTCGAATCGCCATTGCCGTCAATGATTGATGGCGTTGCGCCGCCAAAGGTCGTATATATCAAAGGCCTAAATTCAGTTCCGGAAGAATTGATATGCAGCGTCCCAACAAATCGTTGACCAGTTTTGAAAGCAATAATATCACCAGGCGTGAAGCTATTGTTGCTTACTTTCTCCAAAGTTCGCCAGGCGACATTTTTGGAAAGACCGTTGTTGTTGTCATTGCCCGCAACTGCATCCACATAGAAATCTTTGCAATTTCCTTTCATCAAAAAAAGAAAGCAAACCGTCATCAGAAAAACATGCTTCAAATTGCCCATCTGTTATTTAGATATTTTAACCAGCATTAGAAATACGATATCATTATTGCGAAGTGGAATGCTTCTTTTAAAAAGTCCGTTGGTGATTGTAATTTTTTCTGACGAAGCCGGAAGACCTGTTGAATGTGCTATCAATTCCTGCTCCTGGTTCCGTGTCATTTGTGGTGGCCTTCCCATCTTGTAATAGAAACTGAATGGGTCATTTTGCTCATAGCCAACCTTATAAACTTCAAGCCTGTAATTACCATTCCTGATATGCGAGATTTCCAGCTCCACCGTTTCTTTAAGCGTCGCAGGCTGGTCTTTTACAAAATACCCCTGGTCAAATTCCTTACCAGTTTCGGTAAAAGTGTAGTTCCAGATCAATGAAGTTATATCACCATTGGGATCGGTTGCTACATAAGAAGCTGCGTCCGCATTCTTAAGCGTTTTGCTACCCAGTTCATTCATAAATTGATATGCATAGTAAGTAGGCTTGCGAATGCCCTGTAAATTGAGCAATCCAAAGCCTCCATGCAGCGGTGTTTGCGCTGGCCCCGCTTCTTCAAAAATATCGGTGAATGTCCAGTACGACATAGAGTTACCGGCGCTGCCTGTTTGCTTAAGCGTATTCAAAACATAAGTCGCATTCTGGTAGGTGTCGTGTATAGGATCTCTTGAAGAAGGCGAGGTATTCCATTCGGTAAAATGCAGTTCCGCGTTTTTGTACGGTGATGCATTGATCAGGTTCCGAAGTCTTTTTACATTCAGCGCAATGGTGTCGGCGTTGCTTTTTAGTTGCTGCTTTTTAGTGCCGAGTTCGTCGAGTACCGAAGTAGTGCCATAGTCGTGCGTACTGATAAAATCAACGGGCAATTTTGCGCTATCGCAATAGCTGATAAATTCCGCAATCCATTTAGTGGCTGATGTTGCCGGCCCACCCACACGAAAGTCGGCGGAAATACTTTTTACCGCTTTGGCAGTATGATGGTACAATTCGAAATAGTCGGCCTGTGTGCCATCGTAAAAGCCTTTCAGATCCGGCTCATTCCATACTTCGAAATACCATTGCCTCACTTCTTCTCTTCCATAACGTTCTTCCCAATGCGCCACGAGCTTTGCTATCAGTTCATCCCATTTCTCATAGCTCTTTGGCCTGCTCACATTGGCCTTCCACCAGAATATGGTTTTAGTGCCAAGCGCCAGATCGGCGGGCATAAACCCAAACTCTACAAAGGGCCTGATGTGGATGCTTAGCAGGTAATCAAAAAGCTTGTCGATGTACTGCCAGTTGTGAATGACTTTACCGGTCTTATCTTCTGCGTATACCCGCATATCATCATGTAACAACCCGTGGAAACGGATATACCGAAAGCCGATATCCTTTTGGACTATCGCCAGTTGTTGTTGCCAATCGGCCCGCAATCCTTCATTGGCGCGGCCTGCACCTATGCATTCATTAAACATCTTTACTTTATCGCCTTCTACAAGATTTATATCTGCACGAATGTTGCGCACCGGAACAACTTGTGCATGAAGTTTCATTGCAAACAGTACGGACAAAAAAATAAGGTAGCTCCGGTATTTCATATAATCTTGATAGTCATTTATAAAGTTCATCACTTCCTGCTAAAAGCCGTTTCTAAAATTACCAATCGCCGGTCACCCATATACGTGATATGGACATCTGTCTTGTCAACAGGCGCTACTACTACTGCCTTATCACCAGCCTTAATGGTCTGGCTTACAGCCGGCAAACCGTTTACATTTATTTTAATCACCAACGGCTCCTTGCCAGGGTTCCAGACAATTGAAGTGGCCGTATTTTGCCCTTCGGGGATGGTACACCAGAAGCTGCCAACGCCTTCGGCTGTGTTGGCATCAGGCAATGGTTGGCCACCAAAGCTTTGTGCAAACGGACCAAAAGGACGCCGTCCATTTGCCACATACTGGATGCCTGGTCTTGTATTAAATCCGCTTCTTGTACCACCGGCAAGCTGGTAGCCTTCTTTAGTAACTACGATGCCTTTGCCGAGATAATCAGCCGCAACTCTTGGCGTAGCGTTTACCAGGAAGCCACTGTACAAACCGGTTACCACACCTTTCTCTGTTTCATACTCACCCCATACAATTGGGCTGGTAATTATTGGGTAAGGTTCGTGCTTGCTATAACTACCAATATAACTGATTAGGTTCAGAAAGAGCCTTGTTGCCACTGGATCTAATGAAGTTCTGTTGGCCAAATCCAGGCCGCAAAGAATCATACTTCCCTTGCCCTGGAACTGCTCTGCCAGTGCAATAGCTTGTAGCCCCGAACTGTAATTGGCAAGGATGGCAGTATGCTCCACGTCATCTTTAATTAAAAATGTAAAGCCATCGGTAACCGGCTTTACCGCCGGAAAACCTTTCTGCGTTTCATCCCAATTCGTGTAGTCCGACCATACCCTCAGATTATCCCTACTAATGCCGTTAAACACCGGATGGCCGGGCCTTTCAGGATTCAGATAGTAACCATTTCTAGGCGACAGTACACTTACCGGATAAACCGGATCGTCGATATTCACGTTGTTATTGGAGACCGGATTGATGAGTAATTGGTTAAGGATTGCCAGGTGCAGGCTATCCTGCCGAAGGCTCAATACCCTTCCCCCAACCGCTATGAATTTTTTGATGGTTGCCTTAGCTGCGGCAACTTTTTCATCTGCTGAATTTTCAGCAATCACTACAGCAGCTTTGGGGGACAGGTTTTCAAAAGAGTTGATCTGCGTAAACCTGATATGGAGGTTGGTGAGCGACTTAGTGGTTGTTCCCTGTTTGTCGTAAACTAGCAGCTGAAGGGTTGATGTCGTCACCGCATTAGCAAAATTAGGATCGGCAACAAACAGCGGAATCATATTCTGGGAAACAACCGCACCATTGCTGATGAGTTTGCCCCAGAGTTCATATTTACCCGTGATAAGATTTGCAGGAACCTTGAATGAAATCGTTTTTGCCGCAGTGCCGTAATAAGCAATATCAGAAACTGCCACGCTGTCGGAATATACCACTGCCGTTGTTTTATCCTTTAATTCGTACACCAGTTTAGCGTTGGTGAGGTCTTTAAAATCATTGTCGTCGTTGATGATATGGGCGATGGGTTTTACGGTAGCGCCTGCATAAACATTAGGCGTCCAGCATTCCCAGCTTAGCAATATGGGTTGATAGGAAAGCCGCACCTGGTCCGTGACAGGTTTCGGTTTCATGTCGTCAAACTTCTTAATCGTATTCCAGTTGTAAAAAAGAATAGTGAATGGAAACAGGCCGCTCAAATCCGGGTTTTGTGATCGCAGCTGCCTAAAGGTTTCTGCGGCCTGGCGGAAGGTAAAGCTCTGGTGATAGTCTGCCAGCTGTGCTTGCAGATCCTGGCGTTCGTGGCCGGTCCAGGCCAATTGTGAGCTGGGGTTTTTATGCGCCGGGGTGAGATTGTACCTGCCATCAGGACCTGTATAGTTGCCTACGCATTCGGTAAAAGTTATCGGCTGGTGTTTGGAGGGATTGGGATTTATTTTTGCCTCATCACTGATGTTCAGGAACGTAAACGGTGAACTATAATACCAGCCCCAGTAACGATGGATGTCTGTTATGTCGCCGGTTTTACCGTAACCATAGCCAGCGTTAGCAATGTATACCCTTGTCTCATCCCATTTTTTTAATTTCTCATACGAGTGAGCAAGAAATTTTTCCCAAAGCGCAGCCCGCTTGCCGGCGAACGGTGTTTCGTTGGTCATAGCATATACCATCAGGCTCGGGTGATGGGCGATCAATCCCAGTTTTTTATTCTCATACCATTCCACGCCCTTGTCGTAATCTGATGGGAAACCTCCATCAGTCTCATCTCCTACTGCGGCCTGGGCATCTACCTTTTCACCACCGGCTACACTGCCCGCATAGTTGCCGCCAAAAGCCATCATGCCCAGTTCGTCGCATACATCATACCATTCTTCAGCATCGGGAATACGAATGATATTCACGTTGATGCTTTTCATAAACCTTACATAATCCAATGCGAATGCCCGGCTGTTCTCCAGTTTGCCGGGTATACCGCGACCAGGTGGATTAATCGCAATGCCCTTTAAAAAAATCGGTTTGCCATTCAAATACAGGTTGCCGCCCTTGCGCTCAAAACTTCTGAAACCAGCCCGTTCTTTCCATTCCGTTTTCATCACCCCGTTCTCCCATTGCTGTAAACTAATCTGGTATAGAAATGGATTATTCGGTGTCCACAACACCGGCATTAAATTATTAATGGTGATGGCTAATTGATGGCCGCCTTCATTCACTGCTTCGGTAGGCGTTACGTTACCCTGCCATAAAACGGCACCATCTGACAGTGAACTAATCGTAACTTTGAAGCTGGCAGTTGCAGATCCTATCTTGTCTTTATCAAATACGAGTCGTATATAATTCACCCCGGTAAACGGCGTAAACGAAGCCGTTTTTGTTGTTACTTCCTCTCCGTCCTGCGCAGCAACTACAAAGCAGGAAATGAGGA
This sequence comes from Chitinophagaceae bacterium, assembly GCA_039925965.1. Lineage (GTDB taxonomy): Bacteria > Bacteroidota > Bacteroidia > Chitinophagales > Chitinophagaceae > JAZKFT01. Next base: position 108,547 of record JBDSXW010000017.1, read on the forward strand.
ATATCGTCTGAAGGATCAATCGTTTTTTCATGTGGTTCAATACAGTCACAGGCTCAATTTTTTTGCAATTGTTTCATTTTCTTAGCAAACCTTTTTCCATACGCATCGGCTGACTTAGAATCAAAATGGGTAAGGTCGCCTTTGTCTTTAAATCCCCTGGAACTCGCTACGGCCGTGTGTTGTACAAGCTCGGGAAGTTTGTGTAATTCATCATTGATATACCGGTAGGTATCTTTATAGCGGCCCAGTTCGCCCACTACAAATGGAAGGTTTGTATCAGTAGCTATTTCACGGATACGAGCTATTAATTCTATGAGTTTTGGCAGGTAGTTTTTTGCTTTGGATGAATCACTGTCGGACTCTCCCTGCAACCAGAGCACCCCTTTTAATTTGCCCGACTGCATAGCAATTGCCAATCGTTTCACTGCATCATCGTAGGGGTGCGTGTCAGTCGCCTTATCGTAAGCGCCGGGTTTCCACACATCAATGGCTGTGCCACCCACTGCGCAGGGAATCAGTCCGACTGTTTTTCCATGATTCTTTTTTTGCATAGCAATGCCAAAGCATAAACCCGGCCCAACGCCGGCTACCGAAGGCTTGTCGAAATGCAGCGGATGTTTCGCCTGAACCCAGTTGCCTGCCTTGTCCAGCATCAGGACATGGTCGTTTCCTTCTGCTTTAAACTGATCGGTAATCGGGCCTCGTCCGGACATATTTGATTGGCCGATCAGCAGGTACAAATCCATTGTGTTGTCTGTCTGCTGCCCTAGTCCGTGTAGGGCTGATAGTACAGTAAGAAAAAGCACAACTGCTGATGTTATTATCTTTCTCATAGCCTGCGAATCTTAATAGCGTTCAAAATAGCATTGCCTTTGATGGCTTCAAACTGAATGGTCAAACCGTTGCCAGTTACAGCCTGTGCGATAAAGGATTTGTTGACCGCCCTTTGTATCCCAATTGCGGCAGCAATATCAAAATCCCTGAGTGCAGGAACGCCATTGATGGTCACGTTGAACACCCGGTCGCCAGTTTTGATACGGAAAGGCTCCGCAAACCGAAGCGTTACCTGATATTGTCCATCGGGCACATCAAAGCGATAGGCCGGAAGACTATCCTGGTAGGTATAAAAAACCGGCTCATCCGCTGTGCTCATGATCACATCCTTGCGATCGAACATTTTGGATGAACCGGACACCGAACCAAAACTTCCTTTACGATAAGGCCGGTCTTCCACCCATACATTACCCGAAGCATCCAGGTATTGGGCATTGGAACCAACATTTACTGATAATGATTGGATGCCGGAGAGGTCGGCATTAAATGCTTTATAATTAATGACCACATGATCAGAATACGTCTGTCCATTTATCTTACCTGACGCCGACAATTCATTGGCTCCATCTTTCAAAAGAACCTGCCATGAAAACTTTTTGACATCATTGCCACGTTGTATTTTCTGAGCAACACCGTTTACAGTAAGGGTCAATTCCGGCGCATTGCTATAGGCTTCAAAGGTAGTCATCGTCTGGCTTTCTCCGCTTCTGACCAGCCAGTCGCGGGTGGCGATATAGACCATCGGCTCCGGGTTCCAATTGGCTTTGTACAGGTAGTAGACATCTTTGTTCTTCCGATCCCAGGTAGCCATTCCTTTCTGATTTCTATGCGATTGCGGGCCGCCAATATTGGGTTGCGAAAAATCGAATTGGTTCCAGATGGCCGTGCCTGCTAACCAGGGCCGCTCGTTGATCTGCCGCAGGTAAGATTCATTAAAATAACGCTGGTACTGACCGGTATAATCGAAACGCATCGGATTGTTCGTATTGAGTCTTACTTCTCCTTCCGCACCATATTCGCTGATGAAAACATTGTGGCCAGGCTTTCTCCATTTGTCGAGGTCGGTACCAAATTCTTCCACCTTTCCTGAATACCAGCCGCTGTAAACATTGTAACCAGCCACCTGCGAAATGGTATCCAATCCATACTTCGCATAGTCGCCGCTTACATGCATCGCCACAGTGCTATACCGCGTCGGATCTTCGGCTCTTACCGTGCTATCAAACTTCATGGCGAAGTTCTTTACAACGGCCATGTAACCGGGATCATTTTGTGTGCCAATCCGTTCCCCATCCGGGCCGTGCAATAATATCTCATTGGAAGATCCCCACATGATCACAGCCGGATGGTTGTATCCCTGTGTGATCATTTCGTGGATCATGTTTTCTTCATTGGCCACAAACTCCGGGCTATTAGTGACGAAATTGACCACCGGGGTTTCTTCCCAGATCAAGAGTCCCAATTCATCAGCCAATCTTAAAACTTCGGCTGCCTGCGGATAGTGCGCCAGGCGCACAAAATTGCAACCCATGTCTTTGATCAATTGCATATCCCGACGATGATCTTCCGCCGTTAAGGCATCGCCTTTACCCTTGATATCCTGGTGGCGATTGGTGCCATGTAGCAGGAGCTTTTCTCCGTTCAGTGAAAAGCCATTGCCATTATCAAAACTAAACCAGCGAAAGCCGATGTTGTTCCGTACTTCATCCAGCACTACTCCATTAGCAACGATTTGGCTGGTAACCTGATAGCGGTAAGGGCTCGCCGGACTCCATAGCTTCGGATTTGCTATAGGTTCACCCGCATTGGTGATCATCATCTCCTGATTAGCGGCGATCGTAACTGATTTGGTAAATGACTTCACCAACATACCCGCAGCATCGGTAATCGTATTTACAAATTGGAAGGTCCGTGCTGCATTTGTTTCATTCTTTACCTGTGTTCTTACGGCAACCGTTGCCTGCTGCTTTGTAACGCCCGGCGTAGTAATATAAACACCACCGGAATTATTGTTGACGCCAGTAAAATGTAATTTGTCTGTTACGATGGCCCATGCATCCCGGTAGATGCCACCGTAGGAAGCATAGCCCACATTCAATGGGGGGATAAATGGATCATGTGCATTGCTAACCTGAACGGCCACCAGGTTCTTTCCGTTTGGTTTCCAGTTAAGATAATTAGTAATATCAATGGCGAAGCCGGTGTAACCTCCTTTGTGCATGCCAGCGAAATACCCGTTTACATACAAATGCGCTACCTGGTTGGCTGCTTCAAAATAAAGGAAGACTTTTTTGTCTTTCAACCGGGCATCCAGGTTTAATTCTTTGCGGTACCAGCTGATGCCGCGGCGATAGGTTTTGTCATCGTCAAAAGGATCGGTAGCGTTCCAGGTATGGGGCAATGAAACTGGCTCCCAGCCTGCATCGCTGGCTGCGACAGTCTCCGCATAAGCAGTGCCATTCGGGAAAAACTTCCAGCCGTCGTTGATAGAAAACTGCACCCTGCCCTGGCCATTGACAACTGGAGAAAAGCAAAGCAGAAATAAAAAAAATATAAGGCTATGAAATTTCAAATGGATAGGTTATAGTTTTAATAATCTGGCGGTGCCGATAACGGTGTTTCCTTCACCACCAGCAACCTGAACAGAATAAATGCCCCGGACCAAAGATGAAATATTGATATCGGGATTGGAACCCCGGGCTACATTTTTTGTGATCACCTGCTTGCCTTGCATATCAAAAATATTAACTGTTACGGCACCAGCAGACACCGTGTTGAATGCTAAAGAAATATGACTATCAGCTGGGTTAGGGTAAACGATCAATCCCTTGATAGCACCATCAAAGCTAACCAGCCTTACCGTTGAATAGACCCATTTTCCGTCGGTATCAACCATCTTCATCCTATAATAACCCAGACCTTTTATTGGGTTAATATCGATGAAGGAATAATGGAGCAAAGAGTTGGAATTGCCTGTTGCATGTACGGTGCCAATTTTCTCAAACACCCGTCCATCTGCCGAGCGCTCCAGTTCGAAATGTGAGGTATGCATTTCGGATGCTGTAGTCCATGAAAGGGCAATCGTGCCAGCTTCCTTGCTGGCAAAAAAATCATTCAATGTTAGTGGCAGACCGGCAACAAAAGCGCCATTGTACATGCCCACATTTGGCGCAGTTTGCTGAGCCACTGCTCCTCCGTAGTAATCCCTCCCGCCGTTATCGGCAATTACAATACCACTGTTTAATGCGGCGGACCCTTCCAGGTATTTGTACCCATCAGTGCTCAGGCCTGCCCCACTTAATTTCGGGTCGCCAGTAATCTTCGCGGCGTCAAAAGGTTCGGAAGCCGGATGAGTGCCATAGAACAAATTGTTGGTAAAAGTATAGGTAGAACCAGATGCAAAAAAGTAAGAAGGATTAGTGCCGGCGTAGTAGAAAATGTTGTTTTTATACCGGATATTTTTAGGCGCTACTGCCCATATTGCTGAACGTATCACGAGCACATCGTTGTGCGTAGCATCGGCATAGATTGTATTGTTATACACATCCAACCCGTCGATGGCGCCGGAAAAAGAGATACCCTGGCGAGCATTATTTTCAATGAGGTTATACCGGATCACGGTTCCTATATTAAAACGTTGTGGTATCTGTCCGGAGGTTTGGTCACCGCCAGTAGCTACTACGCCGCCTAGTTCGTTATCGTGCAGGTAATTGTATTGGATGATGGTATACTTCGTGCGGAAGTCGCTGTCGATACCACGGGCATCGGTATCTCCGGAATTGTACACCGTGTGCTTCGCCTCGTTAAACTGGTAAACACAGCTATCGGTATTAAAGTTAAAAACCGCATTGCCGGATATGTCCGTGCCGCAGGAATCGAAATAATTACCCTCGATTAACGCTTTATAGGCAACCCGTACTATCAGACCATTGCCGCCAATTTTTCTAAAAATATTACTTAGAAAAACCACATTGGTATTGGGAACCCAATTATCGGTTCTGCCATCGCCCAGTGGATCTCCAAAATGCGTGTTCACATTGCGCAAGGCCCATTCTGAATCGAAGTTGCAGCCGGTACGTCCCAGGTTTTGAAACGTGCAATTGGTCACTTTAACATCGTTGAAATTGGTAGGTATGGTCGAACCGCCGGTATAAAAACGAACGCCGCCATTATACACTGTGTATCCGTCGTTTACATCGGTGGAGCTGTTAACACTGTCCACAATCACTTTATCGAGGTAAATATGGTTTACAACGCCTGCGTCTTCAATAATAAAAGTGATGGCGCTAAAAGCATCGGCAGCAGCGATAATGCCCGGACGGAAATTGGTGACCCGTAGATTCTTTAATTCTATATAAGCGCGGTTGTAAGCAAATACTGCAGACGGCTGTCCCAGTCCATTGATAGTTGCAGGGGTCGTACCTCCGTAAATATCACATACCACCGGATTTCCACTGGCGCCCGTGTTAGAAATATTGAGCATTCCATTGAATGATTGGCCGGATTTAAAGTAGATTTTTGCCCCCGGACTTAAATAAGAAACATTGATCTTGCTAAGGCTTTTCCAGGCTGTTCCGGCTGAGAGGCCATCGTTGCTATCGTTACCCGAAACTGCATCCAGGAAGTAGGCCGTAGCCGGAACATCTGGCGTGGCGCTGATTACCAGTTGTGGTTTATTTGCTGCTTCTTTGCTTGACAATTCCACCAGGTTATTAGAAAAGTTGACGTCAGCAATAGCCACCGAAACCTGGGTGCCCAGCGGAATGGCCTGTTTGATATATTCGGTAATATCCCATTCGTAATAGCCTGTTTTAGCAACAATAACTGTTGTAGTAAGCGTGGCGCCGAATGCCGGAGCATTGTTCCATTTAATCGCCGCTTCTGTCCAGCCTGAAGATGTTGCGTAAGCCGCCATCACCGACTGTACTGTGTCAACCGCTTTGTTATTACAATACAGCCGCAGCTTCGCTTTGCCCACCTGGTCAACAGTTATACCCGTAAGATCAAATTTAAGATAGGCGTTTCGGGTGATGGAAGAACCTTCTTTCTTCTTTACCTGCAGCTTTACATCCGCGCCATAGTTATTGGCCACACTACCAGCATACACTTGCGCATCATCGGTCGGTGTTAAGGTCTGGGCCTGGGCGGTAGACAATAGCATCAAAAACATCAAACCCAAAAAAACAAAACCCGATCCGCTCATTCCAAATGGTTTATGTTGCAAAAAAATCATAAAAATTATAATTTGTAGTTGTGTAAAAATGATACCCATGTTGCTCCGGTTTCCTGTACAGCTCCAGATCAGGCAGGCAACACACTACCTGTGGAAATAATTTCAAAGGCATCAACTGCCAGAGCAATTTTCCAGTAACAACTTGCAAGTTGGCTGTCTTGTTATTTTATCCTGCAATAAAATAAACTGTTACAAAAAAGAAGCCCTCCCCATTTCGAAGGGCTTTTCCAGGAATAGGATAGCTATTCTTTAGTAAATCTCGTAACCGTTTTTTCACCTTTACTTTCAAAAGACAAGAGGTAGTTGCCTTTCACCAATTCGCTTACCGGGAGGCTGGTTTGTGTGGCACCGGGCTGTATACTAAATGACCGTACCAGCTGACCAGAAGCATTATATATCTTAATAGATGCTCCATCACCGGCATCAGTATGCGATACTATTAAATTATTTATAACGGGGTTGGGAAATACCCGGGCTACAATTCCTTTGCGGTTACTGACAGATACAATGGCACTTATTTTAAAGGAGCCATCTCTATCAATCATTTTCAAACGATAGTAATTAATGCCGTTAAGAGGCGCATTATCGGAAAAAACATAACTGGCATTTGGTGTATTCTTTGCAAGCACATCACCTATGGCAGAAAAAGCACGGCCGTCGGCACTTCTTTCAATGGAAAATGATCTTACATTCTGTTCGCTATGGGTAGCCCAGTTTAGCTGCACATTTTTATCTATAAGCGATGCGGTAAAGGAGGTCAGGTCTAGGGGCAATGCAACTGGCAATGGCGCTTGCGCCAGCCCGCGAAATGCAGTATTGGCAGGGGCTGTGGCGATAGAATTAAATGAGCCGCTTATAGTTGTGTTATAACCCGACGCATCTGTGGTGGCATAAATGTTGGTAGCACTGCAGCTATATAATGTAACGGTTGTTCCTGTTACATATCCGGTCAAACCCTTAATGGTTAGACCTGTAGGGATAGGTGGATTGAGTACCCCATTTGAATTCCATGTGGTTCCGTCGAAGGAATATTTTTGCAGCCCTCCGGTAGGTATAGCCTGATCATCCGCAACATATAATACGTCGTAACCAGGAATAGCAGGGTTTAGATCAGCAAAAAAGAATTGATACGCACCAGCTGACGCAAGGCCGGGTAATCCCACCGCAACATCGCCGGCCGGTGTCGTGGGCAAACCCATACCCACCGTAGCTACCTGCGCTGTGTTTGTTCCAACATATAATTGGTTATCGTAAATAAACACAGACCTCAATGTGGTCGGGGAATTAGAAATAATAACGGAAGTATTGCTGCCGAATGTGGTATAACGAACACCGGTTCCACTGTTGGATATCCAGATGTCTGTTCCGTCAGTAGAAGCAGCACCACGAATGCTTTGTGCAGAAAAAGCATCACTTAATGCAGTCGTTGAATTGATGTTACCTGCCGCATCTACCCTGGCTACAACGCGGTTTACCGCTGCTGATGTAGTAGTTACTACAGAGCCAGGAGTTCCTGCAGTTTGGTTATATCCAGGAACCAGCAGGTATCGGCCATCTTGCGAGCGTGTTAATAATCCTTCTGCCGTAGCATTGCCAGAACAGGTTACGGCCCTGTTGCCGCTGGCACTGGCAACAGTTGGCATCGCTATCGATTGTGCAATCGTACCAGCAGGCGTATATTCTACTAAAAAAACTGCTGTTGCGGGATTGGCTAAAGCAGCACCGCCATCGCCAGCCCGGTAGGCAACTATATTGCCTGGGATAAATGCTGCCGCCGGATTTTGTGGTGTTTGCGCTATTGCAAAAAAACATAGGCAGTTCAGAGATACAGTAAAAATTTTTTTCATAATGGTTTTTTAAGTTTTAAAAAAATATTCCCGTGCTTTCTTAGTACCCGGGATTCTGTGTCATGGGCTTGGTACGATTTGCATCTATTACATCCTGAGGTATGGGAAATAAGGTGTCTCTGTCAACTATTTTAGTTGACGCAGTTTTATTATACAGCCTTGTACGCTCCAGCCATTTGCCAGTGCGCAGCAGTGCATACCTGCGATCTTCTTCGGAGAACAATTCTCTTGATCTTTCATCCAGTATATAATCGATCGTAATTTGAGCGGCTGTTGCAGGAGTAGCTTTTGCCCTTATGCGAAGTACATTGATGGCATCTGCTGCGCCTTGTAAATCACCGAGTCGGAAATTGGCTTCTGCCAGAACCAGGTAGGTTTCAGCAAGGCGTAAAAACACCTGGTCGTTGTATTCACGGTCTACGATATCCAATGGGGCGGGTTGTGCGTAATCCCATTTGCGTACACTTGGCCAGTTTGCCTGCGACAGCGTTTCATTGCTGGTGGTGTTTAAGAAAATGGTATCGCCCAATTTATAAGGCGCATTGGTTCTTGGATTGGTACCCGATGGTATACCGTTCGCATTATTAATGAGGTAAAATAAACGGAAAGCAAATGAACTGCCACGATCGTCGTTGGCGGCGTAGAGGTTAAGTGCGAACCGGGTAGGGCTTAACCTGCCAATACCCCTGCCGCCATTTTCTGCGGATACTGAGATTGGATTTTTTCCACCCACAGCCAAGGAGTAATACCGGTTCTGCCAGTACCTGCGCATAATCGTATTTCCTTCCCCACCCACAACTAAAAGCTCATTTTGAATCACCCATAGCGCTTCGGTATTTCCCTGGCTGCGTTTGCTGTTACCATCAAGAAACATATCGGTGAAAGGCGTGCCTGGAAAAGCTTTGTTGACACCGTATCGTGCTGTTACAATCTTATACGCCGGGTTCGTTGTTACCTTGGTTGCCTCCACTTTAGCTTTGGCATAATCGCCGGTAGCCAGGTATAATTCAGCAAGGAAATGTTGTGGTATGCCTTTGATCAAACGCGCATCGCTGGTAGCTACATCCGGCAGGTATTGCGCTGCAAAAATCCAGTCGTCCTCCATAGCTTTTCTCACTTCAGCCTTTGGTGTTCTCTGCCAGTCGGTCTTGATATTATCGCCGCGGCTTTCAGTTAATGTCAGTGGCACATCACCCCATAAATATACCAGGTGACGGTAACACCAGGCCCGGATGCAGCGGGCTTCGGCCACGATCCTGTTCTTGTCGGCATCTGTCCAGTCGATGCCACCTTTTGCTGATCGGTCAACGATCGTATTGGCAGCATTGATGGTTTCGTATAGCCAGGCAAACACCCTTGTGTATTGGCTAAAGCCCGGCAGGTTCAATGTGCCCCAGAGATTAAATACATCCGTTTGCGGGTCGCGCCAGTTGCCATACGCGTTATCTACCCCAATCACTGCCTGGATGTTCATGATATTGTTGATGGGGTCACCGATAGTATTGCCACTGCGGTACCTCCGTACTTCAGCATATAACCCATTGAGGGCATTTTCAAAACCGGCCTTGGTTTGAAACAGCAGGTCTGCCGTAAGCACACCCGAGACATCTTCGTTAAGCCTTGTTTTTTTGCATCCCGATGCGACTACGATAAAAGCAATTGCCAGAATAATTTTACTATATATTTTCATGATCGTTTTTTTTGTGGGAGAATGATTGATGTTAGAGACTCACATTTAAGCCCACCAGGAATTCCCGCTGCAGGGGCACAGTTGTCTGGCTCGAAAACTCAGGATCAAGGCCACTCCATTTGGTGATAGTAAATGGATTGCGGGTCTGCACATACACATTCAGCCTGCTGAGTCCGGTCTTGTCTAAAACACGCCCTTTAAATTCGTAAGTGAGTGAAATGTCGCGTATTCTAACAAAACTGCTGCTCTCTACAATTCCCGCCCCTTTTGGGTTTGCATTCAGGACGTTTGCGTAAAAGTCATTTGTGGGGTTTGTGGGAGTCCACCAATTTTTTACAAGGGTGGTGTATCGTACCCCGGAGTTTACATTGTTGTCAGACAGTTGCGTATTTACTTCATGCCTGCCCTGTACGCCGTAAGCAAAAACATACAGGCTCAGATTTTGATACTTAAAAGTATTACCGAGACCCCAGGTAAAGTCGGGCTGAATATTCCCAATGATGGTTCTGTCAAAACCATTGATGATGCCGTCGCCGTTAATGTCTTTCACTTTTGCATACCCGGGTCTTACGACGCCCTGGGGTGTATGTGCGGTATCGTCCTTCAACTGCCATACGCCATCGTATGCATAGCCAAAGCGCACATCGATTGGCTTACCGAGAAACCATTGATTTGCAGTATCGTTCGTGCCATCTCCATAAAGATCTATTATTCTATTGCGGTTGATGGTAAGGTTCGCATTGGTAGTCCAGGTAAAGTTTTTAGTTTGAAAATTTACTGTTGTCAGGCCTAGCTCAAAACCTTTGTTGCCTGTTTTCCCGATATTTTGGGTAATCGAGGTAATGCCCTGAACGGAAGACACGCTTCTATCGAGTAGCAGATCATGGGTAGTCTGATCATAGTAATCCACCGTACCGGAAATCCTGTTTTTCAGTGCACTGAAATCAAGACCTATATTGGTAGTGGTTGTAGTTTCCCACTTTAGAAAAGGGTTCGAAAAACTGGTCGGTACGTAACCCGCAGCGGTAATGGTTCCGTCGATATATGTGCGGGTACTCAACCGAGCCAGGGTTTGATATGGCGTAAGGATATTACCATTGCTACCATAAGACACACGAAGCTTCAGATTATTAATGGCCTTTACATTATCAAAGAATTTTTCATTTGAAATATTCCAGCCAAAGGCGACAGATGGAAAGAAAGCCCATTTGTGTTCCTGCGCAAAAGCAGAGTTGCCATCGTTACGACCGGTCACGGTTAACAGATAACGGCTATCGTAATTATAATTAATACGGGCCATTTGTGAAATGGTGGTTTGCTTTTGCAACGATGCAGACGGAGTTACCAATAGTGCAACGTTGGCACCATAGAAAGTCAGGATATCATTGGGAAAACTCACCGCGGTTAAACTATTGGATGTGGCGGCATCTTCCTGGTAGCTATACAGACCGGTGAAGCCAACCGAGTGTTTGCCAAAGCTGCGATCGAATTGAAGGATATTTTCAATAGTGTAGTTTTTGGTGACACTATTACTCTGCGTAAGCCTTCCGCCGGCCAGCAAACCTGTTCGGGTATTGCGTCCGTAATAGGTGGCGATGTCGCGGCCCTGGTATTCGATACCGGTATTTAACCTGTAGCTCAATCCTTTTACAAAAGGAAATTTAACCTGCAGGTAGTTGGTGGTAAATATCTTATACGTGTTGTCGCGATTAGCAGCAAGTGTTGCGGCTAACGGATTCTCAAAGAATGTGTCCTCGGGCCATGGGTAAATAGTCAGTTTACCCGCGGAATCATAAGGGGTTGTTAGCGGGTTGAAGGTATACACACCATAGTCTCCGCTAAAAGTAGGTGCCACGCCATCCCTGTTATTATACGACAACTGCGTATTAGTACCATAGGTAAGCCAGTTGGTTAAATTGATCTCTATGTTTACCCTGCTCGACATGCGTTTAAACCGATCATTCAGCGCAATGCCTTTCGTATCGAGGTACGACAGGGATGCAAAGTATTTTACATTGCTGCTTCCGCCTCTTACGCCGATGGTATGTTGTGCGCTTTGACCGGTACGGGTAGCCAGGTCCAGCCAGTTGGTATAAGTTTTTGCGTTGTACAAAGCTTTCTCCGAGAAAGTGACTGAGTTGGGCTCACGGGTCACTTTGAAATTATAGAAATCATCACCCATTAAAACTGGTGGCAGGTGTGCATATTTCTGTGTGCCATAATATCCATCATAAGAGATAACTGCTTTGCCGCCGCTGCCTTTTTTGGTCGTGATCAGGATCACGCCGTTGGCGCTTTTAGCACCATAGATAGCCAACGCCGAAGCATCTTTCAGCACATCTACGGTAGCTATATCGGTTGGGTTGATATCGGATATACTGCCGTTATAAGGAATACCGTCGAGGATAATCAGCACATCTTTATTTCCGTTAATCGACTTCTGCCCACGGATCTGAATACTTACACTGTTGCCCTCTGCACCGCCACCATTGGTACTTATGGACACGCCTGGAACCGCGCCCTGCAGGGCCTGCATAAAATTTGAATTCGGCATGTTCTCCAGCCGCTTTTTGTCAAGGCTTACTACGGAGCCAGTCACGTCTTTTCTCCGCTGGGTGCCGTATCCAACCACCACCACATCATTGGCCAGTTGTTCGTTCCTCTCCAGCCTGACGTTTAAAGTGTTACCAGTTCCGGGTACAATTTCACGGGTGGTAAAACCTATATAGCTAAACACCAGGATATCACCGGTCTTTTTGGTGTAGGATAATTTAAAAATACCTTCCGCATTGGTGGTGGTTCCGGCGGTGGTTCCTTTCACGGTAACGGAAACACTTTGTACCGGGTTCCCTTCCAGGTCGGTTACCTTACCGGTAATAGCAGTGGGTTGGGCAAAAACATAAAGGGGTAATAGAAACAGCCAGCACAGTATGGCTTTGAGCGTCTTTTTAGACGGGTTGCAGTTGGGCATAAACAGTCGTTTGTATGGTCGTTAAAAAGCTGATGGGAATTTACCAGTTACGGCACTTTTATTGGCAGCAATAAATGCGTCTATAGCAGCAATTCTGAGTGTAAAGTAGAAAGATTCGGGACACTGGCAGCTATCAAAAACGGCAGAAACCCCCAAATTGCCAACTACAACGATTGAAATTGAATATAAAAAGCCTTGAATCAGCTTACTATATTCGTTTTTCGGATGTAGAAAGCAGTTTTTTGCGGGCGCTCACTTGCTGGAAAACAGCCATGCAGTGGCTTTTGTATGAACCAAATAAAGCGGTATGCCCATTCCAATTCATTTAGATTTGCAGGGTAAAATAGTTTCACAACCTGGTATGAAGAAAGCGGTTACGATTAAAGACATTGCCCTACGACTATCCATGTCCGTTTCTACGGTATCGAAGGCACTTAATAACGACCCTACCATTAGTGCGGCGACGAGGGAACGGGTGAAGACCCAGGCAGGGGAATGGAACTATATCCCCAACGAAGCTGCCCGCCATTTTAAGCTCAACAAGACTTTTACCATCGGCCTTATCATCCCCAGCATGCTGGATCAGTTCTATATCCTGGCGATCAATGGCGCGGAGAAAGTGGCGGCTACTGAAAAATACAATGTCATCATCTCTCAATCGCACGAAGATCCTGTCAACGAGGAAAAGATCGTGGACCTGATGAAGCGTAACCGGGTAGATGGTCTGCTGGTGGCAATCACAAAGAGCACCCAGGATATGTCGCCTTTTCAAAAATTGGAGAACATCGGGATACCAGTTGTGTTTTTTGCGAGACCGCCGGTAGGTTCGGCATTTGACTATGTTATAGCAGATAATGAAGGCGGTGCATTTAGTGCCACGGAGTTTCTTATCCAGAGCGGGCATAGGCATATTGCGCACCTGATGGGCCCGGAGTCCATGGGTGTAAGCCATGTGCGGCTTCGGGGATATAAAATGGCACTCGAAAAAAATGGGATCCCCTTTGATCCTGAACTGGTGCAATCGGTGGATCTCACCGAAGCATCCACCACCGCGGCCATGGCGGCATTTATGAAAATGAAAAATCCCCCTACTGCTTTTTTTGCTTTCAAAAACTACATCAGCCTGGACGCGATCGAGTTTATAAAAAAACAATACCCCTCAGAGCTGAAAAAAATCGACTTTACCGGCTTTGGCAACCTGCCAATATTCCAATACTATGATCATAAACCCAAGGCTTCTGTAGAAGAAAATTCCTACAACATCGGTTACGAGGCTGCGCAACTGTTATTTAAAAATATCCGGGAAGGAGAATTGGAAGACAAGGATCAATTCCATCACCTTCGGTTGCCTTGCGAACTGGTGGTTCACAGTTGATAGAAAAACGCCTCAAAAATCTTACTTAAAATATCATCAGCTTTGCTGGCAGTGGCAATTATCTCTGCTATATCTACAGCTTGCAGATTATCCGGGTCACATTCGTCGGTGATAACGCTGATGGCTGCGCAATGCAAACCAATATGATTCGCCACGATTACTTCGGGTACCGTACTCATGCCTACCATATCACCGCCGATGTTGCGGAGGTGGCGGTACTCAGCCCTTGTCTCCAGGTTGGGTCCGGGCACGGCAACATATACGCCTTTTTTCAACGTTGTACCAAGACCTGATGCAGCCGCAGCGAGGCGTTGATTCAGCTGAGCGCTATAGGGCTGGCTCATATCTACAAACCGGTTACCAAAGGCACGGTCGTTCAAGCCGCGCAGCGGATTCTCCGGCAATTGGTTGATATGGTCTTCCAGCAATACCAGGTCCCCTTTTTTATAGGTTGGGTTCATGCCGCCGGCTGCGTTGCTCAGCACAAGATGCTCCACGCCGATTGCCTTCAAAACCCGCACCGGGAAGGTGATCTGCTGCATACTGTAGCCCTCGTAATAATGAAAACGGCCCTGCATAGCAATCACCTTTGTCGTTCCGATCTTTCCCACCAATAACTGGCCTTTATGAAACTCTACAGTCGACAGTGGAAAGTGTGGAATTTCATGATAAGGAATCATGTTCTCCACTTGCATCAGCCTGGTGAATGAACCCAAACCAGTACCCAGAACGATGGCTGCTGTAGCATCTCCAAAGCCCTTCCATGTTAAAAAATCAGCGGTCTCGGTAACCTTGTGAAGCATGTTTTCCATACGATGTTTTATTGACAAATGAGGCCATAAAACTACGGGTTTGCAACAGTGCTTGTATAGCCAGGCTGTAAAAAAACATTGAAGTGACTTAAGCCCTTTTTTTACAGCGTTCAAAATAAAAAAGGAGCACTACAACCGTGCTCCATGCAGTAACTATACTTGTAAAAACGGAGTCAGAAACTAATTTTTTCCTGCCTCAAATTGGCCAGCGATGGATCACCGAAAATGGCACGGTCACATATTTCCCGACCCTTGGCTATCTTGCCTGCTTTTTGATAAGCCATTCCTACCATGTACATTGCCCGAAAGTTTTGCGGATCATTGTCGACCACTTTCTCCCACCACTCACGGGCTTTTTCAAACTTTTCATGTTTATACCATGCCTGTCCTATCTGGTACATCACCTGTGGGTCGTTGGGTTTTTTCATCAAAATTTTTTCCAGGGTCGCAATGCCTGTTTCGTAACGAGTGGTGCCCAATTGTGCCATGCCAAGGTTTTCGAGATAGGCGAGATCCTGCGGCAGACCCGCTTCTGCCGCTTTTTCAAAAAGCCCGATTGCACTGGCAAAATCGCTCATGTCAAAATAAATCAGGCCCAATTCGTACACCCACATATATTTTGCCGGCGCGTTTTCGATAGCTTGCAAATAATAGGGGACCGCCTTACGCAGGTTATTGGTTTCCGAAAAGCATCGCGCCAGTTCGTAAGCGGCTTCGGCATTTTTAGGATTCTTTTTTACAGCATTTTCAAATGCTGTGGTAGCCTTACCGTAATCTTCAGTTTCCACCAGCGCCTTACCTAACCTGGTAAACGTATAATCTGTTGGAGCATAACCACTCAGCTCAGAAAGATATACCGCCGCTTCAGGAAATTTCTTTAGATTATAAGATAATGTTGCAAGCTGGCTTAAAGCCACTGTATCGGCTGGCCTTAGCTGGTGCATCTTTTCATACACCGATTTTGCTTCGCTGTACTTGCGAAGTTCCATGTAGTATTTACCTAAGGCCTGCCTGATTTCATAACTGTTAGGGTCAAATCCCAGGGCCTTTAGATAATGGTTCTCTGCGTCATTCCAGCGGCGCTGCTCCTGGAAGCTTTTTGCTTTTGCAAAATAAAACCCACTACTGTCGGGATCTCCGGCCGCATAGGACAGGATACAACAGCAGGAAAAAATAAACATCACCACACAGTTCTTCATCTTCATCCTTTTGATTTTTGTTAAATACCGGATTGTAAAGCTACTTCCCTCTTTTCCTATTCAGTTAAACACAATTAGCGTATAACCTGCGCAGGAGTGTTGAAAAACTGAAAGCAACTATCATTGCACGCGATACCGATGTTCTCAATTATTCTTCGCCAGAAAAAATTCTCGGACTGATCACCATTCCTATTTTCACAAATTTAAAAAATTCGGTCGTCACTCATTCGCCAGGAAAAAAGTATCAGAGGAAAATCCGCTGCATCCGTTTCACCCTTGTTTCAATTCTTCACCGTTCTAGCCCTGGCACACCATAGGGAAACAACAGGGCTGGATTATTTTAGTGTGAGGGCGGCTACTTTAAAATAATGGCACTAAGGGCTGGCAAATTTAATTTCAATTCGAAGCGGTTCTTGTCCTTATCCACTAACGTTGTTTTGATAGTGGGGTTGTAAACGTCACCCGTCCCGAAAAAAGCTTTGCTATCGCTATTGTAAATTTCCTTCCAGGCTTTTTTGCCACCGGCATAAATGCTAATATCATGCCGTACAACCGGAGTCATGTTAAGGATAATCAAAAGATCGTCCTGCGGATGATTGCCATTACGGCGATAGGCGATGATCGATTCAGCCCTGCGGTTCATTTCCACCCATTCAAAACCTGAAGTATCAAATTGTTTTTCATAAATCGCCGGCTCATCTTTTGCCAGGTGCAGCAGGGTGCTTACGCAATCTTTTAGTTTACTATGGGGTTCAAATTTCAGCAGATCCCACTGGAGTTCGCTTTTATAATTCCATTCTTCCGTAGCGCCAAATTCATTACCCATAAACAGCAGTTTTCCGCCGGGATGTGTCATCATATAGCTGTACATCAGTCGTAGGTTGGCAAACTTCTGCCACTCATCGCCTGGCATTTTATACAGCATCGGGCTTTTGCCATGCACCACTTCGTCATGGCTTAGCGGCAACATAAAATTTTCGTCGCCATAGTATGCCATGCTAAATGATAGCTGATCCTGTTGGAATTGCCGGTAAATCGGGTCCTGCTTAAAATACTTAAGCGTGTCGTGCATCCAGCCCATCATCCATTTCATACCAAAGCCGAGACCACCAGAAAAGGTAGGTTTGGTAACGCCCGGCCAGTCGGTGGCTTCTTCGGCAATTGTCTGTACATCAGGGAAATCGCGGAAAATCGTTTCGTTGAGTTCTTTGATAAATGAGATGGCTTCGAGGTTGCCATCTCCGCCATGCTCATTAGGCTCCCATTGCCCTTCGCTACGGCTATAGTTGAGTTTCAGCATGCTGCTCACAGCATCCACACGAATGCCATCGATATGGTATTTATCAAACCAGTAACGGGCGCTGCTAATCAGAAAGCTTTTTACCTCGCTGCGTTTGTAATTGAAAATATAACTGCTCCAGTCGGGGTGATACCCCTTACGCATGTCCGCATATTCGTAGGTATGCGTTCCATCAAACTTAAACAGACCGTGCATATCGTACGGAAAATGCGACGGCACCCAATCGAGAATCACCCCAATACCGGCCTGGTGAAAAGCGTCTACCATCCCCATAAAATCCTGCGGCGTGCCGAAGCGTGAAGTAGGTGCAAAGAAACCGGTGCCTTGGTAGCCCCAACTTCCATCGAAGGGATGTTCCATCACTGGCATCAGTTCGATATGGGTAAAGCCCATTTTTTCAACATAAGGCACCAGCCGTTCAGTTATCTCCGCATAGGAATGATAAGTCTCTTCGTCATTTTTATCCGGCCGGATCCAACTGGCCAGGTGTACCTCGTACACGGTCCAGGGCGCATTCAAGGCATTGTGATCTTTACGCACGCCCATCCATTCATCATCCTGCCAATCGTAATCCAGCTGCCAGGTGATGGAAGCTGTGTGGGGCCTTTTTTCCCAATAATTGCTGTACGGATCACCCTTATCGAGTGCTATCCCTTCAAAACCGATGATATTGTATTTGTAAGCCTCAGCAGGTGCAATACCGGGAATAAAGCCCTCCCAGATACCGCTTTTATCCAGCCGGGGAAACAGTTCAAATTCGTGGGGTTTCCAGCTATTAAAATGGCCGATCACAGAAACTGAAGTGGCGTTGGGTGCCCATACCGCAAAATAATACCCTTCCTGGTCTAGCACCGTAACCCTGTGTGAACCCATCAGGTTATAGGCGTTATAAAGGGTACCCTGCTGGAAGTTGACAATATCTTCAGCGGAAAATAATGAGTAATTCCACACTAACCTGGTGCTGTCTACAAAATGAATCTCTTCGTAACGTTGGGTAGTGGTTGCTGGCGTCGTAATATTTTTGGATTTAGAAGATTTAGCAGCTTTCGCGGCTTTGATTACAGCAGGTTTGGAAGCATCGCTATTACCAGCAGTCTTTTTTGGAGCCATGGCGGAAGGGTTCTTTTGCCATGAAATTAAACTGTTTAAGGTTGGGAGTGAAAAATAAGTTAATGGGCTGTCGGGAAGCACCAGCATCATGAATAAAGCAACCATAATGCTGGCCTTAGCCTACAAGTCTTCAGCCCCTAAAAATCCCGGCCGGGTTTTAGGGTTTTCTTACCGGTTGCGGCTATTTTTTGATTAAAGTAGAACCGGCCAGCGGTCATAAATTTACTTTAAATGCCCATTGCTGATTGGTAGCACGATTGTGTGTCGCGGCTTATTAGGCCAATAATTTTCACAAAAAAAGAGGCAGCCCGGCTACCTCTTTTTTGTAATGTTATTTTAGCAATGACATTGTTTATTTAATTTCCCGTTGCATCGGGTTCGGCGCCTTTACATCCGGAATCGCACGACGGCCACCACCCGAAGATTTAAATAATTGGAATCTGGATGGTTGTTCCAAAACCGGCCATTTATTATTCTTCTCGTTAATGTCTGCAGTTTCCCGCATTGGGTCTATCAATATTGAAACGGCTTCTTTATCAGTTACAAACACCTTTTTAATTTGGAGTTCATTTTTACGCCATATTTCAGCGGCTATTTTCTGTGTTTTTGTAGTTCCGTCTTTAAAAGTAAATTGCACGATCAGTGGCATTACCAAACCACCTTTATTGCTGCAGGTAAGTTCATAATAATAATTGCCGGCATATTCGGTTATCGCTGCTTCGTTAGCCTTTTCTGTTTTGCGAATTACCGGAAAACTGGTGGTATCTATTTTCACCAGCCCCCGGGCATATTTCCAGTAAAAATCCTGTGTAGCCGGGTCTGTATCCGTAAAAAAACTGAGGCCTTCTTCACGGTTTCTTACCTTAGAAATGTCGTCGAAATCGTTAAGGATGGGTTTGTCAATTTTTATTGTATCCCGCCTTTCGTATCCCAATGTTCCTTTGACACCTCTAAAGACCCGTACCGAATCCAGCGAAATATCACAGGGTTCAATACCATAAAACCAACCTCTCCAAAACCAATCCAGATCCACAGCAGATGCATCTTCCATGGTTCTGAAAAAATCTGCGGGTGTTGGATGTTTAAAGGCCCAGCGGCGTGCGTATTCTTTAAAAGCATAGTCAAAAAGTTCCCGGCCCATAATGGTTTCACGTAAAATATTTAAGCCAGTGGCGGGTTTGCCATAAGCATTCGAACCGAAGTTGGAAATATTTTCGCTATTGGTCATAATAGGCTCCAGGCTGTTTTTAGGCATTTTCATGTAGTCCACAATTTTATAGGCAGGCCCTCTGCCTGATGGAAATTTATTGTCCCACAACTCTTCGGTAAGGTATTGTACAAAAGTGTTGAGGCCTTCATCCATCCAGCTCCATTGGCGTTCGTCGCTATTTACAATCATCGGAAAAAAGTTGTGGCCTACTTCGTGGATGATAACGCCTACCATACCATTTTTAGTAGCCTCGCTGTAACTGCCATCTTTTTCGGCCCTGCCGTTATTAAAACAAATCATTGGATATTCCATGCCATTACTTGCCTCAATGCTCTGCGCCACCGGGTAGGGATACGGAATGGTAAAATTTGAGTAGGTTTTAATGGTATGGGCTACCGCCTTAGTACTAAACTTACGATACAGCGGGTAAGCTTCTTTAGCGTAGAAGCTCATACACATTATTTTTTTACCAGCTACTTGCAAGGCCCGGGCATCCCATACAAACTTGCGGCTGCTGCCCCATGCAAAGTCCCGCACACTATCGGCCTTAAAAATCCAGGTCTTCGTGGCATTGCTGGTGTTTTTTTCTGCTGCAGTAGCTTCCTCCAGCGTTACAATCTCCATCGGTTCGGTGGCGGTTTGTGCCTGATGCCAGCGTTTTAATTGCGCTGCGGTGAGTACTTTTTCATAGTTCTGTCCTTCGCCCGTGGCGCAAACAACGTGATCGGCCGGAGCGGTTATCCGCACTTTGAAATTACCAAATGTGAGTGCAAATTCGCCCCTGCCAGTAAACTGATGGTTTTGCCAACCCTGAAAATCACTGTACACACACATACGCGGATACCATTGCGACATGGTAAAAAGCGCGTTGCTATCGGCTGAAAATTTTTCATATCCGCCACGGCCACCGATGGTAATCCTGTCGGGGATATTGTATTGCCAGGCTATCTTAAAACTGTATTGATGGCCGGGCTGGAGTGGGCTTGGCAACTCCAGCCGCATCATGGTTTGATTAATGGTGTATCGTAATGGCTTATTGAGCGCATCGGTAATGCTTAGTATTTTATCGCCCAGCCCGGCAAGGCGCTTTTGTGGTTCCATAGTTACGAGGTCACTCACAGCCATGCTGTCGCGGAAGCGGCTTTCGTCATAGCTATTACTTTGGCTGTTAGGATCGTGTTCGTTTTCATCCAGTTGCAGCCATAAATAGGTAAGTACGTCGGGACTTTTATTAAAGTAGGTAACCGTCTCATTTCCACGAAGCTGCAATCGCTGCTCGTCCAGTTCGCATACAATATCATAGTCGCAACGTTGCTGCCAGTATTTGGGTCCCCAGGTGCCACTTGCCGTTCGGTACTCGTTTGCCGTAGGCAAAATAGTACCCAACTGTTCGAACTTATTACCATGGTTACTGGCCGGATTATTTCTGATATCCTGCCCTTTCACCACCAATAACCATAATGGTGCACAAAACAATAAACCGATTTTTCTCATGTTAGGTTTTTATTGAAGAAATATTATTAAACCATGTTCTGTAAATAGATAGTTCTCCTTGTTTAATTCCGTCGAATGGCTACCATCTTGCTGCCACCATAGTGAATGCCACACTGCATGCTGCTCCGGAAATAAAAACTATCCAGTCTCTACGATTTGCCTTTAAAACCTTAAAGGCCAACATGCCCGCTATTAAAACCGCTGCAATCACTACCACCTGGCCGGCTTCAAGCCCTACATTAAAACCAAGTAAGGGTAGCACAATTTTGTTGCCGGGTCCCAGTAAGCTTTTTAGGCCGCTGGCAAAACCCAGGCCATGTACCAGTCCAAAAAACAGGGCCAGCACATATAACCTGCCACCTTTGTTGGTAACGCTTTTTGTTTGAAAAAGGTTAAATATTGCTGCCACTATTATGGTAACAGGAATTAAAATTTCAATAACGCGTAGGGGAACAGTAAGGATATTGGACACACTTAAAGCCAAAGTGACCGAATGACCAATGGTAAATGAGGTTGCTAGAAGGAGCACCTGCCGCCAGTCTTTAATCGTGTAGGACGCCGTTAACACCATGACAAACAAAATATGATCCAGCGCATTCCAATCAATTATATGCTTCCATCCTAATTGAAAATAATCGTAGAACATGAAAAATATTAGTGAATTGCCGAAAATAGCCTTCACTTTTGCAGCGCATTAAAAAATAATTGTAGATGGCATCTATGGTATTTAAGTGGTTGTTACTATTCCATCCTTTTTTTATTTCGGTAACAGATATTAACCATAATAGCAAGGACCAATTGCTGGAGGTTAGTGTACGCATCTTTACCGACGATTTTGAGAAAACGCTGCGCAAAAATTATCCAACCCTAAAGGTGGATTTGACTAATGAGAAGAGCGCAGGGGCCATGGATGAGCTTATAAAGAAGTACCTTCCAGCTAACCTGCAACTGGTGGTAAATGGGAAATTTTGTCCTTTGAAATATGTAGGGTTCGAAAAAATTGAGGAAAGTACCTGGTGCTATTTCGAAGTAGAAAATATACCGGACTTAAAGCGACTCTATATTCATAATTCCATTTTGTACGACTGGCAGCCAAAGCAGACCAATATGTGTATCGTGCACGCAAACGGCGAAGAAAAAACTAACAAAACCGAGCAGCCCGCCACGGAGATAACCTTTATTTTTTAACCAGCGCCCGCTAAAATATCAATTACAAATTACCCCTGGAATGAAAAGGAGCCCTGGTATGATCGATATGTGAACTGATAGTATTAATGTTGCTGGTAACTCTTCATTAACAACGGTAATCAATTAACAAGGCCTATTATGAGTGCTGCAATCAAAGAACCTAAAAAAGTAACTACCAATACCCTGCAGAAAATGAAGGCTGCCGGGGAAAAGATTTCCATGATAACGGCTTATGATTATAGCTTCGGCAGGTTATTCGATGCCGCCGGTATTGATATTATTTTGGTGGGCGATAGCGCCAGCAATGTAATGGCCGGGCACACCACTACCCTACCGATTACCCTCGACCAGATGATCTACCATGCACAGAGCGTGGTTCGCGCCAGGGAAAGAAGCCTGGTGGTGGTGGATATTCCATTTGGGTACTACCAGTCCAACTCTGAAATAGCGCTGGCTTCGGCCATCAGGATTATGAAAGAAAGCGGTGGCAATACGGTAAAACTGGAAGGCGGCGAGGAGATTATTGAATCCGTAAAAAAGATAGTGAGCGCCGGCGTTCCAGTGATGGGGCACCTGGGCCTAACCCCACAGAGCATTAATAAGTTTGGAACCTACACTGTACGGGCTACCGAGGATGTGGAAGCGGGCAAGCTAAAAAGAGATGCCCTTTTATTGCAGGAAGCAGGTTGTTTTGCGATCGTATTGGAAAAAATTCCGGCCGAACTTGCCAAAGAAGTTAGTGAGAGTTTACATATACCCACCATCGGTATTGGTGCCGGTGCTTCTTGCGACGGTCAGGTGCTTGTGATGCACGATATGCTGGGTATTAATACAGATTTTAAGCCACGCTTTCTACGCCGCTACCTGAACCTGGATGAACAAATTACCGGCGCCATCAAGCAATATATTGTGGATGTGAAAAACAAAGATTTTCCGAACGAAGCAGAATCTTACTGATTCGAAATCTATCTTCAATCATTCCCTCAAAGAAGCTTAAGGCTGAAAAAAGAATTGAAGGCGTTAATAAAACAGTACGGCGCTCGGAACCTTCCTTTTGAAGGCAGGGAGTCTCCCACTCATTATGATATTTTTTTCTGCAGGGTCGATTCTCTATTAGTTTGGTAGGGTTTCGGGTTAGCCTTTATATTTGCCGCCCATTCAACTCTTATTTGCATGCGTTATCTCCTAGTCATTTTTGTCCTTGCCATGGTACCTGTTAAAATATTGTTTGCCCAAGATGAAAACACAAAAGGAAATGAACTGGATCCCGTAACCGTTACTGCCTCAGTAAGTCCGGTATCCTTGTCAAAAACAGGGAGGAATATCACCGTTATCAAAGGAGCCGACTTTCAAAATTTACCCATCAACTCCCTTGATGATTTATTACGCTATGTGCCGGGCATTGAAATACAGGCACGTGGCCCAATGGGTTCTCAAAGTGATATCGTGATCCGTGGGGGCACGTTTCAGCAGGTGCTGCTGATCATCGATGGTATCAGGCTGAACGACCCGCTCACCGGGCATTTCAATAGTTATATCCCTATCGCCCCGGCCGAAATAGAGCGGATCGAAATTCTTAAGGGAGCCTCGTCGGCGATCTATGGTACAGAGGCCGTTGGCGGCGTAATCCATATCATCACAAAATCTTTTTCATCCGCTCAAAAACAAAAGGGGCTCCAGGCGCAACTCACCGGCGGGCAGTATGGATTGGTGAATATAAATGCCGGCGGTTTATGGACTGACAATACGAACACAGTAGCCGGTGGCCTGCAAAGCAATCATGCAGATGGTCAGCAGCAACGGGGTACCAAAGGTTTCTTTGACCTTACTACTGCTTCGATTTCCTACAGTCGAAAAATCAGCGATGCCATGCAGCTTAGCTTACGCACGGCTTACGACAACCGCAATTTTGCTGCTCAGAATTATTATACCAGCTTTAAAAGTGATACCGCCCGGGAAAAAGTAATCTCCCAATGGAACCATCTCAAATTTGTATATCATAAAAACAAACAGTATATCAGCGTTGATGCCGGGTATAAGATGTCGAGTGACAACTATAAATTTTCATCGCTTGCAGCGGCGAACCAAAATAAATCCAAACTATTTCAAACATTATTAACCTACACCAGGGAGCTAACCAGCCAGGCAGACATTGTCGTCGGCGGTAATTTCTTACAAAAGAAAATCACCAGCAATGACCGTGGTAATCATCGTGTCGACCAAACCGGAGCCTTTATAATTCTAAACCAGCAATTGGGTCAATACTTTTCATTGAGCCCAGCCATTAGGTACGATTACAACAGCGTCAGCAAGTCCTGGCTGGTGCCACAAGTTAATGCTTCGTACAAAAAGAATAACCTGCAACTGCGGGCTAGCGCCGGTAACACAACCCGTGATGCAGACTTTACCGAACGGTACAATAACTATGGAAAAGCACTGGTAACAAGTGGCAGTATTGGCAACCCCGACCTGAAATCAGAAACATCATTCAGCTATGAATTCGGTGCTGATTATTTGCTGAAAAATAACTTCAAAATTTCATCGTCCTGGTTTCAGCGCAGGCAAAAAGAGTTGATCGATTTTGTGACTACTCCCTATGCAGAAATTCCCAGGAAAGACAACCTCGTAAGTACCGGCACCTACGCCCTGGCAAAAAACATTTCCAGTGTGAACACAACAGGTTTTGAAACAGATTTGCAATTCAATAAGCATTGGAATAATCAATCATATTTTTTGGCCAATCTTGGATTACTTTGGCTTAAAAGCCGCAGCAGCAGTGCAACTCCATCCTTTTATATCAGCTCGCATGCGAAATTTTTAATGAATTTTTCAGCGGCTTACCGATACAAGGCTTTTAGCATTTCTTGTAACGGCATTTATAAGGAAAGGGCACCTAATGCCGCGGCTGCCATTAATGCCACTGTATCGGAAAAATATTTTTTACTCAATACAAAAGCTGCTGTCGCGGTATTTAAAAACAACCTATCATTGTTTGTGCAGGCAGATAACTTGCTGAACATCACTTACAGCGATTTACTAGGTACACCCATGCCTGGCAGATGGCTGATGGGTGGCTTTCAATTTACTTTCAAATAAATCGGCCACGCATCTATAGAAACATGAACGGCCCATTCTTTTCAAAGAATGGGCCGTGGCCTTCGAAAGGCATAATCCAGGAACATTTAAGGTGCGGTGTTCAGCGCTATACGGTCGTGGACCTAATTATTTACTGGCAGACATACCTGTTCACGGATCTTTACCATCCAGGCAGTTGAATATCTCACCCTGTTTTACTTCATATTCTTAATCTTATCCCAGGTGGCATTTGCAATATCCAGATGTTTTCTGAGATCCGGTAGGGTCTGCGCTGCCCAAGCTTTAATATCAGCGTCTGTTGCATCGCTGGCGATCTTCTCGTATAAATTAACGCCATCCTTATGGCCACTAACCATCATATCGATAAAGTCTTTGTCATACTCATGGCCGGTTTCTTTCATCCATTTGGTTAATTTGCTGTTCTGGCTATCTGTAGGGCCGGTAGGCAATGAAATGTTTTTTGAAGCCGCTGTTGTTTGTATTTGACCATTTACTTTTTCATGAGCAGCCACTAGCATGGCCGCGAAATCTTTCACGTCTTTATTGGTCGCCTTCACCGCGGCATTTGTTGCAGCTTTTACTTCCATTAAGCCAGATGAATACGCATCTACCAGGAACTGGGCATCTTTTTCTGCAGGCTTATTAAATTTAGCGTCGTTTTTTTCTTCTGCTACCTCCTTGCTTTTTTCAGAAGTAGTTACGGTGTCCTTTGTGGACGTCTCTGATCCCTCGCCACAGGCGGCCATCATACAAGATGTAAGTGAGGCTAGTACCGTGATTTTCAAAAATGGTGTACAATTCATGATTTTTTATTTTTTGTGATTTGAAATGGTTTTCAAGCGCCCTATATAAAAAATAATGCCAAGGGGGTTTTCAATATAAAGCCACTGATAGACAGTTAGAAAACTGACAAATAACTGCCCGCAATGAGGAAATAGCTGCCCGTCGGCCGGACAAAATTCACCTGTCTGCACCGACCACGCCTGGCAAACCATAAGCGCCTCCACGCACGAAAGCCCAATTGCTGGAAAGGAGCAACCTTGCTGATAAAAATAATTTCTCCAGGGATTGTCCATTACCAGAACCGCCATTCGTTGTGTGGATGACATCATCATTTAAAAAACAAAAACACAACATTATGACAGCACAGGAAAACGCACTTAATTGGTTTGAGATCCCTGCAGCGGATATCAGCCGTGCAAAGAAATTTTACGAAACTATTTTCAGCATCGACATGCAGCAGCAGGAAATGATGGGCATGCAGATGGCCTTTTTCCCGGCAGACATGAATGGGAAAGTTTCGGGTGCCGTGGTGCAGGGGCCGATGCATAAGGCGGGAAATGATGGCATTAAGATTTATCTCAACGGCAACCCCGATCTTAACGGTGCACTATCAAAAATAGACGCTGCTGGCGGGTCGGTACAAATGCCAAAAACAAAGATCTCAGATGAGATCGGATACATGGCTTTTTTTACCGATTCAGAAAGAAACGCATTAGCATTACATTCCAATAAATAAACCTAAAACCATCCAAAAATCATGAACCAATTTTTATTGATTTTCCGTAGGGAAAATACCACCGAAAACCCACCAATGAGCCCCGAACAAATTCAAGCCATGATGAAACCCTGGCAGGATTGGATTGGAAGCATCGCCGCACAAAATAAACTCGTGACAGCCGGCAATCGCCTGCAGCATTCCGGTAACGTAGTGAGACCAGGCAATGTAGTAACCGATGGCCCTTACGTAGAAACCAAGGAAGCTGTTGGAGGATACACCATTATTACAGCAGAATCCCTTGAAGATGCCACAGAAATTTCCAAAGGCTGCCCGATATTATATGTGGGTGGCAGTGTGGAAGTGCGGGAAATTATTCCGATGTAGTGTACGATTTATGATTTATGAATTATGATTTGTGATTTTTGGCGGTAGACCGAAGGGCCGGAAGCGGGACTTAAATTGCAGTGGAAGTACACTAAGGAATACTTTTCAGATAAAATAGCATAACCGGAGCGGCTGTGCTAATTTGAAGTCTTTCCTGCTCCTGTTGCAGGTTGTTCTACCCAGCTCCTGTCCTTCTTGTATATATTTACAAGGCATGAACGAAACGGAACTGATACCGCATTTATTCAGAACGGAATACACCAAAATAACTGCGGTGCTTTGTAAGTTGTTTGGTATTGAGCATATTGAAACGGCGGAAGATATTGTTAGTGACACCTTTTTACAGGCCGCTGAAACCTGGGGCTTAAAAGGCTTGCCACCCAACCCGGTAGCATGGCTGTACCGGGTTGCCAAAAACAAAGCGATCGATTTTTTGCGCCGGCAAAAAGTTTTCACCGGTAAAATAACCGCAGCTATCACGCTCCCCGAAGCCGTGGCTGGAGAACCCAATATTGATCTCTCCAGTGAAAATATCAATGACAGTCAGCTGCAAATGATGTTTGCCATTTGCCATCCCCGCATTACTATAGAATCGCAAATAGGCTTATCGTTAAGCATTCTTTGCGGGTTTGGTGTGGAAGAAATTGCAGATGCTTTTCTTACCAATAAAGAAACCATCTACAAGCGGCTGGCGAGGGCCAAAGAAAAATTAAAGACGGAACAGATTGCAATTGAATTGCCCATTCCGTCGGTAATGATCCAACGACTTGAAACCGTCTTGAGGACGCTCTACCTTTTATTCAGCGAAGGCTATTACTCCGCTTCGCAAAACACCACGCTTCGCAAGGAACTTTGTGTGGAAGCTATGCGGCTCAATGTAATGCTGGTAGAAAATGCCAGCACCAATACGCCATCCGCAAATGCCCTGCTTTCCCTGATGTGTTTTCATGCATCAAGGTTTGATGCCCGCACCAACTCCGATGGTGATACCGTGTTATACGAAGCCCAGGACGAAACCCGCTGGAACGGGGAGTTGATTGGTAAAGGTGAGCATTATCTTAACCTGGCCTCACATGGAAATCAACTCAGTCGCTACCACCTCGAAGCAGCCATTGCCTACTGGCATACCCGCAAGGCAGACACGCAGGAAAAATGGGAAAACATTCTCCAGCACTACAACCGCTTATTGCAAATCGAATATTCGCCTATGGCTGCGCTTAACCGCACATATGCTTTGAGCAAAGCCAATTGCCGGCAGGAAGCCATTACCGAAGCCGAAAAGCTTCAGCTTACAGATAATCATTTATACTATTCGCTTCTCGGGCATTTGTATACCGGGCTGGATAATGCTCGTGCTTTGGACCATCTCCAGAAATCCCTTGCATTAGCCAGAACAATGGCTGATCGGAAGATGATGCGGGAACGGATTGAGAAGCTCCACCATGAAATTCGGTAATAGGTTGAAGCGCCATTTCTGACTACAAACTTCTTGCGGTTGTTGCTAGGTGTTTCGCCCCTTCAGGGCTTATTGTTAGTTAAATATGATCCTGACCAGGGGCGATGCCCCGGGTTATTTTGTTCGGCCCCTTCAGGACAACATGTAAGGCAATTTTAAACCTAAGCTTCTCCGCTAATACCATGGGCCCTGGATATTTTACCCATCGTTTCAGGCAACTATCACATACACCAAAGGTCTGTCGACTCGGACCATCACCATGGGATTTGCCCTGAATGGGCATTACAAACTAGCCCAGGGCAGCGCCCTGGGATTCGTAAACAAGTGGATTCCCAAGCCCTGAAAGGGCGACACAAAAAAACAGCGATCATTTAAAAAAATAGAAACACCTTCTCCTCGCCCTTTGTAATTTCGAGTGAATTATTCATGCTATGGCTGATCAATACAACATCATACATAACGAAAAAGAAATGCATTTTGAGATTCATGAGAACGGAGAAATCGCATTTCTGGAATACCGTTTCCACAAAAAAGATATTGCCTTTATGCATACAGTTGTGCCTAAAAGCCAGGAGGGAAAAGGTATTGCCGCCGCATTGGCAACCTTTGCTTTTAACTACGCAAAAGAACAGCACAAACCAGTGATGGTTTATTGTTCTTATGTGGCAGAATTTATTAGAAAGCATCCTGAGTACAATGAGCAATTGGATAAGGAATATTATAAAGGGTGATAGAAAAACGACCCATGCAAACACAAGAAAATACCATTGACTGTTATAACAAAACAGCACAGGCATACGCAGATAAGTTTGGGGATGAACTGGACCATAAGCACCTGGACCGAATTTTATTATCCGCGTTTGCTGCAGAAAATGGCGCGAAAGGAAAGATGATTGACCTGGGTTGTGGCCCGGGACAGACGACAAACTGGGTGGCGAAACAAGGAGCTGATGTTATTGGTACCGACATTGCCCCGGCCATGGTAGATGTGGCAGAAGTATTGCATCCGCAACTTCATTTCGACACTGCCGATATGCTACAGCTCCCCTACCCAGATAAAAGCTTTGGATCGGCCATCGCTTTTTATTCCATTGTTCATTTTGACTACGAACATATCCGAATTGCATTTAATGAGATCAAGCGGGTGCTATCTGCAAATGGCCAATTCCTTTTTTCATTTCATATCGGCGACCAGGTGGTGCATATGGATGAATTTCTGGAACAACGGGTAAATATCGATTTTCATTTTTTCGAGGTCGAAAAGGTCATTGAAATACTTTCGGCTACAGGGTTTGAGATCATCGATTCCATTGAAAGGCAGCCATATCCCGGTTTTGAGTACCCCAGCAAGCGGGCTTATATCTGGGCGGCTATCGTCTAAAATTTAAAATTCCAGGTAACCGTAGGCAATACTGGAAACAGCGACACCTGCCTCGCACTCACTTGTAACGTACCCTGGTAAGGACTGCCCATTTGATCGAAATAAATAAAATATGGATTAGCCCGGCTGTAGGTATTGTAAATGCTGAAGATCCAGCTACTCTTCAATCTGCGTTCCGGATGCTTATTGGGCGTGTAAGTGGCGGCCAAATCCAAACGGTGATAAGCTGGTAGCCGGTAAGAATTAATGGTACCATATTGCTGCACCAGATTTCCCTGGATAATATAAAAACGTTCAGGATAGGTAGTTGCATTGCCCGTGCCATATACAAACACCGCCCCCAGTTTCCATTTCGGACTCAGGTCGTAATTGGCAACAATACTCATGTCGTGGCGCCGGTCGTATTTAGCCGGAAAAACATTGCCGTTACTAAGCTTTGGAAATTTGCGGTAGGTCCAGCTCAGCGTATAACCAATCCAACCAGTAAACCGGCCTTTTACTTTATTTACAAAAAACTCGGCTCCATAACTCCAGCCGCGGCCAAATGTAAAATCCTCCTCGGGATCCCTTAGCGACTGCACATTCGCTCCCTCCTTATACTCGATCTGGTTCTCCATCGTTTTGAAATAAGCTTCCACAGACGTCTCCCAGGTATTGTCATTAAAATTTCTAAAGTAGCCGGCAGCATATTGCCAGCCTAACTGTGGGTTTACCCGGTAGGTACTGGGCACCCACAAATCGGTGGGCAAAGTGGAGCCACTGTTGGTGGCCAGGTGGATATACTGCACGTTGCGGGTAACGGCAAACTTTAGCGACGATGAATCGGTGAGCGCATACCGGAATGTAAATCTCGGTTCGACACCATTATAGCCTCGTACTTTTTTGCCACGGCCATATACCGTACTATCGAGCCGGTTTCCGGCAACATCTGTAGTGTACAAATTATATGGGCCGATTTGGGTAAAGGAACCAAAGCGCAGGCCGGCGTTGACCTTTATTTTATTGCTCACCTCCCAGTCATCCTGTACATAAAGCCCGGTTTCATTGGCAAATTTATTGAGCCCGGTATTTGGATTGAACACGGTACTATCCTGCGAACCACTCAACTGGTTGGGTTTAAAACGGTGGTAGGTAAACAGGCCTCCAAATTTGATCTTGTGTTCGGGTACCGGGTAATAGTCGAAGTCTATTTTGCCCGACAGGTCCTTGATGCCGGACGAAAGAATGATCTTGAAATTGTCCTGTACGGCATCAAATTGAAATTTATAATCGTTATAAAGTAAGGTGGTATTGGCAAATAGTTTTCTATTAAAAACATGATTCCATCTTGCTGCTGCGGTGCTGTTGCCCCAGGTAATGCCAGTGTTGAAATCCCGTTCCTTATTTTTAAAACTAAACACATCGCGACCAAAATAGCCACTAAAAAATAAGCGGTCTTTGCTGCCAAGTATGAAGTTCATCTTAGCATTGAGGTCGTAGAAATAGTAGCCGCTTCCGGCAAAATTTCCTTTGTTAATCAGGGGTTTTGCGATAGCATCGATATACGTGCGGCGGCCGGAAATGATATAAGAGGATTTGTCTTTTTTGATAGGACCCTGAATGGAAAGCCGGGATGCAATCAGTCCTA
The DNA here is from genome assembly GCA_039925965.1 of Chitinophagaceae bacterium. Classification (GTDB taxonomy): domain Bacteria; phylum Bacteroidota; class Bacteroidia; order Chitinophagales; family Chitinophagaceae; genus JAZKFT01. The sequence continues at coordinate 140,255 of JBDSXW010000017.1, forward strand.
TCCCGCCTTCTATCTGCGTTTGCTGGTTGTTGCCATCCTTCATGGTAACATCTACCACGCTGCTCAGCCGGCCGCCGTACTGTGCCGGCATACCGCCTTTGATAAGCGTTACATTTTTAATGGCATCGCTATTGAAAATAGAAAAGAAACCAAAAAGGTGCCCTGGATTGTACACTACGGCGTCGTCGAGTATTAACAGGTTCTGATCCGGGGCTCCACCACGAACATAAAAACCGGAGTTGCCTTCGCCGGCATTGCGAACGCCAGGCAATAATTGAATGGCTTTTAGTATGTCAATCTCGCCCAGGAATGCCGGTATCTGTTTAATCTTTTCAATGCTCAGGTCTACCCTGCCCATCTGCGCATTTTTTACATTGGCATCGCGGCGCCGGCCGGTGACGATCACATTGGTTTGTGCGAATGATCGGGGCACCAGGAAAATGTCAAAGCTTTGGTTGCTATCCAGCGAAACCCGGTACAGCTTAGATTCGTAGCCAATAAATGAACAGGAAATTTCATATTGGGCCTTTGGCAAAGTGATGCTGAAAAAGCCATAACCATTGGTAGCGACGCCCCTGTTGCCACCGCTGATATTAATACTAGCCCCAATCAGCGTTTCGCCGGTAAGTGAATCTTTTATAAACCCATTGATAGTAAATTTTTGCTGTGCAAAGGATTGGAAGCACGTGCAGCAGAGCATCGCAAACAAAACAAGGCTCCTCAGGCTGGCCCTTACATACACTTTTTTTCTACGATACACTGTTTAAATTTTATCTATTTACAAAATTTTGCCTTATTTGTTCTGTCATTGAACCCCCAAAAGATCTTCAAGAATATCGGCAACACGTTGAACCTGTTTAAAATTTTCGTGGTCAATGTTACTTTCCACCTGCTCATGTGCCCAGGTGGTATGGTAAGGAATATGAATGCCATGCCCACCAACGGCGAGCACAGGCAGTACGTCACTCTTTAAAGAATTACCGATCATGAGGAATTCCGCAGGCGCTATGTCCAGGTGTTTCATCAGCTTATTGTAATCAGCTTCCTGCTTGTCGCTCATAATTTCAATATGATGAAAGTATGGAAGCAGGCCCGACTTCTTCAGTTTTCGTTCCTGGTCCAGCAGGTCGCCTTTAGTGGCTACCACCAGACGGTATTTACTTTTAAGTGCCTGTAATGCTTCTTCAATTCCGTCGAGCAATTCAATGGGCCGCGCTAATAATTCTTTACCGTATTCGATGGCTTTTTCGATAATGGCAATATCCAGTGTTCTTTCGGAGACTTTAATCGCCGTTTCGATCATGCTGAGCATAAACCCTTTTACGCCATAACCATATAGTGGCAGGTTGGCTATTTCTGTTTTAAAAAGTTCCTGACCAACACAATGGTGCGGCAGGTAATCCTCCAGCAGGGCACAAAACTTTTGCTCCGTTTCCTGAAAGTAGGGTTCATTCACCCAAAGGGTATCATCAGCGTCGAACGCTATTACTTTGATCGGCATAAATAGATGTAATTAGCTAATGTGCCAATTAGCTAATTAGCCAATTAGCTAATGAGCTAATGGATATTGCTAAGATTTTGAGCTGGTTAATAACTTTGTGTGGGAGCTGTTAATTAACTCATTAGCTAATTGGCTAATTAGCTCATTATATTTCCCCGTCATCTTTTTCATGAGTTTTTCTTTTTCTTTTTTTGGCAGAAATGCCGCTTCAAGGGCATACATGTTGCACTTAAAGAAATCGGCGGTTTCCCAGCCAAAGGATTGTTTCATTTTTACGTATTCCTGGTTGAGGGTGATATTGGTGATGGTCCGGGTGTCGGTGCTCAGGCTCAGGGATATACCGGCTTTATATAGCGCATCAACAGGGTGCTTTTCGTAGCTGTGGTACATATTGGTTTGCAGGTTGGAACTGGGGCAAACTTCCAGGTGAATATTATATTTTTTTAAATGCGCTACAAGTCTGTCGTCTTCGATACATCTCACACCATGGCCAATTCTTGTTGGGCCAAAATGTTCCAGTGTTTCCCATACACTTGGAGCACCGCAAGCCTCGCCGGCATGTGCGGTGCAAAAAATACCATTCGATTTTGCAAACTCAAATGCTTTTATATGCGCATCTATCGGAAACCCGGCTTCGTTTGCCGCAATATCGAAACCCGCTACCAGCGTGTGTTTGAACTGTTCTACCAAGTGCACGGTTTCCATGCTTTGGGCTTCGGTATAATGGCGTAGTGTGCAAAGTATCAGCCGGGCCTCAATGCCAGTTTCTGCTATTGCGGCGGCGGTCGCACTTTCTGTTGCCGCTACCACCTCATAAGCTGTAAGACCTTTGTCGAGATGTTGCAGCGGCGCAAAACGGATCTCAGCATATAGCACATTATCTGCGAGTAACTGCTGAAACAGGTCGCGGACTACCATTCCTAAATGCTCTTTTGTTTGCATCAAAGCGATTCCCATGGGAGCCCGAAGTAAAAAATCAGCCAGGTCGGTGCATTTTGGCGGTGCGATAAAAGCCACCTCATATTGCTCCCTTGTCACCAATGGATCAATAGCCGAAACCACATCATAACTTAACGAACAATCCAGGTGTAAATGCAGTTCGGCTTTGGGTAACTGTCGCATGGGCGTGTAATGATTTTTTCGTCTTTTTGATTTGGTCAGCGATCCTCTTATTTCACAATTCTACCATGGGAGAAAATCGTACATCCGAAATCGTAAATCGTAAATTGCTATTGTGCCGGCGGCGGTGGTGGCGGTCTGAAATCAAGGCTGTCAATGGCTTCACCGCAATGGAGCATTTTATCGCCGAAATAGGGATTGATTACTTCATCTTTGTTGCTGAGCCAGTTGGCCCCGGCGTTGTTAAATGCCATCGGGCAATGCAACTGGTACACCATGCCTTTATCGAATTTTACAGTTCGTATCAGGTCATAAATCGCATCCGAGACAATCTGAAAGGATTTGCGCTTATCCTCAATCCCCGGTGTTTTCAACATGGCCTGTATTTCGGCCGAAACCGATTCTTTCAGGTTTTGTGCGGTACTGATGATCGCAGGGTCTGCCTTTAGCTCCTTTACATTCAGGGTGTCTACATCAAAGCGAAACTGTGAAGCCACAATATCTACCGTGCCTGGGTCACTTTTTACAAAGGCATCCCGCAGCACATAATAGGTGTTGAGCATTTTATCAAAACTACCGGAGAAGGCAGAAGTGTTGGTTGTAATATCAAGTGGTTTGGGAGGCGGGCCGGATGGGGCGGGCTTTTCACGGATAAAAAACCAGTACACTGCAAAACCGCCGCCTAGTACCAATAAGGCTAATAATCCTTTTTTCATAAGATTCTTTGTTTTGGCAAAAATAGGCGTTTAAGCATTGGGGAAATTTGTGATGGTTGGGGATTGACGGAAACGCAGATGGAGCGGATTGGGCGGATACGAACGGATATTAACATAGTAGCCAAACGATCAAAATTGCGGGTTGGTCATTTGGTCAATAGGTCATAAAGTCAATGAATGTTATCTGTAAATGGTATTTAAGATTTTGACATTCCCATTCGGGGTATTACGTTTTTCAGACTATAGATAATAATGATTAGTGTCTGCAGCTACCGTTGATTTTCAGCAATGTATAAATGAGTTGAAGCGTTAGTGATTGGAACGGAAAGCCCACAGGCCGCCGCTAAATGCCGGATATGCGAAGCCAGGCTGTGTGTATGCGGACGAGGACTTGGAGTGGAAAGCACGGCCCGCCTGCCTGCCCCGTAGCATTACGGGGGTTTTCGGCGGGAAACGCCCATCATATTTTGTAATTTTTTAAAACAATCCGTCTCATAAAATACCCCTCGAATTTTTATTGGCTTAGAACTGGGTGCTGATACTTAGTTTCGCAGCAATTTTTGGGTCATGTAACGTCCTGAAAAACATGGATCTGCAAACAACAACCGGTTTTGCCCGGACGAAAATAATATACGACTATGCTGTTAGGAATGAATAATGTGACGTTTGAATTTGGGGCACGGGTGATTGTGGAAGGTGCTACCTGGCACCTGAACCCAGGCGAACGGATCGGTTTGATAGGTTATAATGGAACGGGAAAATCAACACTCTTAAAGGTTTTGGTAGGGCAGTTTAGCCCAAGCGTGGGTACGGTTGAGAAAAGCCGGGAGACCACAATCGGCTACCTGCACCAGGATCTGCTGAGTTTTGACACCAACAGCAGCATCACCGAAGTGGCGATGGAGGCATTTGAAAAAGTGATGGCCCTTCAGCGTGAACAGCACGAATTGGAAAAATTGCTGGAAAGCAAAGAAGATGAAAAAATGCTGAACCGCTACATGGATGTGCTGCATGAGATAGAGGTGAATGATGGTTTTGATATCCAATACAAAGCCGAAGAAGTGTTGCATGGCCTGGGCTTTGCTGACAAAGACCTGGGCAAACCCTACAAACAATTCAGTGGCGGCTGGCGTATGCGCGTGTTGCTGGCCAAGATGATTTTACAAAACCCGGATGTACTACTATTGGATGAACCGACCAACCATCTGGATCTTCCGAGTATTGAGTGGCTGGAGAAATACCTGCTCAATTACAAGGGTAGCGTGGTCATTGTGAGCCATGATAAGTTCTTCCTCGACCGCATGGTGAACCGCATTGTGGAGCTCTACCAGAAGCAACTCCATATGTACATCGGCAACTACAGCTATTACGAACAGGAAAAAGCGATCCGCATAGAAATGCAGAAACGGGCTTTTGAAAACCAGCAGGATTATATCCGGCAGCAGGAACGGTTTATCGAACGCTTTAAAGCCAAGGCCAGTAAGGCCGCTGCCGCCCAGAGTGTGCAGAAATTGCTCGACAAAGTGGATCGCATTGAAGATACCAACCTGGAGCGCCCGAATATGCGCATCAACTTTAGCGTTGGTAAAGAGCCGGGAAAAGTGTTGTGCAATCTTAAGAATATCAGGAAATCGTTTGGCGACTTACATATTTTAACCAATGGTAATGCGGAGATCGAGAGAGGCGATAAGATAGCCCTGATCGGTGCAAATGGTAAAGGAAAAAGTACCCTGCTCCGCATAGTGGGCGGCACCGAACCCTTTGATGGCGGCGAACGCGAGTGGGGGCATAATGTGGTGGAAAGTTTTTACGCCCAGCACCAGCTGGAATCACTCACCATGACCAATACTATTATTGACGAAATGAATGGCAGCGGCGCGGGTAAAACGGAGCTGGAATATCGCAGCCTGTTGGGTGCGTTTCTATTTAGCGGTGATGATGTAGAGAAAAAGATTAAGATCCTGAGTGGTGGTGAAAAGGCCCGTGTGGCCCTGGCAAAAACTATCGTGAGTAAGGCTAACTTTTTGATATTGGATGAACCTACAAACCACCTGGATATCCATTCGGTAGAACTATTGGTAGAATCGCTGAATAAATACGATGGCACCATCATCTTAGTTAGTCACGACCGGTATTTCATCAGCAAGGCCGCCAATAAGATCTGGGAGATTGTAGATGGAGAGATCAAAGAATTCAGGGGTACTTATGGCGAATGGGTAGAGTGGAAAGAGCGGATGGCGATGCAAGCTGCAAGCAACAAGGATCAAGGTTCAGGGAGCAAGGATCAAGGTTCGAAGAAAAAGGAAGAAGTGGCCAAACCAAAAGAACAGGCACCCGTTGCACCAAAGGCGGAAGCGATCAACAAAGATGCCCAGAAGGAGTACCAGAAGCAGAAGAAATTGTTTGAAAAAACAGAAGCTGATATGAATGCCGCCGGCGACCGCAAAGCGAGGCTGGAAGGGCAATTATCCGATCCGGATATTTACGGCGACCGTAACAAATTTTTAAAGATTGAACAGGATCACGTGGCTGCTATAAAAGAGTTCGCCGCGGCGCAGAAATTATATGAAGAGGCATTTGAGAAAATGATGGAGATGGAAGGGTGATTGGTTGATTAGTTTATTGGTTGATTTCAACTTTCATCAGTGCGACAACTTTTTCATTATTTCTGTACGGCTGGCTTTTTAAGATTTATCTACATTTTGCATGAGATCGGCCAGGCCAATATCTTCAAGTTCATCTAAACTTATTGGAGCCGATCCCACACCCAACTTTTTTAAGAGGTTGGAGACAAACTTAAACTCTGTATTGTCTTTGGTCGTAATTACTAACACTTTCATAAATCGAATGTACTAAAATACAGAGAATATTTCGCCGGGGCTACCCTCTTTCCAAAGCCTGTACAATATCAAAAATAAAAGAAGCTGCCAGACGCGAGGTACGATTATCTACATCATACAAGGGGTTAACCTCCGCAATATCTATTGAAGCCAGCTTTCCGCTAAATACAATATGTCGCAGCAAACGTTTAAACATGGAGTTGGGTGGAATGCCATTGAAGGATGGTGCACTTACGCCCGGCGAATTAGCGGCAGTGAACACATCCATATCAATGCTGAGCTGCACCATGGAAGAAGCGTGCAATACACCGTTGATCAGGTGGAGCAAATGTTCCAGTTGATCGTTGGTAAACTCTTCGGCCAGCACATGTAATGCTTCGATATCCTCCGCCGTTTCAAATAGTTTTTTGGTGTTGCTGCATTGCTGGATGCCGATGGCCAGGTATTCAAAGTTGGATTGTTGATTTTTAACCATCTGTGCCATTTGCCAAAACCCGGTTCCTGAGGTTGCGCCCACATTATCATCCACATACCTGAGGTCAAAATGCGCGTCGAAATTGATGACACCGAAGCTGGCTTTGGGTTTTAGTCGCTGCTGGATACCGCTGAAATTGGCATAAGCCACTTCATGCCCGCCGCCCAAGACGATCGGGAAAAATTTATGGCTGATAAGCGCATAAATTTTTTCGCCCAGCAGCACCTGAGCGGCTTCCAGGTGACCGTCATCGCAAGTCACATCACCAGCGTCGTACAGGACTATTTTATCAAAATGAACCGGGAAATTGCTGCAAGCTTTTCGTATGGCTGCCGGTGCATTTTTAGCCCCTACCCTCCCGTGGTTGCGGCGAACGCCTTCATCACTGCAAAAACCAATGAGGGCGATTTTAGTTGATTGGTTAATTGGTTGATTGGTTAATTCGTCCGCATTGATCAGGTTGATGGCCTGGTGCCATCTTTGAACAGCTGCTTCGTCTCCATCATTTCTTCCCTGCCAGGGTTGGGGTGGTTGGTAGGTTGCCATTAGTTCGGGGTTAATAAGGTCAATAGGTCAGTGGTCATTTTTAGATAAACCTTACTAAAATTATCAATTATCCATTACACAATTATCCATTAAATAATTATCCATTAAACCTTCTCACCGGCAATCCAAACTTTCGCCGGTTTCAGCCTGCCCTGTTGGTACAAAATATCGCGGTAGTTGGCAGAGGGGTATGCTTGCAGATCAGCCCGGTAGTTATGGGCGATAATACCCCTATCGTCCAGCCGCAAAGCACGGGCAGCCCGGAACGTGAGACCTGCAAACACTTCAGCGGCAGTCAGTTTTTCAAAGGCGCCCAGGATGGCGGCCTGGATCAGCAAATCGCCTTGTGGCGCAGAGCCGGGGTTCCAGTCGCTGGCAATGGCAATGCAGCATCCAGCGTCCAGTAATTTCCGGGCTGGCGCAAAATGCATGCCCAACCCAATCGACGCACCTGGCAAAACAGTGGCCACCGTTTGGCTGCCAGCCAGGGCTTTTATTTCTGCCTCGCCACTTGCTTCCAGGTGATCGGCGGATACGGCTTTACAGGCTACAGCCACCAGGCTACTTCCTGCTGTAAACTGGTCGGCATGAACGGTTATTTGAAAACCTAATTCCGCAGCCTTATTTAAAAAAGAAACAGACAGGTTTTTCGGGAATGCAGTTTCTTCAATAAAAATATCAACCCGGTTAGTAAGCTTTTCAGCTTGTAGTTGGGGCAGTAAGTCATTGAGAATCCATTCAAGATATTCTTGTTCGTTACCATTAAAATCTTTTGGTTTAATATGCGCTGCAAGGCAGGTGGGTACCAGCGTTGCGGCAGTATGCTCCTGCGCCAGTTGGATGGTGCGAAGCATTTTTAATTCCGCTTCCATATTCAGGCCATAGCCGCTTTTTATTTCAATGGTGGTGATGCCTTCCTTCACATGGCGGTCGATGCGGCTCATTAGGCCAAGCAGCAATTCGCCTTCGCTCGCAGCCCTCGTCATTTGCACGCTGCTCCAGATGCCACCGCCGGCTAGGGCTATTTCGAGATAGGGTTTGCCCGCGTTGCGCATGGCGTAATCGAGGCTGCGGTTGCCGCCAAAACAGATATGGGTATGGCTGTCGATGAAACCCGGTAGTAGGACCATTGGCTCTTCAATCATCTCTGTAAAGGCCAGCGGGTATTGGGTTTGGAGGGATTGCAGTTTGCCTGTTTCGACTATCTTGCCATCGTTGATTAATACGGCTGCATCCTCAATAATCTCCAGTTGGTTATCCTGCAAAGGGCCTTTTAGTGGCAGGTTTTGTAGAGTGATGATTTGGGAGAATGGGCCGATAATTTTCATGAAGATTGTTGGTATGCTTTTGGAGGGAGGTTGCTCCTTAAAACCTATAAGGTCTAATCAAACATGCAGTACAGTCAACGTTCGAAATAGACCTTATAGGTTTGCAAACAGCTTTCTCCGTGAGGAGACTACCGTTTATGGCTTCTTTTTCTTCGCTGTTTTTTCGGCAGGAATAAATTTAGATCCGGCTTTGCCAGCAGCTGTTTTACCAAGGGCCGATTTCTTCTCTGGCTTTTCTGATTTTGGCTCTTGCTTCGGATTTAAGCTATCTGCTACAAATCCCGCCACCCTTTGTGGCAGCCATTCGTAATCCAGTTGGCGTTTGCTCAGGTTGCCACTCACTACCTTAATGCTCACCTGGTCGCCGATGCGGAACTTGCGGCCACTCCGCATGCCCACGAGTTGGTAGTCAGTTTCCACCAGCCTGAAGTCATCGTGGTTTTGCAGGTCGGTCATACTGATTAATCCTTCGCATTTATGCTCCACTGTTTCGGCCCAAAAACCAAAAGAAGAAACACCCGTGATCACGGCATCAAACTCCTCTCCCAGCTTATCCATCATAAATTCTACCTGTTTGTATTTGTTGGCAGCACGCTCGGCTTCCATGGCGGCCCGCTCCCTTTCGCTGCTGTGTTTGCATTTCTGCTCCATCTTTTTATCTACCGGCGTTTTGCCATCGAGTATTTCCTGTAGAATGCGGTGCACCATAATATCTGGATAGCGGCGGATCGGCGATGTGAAGTGACAATAGTGTTCAAAACCCAAACCGTAATGACCAATATTTTCGGTGGTATAAATGGCTTTGGCCATGGTACGGATTCCGAGCTGTTCCAGCACATGCTGCTGCGGCGTGCCTTTAGCGTCAGCCAACATTTTATTAAACGAATCGGCTATCGTCTCGGGCTTATTGAGATCGAATTTGTAACCAAACTTAGTGGCAAATGCCATAAACGGCACCAGCTTTTCCTCGCTGGGTGTATCGTGTATGCGATACGGAAAAGGGATCGGTTTGTCTTTAACCATCACCTTGCCTACACGCTCAGCCACATAACGATTGGCGAGTAGCATGAGCTCTTCAATCAATTGATGGGCTTCCTTACTTTCTTTAATTATAATACCGATCGGGTGCCCTTTTTCATCAAGCTTAAACCGCACTTCCTGGCTGCTGAAATTGATAGCGCCATTTTTAAAACGCTTCTTCCTTAGCTTCTGGCTGATGTCATTCAGGATCAGGATCTCTTTATCATGCAAACCTGTCTTTAATTCAATGATTTGCTGCACATCTTCATAACTGAAGCGATGGTTGCTGTGAATCACTGTACGCCCGATCCAATGGTCTTTCACTTCGCCTTTCTCTGTCATTTTAAAAATAACTGAAAAAGTGCATTTGTCTTCGTGCGGCCGCAGCGAACATAGCTCGTTACTGATCCTTTCGGGCAGCATCGGATTTACACGGTCGGGCAGGTAAACGCTGGTAGCACGATCGTAGGCTTCTTCATCCAGGATCGTTTCTTCTTCCACAAAATGGCTCACATCGGCGATATGTACGCCGATTTCGTACCCACCATTTGGCAGCACTTTAAAACTGATGGCGTCATCAAAATCCTTGGCATCGGCAGGGTCAATGGTAAAGGTGAGCAGGTCCCTGCAATCCTTTCTGCGCTTGATTTCCTTCTCGCTGATCACATCATTTAACCGATGGGCCACTTCCATGGCTTCGTCGCTAAACTCCAGGGTAAATCCTTTTTCCAGCAGTATTTCTTTCATCGCAATATCGTTCACTGCATCGGCATTCAATACTTCCATCAGCTCGCCTTTGGGGCGGCGATTCTTCGGTGGCCAATCGGTCATCCGCACCACTACTTTGGTGTCTTCGTCAATCTCTCTCATTGGCACAGTACCCAGTTCGAAATAGGGCATGGGCTTTTCTCCCGAAGGAATAAAAAGCAGTAAGCCTTTCGTAAACTTAAGCGTGCCAATATATTCAGACTGGCGGCGCTTAATGACCCGCAAGACGCGGCCTTCGCGTTTTTTACCATTAAATCCTTCTCTTGTTACGGCTACTTCTACGGTGTCACCGTGAAAGCCCTGGTTGAAATCCTGAGGCCTTACGATAATATCGCCTTCACCATCGCTGGTGATTACGAACCCGAGTCCGCTACGGGTAATATCGAGCATACCGCTTAGTGATTGTGTGCTGTGTTTGCGGTGTTTATGTTTTTCTTTTTTCATGTTTGTTGTTTAGTTTTTCGCCACTAAGGCACGAAGGCAGAAAGAAGCACAAAGACTTTTTTGGTAATGTATGCGTTGGATTATTCCTGTAAGTTTTTCTTACTTCACTTCTTAATGTTTCTTCGTGCTTTGGTGCCTTTGTGGCTGTGAATTACATCTTGAATTTTACTATAAAATCCCGGATGAGTGATTGTAATTTTTGTGCTTCGTTAAATAATATTTTATGTTCGATGGGCAACACGTAGAGTGGCATGTCGGCCAACTCTTTTTCAAATTTCAGCAATCTGACCGCGTCCTTTTCGGTCGTCAGAATAATGTTTTGAAGGCCATCCAGTTTGCTAAACCTGTCTTTGATCTCATTGAGGTCGTCAATGGAAAAGATATGGTGATCGTTATAAGTTTTCTCCAGGTAGGTTGCCGTTTGTTTTTCCAGGTATTGCTTCAGGGGCCTGGGGTTGGCAATGCCGCATACCAATAACACTTCGCAATGCTCATGGAGGTAAAATGTTTCCCGGGTGTTTACATGATACGGCACCCCATAACTGATAGTGCTGAAGAATACATGCTGCGTTGGGGTCGGCTTCAGTTTGTCAATCGTTTCTCTTTTATCTGTTACGCTAAAATCTTCCGCGCATTTTGTCACGATCAGGATGTCGGCCCGGTCGGCGCTGCTGCGGTTGTCGCGAAGGTCGCCCGTAGGCAGGAACCAATCCTGGGTGTACAAATTGTTGCAATCGGTCAACACCATATTATACCCTGCCTTTACCCGCCTGTGCTGGAAAGCATCATCCAGTATGATCACCTGCGTGCCAGGTTCATCATGGAGCAACTGGGGTATAGCCTCCATTCTTTCTTCGCCAACCGCTACCGGCAGATCCGGGAACTTGAGATGAAACTGCATTGGCTCATCGCCGATTTCCAGGGCTGTTGTGTTGGCATTTGCCAGCGCATATCCCTTCGTTTTGCGTTTGTAGCCGCGGCTTAACGTGGCGATTTTAAACTCAGGCTGCAGCATGCGAATTATATATTCTACCATCGGGCTCTTGCCGGTACCGCCAACAGAGATGTTACCTACGCAGATCAGCGGCATGTTAAATGTGGCAGCTTTGAAATAACCTTTATCAAACATCCAGTTTCGAATGGAGACCCACAGCCAAACAATCAACGAGAAGGGAAACAACAGAATGCGGAAAGACTTGACCAGGTAAAAATTAAAATTCATATAACTGCTGCGGGGTGATGCAATATTTTAAAGGTACATCAAATTCATGGGTGTCGGTAATTTCATCTACCGCTTCGAAAAACGACAGACCGATTGTCGCTACATCTTCTCTGCACCGGGGAATAAACCGATCGTAAAAGCCCTTACCATAGCCTACCCTAAACCCTTTGCTGTCGAACCCTGCCAATGGCACAAAGATAATATCCAGTAATTCCGGAGCTACAATTTTTCCATTAACCGGTTCGGTTAGTCCAAAGGTGTTAACCGCTGTTTCCATGTCTTCATCATCTGCAATGGCCTCCATACTGCAGGTGAGAAAATCAGTTTTTGGAAAACAAAACCGGATGTTTGGAAAATTGTCCTGAAGCGATTCCGCAAAGTATTGAGGCATTACTTCTTTACGTTTTGTAATCGGGAAATAGCTCAATACATACCCTGCTTTTGCGAAAGAAAGTTGTTGGAAATGATGTAGCATCATGGCCAGGTGCTGGTGCATCTGTTGCTGGCTCAAAGCCATTCGTTTAGCAAGGTGTTGGTTTCGTATTTCCGTTTTGTTCATAAGCGTGAGTGGTGGTAGTTCTTAAGTTCACAAGGTCACCTGTTCACTAGTTCGTCTACTCGAAGCCTCTGCATTATTCGGAATGAAAAATAGCAGATCAGTTTGAAAACTTAAATTTTCAGCGTTCTCCATTTCCACACTTCCACATTTCCCACATTTCCTAATTTTCTGCGTTTCCAAAGAATGAAAAGATGGTACTTCCGTAATTCCTGTGTTTGAGATAGCCGGTGTAATCTTCGTAAAAATTTCTGGGCGTATGCTCCAGTACAAAAAGCCCGCCGGGTGCTATAAGTTTTTTTTCTATGATGATTTTTGGCAATTCGTCGATCGTTTCCAGCGCATAGGGAGGGCCGGCAAAAATAAAATCAAAATTATCGCTGCAGTTCTCCAGGAACCGGAACACATCACTTTTGATGAGTTTACAATTCTCTATTTTAAGGTCTTCAATATTCTTTTTTATGAAGTCGAACATCTTGTTGTCTTTCTCCACAATTACCATTTCTTCAGCTCCCCTACTCGCCAGCTCATAGGTAATGGAACCTGTGCCACCGAAGAGATCCAGCGTTCTGATATTATCCAGGTCAATCTGGTTTTGTAAGATGTTAAACAGTCCCTCCTTTGCGATATCGGTGGTGGGTCTTGTATAGGGCATATTGGATGGCGGATGAATTTTCCGTCCACCAAACTTACCCGAAATGATCCTCATGTTACATTAATTAGTGATGTAAAATAGTGGTCAGGAATGCTTTTAAACTGAACACCCCAATCGGCCGTTGCGGCGTTAGTAAACTGCACGTCTGCAAAATATTTTAACAACGACTGGTGCAATGGGGAACCTTCGGCCACCAATCCCTGCACCCGTAGGGCAACTTCGGCGGGGCTGGTATTTAACTGCCTGCAGATATTGAGTAATTGATAGTTCATATCTTCCACTGTATTGAACCGGAAACATTTCGCAATTAGCAGCTGGTTGTTTTTTGCCAGCACCACTTCCACGAGGCCATTGGAGAAAACAGTCTGCAAAATCGGTGATACATGAATCCTACTTTCGTTCAGTGTCTGGTTAATCAAACCTCCCAGTGAAGTATGAAAAGTAGCACCAGGAAATAAGCCGGTGAAAGGCTCCATCCAGTCGCCATTGGTTTTGAGGGCAAGCGTAATTTCATCGTTAACCCGCTCGTTAATAACGATATCCGTTTTTTGTAACCCAAGCTGAAGTTGCAACAATTTTTTCGAATCTTCCGCCAGTGCTGATGGTACGGGAATAGCATTGGGCGTGCGGATAAATATTTTCGCTTCCAGGCCGCTATAATTAAGCAGGGAGCTTTGTTGCTTTAACTGTACCAGCAATTCGTCAATATCCTCCATATCTTCTTCACTGCATTGAAGCACTTCCACCGATACCCAATGCTTATTATTTTTATCCACCAGTGCAATGACCATGCTGCAATACTCCAGGCATACTGTGAGGCTCCGGGTTTCTTTGTCAAAAGCCGACAAGCCTTCTGTTTTGATATCTACAATACGTTGAACCATGTTGATTGCAAAATAAGGAAATCATCTGGAAAATGCCATGTCGACATTATCATTGTAATTAGGGCACTGGTACAATTTTAAAGACCGCAGGTGTGGTAACACTGCCTGTCGATCTGGTTTAGGGTACCCTATCGATAAGGAATCTGTAAAATAATGTGTACCCGGGCTGATAGATATTGCCGGCAAAACCTAAATATTGGCGCTTTAACCTTGGTTCCTACCTTGAACCTTCACCCTTGTTACATGCGGCGATAAAACTATTTTCGTCGCATCATGGCTATGACCAGTACTCCAGATTTTCGGCTACAGATCACCAACAGACAAATTATCAGCATTGCGTTGCCAATAGCCGCTGCTATCCTGGTGCCCCAAATCAACTTTGTTACCAACAATATATTCCTTGGTCGGCTGGGTGAAGAGACGCTGGCTGTTGCCGGTATCACGGGTGTTTTCTACCTCATTTTTGCAGTTGTGGGACACGGTCTTAATAATGGGTTGCAGGCACTGATTAGCCGCCGTGCCGGTGAAAATAAAATAGACGAAATCAGCAAGTTGTTTAACCATGGACTGCGGCTATCGCTATGCCTTGCCGTTGTGGGGATTATCGTTACGTACACCATTGCACCCTGGCTGCTGCGGCATAGTATCCATAACTTGGAGCGGCAAAACATGGCCATCGGGTTTTTAAAGATCCGTATCTGGGGCATTCTTTTTTTGTACATCTATCAAATGCGCAATGCACTGCTGGTGGGCACCAACAACAGCCGCTACCTGATAGCGGGTACACTAGCAGAAACCATCATGAATATTGCGCTTGATTACCTGCTGATTTACGGCAAGTTTGGTTTCCCGGCCATGGGCTTTAACGGCGCAGCTGTAGCCAGCGTTATTGCCGAAGCCACAGGGATGATCGTAGTATTTGCAGTAATTTATTTTAAAGGCATTGGAAGCCAGCTGCAGTTGTCTAAGAATTTCGGTTTTGAAAAGAAAACCTTCAACCTGATCCTGCAACAAAGCGGCCCGCTGATCTTTCAGTTTGTGTTTAGTATTATGGCATGGGAGTTTTTTTACATATTGATAGAGCACCACGGCAGTCTCGATCTTGCAGTGAGCAATACAATGCGCAACATTTTTGGCATTTTTGGTTGTGGCTGCTGGGCGTTTGCCGCCACTACCAATACCATGGTCAGCAATGTAATTGGTCAGGGGCTGCACGATCGCGTAGATGAACTCATTAAAAAAATCATGTGGCTGAGTGTGATCTTTGCTGTCGGTGTTTTTATTTTAATCAATTGTTTTCCGCGCCTATTTCTCTCCATTTATGGACAGGGCGATGCGTTTGTAAACCATGCCATACCGGTTCTGCGAATTGTATCAACTGCTCTGGTGGGCATGGCCGTGGGTACGGTATGGGTAAACGCTGTAATCGGCACCGGTAACAGCCGCATGAACCTTTTGATAGAAATTGCCGCTATCACACTGTACTGCACTTATGTTTGGTACACGCTGGAATACCGCAACTGGTCCATCACAATTGGGTGGATGAGCGAATGGATCTACTGGCTTACACTGTTTAGCCTGTCGTTTATTTATATGAAAAGTGGGAAGTGGAAGGGTAAGGTTATTTGAGAGGCTATACCGTTTTTCGCGCACTTGGAGTAAATCTGGCGAACCATTAGCGGCGTTATTGCCGGGCTACATTCAGATGATATTATATAGTGCTGATCTGCGAATTGCCACCGTTGGCTGAAGCCAACGGGAATGGATGGGATTCTGAAGGTAAAAATTTTCGCACGTGAGGCAACTTTGGCGCATCATTACCGACGTTACCGGCGGACTAAACTAAGATGAAATTATAGCGTGCTAGTCTGGGAATTGCCCGACAGATATGTCGATTGCATCGCATAATTTTTCTGCGGGGCAAATACAAACAAACAACTGCCATCTTTAATCAGATCTATAATGGCCGTATGTTCTGCCATAGATACAGCGGGGCATCCCCAGCTACGACCAATACGGCCAGTTTTACTCGCCATTTCTTGATTTACATACGCTGCACCATGCATCACAATGGAGCGGCTTTCGGCCTGGTCGTTAAAGCCTTGTTCCTGCCCCTTAAGCCGTAACGAATAGCAATTCGTTCCCGTATAAGTAACCCCAGTTACATAAAAGCCTAAACTGCTTTGCAGGGATTCCGGCGTATTGGAAAATGCCGTGGCCTGCACATCACCTGAATTGCGGCCATGGGCCACCAGTGTATTTACCAACAGCTTTTGCGCTGCCATATCAATAATGTATAGCCTCTTTCTACACGAGGGCTGGCCCATATCCGCAATGGTCAGGATGGCCTTTTTTAGTTTACCACTGGCTCTCAGCCTGCAATAACCCGTATACGCATTTTTGAAAGTGGATAGCGAAAGCCCGATACCAGTAACCCGTAATTCATTGTATAGCGATGTTACGATGTCGGGCCTGGCAGCCGAACCGTAGTTCAAATTGCGCTGAATTGCCGAAGATTGCCTTTCGGAAATGCCCGTTGAAGAATGTAAAGCCAGACACACAATGCCTGTTAGAGCGAAAAACACGATAACTCCTGCCTTTTTCTGTTGAATCATGCTAAAAGTTTATTAGATAGAATGCCTGGTAGGTGTAATTCAGGCTGCGAAACTACCGGGATTGGGTGGCCGGGTTTTGTTAAAAAAAGAAAGTCCCCGATAAACCGGGGGAGAAAACCCCAGCCTTGTGATCATTATGGCCACACCACCCCGTTGAGTTGGGCCCTACAGAATTGAAAGAATTATCCGGCTGATAAATTGTTGCTACCTTTCTCCACTCAAAAAAAATTGCCATGACCAAAGTATCATCAGCTCCAGGCCTCCAGCGGTTTAATTTCTACTTACAACAGTTACAACCCTTGCTTGACAAAGCCAGTGCTTCAGACAACCCGGCGAAACTGCTTTATGAGCAGGGTGCACGCACACCCATATTTATGCTGGAAGCGCTGGCGCGGATGTATGAAAAAATACACAATAAGAAAATATTTGGTAAACAAAAAGTACACTTTAAATTGCTCGAAGACATGTTGGGCGAAGTGGATTATTATGATTGTTTTCAAAAAGAATTAAAGACCGTTAAAAAAATACCTGCAGCCGTAAAAACATATCTTCAGGAAAAAACGGAAGAAAAAATAGCAGCGCTTAATGCAGTGCTGGCGGCCGAAGGTTGGATCAGGAACGACGACAAACGAATGATGAAGATCGCTTCCAAACTTAAAAAAGCCGACTGGCTGGATGAGGCGGAAGATGCCGCTGCCATCAAAAAACAATACGGCAAAATCATCGAGGGGATCATAGAATCCATTGCCACCAATAAAATTAATTTCGACAATGTGGAAGACGATGTGCATGAACTAAGGCGCCAGCTTCGTTGGTTAAGCATTTACCCGCAGTGTTTTCAGGGGTTGTTTCAGCTGAAAGCAGGGGGCAAGCCAACCGCTGCCCAAAGAAAATACCTAACCAAAGAAATCACGGGTTCCGCTTTTAACAAAATGCCCGCAAAAGGAAAGCTTCAAAATACCATCTTGCTGAATGCCAATAATTTTTATGCCCTTAGCTGGATGATTGCCGACCTGGGAAAATTAAAAGACAGCGGCCTCCAAATCGAAGTACTTACGGAAGCCCTGATGGTCACTACAAAATCGCAAGAAAAACAAGCCATCATCAACGCTACCAAACTGGGTGGGCCAGATCAAAAAACCATGCAGGAAATATTATCGCTTGCAAAAACGGAAAGCGACCAATTTTTTAACGAAGGACTGCTGGCAGGGCTAGTGGTCGAGTAAAGGAAGAAGGTTCAAAGAACAGGGAAGATGGTTCAAGATTTAAGACTTGCTCTAAGAGCTATAGGTACGGAGTAAGACTGGATATTATACCTGTCGGGACTGCACCCAAATTGGTAACGACCCCAAACCTTTACCAATAACAAAAGCCTTGAACAATGAACCCTGGACCTTGAACGTTATATACCATAAAGGCTCCCACCCTTTTCAAAAAGCCTGTCAATCCTCCCATCTACAGTTGGGTCTTTTCCTACCGGAGGCGCATGGTGCGGTTTGATGCGGGCATCGATTATCAATGGTCCGCGGCAACCCCAGTGCTTATATTCTGTAAAACTATCAATACCGTAAATATCGTGGCTGGGGTTGCAACGGGTATAGGTTACCCATAAATAGTTATGCAGGTTTTCTGCTGTAAATTGGCTATCATCACAAATAATAATAAATGGCAGTTCCTGAAGATCATCCACATAATTTCTCAATTGTGCATCCAGCGCTATTAATTCATTTTTTGCCGCTTCGTAGGTAGTAAAAGGCTTTGTTTGAAGTGCCACAACACCGGGCATCGCCAGCTTTGCCCGTTCAAAGCCCGAAAGGTTTTTCAACTGCGTGGGAGGTTGTGTTGCCAGTATTCTTTTTATTTCGCCGTAGGCGGCAAACACCACTTTACTTCCGGTGTTAAGGCCGGTGCCGCTGTAATCAAGTGTATCAATGGTCGTGTTAGTGTAAAAATGGACATCTCTTGTAAGATCTATCCGTTGCAGGAGGTGCACCATGAACGCTTCCACGTTTTGAGCGGAGAGTTTATTGCCATCATCTGCTGTAATAAATAGAAATTTGGCCAGGCTCAGTTGCCCCTTGCCTAATATATGGTTGGCAATGGTTAATATCTCAGCCGGTTGTTTGGCAGGCATGTAAGGCGTGTATCGCTCGCTACCAACGGCCAGCAATAAGGGGTGTACGCCAGCAGCATCCACCGCGTGTACCTCTTTCAGCCCCGGAATTTCCTGCGGTATGGCTGCCCCTGTAAGTTCATGGATCAGTTCCCCAAAACTGGTATCTTCCTGCGGCGGCCGGCCTACCACTGTGAAGGGCCAGATCGCGTTTTTCTTTGCATATACTTTGTGCACCCGCATCAGTGGAAACGGATGTTTTAAACTGTAGTAACCGAGATGATCACCAAAGGGACCTTCTGGTTTATTCTCTCCAGGATAGACTTCGCCCGTAATCACAAAATCAGCGTCGGTACTGATAGCGAAACCATCTTCATAAGTATAGCGGAAACGTCTTCCTCCTAATATGCCTGCGAAAGTCATTTCGCTGATGCCTTCGGGCAAGGGCATGACAGCCGATAATGAATGCGATGGTGGCCCCCCCACAAAGCAGCTTACTTTTAATGGCAGTCCGTTTTTATTTGCCTTAGTCTGGTGCACCCCAATGCCGCGATGAAGCTGGTAGTGCAGACCAATCTCCTCGTTCATTACATAATCATTACCTGTAAGTTGTATACGGTACATACCCAGGTTCGCATGCATAATGCCTGGCTGATCCATGTCCTCGCTATATACCTGTGGCAGCGTTACAAAAGCACCACCGTCCATGGGCCAATGGTGAATCAGTGGCAGGTCGCTGATCTTTATTTGCTCAAACAAAACAGGCTTGCTCAGCGGGTTCTTCAGCGGGATGGCTTTTAATGCAGCTATTCCTGAACTGAAATTATCAATCGGGTGTCTGATGGCTTTTATCGGGTCGTTGCGCAATGCGATAAGCCGCTGCACTTTTTCGAAAGTATGCCGGAAAATGAACTTACTTCTTTCTAACGATCCAAAAATGTTTGAAGCCGCCCGAAACCGTGAACCTTTTACATTTTCAAACAGCAATGCTGGTCCTTTCGCTTCGTACACACGTAGGTGTATCGCAGCCATTTCCAAATATGGTTCCACCTCCTCCTTCACTCGTACCAGATGGCCGTTCGCTTCCAGATCGGTGAGACATGCTTCCAGGGACTTATAGGCCATACTTGGTAAACAAAATTTGGGAATAAAAGGTTGTCGGGCCGGGGGCAAATTAATCAAATAGCTCGCATAACTACCTGATATTATCTGCAATTCCAGCCTTTCGGTAGTGAACTATCAAACCATCATTCCAAAGAAAAAAAGATGTTCGGGGCAACAAGCAAGAGCCGGTTTGGCTCTTAAGGACGATAACCATTACTTTTCACCAAGTATTTTACTTATGAAATTCAAGACCCCCTGTTTTACATCGAAGTTGCTGGTATTGTTTGCCGCCATTTTATTGAATGGCTGCCAGAAAGAAATCAGCACAGAAAGCAACGGCTTTATCCAGGCACCTTATGAAAAAACAATTACAGCCACCATCCAGGGGCAGGTATATGACGAAAATGGCGGACCCGCGGCCAATGCCCAGGTGACAGTGGGCGCAGCCAGCGCTACCTCGGATAAGTATGGCTTTTTTCGCTTCGACGGAGTGATTGTAAATCAAAACGGTGGCCTGGTAAAAGTGACCAAGGCTGGCTATTTCACTGGTTCGCGTTCGTTGTTTTATTCTGCTTCAGAAAGCAATTTTGTTCGTATTCAACTCATCCCCAAAACCTTGGTGGGCACCATTGATGCCGCAGCTGGCGGAACGGTTGCGGTCGGGACAGCTTCCGTAAGCCTGCCTGCAAATGGCGTAGTAAAAGCCGCTTCCGGTTCAGCTTTCACTGGCACCATCAACGTTTATGCCGCCTACCTTGATCCGGCTAACGCAAGTACCCTGCGCGAGATGCCAGGCAATCTTTTTGGCATCCAGACCGATAATACTCTTGCTGCACTGGAAAGCTATGGTATGATGGCGGTAGAGCTCGAAAGCGCTGCCGGCGAAAAGCTACAGATCGCAACAGCCGCCGAAGCTACCCTAAGTTTCCCGGCAGCTGCGAGCGCTGCTCCGGCAACCATTCCACTATGGTATTTTGATGAAGGCACGGGTCTTTGGAAAGAGGATGGACTGGCTACTAAAACAGGCAATAGCTATGTAGGCAAAGTAAAACACTTCTCTTTCTGGAACTGCGATTATCCTTATGGTGTGGTTGATTTTCAGGTAAAATTTGTAGACCAGAACGGCAATCCCCTGGTACATAAAACAGTAAAAATAATTACTATAGCCACTAACCCATCCGCTGGTTATGGCATCACCGATAGCCTGGGTAAGGTGAGTGGAAAAATTCCAAAGAACCAAACCCTTACCCTACAATTACTCGGTGAATGCAACGGCATTACTTACACCCAGAGCATTGGACCTTACAGTGCTGCTGCCAATCTCGGCATCATCGCCGTAACCATTAGCCCGGCGCAGTTGTTGGAAGTAACAGGTAAAGTACTGGACTGCAGCAATGCCATTGTTACTAACGGCTATGCCTATTTAACGATTAATAATATCGTATACCGTAGCCATACGGACACAGGTGGTAATTTCAAGATCCGGGTTATTAATTGCAGCGGCGCTGTAACGGCCAGCATTTTCGCCATCGACCTTGCCAACCTGCAGGAAGGTGCCCCTGTTACTTTGGCCCTTAGCAATACTACGGTAAATGCCGGCATTGTTTCAGCTTGCGGTACTGCCATCCTAAACTTTATTAACTACACCGTTGACGGCACTAATTATTCCTTGACCAATCCCCCGGATTCTACCGTTGCGTACGCTTCAGGCGCAAATGGCACATCGTCGGGCACTACTTATATCAGTGGGTTCAAGATACCAAACAGCAGTACTACAAGAATTAACTTTAGTTTTTCCGGCCCGGCCACTGTTGCCGGCACACACAATCTTACCAGTTTTTCTGCCAACGGAATTGATTCTACAACATTTCCTGCGCCTATCGTGGTAACCCTTACCCAGTATGGTACGGCAGGCCAGTTTATTGAAGGCGCTTTCGCCGGTACCATTAACAGCAGCAGCGGCGTACACGCTATTGCAAGCACTTTCAGGGTGCGGCGGGTACAATAATAAATTTAATATCTTTGTTTCTTTTGAGAGCCCGGCCAATTTTGGATCGGGCTTCTTTGTGAGATGCATGAACCGCGGCTTCTATACGTTGCAGCTATCGTGATCTAGTCTAAAGATTTCCGCCGGTTACCATGCTATTTTATTTACTATTTACGGCCATGCTGCAATTAAAAAAACTTCAATATATAGCATTTGACACGAACTTGCTACCCCATTAATTATCAGGTTTTACCCTTATAATTACCCATTATCAGGTTAAAACCTTATAATTACCCATTATCAGGTTAAAACCTGATAATTACCTATTATCAGGTTTAAACCTGATAATTATAAGTAGTATATTTGGGCTTAAAATTTAAACCAATGGCTGTTCCCAAACTCATTGCAGTGATCACCGGCGATATTATCGGGTCATCTGGTGTGGCAGGTGCGAAGCGGAAAAAACTACTCGCAGCAATGACTGCGGCTACCGCAAAGGCTACCATTTTTCTTCCCGATTTTAAACCCGAAATATTCCAGGGCGATAGCTTGCAGGGCTTCTCCGCCCAAAAAAAGGAACTGGTTTTACAGGCGTCCCTGCTAATTATTGCAATGATCAAGGCTAAGGGCTTTGGTATCCGCATTTCGATAGGACTAGGAAATAGGACATTTTCTACTGGTAAAAGCCTTACCAGCGACGGATCGGCTTTTCAACACAGTGGCCGCAATATGGAAGAACTGAAAAAGAAAAAACTAATGCTCGCGATTGAAAGCGACAGCGTAATATGGAATGCTGAATGGGATGTGCACTGTGTAACACTCAACTACCTGCTCGATCGTTGGACCATTCAGCAATCTGAAGCAGTTGTGGAAATACTACTGGGAAGTACGCAGCAGGCCGCCGCAAAAAAATTACGCATCCATCAAAGTGCTGTTCAGCAGCGGTTAAAAGCAGCTGCATGGCCCGTTGTACAAGCCATTTTAAATCGGTTTGAAACTTCAGCTGGATAAAGACCTTCATTAATTCTATCCCTATAAAACGGGAATGGGTAAAGTAGTTCGCGAGACGGGTAGTTTTACCCTCCATTAATCTTACATTAGTTTCTCATTTTTTCTTTTAAGTTTTTTTTATATTATGCTACTTACCAAATGGATCTGTGCTCATCTGCTGGGCGACTTTCTTTTTCAGAACAAAAGGATGGTACAACACAAGCTACGATTTAAGGCAAAGAGCTGGATGCTCTATATGCATTGTCTTATCCATGGCGCGTTGTTCTATCTTTTTAATGCAGTATGGAGCCAATGGTATTGGGCCCTGGCAGTGGCAGTTACCCATTTTTTCATAGACTGGTGGAAGTTGGAACGCGAAAATAAAACGCTCTATTTTGTATTGGACCAGGCCCTGCATATCGCAGTTCTAATTGTGATATGGTTTGTAGTGCGGATGGATTTTGATGGTTTTAAAGACTGGCTAACCCAACTAATGAACGATGAAAAGCTATGGCCAGTCTTGATGGGGTATTTTTTACTGACCTGGCCCTTTTCTATGCTTATCGGGCTAAGTACACAAAAATGGCGGCTCGACGCCATGAAAGGATTTGAACACCAGAAAAACTCCCTGGCCGATGCTGGAAAATGGATCGGTATTTTTGAAAGACTGCTGGTATACACATTTATTATCAGTAGCAATTTTGCTGGTATCGGCCTGCTAATCACGGCCAAATCCATTTTGCGTTTTAATGATACCAAAGGTGCCGATGGCAGGAAGGAAGCGGAGTATATTTTAATAGGAACCCTGATGAGTTTTGCCGTGGCGATCATAACAGGTTTGCTGATTGTGAAAATTATTGAAATATGACCCCAACTGACAGGGCTGCTTGCCCGCGGCATTTCGGGAAATTTGGCTTGTAAGGCATTTTACGATGCTCCAATTTTATCAGGATTCGCTTACTCTACGGGAGTTTAAATTAATGAAATGATTAGCTCAATGATGGTACTGCACAGGAACGGAGCCCCGAAATAACCGGAGGAACCGCTAGGCCAATGCTGCTCTACCCGTACTCAATTGCTTGTAAACAAAATAAAAAAAATGTACTGAAAACTATGAAGAAACTCCTGCTACTGCTAACCGTCAAACTTACTGGTCAAACCTTATCGCAAAACAAGATACCATTAACCCTCGAAAGCATGTAGCTGATGAAACGGGTAGGCGCGCCTGCGATCAGTCCGCACGGCAAATGGGTTGTATTCGCCATTACCGATCCTTCATACGATGAAAAGGAACAAAGTAGTGACCTCTGCATAACCGCTGCAGATGGGAGTGGCAAACCGAGGAAGATCACCAACAGCAAGGCGGTGAGGCGGCTTGCAAATAGCGAAAGCCGGTGGGGCACCAGTGATGGCTTTTATGAGCGGGAACTGATGAATGGCGGCACGCCGTGGATGCAAACCAAAACCTTTAAAGAGCAAAACCCCATGAGGCTTGCAGCCAACTTTAAAACACCCATTTTGGTTACAGCGGGTGAACAGGATTTTCGAATACCATTGAGCAACGTTATTGAAAACTGGCATATTCTGTACCGTTTAAATACCCTCTAAACTCATTTTATTTCCAAATGCGAAACATTGGGTGACCAGTGCCGAAGACAGCCGATTCTTCTGCAAGGAAGAACAGAAATGGCTTAAAAAAATGGCTGGAGAAATAAGAGCAAGCAATTTAGAGGTTTAGAAATTTAGGGTTTAGATTTTGACTACTATTACCGCTCTTAACTGTTTTGGTACAATGCAGCTTATTAAATTCATATTCAGATCCCCAGGAAGTAGCTGAAATTTGAAATCGTAAATCCGAAATGATAAATCGCAAATTGCTATGACTACCATACAGGAAGTGCTGGACCGGCTGGATGCCATTGTTCTTAGGTGTGAAAATGCACCTTCAAGGCTGGGTTATTTTGCAGCATTATATCGCAGTATGACGCTGGCAGTGCAGCAGGGAATAGCACAAAAGACTTTTGGTAGCGCTGAGCGTATGGAACGGCTGGATGTAATTTTTGCCAAGCGGTACATAGATGCTTTTGACGCCTGGGAGAAAAACCAGCCTGTGAGCAAAGGTTGGCAAGCTGCTTTTACTGCATCTGCGGATCGCCTTACTGTGATCCAGCATTTAATACTGGGAGTGAACACACATATCAATCTTGACCTGGCTATTGCTGCCGCCGAAACATGTCCTGATGGCGACATCCTGGTTATGCAGGCGGATTTCGATCTCATCAACGACACCATCAGTTCGCTGGTGGGTGAAGTACAGGATAAACTGACGAAAGTGTGGTGGCCGCTGCGTTTTATAAGGGATATCACCAATAAAAAAGAAGATGCCGTGATTAACTTTAGCATTGTGTCAGCACGCAAGGCTTCATGGGCAAACGCAGTTGCGCTATCTGCGATTCAAGGCTCAGCGAGGACTAATTATATCAATGGCATCGACAATACCGTAACATCTTTGGCAAGCGGCATTATTAAGCCGGGATTCATGGTAAATTTGGCGCTGAAATTTGTGCGTATGTTCGAGTACAAGGATGTGAAGCGGGTTATTCAATTGATCAAATAGGAAGGTTTTTGGGTTCACGGGTTTACAAGTTCACAAGTTTTTTAGGCCGCTACTCTTTAGGTGTGAACCGACCAATTCTTGTACTTACGAATTTATGGAACCCGTGAACTTGTTAACTCTGGAACTTGCACCCCTGAAATTGACGACTCAAAAAGAGAAACATGACGAAACTTTCGGTAAATATTAATAAGATAGCCACCCTTCGGAATAGCCGGGGCGGCAACAACCCGGATGTGGTTAAAACGGCCCTCGATATCGAGATGTTTGGAGCGGATGGAATCACGGTGCACCCGCGACCGGACGAGCGCCATATACGCTACCGTGATGTGCTGGCCTTGACCACAATACTGAGCACCGAATTGAATATTGAAGGTAATTGCAGGGAACAAAAATTTGTTGACCTGGTATTATTGGCAAAGCCGGCACAGGTCACGTTAGTGCCCGACGTTTTGGGCCAGATCACCAGCAATCATGGCTGGGATACGATCTCCAATAAAGGGTACCTGGCGGAAATGATCAGCCTGTTCAAAGAGGCCGGAATCCGTACCAGTATTTTCGTTGACCCGGTAATAGCTATGGTAGAAGGTGCTGCCGCTACGGGCGCCGATCGCATTGAACTGTATACTGAAGCTTATGCCCACAAATTTGCCGCAGAGAATCGTGACGAGGCAATCAAACCTTATGTCGTTGCTGCCAACCGGGCTTCGGAACTCGGTCTTGGCCTCAATGCTGGCCACGATTTAGATCTCCACAATCTTAAATTTTTTAGCCAACAAATTCCATTGCTGGATGAAGTATCTATCGGGCACGCGTTGATTTGTGACGCATTGTACCTTGGGCTGGAAAATACCGTGCAGATGTATAGGCGTCAGCTAATAAATATTGGGGAAAACTAAAGCCTGATTAAACTTGAAATGATGGCAGGGAGACTTTGTTACAATTTTTTTTGACCTATTGTAATTGTTTAATGCTACCGCCATTTTCAAATATTGCATCATCGACCAATTTCTCAGGTAACTGTTTGTCGGAAGCCTGGCGTTTTTGAAGTTGGTTCATTTGCTCGGCCTGAATGATGAGGTTTCCTTTTCCGGCTGTTAATTTTTTACGCGCATCAGTGAATGCGGCACCGGCTTGTTCAATATTTTTTCCAACCTTTTCGAACACTTCCAAAAAGCCCACCAACTTGTCGTACATCAGTGCGGCGCGGGCAGCAATATCTTCTGCATTTTTGTTGATAGCATCCTTTTGCCACATGTTATGCACCAGTTTTAAAGCGGCCACGAGGTTCGTGGGACTTAATAAAAATATGCGTTTATCATAGGCGTATTTCCAAAGATCAGGCTCAAACTGCATGGCAGCAATATAGGCACCTTCCAGCGGCACAAACATGACTACAAAATCCAATGCATCCTTCTTTTGCTGATATTGTTTACTACTCAGCCCGTCGATATGCGCTTTCAAATGGCGCACCAATGCCGCAAGTAGCATCTGTTGTTCGTCCTTTTCGGTACTGGCCACCAGCCTTTCGTAACCAACCAATGTTACCTTACTATCGATTACCATATATCGGTTGTCAGGATATTTAACCAATACATCAGGACGAATATTACTTCCGCCTTCATTTTTTTCGTTGTGCTGTAAAAAGTACTCCCTGTCTTTTGACAGGCCACTGTATTCGAGGATACTTTCGAGAATCCATTCTCCCCAATCGCCCTGCTGTTTGGCCTGTCCCTTTAATGCTTTCGTGAGGTTATCGGCCTGTTCGCTTAATTGCTTTGTTTGCCCAATCATTTCTTTTACCTGGCCAAAAAGGGTGTTGCGTTCTGCCGATGCGTTGGTATGTGTTTCATTGAGTTTTAATTTGAGATCGGTCAATTCTTGTTTCAACGGGGCCAGTAAATGGGTAAATTCAGCAGCCTGCGTTTCTTTAAACGAATTGGTTTTTGAATCGAGTGTTTGACCGGCCAGCAATTCAAAGGTTTTAGCCATTTTTGCTTCCATGTTCTGAAGAGTGGCTTCCTGCAGCAGAAACCGTTCCGCCTGCGCTTCCTGTTCGGCTTTTAGCCTGTGCAGGTTATTTCCTTTCTCGATGGACTCCTTCGCACTTATCTCCCATTTTGCCCTATAATCTTTCAGCTGTTCCGCCAGGTCCGAGGCGTGTTGGTCTAGGTTTTGCACTCGCTGGCTCGCTGTGGCTAAATTGGTGCTAAGCAGCTGGCTTTCGTCCAGTCTTTCTTTTGCAAGCGCATGAGCTGCAGCATCCTGTTGCAGTAGCATTTCAGCCCGTGAATTCAAAGATGCGTGTTCTACCTGCAGTTTATTGAATTCGTCCTGAAGGGCTACGAAGGAAGCCTTTGGTTCATATTTGCGAAGCATAACCAACCTCGTGATAACAATAGCGATGATGAGGGTTACAAATATAGCGCCGGCTATAGAAGCGATGAGAGTAATGAAATATTCGTTGGTCATTTTCGGGTGTTTTTTTACATCGACAATTTTCAAATAATAATAACTTCAGGTCAAGTTAATTTGTACAGGTTTCCCCGATTTCCGCTAGGCTTTTCCCACCCCCTTACTATTTCTTCGACCCAGGCTGTCCCCCGCCAGTTCGGGATATTGTGCAGTCATTCACCCAAGTAGTCTGAGCAGTTTCGACTTTGCAAAAGCGGGGCCACAATATTGTTTGCACAAAAAATCCTCCCATTTGCTACGGGAGGATTTTTGGAGCGCTATCCATTCTTTAAATCAATGCCAGGTCAAGTACCTGCTGCATGGTTTTTACATAATGAAATTCCATACCTTTTATAAATCGAGGGTCAATTTCTTTAACATCTTTTTCGTTTTGCCAGCACATGATGATCTCTTTGAGACCGCTGCGTTTCGCTGCCAATACTTTTTCCTTAATCCCTCCTACCGGCAATACCTGCCCCCGCAATGTGATCTCGCCGGTCATTGCCAGGTAAGGTTTTATTTTTCTGCCAGTGAAGGCGCTGGTAAGTGCTGACAGCATGGTGATGCCCGCACTGGGACCGTCTTTTGGGGTAGCCCCTTCGGGTACGTGTACGTGGATATTTTTTTTGCCAAAGAGGTCAGCATCCACCCCTATTTTCTTTGCATTGCTTTTTAAGTAAGTAAGCGCTGTGCTGGCACTTTCTTTCATCACCTGTCCCAGGTTACCGGTCAGTTGTAATTCTCCCTTGCCATCGCTCAGGGAGCTTTCGATAAACAGGATATCGCCGCCCACATAGGTCCAGGCAAGCCCCACGGCCACACCGGGCATATTGGATGTTTTGTAGAGATCGTTGCTGTAGCGTGGCAGGCCTAGTATTTTAGTTACGTCGATGCTGGTGACCGTAGGCTTTACTTTCCCATTAATCACATATTCCTTGGCTTCGTAGCGCATCACGCTTGCGAGTTGGCGATCCAGTTCTCTCACGCCGCTTTCCCGGGTATAATTCTCGATCAATTTTTCTAATACCGAATCTGGTATTTTGATATTCACTTTTTTTAAACCGTGTGCTTCCTGCTGCTTAGGTATCAGGTGCCGTTTGGCTATTTCCACTTTTTCCTCTATTGCATAACCGCTCAGGTCAATGATCTCGAGGCGATCCCTGAGCGCTGGTTGAATATTGTTGATATTGTTTGCGGTAGCGATAAATAAGACCTTGCTGAGATCGTACTCCAGTTCCAGGTAGTTGTCGTAAAATGCGCTGTTTTGCTCCGGGTCCAGCACTTCAAGTAAGGCACTCGAGGGATCTGTGCGGTGGTCGCTGCCCACTTTATCAATCTCATCCAAAATCATCACCGGGTTACTGGTCTTCGCCTTTCGGATCGACTGGATAATACGGCCCGGCATGGCGCCGATATACGTTTTACGGTGACCGCGGATCTCACTTTCATCGTGCAAACCACCCAGGCTTTGCCTTACGTATTTGCGGCCAATTGCGGCAGCGATACTGCGGCCTAATGAAGTTTTGCCAATGCCGGGAGGCCCCACAAAACAGAGAATGGGGCTTTTCATATCTCCCTTCAACTTGAGGACGGCGAGGTATTCGAGAATACGTTCCTTTATTTTTTGCATGCCATAATGATCGGCATCCAACACTTTCTTGGCGTTTTTAAGATCGTAGCTGTCTACGGTATTTTCATCCCAGGGCAGATCCAGCAACAGGTCTAGGTGATTGTATACCACGCTGTAATCTGGTGTGCTGGGATGCATTCTTTCCAGCTTTTCTATGCCTTGCTTAAACATGGCTTTCGCAGCTTCTGGCCATTTCTTTTCTTCCGCCTTCTTCTGCATCTGCTTAATCTCGGCTACATTGTCGCTCCCCAGTTCTTCCTTGATGCTCTTGAGTTGTTGTTGCAGAAAATATTCTTTCTGTTGCTTGTCTATTTCAGTCCGGGTTTTATTGGTCACCTGGTTTTTTAACTCAGCAAACTGTAGTTCGCGTTCCAATAAGATCAGCAGTTCTTCAGCTCTTTTACGGATATCCTGTGTTTCCAGCAGGGCTTGTTTTTCTTTAAGTTCACAATTGAGGTTACCGCTCACAAAGTGAATCAGGAAAGAAGCGTTCTCAATATTTTTCAGAATGATGGAGGCCTCGCTTGGAATATTGGGGCTGAGCTGGATTATCTGGGCCGCCAATTCTTTGATATTGCTAACATGGGCTTCAAACTCCTGATCCTTGGGCATTTCGTCTTCCGGCTTATAGGCAATGCTAGCTTTAAAAAATGGATCTTCAGAGGTGATACTCAATAACTCAAACTTGCGTTTTCCCTGGATGATAATGGTGGTGCCGCCATCCGGCATTTTGATCAACTTGATGATCTTGGCCACGGTTCCTACATTTTCCAGATCGCTGATCAGTGGTTCTTCGACCGAACTTTCTTTTTGGGCAACCACGCCAACTAACTTATTATCAGTTTTGTAAGCCTCATTTACAGCCTTAATACTCTTGTCTCTACCTACTGTAATTGGGATCACAACCCCAGGAAATAAAACTGTATTTCGTAATGGTAAAAGGGGTAGTTCGTCCGGGTACACGAGGTCCTTGTCTGCATCCTCACCCTCATTGATCGGGATGATGGGCATAAAATCTATATCTTCTTCCTGCCTTGTAAACATTTTATCAAGATTAAACTCCATTGAAAATCGTTTTGGTAAATAAAATCAGCTTGTCTTCCATGTTGTTAGCGTGGTAAGCCATTGACAATGATAATGCCATTTGGCCTTTCGTGGTCACAAAGACATGCAAAGGTATGCATGCGTGACGATGTGGCTGGTTTACAGATTGGCTGCTACTTCAAACACTTCGGTAATCGTCTCATTTCCAGGAACAAAAATTAATCATGGATCCAGTCAACCCTTCTCCGCCAACTCGCTATTTCCTAATTACCACTTGCCTGGTGCCTGGTTGTCTCAACTATTTCAAGCAATCAGGCGTTATTTTGCCATGGCAAAAATGAAGCAAAAGGCAGACTTGCCCGAGAAGATTTGTATTGGCTGCCACCGGCCATTTACCTGGCGTAAAAAGTGGGAAAAGGTGTGGCAGGAGATAAAATACTGTAGCGACAGGTGCAGGCATCAAAAAAAATCACACGCTGAAAAAACATGAAAAAAGTAAAAATTATTAGCACTTTGTTGATCACCATTTTTGTAGTGGCCTGCTTTAATAAAAAAGCGGCTATGGATAAAGAAACATCCAACGATTTGGTGTCTGTTCCGGCGCAACAACAATATCCCGGTAATGCAGAAATAGGGTATCGCTACCTGGTTGAAGGCGATTATCTGAAAAGTGGTATTCCATTTAGCTTCTTCAAAATGAGCGGCATGAAGGAAAAGGAGAATTACCTCAAGCGCACCGGGGTCAATGCAACAACGCCTTTCAATTATACCGTAGTAAATTCGCCCAATGGTGAACAGGTGGTATCGCCGAACTGTTTGTATTGTCATGCACAGAAGTTTGGAGACAGCCTGGTTATTGGGTTGGGGAATTCTTTGAGTGACTACACCATGCCGCAGGATGCAACGATGGGCATTTTGGAAATGGCGGTAAGAGCGGCTGGGCCCAAAAAGAAGGAAGCATCTATGGCGTTGATCCGGGCTGCGAAAGCCTCAAACCCTTATCTCGTGGCCGAAAGCAAAGGCGTTAATGTTGCCGACCGCCTTACTGCGATATTAGCTGCCCACCGTAATCCTGCTACTTTTCAATGGATCGAGAAAGAACAACTCGATATTCCGCCCGACCTGATACCGACTGATGTACCCGCCTGGTGGCTGCTTAAGAAAAAGAATGCAATGTTTTACAGTGGTTTCGGGCGTGGTGATTTCCCCAGGTTCCTGATGGCCTCCAACCTTCTTACAGTTAGCGATACTGCGGAAAGCGCCGAAGTGCTTACCCATTTTTCAGATGTACTGGCATATCTGTACAGTCTTAAGGCACCCAAATTTCCAAAACCCGTAAACGAACAACTGGCTTTACAGGGAAAGGCAGTGTTTACTGAAAATTGCAGTAGGTGCCATGGTGAATATGGCGACAAACCCTCTTACCCCAACCTGCTTGTGCCGTCTCATATTATCAAAACTGATTCTATGTTGGTACTGAGCAATTATAGCACACCGACGTTTTTACAATGGTTTAAAAAAAGTTGGTTTACTACCGGCGAGCGGCCTGCAGACCTGGTACCGTTTAAAGGTTACATCGCCCCACCGCTCGATGGCGTATGGTGTACAGCGCCTTACCTGCACAATGCTTCGGTGCCCAACCTGGAAACACTATTGAACAGTAAACTCCGCCCCATATACTGGAGCAGAAATTTTGACCGGCAGGAATATGACTACGATAAAGTAGGCTGGAAATACGAGCAGAAAGACAAGCAGTACACAAAATCTACCTATAACACCACGCTTAAAGGCTACAGTAACAGCGGCCATTATTTTGGCGATCAACTATCAGATACCGATCGCAATGCGGTGATAGAATACCTAAAAACTTTGTAACAAAAGCGTTGGATAGCGTTCTTAGATTTGCGCTTTAACTCCATTCTTTAAAAAATAACTATGGCATTATTCAATATCCGGGTGTATGGTATACTGGTCAATGAACAGCGGCAGGTGTTGGTAAGCGATGAATTAATCAGGGACCATTATTTTACCAAGTTTCCGGGTGGCGGCCTGGAATTTGGCGAAGGCACAAGAGAATGTTTGAAACGGGAATTTAAAGAAGAGATGGACCTGAATATAGAAGTGGGAGATCATATCTACACCACCGATTTTTTCCAGATGAGTGCCTTTAACCCGGAGCACCAGATTATTTCCATCTATTATTTTGCCAAAGCAGTCGAGCCCATCAAAACGCCGATCAGGCTGACCCCATTTGTTTTTGATGCCGATCAAATGCTGGCATACGAAACCAGGAAAGAGGCAGAGAGTTTTCGTTTTGTTGACTGGAACGATTTTTCATCTGCTACAGTACACCTTCCAATTGATAAGGTGGTCGCAGATTTAATTAAAGAAAAGTACTGATCTAAGGGTTTTATATGCCTTATGGCACATGCATTGAACTAAATGACATTGGGTTTTAGCCCGCAGCAGGAATGTTTTCAAACCCATCAGTTTCCTGGCCCATGGCAGCCCGTTTCATTTTGACGGCTACATCATGCCCCACATATTTTTCAATCCTTTTTTCTGCAAACATAATCAGCGGTGTAAGAATGATGGCCATCGTAAATTTGTAGGCATAGTTCACCAAACCGATCGCCACTACTTTACCCCAACTCCAGTCACTCCCAATTTTAAAAGCAATGATTAGTACAATAAAACTATCGATCAACTGGGAGATGAGTGTGGAGCCGGTAGCCCTTAACCAGATTCGTTTTTCCCCGGTAATTTTTTTGATTTTATGAAAGACTGTTACATCGACAATCTGGCTTACCAAAAACGCTACCAGGCTTCCTAAAATGATCCAAATGCCCTGGCCAAAAACGGCGCCGAAACTTTTTTGCATGTCCGGAACTCCGTCCTGAACTTTTGAACTGATCCACCAATCGGGTGGCGCGACATGCATGGCGGCATAAAACATTACAAAGGCATAAGAGATGAGCGCAATAGCGATATAGGAAATGCGCCGCACAGCTTTGGGGCCATAGTATTCATTTACAATATCCGTAATAACAAACTCCAGCGGCCAAAGCAATACGCCGCAGGTTAGTGATATTGAAAGTCCTGATTGCCCCAGCAGTGAAAAATTTGCCGGCGTAAATCCAAAAAGCTTTTCCAGGGAAAAAATTTTGCCGCCAATACATTCGGCTATCAACGCATTCGCAACAAAAAATGCGGTAATGAACAAAAACAGTTTGGTAGGCTTGTCTTTAAGAATGTTGTTGATCATGTGAATTGAAAATATATAATTTGAAGAATGAGAAACAACGCATTTGCCACTTGCAGCCACCTCGGAATATTAACCTGCTTCCGGCGAATTAACAGTATCAAAGTCCAAATGTTTATTGCAAGGGTGGTAGTTGTGGCAACAAAATAAGCAGTAATTACCAAATGGCTTACAAGCGACTGGTCCCATTTTTCAATACCCTTTATCCAGTGCATGGCAAATACCAAAGCAAAAGCAAGGTTGGTTAGAAATGCCACTTTGGATAGAAATCGAAGCATGGTTGGAGATTACTGTTTTCTTTATAGGCTTGTTTGATGGCGAATTACGGCGTTTATGATAGCCTTTTAATATCTGCCTCAATCTCTTTTAAGCTTTGTTCTTTTTGTAGGCCTCGTTGCACCGATTTGTATTTTTCAAATTCCCCTGTTGATTTCTCTACCGCTTTTTCGTGACTTATTTTTCCTGCATTTGTCAATAATTCCCCGCCATTAAGTTGCAAAATGCTGTCTAACCGTTGTATCAAATCTGACATATATATAGGCGTACGTTGCTGGGCCATCGTTTCTGCAAATGCCAGGTACTGCTCCAACAAGAATCCAATAGTCTGATCTCATCTTCATTCAGGTAATTTTTTGCAATACTGACATCCGTCTTTTGGATAATGGTATCATTTTTTTTATCATAGGACAACATACCCAATAAGGGCAAACTGGCATCTACCCGACGATACACCAATTCTGCTGCAGTTTGCTGACTGATTGCCCAAAGCAGTTTGTTTTGTATTATTTTAAAAAAGGATACCGTCCTGGAGTCTTTTGCATCGTAATCAATACTTGTGGTGTAAATGTCTTTTACTTTCTTATAAAAAAAACGTTCGGAAAGGCGTATGTCACGAATGCGACCTTGCAGTTCGTCAAAATAATTCATTGAATTGCCACTCTTAAAACGATCATCATTTAAGGCAAATCCTTTAATGATATACTCTTTCAAGCGTTGTGTGGCCCAAATGCGAAATTGTGTTCCCTGCAGTGATTTTACGCGGTAACCAATGGAAATTACGACGTCGAGACTGTAATATTCGATTTCTATGTCTACTTCCCGATTTCCTTCCTTGCGAACTTGTCGGAATTTCCGACAAGTTGCGGTTGGCTCCAATTCTGCTTCCACATATACATTGCCAATATGTTCGGTGATGGTACTTCTGCCTTTGCCAAACAGCATTGCGATCTGTTCCTGTGTGAGCCAAACAGTTTCTTCCTCAAGGCGAATATCTACTTTTATGTTCCCTTCCTGGTTTTTATAGATGAGTATTTCGCCGTTCGTCATTGTAGCAATCTATTGAATATCCTGGAAAAAAGAAACCGTAGTGGAAGTATTGACAGCCGCCATTTTCGCTTTTTATCTAAAATAACGACGTCTGGCCATCGACCTCTTTCTTATCCTTCACCACCCATTCCATGGTAAGCTGTTTCTTGTCTACCAGCTTGGTGCCAATTGCCTTCCAGCCCATCACATCTACAAATCCGGTTACTTTCATGATCTGTTCTTTGGCTTCACTCTTTTTGCCTACCAGCAATCTGATAACCGGCTCGCTCTCTGTCGTTACTAATTCAAGGTAGTTTTCTGCTCCTTCTTTGATAAAGCTAAACTTGGTTTGTAGCGTCAGCGTTTCAATTTTAAACCGCTTGATATTAAACTGCGACTTATCGTGGTCGTAGTAAACGGCCGTAACAATTTTCTTTTGGTCGAACCTTTCGATTAACACCACATTGTCTGCATCAAAACGTTGCGTTAGCTCCTGGTCGGCTATTTCGTATTGGCCATTGCTGTAGATCACCAATATTTTATCATCGCCTTCAAACATCCCCAGATACATTCCCTTTTCATCGGTATTCAGCCTGCCAAACTGGTCGTCATACCAAAGCTTGCGGCCAGCCAATGTGCTGCGGCCAGCCTCTTTAAATTTTACCTGCTTTACCGGGTATTTGCTAAGTTGGTTGCCCTTACTGCTACGGCCTTTAATTTCCAGTTCTTCAAAATAAAATTCGAACTCCTTAATCCTCGCACTGCAATTCGGGCTTAGAATCACCTTTACACTTTCAGCCTCGCCATTAGGATTTATAGTAAAATAATTAACCCGGCTTTTTTCATTGCCTTGTGTAAGATCATATTCCTTATCCCGGGTAATAGCGGTTACATTAAAGCGCTTCACAAAGCTGATACCAGACTTGCCATCAGCATATATCATATTGTAGGTGGTGCGTTCGTCACCTTTTTCAAACACCGCTGCATGAATAATATCCTTGCCCACAAAGGTTTTATCTGCCACACGAACTATCTTCATCTTGCCAGCCTTAGTAAAAACAATGATATCATCAAGGTCGGTGCATTCTGCGAGGAGTTCATCTTTTTTGAGACCACTTCCTACAAAACCCTCGGCCCGATTCATATACACTTTGGTGTTGGCAATCGCAACATGCTTTGCCTGGATGGTATCGAAAGGTTTGATTTCTGTTTTACGTTCCTTGCCCTTGCCAAACTTCCGGATCAGTTCTTCAAAATATCTTACTGAAAAGTCAGTAAGGTGTTCGAGGTCGAAATTTACCTGGGTGATGTCCCCTTCAATGCCTTTAATCTGGTTGTTGAGGTCGTCGATATCCAGCTTATATATCCGGCGAACGGGCTTTTCAGTCAGTTTCAATATATCATCTCTCTCAACAGGTCTGCGGAGTTTTTTCTTAAAAGGATCAAATGCTTTATCTATCGCATCAATCACTTTATCCCAGGTTTCATGACGCTGTTCCAGTTCCTTATAGATTTTTTCTTCGAAGAAGATCTTCTCCAGGCTGGTATAATGCCATTTATCATTGAGTTCATCCAGCTTTATTTCCAGTTCCCTTTTGAGCAGGGATTTTGTATGTTCCGTGCTGTTCCTGAGTAATTCGCTTACCGTTACAAAAACGGGTTTGTTGTTCAGGATCACGCAGGCATTGGGGCTGATGCTCACTTCGCAATCGGTAAAGGCATACAAGGCATCAATGGTTATATCGGGAGAAATGCCGGCGGCCAGTTCTATATAAATATTTACCTCTGCAGCGGTTACATCTGTTACTTTTTTAATCTTTATTTTACCCTGGTCATTGGCCTTGGTAATGCTGTCCATCAGGGAAGTGGTGGTAACTGCAAAGGGAACGTCTTTAATAACCAGCGTCTTTTTATCTACCTCTTCTATCCTGGCCCGCACCCGTATTTTACCTCCCCGTTTACCGTCATTATAGTTGCTGACATCCACCTGGCCACCGGTGAGAAAATCGGGGTACAATTCAAAGTTTTTGCCTCGCAACCATTTAATACTGGCCTGGCAGAGTTCAATAAAGTTATGCGGCATAATCTTAGTGCTTAGCCCTACAGCGATGCCTTCCGTTCCATGCGCCAGCACGAGCGGAAACTTCATGGGCAGTGTTACCGGTTCTTTTTTCCTTCCATCATAGCTCATGGCCCAGTCCGTGGTCTTCGCGTTAAATGCAATCTCTAAAGCCAGTTTGCTCAATCTTGCCTCAATGTACCTGGGCGCCGCTGCGGTATCGCCGGTCCGCACGTCACCCCAGTTGCCCTGTGTTTCTATCAGCAGGTCTTTCTGGCCCATATTCACCATAGCATCAAAAATGCTCATATCTCCATGTGGGTGGTATTGCATACTCTGCCCGACGATGTTCGCCACTTTGTTGAACCTGCCATCATCCATTTCCTTCATGGCATGCAGTATGCGGCGCTGAACCGGTTTCAGACCGTCTTCCATAGCAGGCACCGCACGTTCGAGTATAACGTAGGATGCGTAATCCAGGAACCAGCCTTTGTACAGGTCGCTTACGCCGGTGGTTTCGTTATTGGTGTTTTGAAGTGCTTGTTCTTCAGGGGTCATATATTAGTTTTTTCATAGTGTTAGTAATAAAATAGCTGGATTCGCAGATACCAAAACGCTTGCACAAAATCAGCTTCAATTCGCAGGGTGATGCTAGCTGTCTTTTTGAACCATCAGTGTAATACGACAGTTTAATCATTTGTTGTACTTCTTTTGTTAGTCGAATAGGTTTTTGTTTTGCCAGTTACATATTTGGTTTGAAAAAAATTAGCATAGACCTGCAATAAACAAGCAGCCAATAATAGCAACTGGCCTACGGTATATGACATTGTTAGAAATTTTACGGAGTGGGTATTTAACAGCAACCCTAAAAAGGTAAGCCCCATTACTGCCCGGGTTAATTTTGTATTTAAACTTAGTAGCAAAATTACCGGCAGCAGTAAAAAAACATTATAGTACAAACTCTTATGCACCGGCATTAAAAAATCAAGCCCCCAAACAACACAACAACAAACGATCATTATTCCCAAGAATGCCTGTCCTGTTCTTTTTCGCAGGATTAATAAAATGAGTAAAGCGCCTACGATTAAACCAACAATCTGAAATACAACAATTAATTTAAAAGGAGGTAGCGTACCAAAAAGTCGTTGATGGATGGGGAAGTAATTAGAAAATTCGCCTGAATCGCCATCCCCCAAATCGAACATGGAAGCTGGGGGCTGATAGTCCAACTGCACGCCTTCTACAGACGTATAAGGGAGCGCATCTTTTTCTAACACAATTGTATCCGTTTTAAAGGTATAATGGGTAGAAAAATACTTCATTACTATTGTATAGTCCTGCCAGTTTTTCAATTGCACTTTATTCTGAAAAGCAAAAATGGCGTAGGCACTCAACAAGCAGCCAAAAGCAATAAGTCCACTACGGTATTTTTTATAGAAAAGAAAAGGGATTGCAAGTAGAATATACGTTGGCCTTACAAAAACGACCAAGGATAAACATACCCCGAATATCAGACAAGATATCAGATTCATTTTTCGAGGAGTACATACAATTGCGAGCAAGATACACGCAGGTACAAGCAGGTAAATTTGACCCTGGAAAAAATGCTGTCTCATACCGGCAGAGCATGAAAAAAAAGCAGCTAATAACGATATCGAAACCTTTTGCATTCGTGTTGCCGCCAGTTTACAACCACACCATACAATTGCGGCTATGCACATCCATTGAATGGCAAACCAAAAAATATTTATATGATACTGTGGTAAATCGCAAAAAAAAGTGAATAGCCAATTTAATGCTGGCGAAGATGTGCATTTGGAAAACACCGTATTCTGCTGGACAAAAGTATCGTAATACCGAACGGGCATATTTACATGCCAGATATAGAAGTATGGGCTAAGGCCATCTTTCATAAGCCTTGCTCCCACTACCCTGTTCCTCAAATCGGCAAAAAAAGGACTGCTGACAATTATACTTGTTATAAAAGCATAGCCCCAAAGCAGAACGGAAAGCACCAGTAATATTTGTCGTATCCCCACCTGAACCAATCTTTTTTTGATTGTATCATATTCGGGTGAAAGATATTTTTGCATAGTGAATAGCTAAAATTTATTTCTTGAGATAACACTCTTGCCCGGTATTCTCTATTGTAAAGAACCTGGCCTAATCCGAACAAAGGGAACTCTAGTACTCATTTCATTTTTTGTAAAATATGTAAAAGTACAAGTACACACAATCTGTTGGTAAATTATCAATGCGTGTTCAACCGCATTGTATCCCCTACTCCTGCATCCATCCCATTCAATTCCAGCATCACAAAATCGGTTATCGCAGTTACTTTATGCCAAACATTGGGTGGTATCCATATTTCGGCCGGACCTGTAACCGTTTCTGTGCCAGCAGCTTCGCTATTCATATCCTTCCAATCCAGGGTTATCGTACCACTCATCATCACCAGCTTTTCAGGCATTTTATAATGGTGTTTGCCGGTGTGGTAATGATTCCCATTGACACTGCCGGCCTTTCGGTGAGCGATTATGAACTGGCCTGTTCTTTCTGTATCAAAAACGAAAGTGGCTCCACGTTCGTCACTGCCAATTTTGTTCAGGGGAATTATCTTAACCATTCCCATCCTCCTCCTCACCCACCACTGCTTTCTTCTTAAAAGACGGCATGTTCGGGTTCTTCAATTCAAAGTCTTTCATGTTCTTCACTTCGCCTTTTACTTCCCATCCGTTTTGTTCAATCAATCCTTTCAGGCGCCACAGAAGAAAAGCATCGCCTGTTTTTTCTGTCTCCTTACTCAAAAACTGGGATATAATTTTAGATGCTTTTTGAAAATCGCCCAGCACGTATTTTTTGAGCAGGTTGTCGTAATAATCTACCTCATAACTAATTAGTTTTTTTCCGCCTTCGAGCAGTCTGACCTCGTTACCATCGGCACATAGTTTCTTCCATTCGTCGGGGTCCACTTCAAATTCGGAAGCTGTTATCGGCCTCGCCAGTTTTTTAGCCTTTAAAAATTCGCGGGGAAGGATCTGGAACAAGCCCGTCGGGTAAAAAATGCCACCTTTCTCATTAATAAACGGCAGGTTGTTCATGTACAACACAAACACCCGGCCCTGGAATTCTTTCATAAAATGAAGCAGCCAATAATAGCTGCACACATCATGTTTGTTTTGTGCCATCCAAATCCAGATCGTGGCTTCCTCATCGCGTCGCAAGGTGCCCACCAGCCCGGCAGCGGCTTTTAAATCGTCTATTTCGCCGGTATCTACCTTGCCGTCATAATCGCCGCCAGCCAATACATCCCGCCACCATTGTTTACGGGCTTCCATGCCTTCACCCTGGTAAATATTACCCAGCGGGCCTACGGCAAAATCATCTTTAATTTGTATGATGTCGCCCTGGAGGCTTTCATCCAGGTCGATAGCCTTTTGCAGGGCAGCAACATTTGCTTGTTCAAAAACTAAATGAATCACTTTTTTAATTGATAATAAATAATTAATAATGGATAATGAAGGCTAGTTAGCCGGCCGCTACAGTTCTATTTCTAATTCGCAAGTTCCTCCGCCAAATCCAGTTCCACCCGAAGGTTGTCGATAATAAAGGCTTGGCGTTCCATCGTATTTTTACCCATATAGTATTCGAGCAAGCCTTGAATATGATCACCCGTTTCCAGCAATACAGGTTGCAATTTTATATCGGTTCCGATAAACTTTCCAAACTCGTCAGGCGAAATTTCACCAAGGCCTTTAAATCGTGTTACCTCTGGATTTTTACCCAACTTACTCATCGCCGCCTGTTTTGCCGCCTCGTCATAACAGTAAATGGTCTCCTGCTTGTTGCGCACCCGGAACAGCGGGGTTTCAAGAATATAGAGATGCCCTTTTTTTACCAACTCAGGAAAAAACTGCAGGAAGAAAGTCATGATCAGGAGCCGGATATGCATACCATCCACGTCGGCATCAGTAGCCAGTATTACGCGGTTGTACCGCAGGCCCTCAATGCCATCTTCAATGTTTAAAGCATGCTGCAAGAGGTTAAACTCTTCATTCTCATACACAATCTTTTTAGTAAGGCCATAGCAATTCAACGGTTTACCACGCAGGCTGAACACCGCCTGCGTATCCGCATTGCGGCTCTTGGTGATACTCCCACTTGCACTGTCACCCTCTGTAATAAAGATGGTGCTTTCAAATTGCTTCGCCATGTATTCTTCCTTGTTTTTGGAAGGAGGGTCGCTGTCGAAATGGACATGGCAATCGCGCAGCTTCTTATTGTGCAGGTTGGCTTTTTTCGCCCGGTCGTTGGCTAGTTTTTTGATGCCCTGCAATTCCTTCCTTTCTCTTTCGCTCTGGTCGATACGCTTCTTTAATTCGTCAGCGATCTTCGGGTTTTTATGCAGGTAATTGTCCAGTTCCTTGCTTAGAAATTCCTGCATAAAATTTTTCATGCTGGGCCCATTCTCATACACTACTGTACTTCCCAACTTGGTCTTTGTCTGGCTCTCGAAAACTGGTTCCTGCACCCGCACACTCACCGCTGCCACAATGCTCTGGCGGATATCTGCCGCTTCATAATCTTTCTTATAAAAATCGCGGATCGTTTTTACATAGCACTCGCGGAACGCTTGCTGGTGCGTGCCGCCCTGGGTGGTAAACTGGCCATTTACAAAACTGTAGATGTCCTCGCCATAGTCATTATTATGCGCCAGGGCAATTTCAATGTCTTCCCCTTTTAAATGGATAATCGGGTATCGCAGTTCGTCGGCATTGGTTTTTCGCTGTAACAAGTCCAACAAACCATTTTTACTGATAAATCGTTTGCTGTTGAAATTAATAACCAGGCCGGCATTGAGGTAGCAATAATTCCAGAACTGGTTTTCCAGGTATTCACCGATATAATTGTAGTTTTTAAAAATGCTCTCGTCAGGGATAAAGAACACTTCCGTTCCATTATCATCCGTTGTTTTTGCTTCCTTACTGTCAATTTTTAAAATTCCCTTTTCAAACTCAGCGGTTTTTTGTTTTCCATCACGGAAGCTGATTACTTTAAAATAACTGCTCAAGGCATTCACCGCTTTTGTACCAACGCCATTCAAACCAACGGATTTCTGGAAAACTTTGCTATCGTATTTGGCACCGGTATTGATTTTACTCACCACATCCACCACCTTGCCGAGTGGTATGCCACGGCCATAATCCCGGATAGTTACCTGGCCTTTGTTGAGGGTTACGTCCACGTGTTTGCCATAGCCCATCGTGTGCTCATCAATACAGTTATCAAGTACTTCTTTTAACAGTACATAGATACCATCGTCAGGACTGGTACCATCACCGAGTTTGCCGATGTACATGCCCGGGCGCAAGCGTATATGCTCCTGCCAGTCGAGGGTGCGGATGCTGTCCTCGTTATACTCAAACATGCCTGGTTTTTCTGCTGCCATAGTTCATTTTTTCGCTAACGTGCAAATATAGCCGTCTGGATAAACCTAAAAATTTTAGTTTTAAACACTGAGAGATTGCTTGTGAATAATTTAAAAATCAGCATTTTTTCGCTCCAAAACTGCCCGGCACATAATATATTGTTGGCATGATATTGAATGATATGAAAGGTTACCCGGTTTTTTTATAAATAATGGTAGGCTCGGTGCTCAATCCATTTAATATCCCTACTTTGTTCATTCAAAAACAACATAAAATGAAAATGGTAAAAAACCTTTTCTCAGCGGTTATGCTGACTGCGACCATCGCCATGGTAGCCCCCTCCTGCAAACCGAAAGATGCAGACGTTCAAACAAAAGTAGCTGAAGCCCTTAAATCGACGCCAGGCGTTACGGTTAGTGTAACGGATGGGGTAGCAACGCTTACCGGCGAAGTACAGGATGAAGCCACGAAAGCTGCTGCCGAAACTGCCGCCAAAGGAATCGCGGACGTGAAAAGTGTCGTTAACAACTTAACGGTTGCTGCCCCGCCACCACCGCCGCCTGCTTCGATGACGACGTTATTGGATGAGGCGACACAACAAAAAGTAAAAGATGGTTTAAAAGACATGGCAAGCGTAACCCTGGCTGGCTTTACCGAAAAAGGTGCAATTATTAACGGCGAAGTAACCCCTGCACAAAACATGAAAATCAAGCAAATGCTGGCTTCCGCTAAAGTAATGCTGGATGCTTCTTCCAAATTGGTTATTAAAAAGTAATTTAAACAACTTAAAAAAAACACTATGGCATTACAAGATAAATATGCTGAATTAATCAGCTCAGCAACAACATTAGGCGTGGCCGGTTTGGCAACAGCCGAAAAGGGTGGCGTGTTGCATGTTAGCGGCACCGCCAAATCCACTGCGGACTATGATGCCCTTTGGGCGCTGTACGACAAAATTGATCCAGGTATGACCAGCAATGACCTGATGATGAATATCGACATTAAGGCAGAGACGGGTGCCCAACTTAAAGTAACAACTGATGCGTCCAATCTCAACATCCGGAGTACCCCAAGTACAGAAGGTGAAATTGTTGGAAAAGCCGCCCATGACGAAGTAGTAACCCTGGTGGAAAAAACAGATGATAGCTGGTGGAAAATTAAAACTGCCGATGGCGAAGAAGGTTATGCCTATGCACAATACCTCTCTCCGATTTAATTGCAGTCTTTGGTGATAGAATTTTGTAAAAAACGACCCGGCTAAACCGGGTCGTTTCGCATTCAATTATGGTCTGTACCGGGGCTTCCGGAAAGTATAAATATACTTTGGTACGTCGCCCTCAATAGAAAGGGCTATTGATTTTTTACAATTAGGCGGAGTTGCAGAAAATAATAATGCAGATGTCGTGCCCCACAATTACGCGGGCCGAAACCACCTTCTATAGAGCTTTTATTATCCCCATATCTTATTTTGTGATTATGCCACAATAATCCCTACTTTGGCCTTCCAAAAATCAATCAATCATGAAATTAAAACACATTCTTTCGGGCATCCTGCTGATGTCTGCCATGGCTTTCGTTTCCTGCAAGGGAAAACCTAAAGATCTCATCGTCAACAAATGGAAAATGACAGATATCTCTGGTGGTCAAATGGCTGCAATGCCTGATTCTATCAAGAAAGACATTATGGACAAAGCCACCCTGGAATTTACCAAAGATGGCAAATACATGATCACCGGTATTCCAAACGGTGAAACAGGTGCCTATACCCTAACAGAAGATGGCAAAACATTGACCATGACGCCGTCAACAGGCGGCGCGGGTGAAACGAGCGAACTCAACGAGATTGCCAAAGACAAAATGGTAATGACCGGAAAAAGTTCTGGTTCGAAAATCACCGCGGTACCTCGTTAATCTTCACTTTAAAAACTCAAACAACATGGGACTTTTTAGTACAATAGCCGAAGCTGCCCACGCGCAGGTACAGGCTCCCTATACCGATGCATTAACTGCTGCCGGCATTAACCTGCCAGACGTAATAGCGTCTCTGGAAAATGGTGTTCTTACAGTGAGTGGTACCGTTC
Organism: Chitinophagaceae bacterium; assembly: GCA_039925965.1. Classification (GTDB taxonomy): domain Bacteria; phylum Bacteroidota; class Bacteroidia; order Chitinophagales; family Chitinophagaceae; genus JAZKFT01. The sequence goes on from JBDSXW010000017.1 coordinate 185,016, forward strand.
CTGATGGTGAAACTGCAGGGAAAGTAGTGGCTGCCTTGCAGGCAACCCAAGGTGTTACGTCCGTAAATAACATGCTGGAAGTGGAAGACCTTACCGACAAGCATATATTCATGCGGGTGGCTACCAAGTCGTCTAACCTGAATATCCGCAAAGGGCCAGGCACGGAGCACGAGATTGTGGGCAAAGCCGAGCATGGTGCAAAAGTGCAGTTGATCAAGAAAATGTTCAATGGCTGGTATTTTATTCACGACACTGATGGTCAGGAAGGATTTTGCAGTACTGACTACCTGGAGGAAATTCCAGCTGAGGCTGCTGCAACAACGGCTCATTAATTCCTTTACTATTTAAAAAAAATGCGTTCCGTAAAGGGACGCTTTTTTTATGGGCATCAATCCGCTATGCCACCCTTTTCATCAACACTGCCAGCTTCTATTTTGTTACTGTTGAATATTTGCCTGACCTAAAATTTTACGTAAATGAAATACTTACGGTACTGTATGTCCCGCTTTCTATAAAAATCAAGGTGCAAGGCGGTTCAATTGGTCATTTGTTTTTCAAAAATTGAATAAAAAAAATCGCCAAACAGAGGTTCACCTGCCCGCGCTTACCCATTAAAACGCCCTAATTAGTTACGCCTTTCTCATCTATTCTGAGTCATTAAGCCGGTGCATGCAACGGTGGCCTTTTTCTTATTGCTGATAAGTGCCAGTTCAATCAGCTTAATCGTATTGAAACCATCCTCCGGTCTTTCTTTTAAAGGAGCGCCGTTTGCAATTGTTTCGTAAAGGTTATCGTAATATAAGCCAAAACTGCCCTGCAATGAATGGTACCTTTGCCGCACAATTTGTCCGTTCATTTCTGTGTGTATTAAGCCAAAATTTTCTTCAGCTTCGCGGCCCCAGTCTTCCGAGTTCGGTAGTGTCCCTGTCTTTAACAGCACCTCCTGCGGATCTTCTCCATATTTAATAAATGAACCCTTTGTACCGTGGATGGTATACCGCGGGCCATGCTCCCTTACCAGCATGCTGGCTTTGAGTGTTGCTTTGTGATTGGGGTAATATAAATCGACATCAAAGTAATCATCGGCTTTAGCATGTGGCCGTTGCATTTTCACTTCTGCCCTTATGGCTTCGGGCAACCCAAATAACACAAGCGCCTGGTCCAGCAGGTGGCTGCCAAGATCGTACAACACCCCGCTGCCCAGCTTGTTTTCTTCCCTCCAGGCATTGGGTTTTGCCCCGGAGCGGTATCGGTCGTAATGGGCCTCAAATTCTACTATTTCCCCAAGTAATTTTTTGTCAAGTATTTCGCGGACAGTAAGAAAATCGGCCACATAGCGCCTGTTTTGATAAACGCTGAGTACGACATTCATGCGTTTCGCAAGCTCTATTAATATGGTGGCTTCATTAATAGTGTTAGTAAACGGCTTTTCCACCACCACATCTTTGCCTGCCAGTATCGCCTTTTCTGCAAAAGGGAAATGGGTTTCGTTCGGCGTGGTAACAATTACCAGGTCAATATCATCTCCAGCCACCAACGATTCAATACTTCGCTCTGTTCTTATGCCCGGAAACAGTTGTTCAGCTTCGCTCCTGTTTCTTTCCAAGACAGCCACCAGATGATAGTTTTTATTGGTGGTCAAAAAAGGAAAATGCATGACTTTGGCAGCCATACCAAAACCAACAAGGCCAACCCGAATGGGCTTTTGCATAGAAAATTATTTTATAATGATAAGCCCAAGCTTTGAACACCGATAGCAAAGCAGCCGGCAATAAATACCTTGGGCCGTCCACTGAACAACATTAGGCAGCTGATTTTCGGAAAGTTCCGGCTAAGGTAATATTTTACGTGCACCATTTCCATTTGCCGGATTTCCCAGCCAATAATAACTTACCGGAGAAAAAGAAATGACCATGTTACCAGTTATGATTTCGAATGCACTCGTTTGCGCAATTTCATTTTTGAACTATAATAATGGTCGCAAAAAAGATATGTTTGCGGCGGGAAAGAATGGCTGCGCGGAAATTATATTTTTAGTTACGGTGCTAACTAAAGAATGCTTTGTTAAGTAGCGGAATTGTTAGTTTTCAAAAGCTACTTTCCTGTAAATCGGTCTACCACCAGGGGATCGGCAGCAGGAATACCGTTTATACAAATACCAAAATCACAAACTCCAAATTATGGTTGAATCATTTGAAAAAATTCCAGTCCAGATTTTTGCTACACCAAAAGACGGGTCTGTGTTTGCGGCTTCTGAAATAGCAAAACTGATTGAAGCCAAACAGTCTGTTAACCAAACCTGTGTATTGGGTCTGGCCACCGGCTCCACTCCTATCAGCCTCTACCGCGAATTGGTACGACTGCATAAAGAAAAAGGATTGAGCTTTCATAACGTCGTTACTTTTAACCTCGATGAATACTACCCGGTTGATAGGGACGCTGTACAGAGTTACTGGAGTTTCATGCACCTCCACCTGTTCAACCATGTGGATATCAAACCCGAAAATATTAACCTGCCAAACGGCGAATGGAGTAAAGAAGCGATTAAAAACTATTGCCAGGAATATGAAGCCAGGATTGAAAGTGCAGGCGGTATTGATCTCCAGGTACTGGGTATCGGCAACAATGGTCATATAGGTTTTAATGAACCTGGTAGCAGTATCTATTCTAAAACGAGGTTGGTAACGCTGGAAAACAGCACCCGGATCGCTAATGCCAAAGAATTCCAGAATATTACGCGGGTACCAAGATTGGCCATTACCATGGGTATCAGCACGATTATGAAAGCCAAAAGGATCATTCTGCTGGCCTGGGGGATGAAGTCACCAATCGTGGCAAAATCGGTAGAAGGCAACGTGACCGAACAAGTTCCGGCCAGCCTACTGCAGACACATCCCGACTGTCTTTTTGTAATTGATGACCAGGCGGCTACAGAATTGACCCGGATAAAAAGCCCCTGGCTAACCGGCGAAATAGAATGGTCGCCAAAAATGATCCGTAAAGCCGTGACTAATATGGCTTTAAAGACAGGCAAACCGGTGCTGATGCTCACCAATAAAGATTATAACGACAACAGCCTCGGCGACCTGCTCGTAGAAAAAGGTGATTCCTACGATATTAACCTCCAGGTATTCTACATGCTGCGTGACAGCATTACCGGCTGGCCTGGTGGTAAGCCAGGAGCAGTTATTCCAGGCCATCCTGAAAGAAGCGATATTCAGCCTAAACGTTGCCTTATCTTTTCCCCGCACCCGGACGATGATATCATCAGCATGGGCGGTACGTTTATGCGTTTGCAGGACCAGGGCCATGAAGTTCATGTGGCCTACCAAACCAGCGGAAATATCGCTGTGACAGATGAATTCGTAACTCGTTTCCTGGATTTTGCTGTGGGTTTTGAAGTACTCAGCGGCATCGATAGCAGCACCTCTTCGAAAATATTAGGCGAGGCCAAAACCTTTATAGAAAATAAAAAACCCAACCAGGTGGATACCCACCAGGTAAGACAGATCAAGGGCCTGATCCGCCGCTGCGAAGCTGCTGCCACCTGCCGTTATGTAGGTTTGAAAGAAGGCCAATGGCATTTTCAAAACCTGCCTTTTTATGAAACCGGAACCATTCAGAAGAATCCTATGGGCGAAGAAGATGTACTGAAAACGATTGCGTTGCTACGGGAAATAAAACCCGAACAGGTTTTCTGTGCTGGCGACCTCGCCGATCCGCACGGCACGCATAAGGTTTGCCTGGATATTGTGTTTGAATCGCTTAAAAGAATTAAGGCCGATGGTGATGATTGGATTAAAGATTGTTGGGTTTGGCTATACAAGGGCGCCTGGCAGGAATGGGATATTACGGAGATCGAAATGGCCATTCCGATGAGCCCGGAACAGGTAATGAAAAAACGCTATGGCATCTTTATTCACCAATCACAGAAAGACATGGTTCCGTTCCAGGGCAGCGATAGCAGGGAATTCTGGCAGCGTGCAGAAGAGAGAAATGCCAGTACCGCCGAACTTTATGGTCAATTGGGGCTGACTAAATATGCCGCTGTAGAAGCATTTGTGCGCTGGCACTATTAGCAAAGGTGAAATAGGAGATTGGATGGTGAGCAATAAATTTTGCTTTTAGATTTTGGGCGACAAAGTTCAACCCCTATATTTGCAACCCGAAAAGCGGTCTGCAAATCGAATATTTGACATTGTACATCGTGAATCGCCCCGGCTGCGTAGCTCAACTGAATAGAGCATTTGACTACGAATCAAAAGGTTTCAGGTTTGAATCCTGACGCGGTCACATCACTGAAACTCAATACCACATTGGCTTTCAGACGAAGAAACCCATGTAGATAAAACTACGTGGGTTTTTTATTTCGACACATTTCCGACACCGTTGCATTTATATGGTTAAAATAGTCAGCGGCTTTGCAGGATTAGCTTTCTCAAAATTTTCCAACTATTCCCATTTACCACCTGAAATACTTACTGCCTGAGAGTGTCTATCCGATTAATAAGCAGTTCCCGTAATTGCGGTGGCAATAAATATCCTGTAAGTGTAGTAGAATCTTCTATGTTGAGGCAATTACAATTTTTAAAATCAAAATGCCATTCCCCGCACTCATTCTCAATTGTTGCGCCGGTGGTGGTATGCTTACTATCATTTGGCAAATTGATCCCGAACCTTTCGAAGATGCGGATGCCCTTCATGGAGTTTAGGATATGTTCCAGGGCAGCGGCGTATAGGCTGGAATCATTGCCGATATTTTTTGCTTTTTTATAAACATCAGGCTCAGTAAAAAATTTACTTGTGTTTTTTATTATTTCAATCAAATCTCTTTGCGTGTCAATTACGGGTTGCATGTGTTGGTATGGACGGAAAAGCGGGCACTTAATAGGACTAAATATCGATGCCAAAGCGTTGCCCGAAAATGAACACATGGAATTGCTAGAGAATATATACTTTAAATAAAAACGAACGCCCAATAATGCATTTCCGAAAGTCAGGACTAGACATTGGAACATCGGCTGCAAACCATTGTCAGCTATCGTTCGGGCTGGACGGTTTCAATTTAGCTTTAGTTTGTACCTTGTACTTTTATATTTTCAATTTGGCTTTAGTTCAGGGCAAGATAACAACACTAAGGCAGCCCTTTCAAAGCTGCCTTAGTGCATTTTTTAATAAGATAAGTTCTTAGTTCGGTTGTTTCACCAATTTAAGTACCACTCTTTCTTTTCCTTGTAAAACTTCAACAAAATAAAAACCATGTATGTACCCTTGGCCAAAAGTAATCGTTGATCCTATTGCTACTTTATCAAACTGATTTAGAGAACGACCGAAGGCATCTAATACCCGAACGGTAGCTGGTGTGTTTTGATCGTTACTGGTTATCCGCAACCTAAACACATTATTCGTTGGATTAGGCGTAACAGAAGCCCTCAATTCCGTTTCTATGCCTTTTATTTCTTCCTTGGCAGAAGTTGTTGGTGTGGTGATCTCCATATTAGCTGAAGTAGTAGTTACAGTGCAGATACCCAGGTAGTCGCCTTTACTTAAATGTTCGGCAACTGCATTTGGACTAATACACAATTGGGTAGTAGGGTTATTGGTGCTGCCCGTTCCATGACAAACCAGAACCTTGTCGTTTTTATTACCACACCTAACATCTACAACAGTAATTGTAACAGTGGTTGATGCAGTGCAACCAAACTCGTTCGTTGCAGTGACGGTGAACACAAAAGTACCAGCAGCAGCAGGCTTAAAGACAGTAGTTGCTGTATTGGTACTACTTAAGCCAATAGTTGGCGACCATTTATACGTTGTTGCATTTGAAGCAGATGTGGTGTTCGAGGCAGTTAATATTAGTTGCTGGGCACCGTATCCTATAGCGATTGTTTTTCCATCAAGACCGGTAAAAGTGTTATCCGTTCGGCTTACAGAAATTGATGGAGCCGGCGCAACACCCTTAACGGTTACAGTTGCAGTTTTAGAACCGACGTTACCGTAAATATCTACCACAGTGAGCGTGACAGTGTTATCTCCGTAATTTCCACATATGAAAGTGCTCGGAGAGATCGACATTGATCTGATACCACAATTGTCTTTACTGCCAGCATCTATTTGAGACACAGTAATAGAGGCTGTACCATTGACTAACGTGACAATAATATTCTTAGTTAAGACCGTAGGTTTTTGATTGTCAGTGACAGTTACTGTTTGGGTTACCGGTATAGCAACGTTTCCATAAGCATCTGCTACTTTCCAGGTAATGGTTGTAGTACCTACAGGATAAATTGCAGCTAAGGCAAGACCGTCGCTGCGTATACCTGTTGGCGCACCTACACTACAATTATCCGTTGCAGTTGCGCTAACGGTTACAGCAGCACCACATATATCTATATTATTATTTACTGCCTTATTGCCATTGGATGTGATAACAGGTTTCTGATTGTCTTTTACAGTTACTGTTTGGGTTACCGGTAAAGCAGCATTACTATTTGCATCTGCTACATTCCAGGTAATGGTAGTGGTACCTACAGGATAGATTGCAGCCATTGCAAGACCATCGCTGCGTGATCCTGTTGGAGCACCTACACTGCAATTATCCGTTGCAGTTGCGCTAACGTTTACAGCCGCACCACATACATCTTTATCGTTATTTACAACCTTGTTGCCAGATGATGTGATAACTGGTTTTTGATTGTCTGTTACGATTACAGTTTGGGTTACCGGTAAAGCGGCATTACCGTTCGCATCTGCTACATTCCAGGTAATTGTTGTAGTACCTACAGGATAGATTGCAGCCAGTGCAAGACCATCGCTGCGTACACCTGTCGGCGCACCTACGCTACAATTATCCGTTGCAGTTGCGCTAACGTTTACAGCAGCACCACATACATCTTTATTGTTGTTTACAGCCTGGTTGCCATTTGATGTAATAACAGGTTTTTGATTATCTGTAACCGTCACTGTTTGGGTAGCAGTTTTGACGAGGCCACCGGCATTAGTAGCTGTATGGGTAATGGTAGTAACTCCCACAGGGAATATGTTGCCCGCCGGAACACCGGTTATTTGCACCTTCACTCCAGGGCAATTATCCAGCGCTGTCGCGTTGCCGAGGTCGGCATCTGAAATGAACACTGTGCAGGAAGAAGGGCTGTTAGTTCTGGCTACAGCGGCAGGTGCAGTGATCGTAGGACCCTGGGCAGGGTACACTAACAAAGTATTGGATCCTGAAGTTCCTTTATAGTCTGTTACCGTTACCGTATAAATTGTGTTACTTGTCGGGTTTGCTACGATCGATTTTGTGGTAGCACCGCCGGGCATCCATTGATAAGAGGTAAAATTGATAGGCGCCCCTGAAGAATCTACACTTGTGGCAGGCTTTATAAACACTGCGTTCCGATTGGAGCTCGCAATATCCCTTGCTCTGGCAGAAACATCTCCGTCAAACCGGTAGTACAAACCAAGTCCTGTACTCCGTGGGTCAACAATGGTATTCATAGTAGCCTTAATCGAATCTGCATTTCTCCTTTTGCCCCAAAGCCTTAATTCATCCATCTCGCCATTGTATCCTAATTTACTACCTAATCCGGCAAGGCTAAAGTCGGGAAAAACACCGGCGCCGTCTGGTGCTGAGTAAAAAACATTTATAAAACGATCAGCGGTTGGTAATGATGTTTCCAATTTGCCATTGATGAAAATATACATGGTAGAATCGTAGAAAGATGCAGCCACATGTGTCCATACGTTCGGTTCAATATTACTAATAGAACTAATTCTACTTTGACAAGTCAAAAATAGTGTTTGTTGTGGTTGAGAATAATGCTGATATTGTGGGCATGTAATTATCACCTATAAATATAGACCATGAGCGAACCCCGCTGCTACCAGCCGAAC
>JBDSXW010000018.1:0-22126 GCA_039925965.1 Chitinophagaceae bacterium
TACGCCAGCATCAGCATGGTCTTGTGTTTTATATTCGTACACCCATTAATGATGGCTGCAATTTCATCCTGGTTGAACAGTTTTGGCAATTGCAATTCCTTTTTAGGTCTGGGTATATCTACAAAAATTTTTCACGGCCCAGTACTTGCTCGTAATAGAATTTCAAGGCATTAATACGGCTGTGCATAGTATTCTCGGATATGCCCTCCACTATGCATTTTAAGAGATAACGCTTTACATCTGCTGTAGTGAGCTTGTCGGCGGGGTGTTGCCCAAGTAGTTTAAAGAAGAGCTGCATTTCGCTTTTGTAGGTTTTTATAGTGCTGGCACTGTAGGCTTTTAATTGAAGGTGTTGTATGGCCTTTTCTAACGACAGGCGGTTCGCCGTGCTCATATTATTTAAAGCGGTTACTGGCCCTAATGGTGCTTCCGGCACTGGATTATTTATCCCGGGTAACCGTTGGACGGTAGCAGATGGTTCCTCCAATGGGGTGATAGCTTGCGGCACTGTATCCTTGGGCGGGTGTACGGAATTGGTGTTGCGGGTTTGCAGGTATTGCCTCAGTTGTTGCACATCTATTGTAGCCAGGTGTTGAACGCAAGCGCACACAAGCTCATAATTTGCCTCGCTAAGGGGTAAATACCAGGCTTTGTGAGTTTGACTCCATTTAATTCCCTTCAATCGCCTGATGGCATTATTCAACGCTGCATCATTAGGAAACGCTATCAAAATTTGCGCGTTGCCACGATGTATTAGTGGCAGTAATTGTACAATGGGTAGCATAGGCAATGTTTCTGGAGAGGTAGCTAATGTATAGACAACATGTAAAACGGACCAATTCGCTACACAGCTTGCCGGATTCCCGGTACCGGATCGGTTCAAAACCTCAAATAGCCGGCACCGGAGTTCTAAAAATGTAATTTTTTGTTTTGGCTGCCCAGATCCCCAGTACCTAAATATGCGGTACCAGCAAAGGCAGAAAATGGATCGGTTTTAATTGCGCCCGCAATGGTATCAATCCGGCTGTTATAATAGCATCAAAAAATGACGGTTAGGGTAATCGCTAAGGGATTAGTATTGGCTGCTTGCTGGTAAATATGGTAATGCCATGCCACAGTTCCGGGAGCCCGGTCAATTAGTTATGGTAGATAGGCGCATTTAATTTAATAAGTAACAGACCACCATAACCCGCTTTCCCTGCAATATTGTCACTAATCCCCCAAACACCCTCTAAAACACCCTTTTCTACCCCTGAAATCCACATTTTCCTGCAATTAATCGCTAAATAGAGTCTGTGAATCCACGTTTCATATCTTAGGATCCACATGCATACACCAGGATCCACGTTGGGTATTCCAGGATCCACAATTACAGTCGATTAATAAATGCACCGGATACCAGGATCCACGTTGCATGTTTCAGGATCCACATTTCATGTTCCAGAATCCACGTTTCGGTTCTCAAAATCGATGCTTTGGCTGCCGCTATTACAGGCGTGGAAATATAGATAAGCCTGTTGCTACAGTAGATGCGGAAAAAGAAAAGACAAATGGATCGTTCTGCGCCCGCTGCAAACCCATTTGTTTAATTGATTGAACCATCCCAAAAAAATATATTTCATTAACATTCCTTTAATAACAGATTTGTTTTTAATGGCCTCTGTTGGGGAGCATTTCATTTTTTAAAATCAAAATCAATTCCCATGAACAGTCTCCAGGACTCAAAGCTCAACATGTACACCACTGTACTAAAACAATTTACCGACGACAGCAGCCCCACATTAGCGGCCCGCAAAAGCAGCGTCAGTGCCTTGTCAGATGTGATTGCTGCCCTCAACGGCAAAGTGGAAGCCATCAAAACCATGCAGGCGCTCCAAACAGCAGCCACCACAGGTATTACCCAGGATAAAGCCGTCGTACGGGCTAATCTTGCGGCATTGTCCGCTGCATTGGCCGCCGGCGTTTTTGCTTACGCTTCCGAGGTAAAAAATAACACGATGAAAGAAAAAGTAAATTACTCGTTCAGCGATTTGATCCACGCAAAAGATGACCAGCTGCCCGCCATTGCAAAAGTAATCATCACCACTGCCAACGAAAACCTGGCTGCCCTCGGTGCCTATGAGATTACTGCAGCTTCCATAGGTTTGGTACAGGATACGCTCGACCAGTTCCAGTCCGCATCACCCTCCACAAGGCATGCACTCGGTAAAAGGGTTTCCTACCGTAAAAATCTCGAACAATTATTCAAAGAAACAGACGATCTCGTAAAGAACCGCCTGGATAAAATTATGCAAGCCATGGTACTCAGCGATTCCAATAGCGTTGCCAATTACAGGAGCAACAGGCTTGTAGTAAGTGCCCCTACCACCAACACCCAGTTAAAAGGAAAAATTGTAAGCGCCGACGCCCCCAAAGGTGTAAGAAACGTAGCCGTTCAACTCGTAGAAACCGGCAGCAATATCATGTCCAACGGTAAAGGCACCTTTAGCTTCAAAGAACTCACCACCGGCAAGTACACCCTCAAACTAACCGCCGAAGGCTACCAGGACACCCTGCTAACCCAAATTGAAATCAAACAAGGCAGCCTCAACAAACAGGAAATTGTGATGATAAAAAAGATAACAGACATTGGCCAAACAGGCTAGGGGAGCCCTTGTAAACATTCGGCAAAACAATGAAGGCGCATTACGAAAGTTATGCGCCTTTTCTTTGCATACCCTTCCTGCCATGGTTTCCCCAATAAACCATACCTAAATAGTAGGTGGCCGGCTAGGCCCCAGGTGCTAAAAAACCTGTTACCTTGACCTACTAACCCCTGGCTTTAGCCTTGGGACCTCCTTGCAGTGGCCTTTGTTTGACTACCTATTGAAACCTATTGGGAAAGACGACCTGATCCAATGCATCAATAAACCCAACGACCGCAAGGCCAGCGCCTTTAGCGACAGCCAGAAGCAGATACTGATGCGGCACATGCAGCACACCGCGAAAAACGACCAGGCTACAATCGCCATCTCCACCCTGGAAGGCCTGGAGTTTTTCTACATCAAAGACATCCCCTACCTCGAAGGCCAAAGCAACTGGAGCCGGATCAAAGATCAGCAGTAAAAATTATAACAGGTGACAGCAATTATACCAGTGGCTGGTAAGAGCCTCCTTGTTTCCAAAACCCTCAAAGATTTTGAAGACACCCTCGGTCCCTATCATTTCTTCCGGATCCACCTGTCCTATTACATTAACCTGACCTATGTAAAATAATACCTCCGCGGCGAAGGCGGCAGCGTCATCATGGAAAACGCTGCGGATCTGGATGTCAGCCGAAGGAGAAAGGATGACTTTATAAAAGCATTAGCGATGTAGCGTTTTGATTTCAGCCTCATTAATTTATTTAGGCGCCGGATTCCATTTGGTGCCGCCACGTTACTTTTTCACCAACTATTTTAGAGCGACCAATACACGGCGCTACGCCATAACAGTGGGTAACCTGGTTATTTCAGCGCCGCAAGCAATGTTTCGAGTGAACTCTTTTCCGTCGATATCTTTGGTGTCACTGCCCGGAGTTCGCGCAGTACGGTATCAATTTTCTTATCTATCTCGGTCCAGGCATTTTTGTCTTGTGCCTTTAATCTGGCCTGGGCATTATCCCATTCATACTCCAGGTCTCCTATCCGGGTAGTGGCGCCTGCCTGGTCTCCCTGGTTTAATTTGTCAAGTGTGTTTTGAACTATGGTCTTAAAAGTCGATAAGTCTCCAAGTGGCGAATTTGGTTGATTCCCAGCTGGATTGGTTGGGCTTATATTATTCGCCGGCGCAATATTTGCCTGCAGTTTTGCCTTTTGGATACGATAGCCCGTTATGCCAAGTGTTAATAGTATGGCAACAGCTATAATGGTCTGCAGTAAGCCGCCCTTTTCTTTGGATTCATCAGTATAGGTTGTGGTTTTGGCCACAATAACATCACGCTTGGTAATCGAGAGGTAAATAACGATACCCAGTATCCCGGCTATAAAAATGGCGCTGGTGACGGTGACACCAAGCCCTAAGCCACCGTGAGCAGTTGACTGCGAAAGATAATCACCGATAGAGGCACCAAGGGGCCTGGTCATGATATAAATAATCCAGAATGAAAGTACCGAGTTAAGTCTCAGCTTCCAGGCTATGACCGTGATAAAAATAATGGCTGCAACAATAATTCCGGTAGTCAGGTAGCCAAGGGCCAGGCCTTCTGCCAAAAGGTCGCCCGATGCTGTACCCAAAGCAAATGTGAAAAGAATAGCGAGCCAATAAAACATTTCCCGGCGTGTAGTATAAATGGAATGGACTGAAAGTGTTTTTTCTTTGAAATACCAAACTAAAAATGTGAGGGCTAACAAGCAAGTAAATATGATCGTACTTACTTCAAGTGGAATGCCAATTCTATCAGTCAAATTATCGGTAACCAGGGTGCCAAATACACTTACTAAAGCCACCGTGAACCAGTAAATTCCAGGCACATATCTTTTCGAACGAAACTGTATTACCAGGGCTATCAACAACAATATGCCAGTAACGATAGATGTTCCGGTGAGACCAAAATTTAAATTGACATTTAAAAAGTCGGCCGCTGTTTCACCAACCGTGGTACAAAGAATTTTAATAATCCAGAAAAATATTGTAACCTCTGGTACTTTGTTTAGTAATCCCCGTCCGGGATTAGATATGCTTTTTTCCATGATATCCATTTTACGCTATTGTCAGTACAAGTTATGGAGAAAATCAAACGTTAGCGCCTTTAGTTGCCGGGGCCTGCGAAAATCCACTTTACCATTATTGAACTTGGTGAGGATAGCAACCGCAGCAGGTTGGTTATACAGGATTTCCGGCTCCGCGGCGAAATCGCCAGTGTTATCATGGAAATTGGTTCCTAATTCGCTGCAGGCCGTCTCCGGAAGGATGGGGCTATCAAAACTCCTGCGACTTAATTATAAGCACCGGTAACCTGCTTCTTCGGACGCTGTCCGCTGTCGCTCCGTTATTTTTCGGCACCTGTTTTTAAGTACCCCATAATCGGCACCATCGGCAAAAGAGGCTGCATGTCTTGAATTTACAAATAAGGGTCAGACATTTGGAATGCGCCCCGTATTTTCTGGCATTAGCAAAAACCCAATAGTATTGTATATTACAGGCACGTTTAAATGAGCCAGCCTTCATGTCCCTGCCCAATTATTATTTACGGTCCGCTTCTTTAATACCTTTTTTATTCATTGCATTCAACATATCGTTCTCCCAGGTCCGTATGCCACCGCCCGCTATTCAGCAGCACCTTGTTACCATAGGCAACGAATTAATTAATTCATCTTCATTTGCAAAAGCCGCACCCTGTTACCAGCCTGTTACTGCATCTCCCGAAGAATTGTATGATACCGCACTTTTAAACGTGGGTAGGGGAAACTGGCAGTGCAGCCAGGCTATCCTGCAATCCATTGATACCAACAGGATAAAACTGACAGCACTACAGGCTTGCCAGTTGCAACTGGCCTGGGCGGAATACTTTACGTTACACCAGCTATATGATTCTGCTGAGACGTATGCGATACTGGCAGGTGCAGCAGCTACAGAAGGAAAATGGAGACATGAAAAAGCAAGGGCCCTTTTGTTATTATCTATCGGTGGATTAAAGAGAAGAAATATATCTGCTGCTTATTTGTGGGCAGACTCAGCCTTATTGATTACCCGCCAAACCGGTGATGAAAATTTGGAGGCAAAGGTTTTATGCCAGCTTGCATTATGTGCCCGCAGACATTTTACAGCTTTTGCAAAACGTTCCTTTCCTTATTTTTTAATAGCAAGAGTAAAGGCAATTGCCACGGGCGATTCGCTTACATTAGGCACAATTGATCTTTACCTTGGAACGGATAATTTTGAATTAGGCCAATGGGCAGAAGGGTACCCATACTTCAAAGAAGGAGTAGCCTTATCACTGCAAAATAATAATTATCACCAGGCATATCTTTCGTATAGCGTAATAGGGTATGCGTTTCAACTTGGTGAAGCATATCGTGAAAGTTTGCCAGTATTTATAAAGGCACTAAAGTTATCGCAACAGCACCAGCAACCTTACGACATACAGCATTGCTACCACGACATTGCAAGAAATTATCAGCATTTGCATCAATACGATTCTGCACTATTGTACGCGAATCTTGCGGGTAGTGTACCAGGCGTAGATTCTTTTTGGGCAAATGTATGGGATACCAAAGCGGCCATTTATAATGACATGGGTGATTTTAAAACGGCAGCGGCCATGTATCAAAAATCGATGGATTGGTTCCGGGAAGATTTTTTATACCGCAACCAGGATCAGCTCAGTGGTTACGAAGCAAAATTAAACACGCAGGAAAAAGAATTGCAGGTAACGCAGGAAAAGAAAAAGGCATTGCAACTGGAGTGGATGATAGGAGGTATCGCCGGCCTTCTCGTGATCGCCGCATGGGCATTCACCGTACAACGAAAGGCCGGACATAAATTATTCACACAGAACAAACTCATTCAAAAACAACGAACAGCACTGGAGCAATCATTGGGTGAAAAGGAAATGTTACTCAAGGAAATTCATCACCGTGTAAAAAACAACCTGACGGTTATTGGTAGTATGCTCGAACTGCAGTCTAACGGCATAGAAGATGCAACGGCGAGAGCTGCTCTTGCCGCAGGGCAAAACAGGGTGTCCTCCATGGCCCTTATTCACCAGCGGCTATACCAACACGAAAACCTTGCTGCTATTGAATTTGGAGGTTTTGTAAAAGATCTTACACGGCAAATAAGCAGTGTGTTTAAAAAGGCGGCTGGCGAAGTGCAGATAGAAATACAGGTTGGCGATACGTTGCTGGATATTGATACAGCAATGCCGCTTGGGCTGATCATGAATGAACTGCTTACCAATTCATATAAATATGCTTTTAATGGTGCTGGAACAGGTGCTATATACATTGAATTGCAAGAACTGCAGGCAGGTATATTCATACTCACCTATACCGATAATGGCCCGGGTATTGCAAGTAATATTGATCCAAAAACTACCCGTTCAATGGGTTTGAGACTTATACACCAACTTAGCAGACAGTTAGGCGGTAACGCCACTTATCAATACGCAAATGGAACGCGTTTTATTATTCAGTTCAAAGATTCAAATACGAGGAACCAGTGAGTACATTAAAAATTGGAATTGTTGAAGACGAAGTCATCATCGCAGATAATATAGCTAACATTTTAGTAAAGCTTGGGTATGAAGTGGCAGAACCTGTAGGCTCCTACGCAGAAGCAATTCAAATGATTGAAGATGAAAATCCGGATCTGCTGCTGCTTGATATACATATAAGAGGAAAAAAGGATGGGATCGATCTGGCTGAAAAAATCAAAGAAGCGTACCACCTGCCAGTGATCTTTCTTACAGCTAACTCTGATATTGCTACGGTGGAACGGGCTAAGAAAACAGGCCCGGCAAGCTACCTGATCAAGCCCTTTACTAAAGACGATTTATATTCCGCTATTGAAATTGCCATACACAATTCGAATGCATCCCGCTTTGGCAGCAATAGGGTGCCCGGAAACGGCGAGGCATTTATTGCCCGCGATTCCATTTTCATTAAAGACGGGCAGCTCTATAATAAGGTGAAGGTTTCAGATATTTTATACTTCGAAAGCGAACATGTATATGTGAATGTGTATACTTTCGACAAAACGTATTTAGTGAGAACTTCTCTCCAGGATTACCTTGCCCAGTTCGATACGGAGAAATTCTTTCGCATTCACCGTAGTTATATTGTCAACCTGGAATTCATACAAACGGTACATCCGGAATATGTAATCATTAACGGTGTAAGGCTTCCTGTTGGTAAAAGTTATCGCATGCAATTGTTCGGCCGGTTGCGTATTTAACCACGGCACGGCATTTTATTACAACTGGACTTTTAATGCGGCACTACAACTTTTGCTGATACCACTCTTGCCATTTCTGTCTTTGCGGGTAAAGCATGCGCAAAAAAAATGCCGGCCATGGTTTATAGCGTATGTCCGCCGTTCATTTTAAATTCCAGGTGATAATAATCTCCACCTTCTTTTTTTGAAACAGTTACAGTTATGCTGGGTTTTAGTGTATTGGTGGTTTGGGGGTTATTCAGATCAAATACAACTTTTTGTTCAGTTTTAAATTCTGCAGAGAGTGGTTGTATTTTACCAATATATTTATATGCTTTCCCTTTTTCGAAACTGGTAATATTGGCTGCCAATATTTGATCGCACATGTCATCGTATTGTTTATTTAGCAAATCAAAATCCTTAATATTTTCTATATCTGCATAATAATTACTTTCAAATATCAAATCTTCTTCAATATGGTTTGCGCTGCTGCCAGGAAAGTTGTACCAGGCGTCTTTATCATTGGTGAGGCTATAAGCGAAATTTTCTTCTTCATCTACGGAGTCTGTACTGGCAATATCATCAAAACCTGTTTTGGCAATTTTAATCAGGTCATTTAAAGCGGTATTGATATTGGCAGGCTGTGGATTTATTAGCAGTCCATTAGGCAATCCCACTTGTTTTATTTTTTTATCGAAAATTGATCCGTAACTATATTCTCCTTTCATCCAGGCTCCATTTGGTTTAATGATAGTGGTGTTGCCATCCAATTTATCGTCGAAAAAACTACCCAGCTCAAGTACATTCTTATAGGTAAGCTTACTGGCTTTTCCGGTGAATTTAGTTTCTGTAAAAATGCCGTCATAGATTTCTTTCGTTTCAGTATTTATGAAAACTCCCTGCCCGTCAATCATATTATGTTTAAAATTTCCAAATACAAGTCTTGAACCTACCTTATAATCAACACAGGTTCCGGTCAGTCCGGTGGTATCAAACTCCCCCATCATTTTATTACTGTCGCCAATGGTTTTCATGCCATTCGTAAGGTTACCCAAATGGAAATTGCCAAACATTCTTATGTTATTGGCTTTTACAAAAGCATAGCAGGTATCTTCTAATAGATTTTTTTCGGTAGAATAATTACTGTTCATTATTATTTTGTCAGCATCCATATAACCCTGAAATTTACTGCTTCTCAGAAAGCTGGGGTAGTTACCGGTACTAGCCTCCAACCATACATTATCTTTGTATATACCTTCAAATAATTTTTTATTTTCTAACTCATATTGGTACCCCTGGCCATTCCACTTCCCGTCAACATACTGGTGGTCGTAGATAAATTTGCCATTCTCCGGCACTTCAATTACACGGCCACTTAGCAGACCATTTGTACTGTTCTCAATTCTAAATTTATTATCAGCTCCTATTTTTTTTGTGGCACCTTCCCAGTTATCCTTTCCGTAATTTCCCCAAAGGAGGCTGCCATCTTTACCAATAAAAACTGCAGTTCCAAACAGTTTGCCATCTTTAAAATTGCCGGTTGATATCCGGCCATCGCTATAAATCAAACTGCCTTTACCATTGTAAAGCCCATTTTCAAATTCACCAAAATATTTTTGAGTGGGATTGTTCTTATAAATAGCCAGGCCTTTGCCAGAAGGTTTTCCATTTTTTATTTCCCCCACATAATTAATATCTACGCCGTAGCCGTCTTTTAATCCGTCTATTTTTTTAGGGTTTTCAGCCGTACCTATTTTAATATTTTGTGCCGGACAGTTTTTTACCTCGGAAACAAATACGATTAGCAACCAGGCATGAAGCAGAATTTTCATAATAAATTATTTGATAAAATTAGGCTACTGAAAATTTCTGAAACTACCCGGCAAAGGGTATTTTTTCATCCTGATTTCTGGAAACGGAAAGTCATTTGTCGACATCTATGGTGTCAAAATAACGGTGGCATTTACCCGGGTATAATTGTAGCAACCACCCCATGACTAAATGTTTTTTCATTTGAGGCATAGATTCGCATGCTTACAATCTCTCCAATTGCGGCATCATTTGAACCTGGCATCTGTCCTAGCTTTAGGACTATATTTTTTGCAATAAAGGCTGACGTACCAGCTTTAATTATTGAATCGACATTAAAACTCGCGGCTGCCCTTTAAAGCTGTGAACCGACTGCAGCAGGGGGATATCAAACTCGATTACTTTAGATGCTGCAAAAAGATCTTTCACACCAATGGCGTTATTAAGTTTGTTGCAGGAAATTAGAGTTGTTGCGCAGGTTTATTTTACAGATGCCCGGCTTTGTGCATTTTTTTTAATCCGGTGTAATTATTTATCAATTGGTAGAAAAAAATGGAAGGACTTGCGGTGCTGTAACCACCCGAACTCCAATATGCCGCCCAGCCAGGTGGGAGGTAGTTTTTATTTATCAAGCGGCACAAAGACTACCGATGGACTATCCTGGCTGTACGCGCTGGATAACCAATGTGCAGCGATGGTCATAATCATGCTTTTACGACCCTTTGCATCGTAAGCCACACTGGTATACTGGCTGTTATAAGTAGTGGAAGTAGTAATATTAGTGAGATAGCCGCCAACGCCTATGAAATCCTTTGACATAAATTTATCCTTGGCCGCATTGTTGGTAAGCCCGGTTTTTTGCCACTTGCCTTTTTCATAAAATAGCCCGTAAGCCTCCGTGTTGGCTAAACGTCTGTACATTTCAAAGGTAACTGCCATGGCGCCGTTGGGACCTTGTGAAGCTTGCATACCAGTAATACTCCCCACGCTTGCAGGCAAATGCAGCAAGACGTCCGTTTTTTTGGTGGCAAGATTTACATCCCAAATTTGCTGGTCTTCAAGGTTGGCATCAGATGGCAAAAGTATAAGATGGTCGTTGCCCGCCTCATCTGTCAGTAAATGTGCAGGATCATGAAAAGTGTTTCGTTTGATGTAACCCTGATACGTGTACACCACGGTTTGCGTTTTGCCATCAAAATATTTTATGCGTCTTATTCCATCGGGTTCGTCTTCATAAATGATGTGTGGAAGATTATCTTTATCTATATAACCTTGTAAGTTCATACCACCCCTTTTTTCAACAGGAAAACCGCCCTCCGACACTGGCGGACTGGGTTTACTTAGATCTGTGATAGCGCCTACAGAAGTGCCATTTAGTGGCGCGAATCGCATATAGTCGCAATAGTACCATACCTGCCGGTTGTTCTTTATGCTCTCCTCGCTCGCCTGTGTCCAAAACACATACACCAAACCCTGAGGGGATACAGTGGCAAACCACGATACTTGTCCGGCTTCCAATTCGTTTATTTGTACCTGGTTACTCCAGGCGCCACCATTCAGCACTTTATAAAATACAGTCCCGGGATCCTTGCCCCCAGGGCCATCAAGATAAGGTTCCTGCTGTGGATATTTTGCATCCGATGTACCATATCTTTTCCAAATGGCGTAAATACGTCCGCTGCCATCCTGCAAAATTCGCGGATAGCCCGAGCCGTTGCCTGAATTGTCATTGCTAAGCGTAATGGGCTTTGTCCAGGTAGCACCCCTGTTTGAAGAAGCGGTATAATAGATAAAAACAGGCTTACCAAAGTCTGGCTTTTCCTGGTACACGGCATGGTAAACTCCGGCTTTATCAATTAGTAAATCACATAACTCAGCCTTCTCAAATTGAGAAATTCTTGGTTGTTGCGCTATTGAAATGTGAGGCAAAAAAATGAACGTAAACAAAAATGAGATAATTACTGAACAGGATAGCTTTTGCATATTAAAATATTAAGTTTAAAATACTCTTAAGAAGTCATATTTTTTGTCCAGTCTTTTCTGTGCGAAAACGGAACTTCATACACCCAATAAAAAGATGGCGGAGATTAATGTTAGCATTAAGGAATTGAGACTTCGGTTGTTGAATTTCATTTTAAATTTTGCTTCTTTATTTAATTATTTTGCTGTTTTTAGATTAATTAAATTAACATATTAACAGAAATTAAAATCTAAAAGTACTAATGCGGTACAATCATTTTTGCAGAAGCGATCCTACCCATTTCCGTGGCGAGTGGCGTGTATATTTTTAATATTCCAGTTGCTCCAATTTCCGTTTCAGACAAAGGTGCTGAGGAAAACATGCTCATGGGCCTACCAATTATTACACCGTTCTTATCCCTGAATTCCATCTCATAGTACCATGGCCTTTCTTTTCCTTTCGGTTTAAAGTAAACGAGCATTTGTTGGGCTGGTGGCGTTGGATATTCATACTTCACAATTTCATACCATTGTTCAAATGCGGAGAAGTCTGGTTTTGGAAGACTGGAACTTTGTGGTGTAGCATATTTATTTTTTTGTTCTTCAGTTGTTCTTTCTCCTTCCTTTCCCATTTCCCAATCGCCAAAGGAGTTGCGATAGAAATAATAAACTGCGTGTGTGAAGTGGGTGATATTATTTACTGAAATTCCAGCATTGGAATAAGCAGTTGTAAAATCAACTTTTACCGGATAACAGTTGTAAGTGCCCGTAAGTTGAAAAGTGTGACTTGTTAAAGGTGCAATGCGGACAGGACCATCAAAACTTATCGTACACATATCTTTTGTTGTATTTCCTCCTTTGCAAAACTGGTCCCACCAATCCTTGAAATAATCTTTTACTTCTTTCTCTGTTATGGCGCCTTTTTTAGATTGGGCTGAGGTGCCGTTGGGGATCGATATCAAAATAAAAAGAGAGAGCGTTATACTAAGTACAGCAAGTCCAGCTTTAGAATTTATCTTTTTCATTTTCGAGTGATTTTTTTCAGGCAATAGTGATTTTAAATAGTTAATTCATCACCGATCAATAGGAATAAAAACAACCGACGGGCTACTATAAATAACGCCAGGGGAAGACGTATATTCTGAAATAGTCATCGCCAAGGCAATAGTAGCCGAATCGGGAACCGAACGGTGGCCAATGTGCAACTATTGATACCATCCGCCTATCCACCAAGTGCTGCTCTCCACTGCTTTGCAATTTTTCTATAGGATCCCAACTTGCCCAAAGTTGATATGGAGTCCACGGTGCGCCCAACTCCCGTCAACCTGGACACCTGGGTAAGTGTAGAATCATCCAATTCTGCTGCATAAGCATTTGGTTTGCCGAAGGAAATGGAATATTTTTTTCCCCTGACAACTGCACTACAGCCAAGGCCCATTCTGATAAAGGGCCATTTCACCTCTTTAACTTCAGTTAAAGGTTCATGAAATTGAACCCCGTCCGGGGTGATAAAAGAAATATATCCCTCCGCAAGGCTCAATAACCCGGGGGTAGAGCCACCAAATATTCCGTGTGTTTGCCAAACTTTAGATTCGATTTCCTGTTGCATAAAGGGTTTGTATTAGATTAAAAAATGTAAATAATTAAGTTCCATTGCTTAACCAGGTTACCAGCGTTATTTGATAAGCCTGAAAAATCTCCTGCCTGCCTCAGATCGGTTGCTATCGGCGGCACAGGCCGAAATGTTTAGGTCAAGGTTCATAACAGAACAAAGGAATAAGAAAATTAAAGCTTTTGTTGTTTGTATTGAAGAGGAACACCTGGACCGGTCCCGGGCACCTACTGCTTTGGATGCCAGTATAACAAAACAAAGAATAAAAATTGTTTTCATAATTGTATTTGGTAAGCCTGCTATAATGCCAACCTTTTGCGCTGGACCACTGTTTAAGTTATTGAACGGGATAATAATAATCAAAGGAAATTCCCCACTTTGGAAGCAGGGGCAATAGTGAACCTTGCAAAATGGTTGCTTCATTTACATAATCGCACACACCATCCCAGGGATCATAAATAAGGTACTGGTAGCCACTATTGGTGTACCGATATTTCATCACCAAAATAAAGTGTTTTACCTGTGTGCCTGCAAAACCAACCAGCATGGGTTCATCCAATCCCTGGTCAATTATATTTCTAATGCTGGATAATACGGTTTGCATCGGCTGCGTAATTTCCTGCGCTGAATATTTAACGCCTGCAATACCTCCCACAAGCTCATTTAATACATCATTAATTCCAATTGCTTTTCCTGAAGCGCTGCCTCTTACAGAAGCGACACCACCATATTTTTCGAGGAGCATCTTTTGCTGATCCGCCATATCGTTACTATAAGGATCTGCCGCGGCTACATCAAAATTACTTACCTGCTTCACCTGCCAGGCATACCTCGGGCATAGGTCAGCCAGATACGTTTGTACAGTAGTTACAGAACACGAATACTGCCATTGCTGAATAATGGAGCGGTGGTTAGTGATCAGGCATTTTTCCTGCTGATAACTTTCCGGGTACTGGTTGAGTTCGTTAATAAAGGTTTGAAGAATGGTAAAATTATCTCCTGCAAGCAGTGATTTTAAAACAAAGAATTTTGCTGAGGCTGTCTTAGCCTGGTTAATAAACTGAAGTACTTTGTTTCTATCCTCCTGCGATAATGTAGCCCAATAGTTATTCAGTTTACGGTCCTGAATTTTTGAAGCCCAGCCCTGGTTTTTGCCAAAGTTTAAAATGGAAAAAAGATCAGTGGTGCCCGAAGTATTGTTGGTATTGTATGGCACAGGTTGTTGCTGAATCGCGGGTGCAGTAACGGGTGCGGGTGTTTCATTTAACAAGGTAAACTGTTGCCTTGTCAGCCATGACTCAAAATTAAATCCATCATACTTTATTTTGTAGCTATTCCCCAGCACCTGGTTGATTACACCCGTATAGGTTTTTCCATCTATAGCCGGAAAGCTAACTTTTGAGCCTATATTTTGACTATTCACCGTCGTAAATGAAGCGGCTAGTAATGTTAGGCAAATGAGCGCACCTACTGGTAATTTTTTCATTACAGCTATTAATCAGTTAAGGGAGTAAGTGCAAGTAAAATTATTAATGGTTCTGTAACTCTTTATTGTTCTGAACAACCTCCATGATGTTCTAAACAGCCAAAAACAGATACCCGGAGCGCATCTTCACCTACTATTCCATTTCCCTGCCTCGTGGTTTCAGCTGCCACTATAGTTGTACCGCACTATCTGTACTCCGCTCCCAGAAAAAACTGGTTAAAATGAGGCATCCTGCTCCATCTACCACCCGCCACCAAATGGCTCTTCGCCCAGATAAAAAACTTGCCACTGTCGCCATTGTCCCCTATTTCCCGAAGCCTTATATTCAGAAATGCTAACATTAAAACCCCCCGCCCAAAAGGTTGCCAACCCTAAACCTTCCTCCCAGGGTAAGTCGCGAACAACGGTTGGCAACCTTACGCTACTTCAAAAAGATAACAAGCGCCCCGGCAATGGTTAAGGCCATAATTACTTTCCGATAGCCGTCGTCTTTAATGAGTGCAACACATTTAAGCCCGATCCAAAAACCCAGGAGCATGGCTGGCAGCAATGCCAGGTCCATTTGAAGCGAATGCGGAGTGATGTTTTTCCAGTAGAATAACTGGAACGGCAATTTGAATAAATTCACCACCAGGAATACCCAGGCTGCGGTGCCAATAAAATTATTCTTGCTCATGCGCATGCTGAGGAAATAGATATTGGAAAATGCACCGGCAAGGTTTCCAAGCATCGTGGTGAATCCCGAGGCCAGGCCCAGCGTGGCAGCGAAGAGCCTGTTTTTGGGCACCAGTGGATTACGCCGGATTTCCAGGAAGATCATGATGATCACCGTAAGCATGATGATAATCGCCATCATTCTGCGGAATAGCTTTTCGTCAATTTCTTTTCCAACGAATACACCCACCAGTATACCCACAATCATCCACGGAAGCAACTTCCAGAAGTGCGGCCATTGCACATGCCGCTTATAATACCACACCGCCAGGATATCGGCTACACAGAGCAGGGGCAACACCACCCCGGTAGAAGTTTTGCCCCCAAATACCAGCGCCATAATTGTCACATTCATCATATCGATTCCCTTAAGCCCTGCCTTGGAAAGACCGATAATAAAAGCTGCCAATAAAATCGCCAACCATTGGCCAGTGTCATATCCGGAAAGTAAAGATTGCATGGGCCGTGAAAATATGGGTTCCTGAGTTCTTCAGTTCATAAGTGCTTCCGTTCACAAGTTCACGAGTTCACTAGTTCGCAGGCACTCTAGTTTTTGGTAGCTGCCAGATGGTTTGTTATCTATCGTTTTTGATGGTAACCAGCAACCGGAAATTTATGGGCTGCAAGATTTTTGAACCCATGAACTGGAATACTGGTAACCCCTTGAACCCGTGAACTCGTAAACTCGTGAACCTGCGTCCCCGAACTGCAGCAACGCCCCCTTCTTACCATTTTCTCAACTAATCCAACCGTTCGATAGTTTTATTACTGCTTCGCTGGTATGCGGGGTAGCATTGTGTACTAAAATATTTTTTATGAAGTGCAATGCAATCCTCACATCCGTTCTTTTATTTTTTGGCCTGTGGACCGTCGCCCAAAACAGAGTGGGTATCGGCACCAACGCCCCACATGCCAGTGCCTCGCTGGATATTACCAGTACCACTGGCGGCCTGCTGGTACCCAGGATGACCGCGATACAGCGTCGGGCCATTCCAACACCTACTTCAGGCCTTATCGTTTACCAAACCAATGTCGAACTGGTGCCGCCATTTGATGCTCCCGGCTACTACATTTATTTTGGCGCCTGGAAAACCCTGCTCGATCAGGACAGTAAATTCTGGTACGGATCCAGCACCCGCAATTGGGTGTACAATGGCGGCGACAGCATCGGGATTGGCACCACATCGCCCAATGAAAGGCTGCACATTTTTAATGGTAAATTGTACATGCAGGACAACCGGTCTAACCAAAACCCCTTCGTAATATTCGACAACCCCAACACCGACTTTAAAGAAGGAGGCCTGCAATGGAAGCGAAGCGGCGATACATTGGCATCTATAAAATATGTAAACAATCCTAACCTGAGGAACTACATAAAAATTTCACCGCAAGAGGGTACTGCAGCTAACAACATGTATATAAGCACCAATGGTACTTCTATCGGCACGGCCGACCCCCAAACTTTACTGCATTTGAGGAATCCGGGTGTTGACGAAATACTTCGGCTTGAAGGAGCCAACCCAATGATTAAATTCAGGAATGCTTCGGGTTTGTTTTCTTACACAGATATCGGTTTTCTGCAAACTGTTGACAATGACCTCCGCATCGGCACTTTCTCAACCAATACGGGCGGCGATTTTATTATCCGCACCGGCGGCAACGACAACGTTTTTGTATCCGACAATGGTAATGTAGGGATTGGCCCCACCATAACACCGCTTGCTAAATTAAGTGTGGTAGGCGGCCAGGATGCTGGCCTTAATATTAGCTCAAATGGCTTTGCCATGTTTGGGGTAGGTACTTCCAACTCCACTAACCTGCTGATAGATAATAATGAGATTATGGTTCGCAATGGCTATACCCTACCAGGTACATTGACGCTCCAAAACAATGGCGGGGAACTGGTATCAGGTGCAAGGGTTACGATTAACAAAGATGGCCAGGCATTAAAACTTTATGGGGCCGTCCCAAACCTTTCTTTTGCAACGACCACGGGCACTGCTAACTCTTTTCTCTCGCAGGAATCAGACAGGCTTTTTATTGGAGTAAACAACGGAAAAGTACAGATTGATGGTACGCAAATAGCGATTGGTACCGTAAGCAACGCAGTTGCTGGTTACAAACTCACCGTTACCGGAAAAGTAATTTGCGAAGAAGTAAAAGTTAAACTAAATGGTGCCTGGCCCGACTATGTATTTGCCGGTAATTATGCCATGCACAGCCTGCCCGAATTAGAAAAGTATATTACTGCAAACAAACATTTACCTAATATACCCGCTGCCGCCGAAATAGAAAATGATGGCATAGAATTGGGCGCCATGCAAAAGAAACTGATGGAGAAAGTAGAGGAGCTGACGCTTTATATTATTCAGCAGCAAAAAGACATAGAAGTATTGAAAAAAAAGGTAAATTCTAAATAGCAGTATCGGATTTTATCAACACAAAAAATGCTATCATGAAATATTTTCTTTCTATATTCTTAGTGTTAGCTGCCAGCTTTTTGGCTACAGCAAACGCCCAAACCGTAACCCAGCTTGATAATTTGGTAATGGCCGACATAGACGCAGCAGTACTCGCCGAAATGAGCCAAAGCAATTTGCCGGGCGTTAACATTGCTGTTATCTACAATGGCAGGGTGGCCTACACAAAAGCGTACGGCCTCGCAAGCCCGGGTAATAATGCCACTACCAGCACCAAGTATCCTATTGCTTCTATCTCTAAAACCATCACAGGTGTCCTTGCCATGAAGCTGGTAGAAAACCACGACCTGGCCCTTAACGACCTTGTAAGAAATTACGTGGCCGGTTACACAGGATCTACTATTACCATCCGGCATTTGCTCTGCCACCAAAGTGGTATTGGCCATTATGACGACTGCCCCGGTGGCTATAATGGAGCTTTTAATGCCATATCAAGCCTCGGCGTTGTTAATGGTTGCAGCCGGTGCATGACACCGCCGGGTAGCGGCACAATTTATTCCACCTTTGGCAGTATACTGCTGGGTGTAATTATTGATAAAGTAGGTAAGGATGTATACAATAAAAGCTATACGCAATTGTACAACGATTGGATAAAAGCCCCCGGCGGGTTGACCAATTTAACCGCCGAACACGACAATGCCATCACCAACCTGGCAACCGGGTATTCAGAAAACGGAGGAGCCATTTCCGGCTATTGGAACGACATTGGCTGGAAGCTGCCTGCCGGTGGTTTTGTATCTACCGCCCACGACCTGGCCAAATTTGGCGTAGGCGTAATGAACTACACGTTCATAAATTCCACCACCAGCGACACCATGTGGAAAAAGCAAAGCACAACCGGCACTCCTACTAACAATTGCGCAACCGCTTTAGAAAATCCATATGCACTGGCATTTGCGTCATCTGGTTCTGCCAGCACGCTTACGCTTTCCCATAGTGGATTAAATGACAATGGATATTCTTCATTAATGTACCTGTATCCCCATGTAAAGTCGGGTATTGTTTTCCTCACCAACCGGGCTCAAAAAACAGGTGCGTTGTACGATTTAATATCCACTTTGGGAACAAAGGTTAAATGCCCCACCAACAGGGAATTCACCAGCCCTATTAATTGGGGCGGCGACTGGATTTATGAAGGCGCAACAATAAAAGCCAGCAGTGCCTTTACATCCACCGGCGCCTTCGTGCTCGATGGCGGCACCGAGGTAATATTGCAGCCTGGTTTCCATGCTGCGGCCGGAACCAACTTCAGGGCTGTCAACGATGGATGTCAGGGCACAATTAATCCTTAGTAAGCACAGGCCCTTTAGCGATAATAGTTACGGATTTTGCATATGATTCATCTCGGTAAAAGGTTGCAACAATTGGAAACCGAAAAGGAAGCGTAACTAATTAATACCACGGATTCACTCTGAACACACTGTTTACCACAAAAATTATTGTATGAAAAAAATACAAATAAACCTGCTGCTGTTATTTTGTACCACATTGGCTTTAATCCAGCAGACATTTGCCCAGGTTACGTTACAAAAATTTACCGATATAGAAAAACTAGCGGACGATTACTTCAAAAGTGCAGGTAAAATACCTGGCTATAAACAGTTTAAACGTTGGCAATATTATTACCAAACCCGTGTGGGGCTGGATGGTAGTTTTGTAAATGTTACCCGGTACAAGCAGGCCGCTTTGCAGCAAACAAACCTGATGCATGGCTATGGACTAACTGCTTATGCAGGTAGCTGGGATTTGGTAGGTCCAACCTCTGTGGCTGATCCTGTAAGTGGCATTGGCCGTGCTAACCGCATTACATTTCACCCCACCAATGCCAATATCTTTTTTATAAGTACCGCCGGTGGCGGCCTTTGGCGAACCACAAATGCCGGCAGCAGTTATACCTGCGTTACCAATGGCCTGGCTAATATTAACACCTGTGGAATGGCCATAGACTACACCAACACCAATATTTTATACCTGCTAACCGGCGATGGCGATGCCGGCGGGCCGGTAGGAACGATTTCATTTGCAAAATATTCAACAGGGGTGTTAAAGAGCTACGATGGCGGACAAACCTGGTTTCAGACCGGGCTTAGCTTTGCCGAGACTGATGGGGTGGTGGGTTATAAAATAATAATACACCCAACCAATCCCAACATCCTGATGGTAGCCACCAACAATGGCTTACAAAGAACAACAGATGGCGGCAATACCTGGACGCAATTAAATAGCACCACCGAGTATTTCGACATCGAGTTTAAACCGGGTAGCCCTTCTATCGTATTTGCGGCCACCAGTTTGTACTTATATAAAAGCAGCAATAACGGGCAATCCTTTTTGAATACCTTCGGTACATTGGGGAATTCCTACTTTGGAAGAACAGCCATTGCGGTATGCCCATCCAACCCTGATAGGGTATATATACTGGCAGGTAAGGCCATCGGCAAAGATCATTTCCGCGGGGTTTTTCGGTACAACGATGCGGACGGAACCACCGTTTTAACTACAGACAGTCCAAACATCTTAGGCAGAAATGGGAGCGGGATTGACTCTGCCGACCAGTCTGGGTACGACCTCGCAATAGTGGCCAAGCCCGATAATTCTTCGCAGGTACTTACGGGTGGTATCAGACTTTGGAAATCAACCAACGGTGGTTCATCTTTTAGTTTTATCAGCAACGCAAGCAACTACCATGATGATATCCACGACCTGGCTTACAACCCTTTAAACAACCAGCTTTATATGTGTGCCGACGGGGGCGTCTACCTCAGCCTGGATCATGGCACTACCTGGACACCTTTAAACAGCTCTTTGGGCATTACCCAGTATTATAAAATTGCAACCATCAATACTAGCCCAACTGTGGTGGTAGGAGGTGCGCAGGATAATGGAACCAACAGGCGGAATTTGAGCAGCAGTGCTTTTGACCAAATATTGGGTAAGGATGGCATGTATTGCGAATTCGGCAGCACCAGCAGTAAATTATATGCCAGCGCCCAGGATGGTGAATTTTACCGGTCGGCAAATGGTGGAAGTTCTTTTCTCGGTATCGTTACAGAGGCATTGGTGCAGGCAAATTTCGGGACAGGTGTTACAGCTCCCTTTGTAACACCGTTGGCTGTGCATACTTCTAACGATGATATTATATTTATGGGCTATTCGAAGCTGATTAAAGGGGTACGGAATGGAATGGGCGTTTTTGATCTTACGAATCTGAATGTGCCAGCCACCTGCTTTGTAAAAGTAGGTCAAAGTAATGCCAACCGCATTTATGCCGGCAAAAACAGTGACCGGAATGTGGTAAATCGAAGCGATGATGGCGGTGCCAGTTTTATCTCAATCTTAGATCAGAGCCGCAGTAGCTTTCCTCCCATTACCGACCTCGCTATTAACCCCGGCAATAGTTTAAAAATATTTCTCACCTACGGTGGATATTCCGACACTTTGAAAGTGTTGTATTCAGCCAATGGCGGTGCCTCATTTACCAATATTACCGGCAGCCTGCCTAATGTACCTGTTAACTGTGTGGTATTTGGAGATAATGGGAGCAATGCCGCCGACCCGGTTTATATAGGTACCGATATTGGTGTATTTTACAAGGATAATAACCTGGGCGATTGGATACCTTACAGCAATGGCCTTCCTGTAGTAGAAGTAAGCGATCTGGAGGTAAATGCAACTGATAATATTTTATGGGCAGGCACCTATGGCCGTGGTATATGGAAATCGACGCTGCACGATAATTGTGCTGCCAGTTATACGTTGAGCACCTCCAATCAGGTTATTGGTAGCCCCTATTTTTTCCAGGCAAGTAATAATATAATATCTACCGCTCTTGTTTACGGCAGCGGTGCCAATGTGTTTTATAAGGCGGGTGTAGAAATAGAATTAAAAGCGGGTTTCCAGGCTTTTCCGTTTGATAGTGCGCATACGTTCAGGGCATACCTGGGCCCCTGCACCGGTGGTGTACCAACCAGCCCACCCATTCCTTATTTTAAATCAGATGGAAAATCGGGGCATTTATCAGCGGCCAAAAAACCGGGAACCAACTAAAGGGTACCTCTAAAAACCCTATTTTTTTAGCACGCAAATAATCATATTACACATTTAATACATACTAAAGCTTTTTTGACTGAAAACTACCTGCTTTTTTGTCTTTTTCGAGGCCATTTGCCTCAC
>JBDSXW010000019.1:0-26697 GCA_039925965.1 Chitinophagaceae bacterium
ATTGCTTTCATAATTTATTGTTTACCTGTGTGACCAAAGCCGCCTTCGCCGCGGAGCGTATCCGATAGTTCCATTCTCTCGTCCCATTCTATCATTGCTACTTGCTGAAATACCAACTGGGCGATACGGTCGCCGGGATGAATCACTTGCGATTCATTGGAAAGATTCACCAGGATTACCTTTAACTCGCCCCGGTAATCACTGTCGATCGTTCCGGGCGAGTTGAGACAGGTAAGTCCGTGTTTGATTGCCAAACCACTTCTTGGCCGCATCTGTGCTTCGTAGCCTTCTGGTATCTCGATGAATAACCCTGTGGGGACCAAAATGCGCTCCAAAGAGTTCAGGGTAATGGGTTCATTTATCCAGGCTCGCACATCCAGGCCTGATGAGCCCTGCGTAGCGTAGCCGGGCATTGCATTATCCGACAAATTCCTGATGCCAACTTTTATATTTCCCATGCTGGTAAAAATAAGGTTTGAATAAAAAGAACAGGTGTTAACAAACAGCCAAAGGAAACTATTTTTTTTGTAATAATACAGTTGCATAGGCCACCAGGCCTTCTTCCCGCCCTACAAACCCCATTTTCTCAGTGGTAGTGGCCTTGATCGAGACGGCGTCAGTCGTTACCTGTAAAATGTCCGCAATCACTTCCTGCATTTGTTGCACATAGGGTTTAATCTTCGGCAGTTCCAGGCAAAGCGAGGCATCTACGTTTACCAGTTGATAGCCTTTAGCCGTTATCAACTGATAGCTGCGGCGCAATAAGATTTTACTGTCGATATCCTTGAACTCAGATGATGTGTCGGGAAAATGCGTGCCTATATCGCCCAGTGCAAGTGCACCCAGCAACGCATCGCAAATGGCATGTAACAATACGTCAGCATCACTATGCCCAAGTGCGCCTTTATGATGGGGAATTTTCACACCGCCGAGCCAGAGGTCGCGGCCTGTAACCAACTGGTGAAAGTCTATACCAGAACCTATCCTGTACATAATTTTTAATCGGGTTGTACGTATGCATCGCGGCAGATTTGAAAATGTGTTGCCGGCTGTAACGATGTTAAAAGGTAAGTTGTTAAGGTGCAAAACCGTGAATTGGTATTAAGTCATTCAATCAGTAAATCATTAATATTGACCTAAGGAAAGTACAAACCACAGCGATACCATTTCATTGTTTAACCCCTGTGATGGAATGCAAATTAAAACGCTCACTAATCACCACCCACTACGATAATCCCGTTGTATTGCCATCGATTATTGATTATTGAGCGTTGATTATTGTATATTTTTTTAAGCAGATTAAGGCTATATTATCACTTTGCTTATTATAAAAAGAAGAGGCGAAGGTAAAACCTTCGCCTCTTCTTTTTATAATCGTTTAACCAAAACCATTATTTAGCATCATTAAAATTGAAAACAAGGCTGAAACGCAGTGTGTTCGATAGTGGATTGCGATTAACACCATTACCAGAAGGGATCAGGTAAGAGAAGTTCAACCCGAATACATTGTACACGATACCAACACCAGCTGTAAAAAATTTACGGTTACCCTTGGTTTTATCTTCGTAGAAATATCCACCACGTACAAAGAATTGATCGTTATAGCTATATTCCATGCCCAGACCAACCTGGTATTCGGCCAATTCGCTTTTGAAAGAACCTGCGTCACCGAACGAAGAGAACCAGCTGCTAACAATTCCTTTTGAGCGGTAATTAGACAATGAATTGGCATCTGTAGCGCTGTCGCCTGTAGCTAATGGGGGAGTAGGAACCATCAATTTGTTAGCCTCGATACCAAACATCAATTTGTTGCTTTCATCAAATGCGGTAGTATAAGAAAAGCCTACACCGAGGTTGGCAGGAATATAATCTTTCTGCTGGGCATCGTTAGTATAAGAAATTTTTGAACCCAGGTTGGTCAGGGCCAAGCCTGCACGTACACCCGAACCTGTTTCTGTGGTATTATCATAGAACAGCGAAAGGTCACCCGCAATGGCGCTTCCGGCCTTATAGGTTACACCATTTGAAGCTGCATAACCACGGGTAAGATTCGAGTTGATATAACGAAGTGCTACACCTACTGCTACTTTATCAGAGACTTTGCGGCTATAGCCGAGGTCGAAACTTAATTCTGTTGGCTTACCAGTAGAAATATTATTCCCGGTGAAATCCGTGAATTGTATCGAACCTAGGTTGAAATAACGCATCGAAGCGGAAACAGCAGACTGGTCGTCCAATTGGTAGTAACCCGCAAGAGATGCTAAGAATACATCGTTCACACCCAAATCTTTTAACCATGGAGTATAGGTAAGAGAAACCCCCGACTTGCTTTTTGCAAATGGTGTTTTAGCCAGGTTCCAAAATGAAGAGTTGGCATCAGGTGCAGTAGCAACACCCATATCGCCCATACCACCGCTGCGGGCATCTGGGGAAATGCGAAGAAATGGTGTTGCAGAGGTAACTACGTTGATGGGATCAGCCTGTGAAAAAGCCTGTGTAGATAAGGTAACCGCACATAGCAATGCTGCAGTCTTCAGTTTTGGTCTCATTGAGTCAGTATTTGTTTTGTTTACAACGAATCGGTGGCTAAAATAGTATAATAATTAACACCTTGTCTTAAAAAATCCTGTTGGAATGAGTAGAAAATTGATCGATACAAAACTGTTTTAATGAAATACGAAACTAAAGTAAAGATTGTTTTTGAAAAAGGGTTATTTTTCTGCCTGCAACGTGCAAGCGTCATTTACGAATGAGCAGAAACCTTGCCAATTTTTGGGGTACAATGCATGCAGGGCTGGTTTAGGCGACTGTAATGGCTTTTAATTTTGCAATGGTATCGATGGGATTTGCAGATTTGAAGACGGTGCTCCCGGCTACAAGTACGTCGGCGCCAGCCGCAATGATTGCGCCAGCATTGTCAAGGGTTACGCCACCATCTATTTCTATTTTCACATTCAGGCCCCTTTCGTCGATCATGCGACGTAGCTGCCCGATTTTTTCAAATGTATAGGGAATAAAAGACTGACCTCCGAAACCCGGATTTACGCTCATCATACACACCATGTCAATGTCGTGTAATATATCATGGAGCATGCTCACTGGGGTATGCGGATTAATCGCCACACTGGCTTGCATACCCAGGCTTTTAATCTGTTGGATATTACGGTGCAGGTGGTTACAGGTTTCTATATGCACACTCAATATATCGGCACCTGCATTTTTGAACAATTCGGCGTATCGCCCTGGCTCTTCTATCATCAGGTGTACATCAAAAACCTTGGTGGTGGTCTTACGGATAAAATCAATCACCATAGGCCCGAAACTAATATTAGGAACAAACCTGCCATCCATCACATCTAAATGGAACCAGTCGGCTTCGCTTTTATTAAGCATGTGACACTCCGCCTGGAGGTTGATGAAATTAGCTGCAAGTAATGAAGGGGCAATGAGGGGCATGTTTGATGTATGATTTTTGATGTTGGGATGTCCGATGTCTGATGTCTGATTTCTGATGTTTGTTTTTTTGTAATGGTGCGAAAGGCCAGTTATGTGTGTTTTTTTGGATTTTTTCTATAAATGAAATGGCGCCCTTTATTACCGTCGTAAGTGATGATTATAAAGCTCTCGAACATAAAATCACAAACCGCAAATCAGACATCCGACATCAAAACATCACCTCAGGCTGTCGGCTTTTTCCTTTGCATCAATATATGTTTTGTCAAGACCGTAGGCGGCATCATAATTTTTTAGGGCTTCGCTTTTTTGGTGAAGCGCTTCATAGCACTTCCCCTGCCAGTAATATGCATCCGCATAAGACGGATCCACCTGTAATAATTCGTGCAACGTCGCCAGGGATTTCTCAAATTCCTGCTGGTCATATTGTGCTATCGCTTTTTCAAGGTAGGCTTCCCAAAATGAATACCGGTTTACAATAGACTGGTTGAAATTCTCTATGGCTTTATCAAATTC
This sequence comes from Chitinophagaceae bacterium, assembly GCA_039925965.1. GTDB lineage: Bacteria > Bacteroidota > Bacteroidia > Chitinophagales > Chitinophagaceae > JAZKFT01. The sequence goes on from JBDSXW010000019.1 coordinate 3,970, forward strand.
TTTAATGCGGCTGAAGTATACTCCTTTGATAAAATAGCCATCTGCCCTGACTTCTTTGGTGCCACTTCGCTGAATCATGGCATCGCTCATGCCGAGGCTTTCCTTTTTACCTCCTTCAGCGGCCGCATTGGCCATATTCAACAGCGCTTCTTCATCATCAGGAAAGCGTTGCAGATAGGCTTTGTAAGAACTTATAGCTGAATCAAATAGTAGCGCCTGGCGTTGTAGTTTTCCTTTCACAAGCCAATACGAGAAATTAAGATCCGGGTTTTGTTTTAGCAACGAATCGCACCAGGCCATTGCAGCATTATAATTCTTATCGGCTGTGTACTGGTCGATAAGTTTATCATAGAGGCGGATAGAGTCAGGATGTTGTCGAATCTGTTCTTTAAGTGAAACCACAACAGGATTTTGAATCGTTGTGTCCTTCAGGCTGCCCGGACGTTTGGGTGGCGGGTTCTCACAGGCCATACCCATTACGCCCACCGTTGTAAATAACAACGAATAATCTAATATCCTTTTCATAACTATAGGCAAAAGTAACCATAGACCTGGGAACACGGCGAAAATTTCGCCTTATTTCTCCACAGGAGTTTTACCGAGTTTGTCAAATGCCACAAACAGGAATCCCAGTACGATGAAGCCAATGAAAAGCAAGCCTGCGTTGATAAAAGTTTGGGGGTAACCTATTAGGTTGACATCAATAAATGGGTAGGGGTACACATGCACTATCCCGCCCCGCAGCAGACTGTATGCCAGGTACAGGAAGGGGAAAACAAGCCAGGAGATGGGTGATTTCCAGGTCAATTGGCGACGATGTACAAAAAAAAGCCAGAATATCAAATAAAGAACAGGCACTGCTAAATGTAGTGCATTGTCTGCCACGGCCTGCCAGCCCTCGGGTTTCCACAAAGAACGCAGTACTACATTATACACAATCCCAACTACCAGGATATAGATTGCCAGCGCGGCGTTGACAGAGGGCTTTGAAAAAAATCTGCCGATCCCCAGATTTGGGACTGCGACGGACAGTGTAAGGCTAACCGCAACGAGTATATTGCATTGCACCGTGAAAAAACTCAAAAAATCTACCAGCCTTCTGGCCATGGATAACCCCGACTCGGGCTGTTTATCAATAATGAGAACGAGTTGCAGCATTACCGCAAACCACGCCACCAGGGCAACGAGTATCATAAATAGGCGGGTACCACCTTTACCTGTTTTTGTCATAAATTGTGTTGGTTGAAATAAGCAATTAAGACTAAACGGCATTTATATTAACCCGGGAAGTCCTTGTAGCTGCAATTTGGCCTCAGCCTGGTAACCTGGCTTCGAATGGCCACCATTTATTATGATTTGCTAAAAGCAGGTACGCCACAATACCAACCGCACTCACCATAAGACCGCCTACCATATACCAGCCGCCAGTACTGACAAAGATAAATAACCAAAGGGCTATTGCCAACACTACAGGTAACGGATAAAATGGCATTTTGTAGGGCATCCCCTCGCCCTTTCTTTTCCTGCGCAGTAAAATCAAGCCGGCAGCCTGGGCTATAAACTGTATCATTATCCTCATAGCCAGAATCGCACTGATCACCTGTTCTATTTTAAAGAGCAGGCTAAAAACAAATGCCACCGCTCCCAGCATCAGCAACGAAATATGGGGGAAGTTTTTGGTAGGATGAAGCCTGGCAAAAATTTTGAAAAAACTGCCGTCGGCAGCCGCTGCATACGGAATGCGGCTATAACCCAGCGTAGCTGAAAAAACAGAGGCAAAAGCTACCCATAAAATAAGAATTGTGGCAATAATAGCAGCGGTATGACCACTGATGACTTCAATATAGGAACTAACCACATAACGATTACCCATGGCTTCACGCCAGGGAATTACACTGGTTACGGCTATATTCATCCCCAGGTATAAAAAAGCGATCCCAGCTATGGAAATGAACATACTTCTCGGGATATTCCGCGCTGGATTTATGATTTCTCCACCCAGGTTACATACATTATAGTAACCAAGGTAACTATAAACTGATTTGACCATACCGAAACCGAGCCCTGCCACCAAAGTCCCATTAAATTCAAGATTGTCGTTGATATGTTTGATGGGTTCCATCATTTGACCATGTAGCAGGCCACCGCCAATTATCCAGGCCATAATAAGGAGCACGCCTACCCAAAGAAACACACTTATTTTACCGATCGCATCTATTTTCCGGTAGAGCAATAGCACAATGAGGATTACCACACCACCGCTGACGATTTTGGAGCTAAAGTCAGCCAGCGGGTAAAAGTAAGATAGGTAGGAAGCAAACCCTATTGCAGCTGAAGCAATAACCAGGGGTGCCTGTATACAGGTTTGCCACACGAAGAGAAAGGATAACATTTTGCCCAATTTTCCCGGTCCATATGCTTCTTTCAGAAAATTGTATGTGCCCCCGGCAAGTGGTAAGGCAGCGCCAAATTCGCTCCATACCATGGCATCAACCATACTCAAAACTGCCCCGGCTATCCAGGCATACAGGAAGTGGGGCCCATTCATCAGCCCGATTACAACAGGCAGCGTCACAAAGGGGCCGATACCTACCATATCAATCATGTTAATCGCCGTTGCCTGGAATAGTGTCAGCCGCCTTGTTAGTTGATTGTTCAAAACGATAAAGAATGAGCAATGAAATTAGGTATTTCGCCAACGTAGAGAGGAACATAATCAAGCACCGTTGTAGCTCCAAAACAAAAAAAGTCCCACCGAAGTGGGACCTGACTTAATCAAAGCCATTAACCATTAAACCTTATCCTATGAAAATTCACCTTAAAGTTGCGAAAAAAATATTACAAACATAATTTTTTGAGTGCCTTATTTGAACTTATTTTTAAAATAGCATTAAATGTTTAAATATTGCACCAATGCTGAAAAATTGTAGAAATGAAGAGGCCCGGATAGAAATCCAGGCCCGTCTAAATCCAATATTCTATGAAAAACCGCTGGCAAGATGCGTTTTTTTATTCAATCGACACAATCTTAAAAGAACTTTTTTTTCACCAAGTTGATTTAAAGTTCTTAATAAAGTCATTCCAGTCCGTTTTTCCATAGTGGCCGTTGGCAAAATATTTAAGAATTTGTTCCATTTCCTGTACGGAAAGTGCACCTCCGATCACTTGAGGTTCACCAGTTACTGGAATAATGATGGTAGAAGGATACACCATATTACCGCGGGTAAGGTCAATTGCTAGTTGGTTCACCTTATACTTTGGGATATACTCGTACACTTTCCCCATCCAGTTAAAAGGGGTTTTGCTTTCGGCGTTAACCTTGGCCATATAAAAATGGTCGTTCAGGTAGCCAGCCACGGAGTCATTGCTATAGGTGGTTTTTTCCATCACCTTGCAGTAATGGCACCAGTCGGTAAAGATATCGATCAGTATCGGCTTTTTATTTTCATTCCATTGGCTTGTTACCACATCGGTAGGCTGCCAGCTCACCTTTGCGGCTTTAGAGGCGTACTTAAAGGCAGAAGCTACCATGACGACTCCAGTAATTAAAATCAAGGTTGAAAACTTACTCATAGGTTTGATGTTATATTGCGAAATTAACGGATAGCGAATGCAAAAAATTGTTATAGCCATAACAGGCGCAAGTGGATCGGTGTACGCCAAGGTACTCCTCGACAAAATGCAATTGGTAAAAGATCAATGGACATCGCTGGCTGTTGTGATGAGCGATAATGCCAAAGCGGTGTGGCTTCATGAAATGGGCGACGAGAATTATAAAAATTATCCCGTCTGTTTTTACGAAAAAAACGATTTTAATGCACCATTTGCTTCTGGCTCGGGGCAATACCAAACTATGATCCTGATCCCATGCAGCATGGGGACATTGGGCCGGGTTGCCTCCGGTCTGAGTGACGACCTCGTGACGCGGGCCGCCGACGTGATTTTAAAGGAACACCGTAAACTGATCATGGTAGTTCGCGAAACGCCATATAATTTGATCCATCTCCGAAATATGCAACAGGTAACGGAGGCAGGAGGCATCATCTGCCCGGCCACACCATCTTTTTATAGTCAACCAAAAACTATCGAAGAAGTTGCCGCCACAGTAGTTGACCGCGTCATGGATCTTGCAGGTTTAGTGATCCATCCTTATCGGTGGGGAGCCAAATAATTAGCTAATTGGAGTTCCACCAAAGAAACACGCTGCCATCACAGCAGGCGTATTAGCTTAATGATAGAATCTTCTACCTTAATGATAGGATCTTTTACCCGCAGTGTTGGACATAAAAAACCTCCGTCTTTTCCTTTAACGGAGGCTTTTTATGGTACACTGAAGTAACAAGTCAACTAATAAACAATTAACCAATCGACCAATTTACTGTTCTATTTCCTCTACACCTGGATGCTTAGTTTTGTCAAAAGTGAACATGTTATCCGTAAGGTTGGTATTCGTTTTGAGGTTGCTGATTCCATAAGTGTACATATTACCGCTTATCTCAAATACTTTGGTCGAAATGATCATTTGCTTTGTCTGGTCTACATAGATAATCACTTTTGTAAAGTTGCGACCCTTGGTAGTTGGTGTTAATTCAATTTCAGCCAATTGCTTTCCACCGACATTTTTATTTCCGATTAATTTATAACTGAAATCCTTTTCATAGAAATTACTCAACAATTTTGCGGGGGTTATGGCCTGGTTGTTTGGATCCACCATGCTGGTAGATACCTCATTGGCAGCCGGCTCAAATTTCCATACTTTACTACCATCACTGTATATCTGGAGCCCCTTGTCTGTTATCTGGTATTTCTGGCCCTTTAGATAGATAGTGCCTGTTTTTGATCCGGCGTTTTTTCCTGCCTTATTGGTAACCGTAAGATTGTAAGTGGCCTGTACAGTTTTGAAGGATTTGAATTTGTTACTAACGCCATCGAGAATCTTTTTGGCATTTGGATCGTTTTGTGCAAAAGACTGAAGACTAATCAGTGCAAATAAAGCTATCAATGTTTTTTTCATGTTGTTTGTTTTTGTAAAAGATTGCAAAAGTAGCGATTAGACGTTTCAACGGCCTACTCATTTAAACCAAAATGAACCTTACGTTTTAATTAACAGTATTGAGCTATTAGCCATTGAGTTCCAAACATCATACCATGACCCAAAACGGTGGCATCACTAAAAACCTTATCTTGCGCCCTTTGGCAATATCAGCTTCTCTTTTGTAGGACGAATCTCTTCTCCGGTTTTCTTTACTTTACTTAGCAATGATGTTCCATTATACCTGCCGGACAGAATGATGCCGCAGTTATATAACATTCATATTACAATAAGATCGCTGTTTATCATTCGCAGCCATAGGTCTTCTTTTACAAACAAACAAACAATGACATTTGACAAATTGGGGTTAATTGAACCCATTCTTAAAGCCCTCGAACACGAAGGCTACACAAAACCTACACCTATCCAGGAACAAGCTATCCCTTCTTTACTTGAAGGTCGCGACTTGCTGGGGTGTGCTCAAACAGGAACTGGTAAAACTGCTGCTTTTGCCATCCCTATCCTTCAAAAATTATACAACGAACAGCACCTGGAAAAAGGCCACAAAAATATCAAGGCGCTGATACTTACCCCAACCCGGGAATTAGCGATACAAATTGAGGAAAGTTTTAAAGCCTATGGCAAGCATACCGGCCTTAAACAACTGGTTATCTTTGGTGGCGTATCCCAGTTTCACCAAACAGAAGCTTTGAAAAGAGGCGTTGATATCCTGGTGGCCACACCGGGCAGGCTGTTGGATCTAATTCAACAGCGTTTTATCAGCCTTTCTCATATCAAGGTATTTGTATTGGATGAAGCAGACCGTATGCTCGATATGGGTTTTGTACACGATGTTAAAAAAGTGATCGTGCGCTTACCAGAAGTAAGGCAGACTTTGTTCTTTTCAGCCACTATGCCGAACGAGATTCAGGGACTTGCCAATGCTATCCTGACTAATCCGGTAAAAGTGGAAGTAACACCGGTTTCTTCCACCGCCGATACCATCCAGCAGAGTATGTATTTTGTAGAAAAAAAGGACAAGCCTTCGTTGCTGAAACACCTGCTCAAAGATCCGGCCGTTAAAAGCGCTCTCGTGTTTACCCGTACTAAACATGGCGCAGATAAAGTGGTAAAATATTTGCTCCAGGCAGGCACCGAGGCCCAAGCTATCCACGGTAATAAATCGCAGAACGCCAGACAAAGCGCGCTGGCCAATTTTAAAAATGGCAGCACTCGTGTGTTGGTAGCTACGGATATTGCAGCACGCGGAATAGATATAGATGAACTAAGTCATGTTATCAATTTTGAATTGCCAAATATTCCAGAGACCTATGTACACCGCATAGGACGTACCGGTAGGGCGGGTTTTAGCGGCATTGCTTTCTCTTTTTGCGACGATGAGGAAAAGGATTTCTTACGGGATATTCATAAGCTCATAGGAAAATCAATTCCCATCGAGGTAAATAATCCTTACCAGATGGAAGATATAAGTCTGGTAAAACAGCACCATGCTCCAAGGCTGGCCGCTCCGGGCAGACCAGGTCCTAGCCGCAATTTCAGCAACAACGGCCGTAACCGCACCAACGGCAACACCCATAATGCCGGCAGGCCGCAGCGGAGTGAAAGGTGGTAATTCGTTGATTGGGGATTGGAAAAATGGTGCTTCAATTAACTAATATAAAACAGGGCCCGGCAGACATTAGGTTTGCCGGGTCTTTTTATGAGTTCACGGTCTCCATGAGTTTTATTATACACTGCTCTTTTCTTCGTTATTTGCCCCAAGCCAATAGCGCCTGGCATCCAGCTTATGGCGGTCGGCGTCCGGTGATTCTCTCCCGCATCCAGCCAAAACAGCCGCCCATAACATTGGCGAACTTTTGAGTTTCTTTTTGGTTTTATCTTTCAAACACAAAAAAAATCAACCATGAAAAAAATCTTATCGATTGCGTTGTTGGCAACAGCATTTACAGGCATGATTGCAAATGCTCAAAAAGAGAAGCCACCAGTGGATAAAAGCAAGAGACCGAGCCCGCCAGCCATTGTTACCCAGGAAATTAAGGGTGGAGCTATGGTAAAAATCGATTACAGCCAACCCTCTGTCAAGGGCCGCACTATTGGCACCGATCTGGAACCCAAGCCCGGACAGGTTTGGCGTACCGGTGCCAACGAGGCGACAGTATTTGAAATAGATAAAGACGTGATGGTGGAAGGCCAGGCCCTTCCAGCCGGGAAATACGGACTGTTTACTTTGGTGGAGGGTGATCAGTGGACCTTCATCTTTAATAAAACATGGAATCAATGGGGCGCCTTTAAATATAGCGACAAGGAAGATGCATTAAGGGTAACCGTTAGAGCAGGGAAGTCTTCTAAATTTTATGAACAAATGACTTTTGCCGTTAACAAAAAAGGAGTAGTGTCGCTGATGTGGGGAGATATTGAAGTTAGTTTTAACGTGAAATGATTTAACTAGCCCGGCAAAACAGCTGGTAATAACAAAAGCCAACGCCAATTAAATGGAGTTGGCTTTTTAAATAGGGGTAAAGGGTGAAAATTGGGCATGACGTGTGTGATCATATGGAAGCAATAGCGGTGAGGGTGGGGGTGTTTTAAAAGCTTCTGCGAGCAAGTGCATTTATTTGTACAAACATCGCTGATAATGAAATAGATATCCATACCCATTTCAGGGTATATTTTGGCCGGGCCGTATTGTTTTTTTAGAATTAAAAAAGGCTTACTATATTGTCCTTCAATGAAATTTTTTCTCTCTGGCCTGATGGCTTTTAGTTTCCTGAATGGTTTTTCTCAAAAACCAGGAAAGCCGGCTACAGGGCATTATTTTTCGGTGAGGGTTGCAGTGGTCTCTCCGCTGGGAATTTTCGACCAAACCTATTACAGTGGCGCCGGTATCGACGGTATTATGCATTTTAAATGGCTAAAAAAGGGGGCCGAAGTACAGGCAATAACGGGTTATGAAAGATTTAAACCTAAAAGAGGAAATATATTTGGCAATATCTCCACTATTCCGCTGAAAATGGGCTTGTTACAAATGATCTCCAAACAATTCTACCTCTACGGAAGAACAGGAGTCATGTTTGTGAAAGACAATAAAACCTCCTATTCAACAAGATTTTCAACAGATGCAGGCCTGGGCTTTGCTTTTAGAAAATTTGCCGCTGATATTGGCTTTCATGGGTGGACGCGTAGGAATGGGGGAGGATTTACCAATTATTTTTCTGCCGGCGTGGTGCTGCCATTTCACCGCCTAAATTAGCTTGTGCTCGTAGGCATATTTGATAAGGCCGATGACGCTGTTGGTTTTGCTTTTGCGGAAGATATTCTTACGGTGTGTTTCCACGGTCCGTTCGCTGATAAATAAAGTATCGGCTATTTCCTTGTTACTCATTTCTTTTTCTATCAACCTGATGATCTCAATTTCGCGGGCTGTGAGTTGTGCATCAACATTTTGTTTTTTTATATTGGATGTCTTTTCCAGCTCCATCAATACTTCTTCGCTGAAGTAAATGCCGCCGTCGGCTATCTTGATAATGGCTTTTGTGAGTTCAGCTTTGCTGATATTTTTTAAAACATACCCATTAATGTCTGCATCATTGATCATTTCATTTACCACGTCACCCTGCCCGCTCATAGACAATGCAAGGATTTTTATTTCAGGGAATTCTTTGCGTACCTGTTTCGCGAGCGCCTGCCCGGTCATTTTGGGCATCATAACGTCGGTGAGCAATACATCCACCTTATTAGCAGCAATAATGCCCGGCACTTCGGTCGCGTCGTCGGTAGTGGTTACAATATTGAAAATCGGGTTATCTTCCAGCAAAGAGCGAAGGCCATCGATTACTATCCTGTGATCGTCAACAATTACTATGTTGATCCTGTCTGTTTTCATTGGTGGCAAGTTAAAAGTATCTATGAAGATATAGGGATATCTTTTTTTGAGTTGGTAAAATTTACTTTACCTCTGTTGCAATACGGTACTTAATACACACAATGCAAAAAGGTCTCCGCCGTTTGTGGCAGAGACCTCTGGGTATACTGGTTATTTAATAAACAGATTCGTGATGCTCATCTGTTTAGGTTACTGTGAAGCTAGTTTTTTCTTCACTTCGCCTCGTACCAGGGCGTTACTGGTAAGGTACCCTGTTTTTTGGCTGGAGTCCAATTGCCCTTTGCATCCAGTTGACCCAGCATATATTTTTCTGCTGCTTTTGTGTCGCCGGCATATAGGCATGTATCTACGGTGCTGAATATTGCGGCCTGCGTAGGCATGTCATATGCGTCACCAGCGGCGTAGTTTTTCCCGGCTTTTTACCCGATGAAGCTATCATGAGAATACAGACCTGTTTGTTTAGATAAACAAGCCGTGAGAAAATGGGCGTTTGGAGGAGGTGTTGTCTTTATATGATATTATGGCAGCAACTTATCCGGCCACCGGTACATGAATAGCTACCAGTGTTCCCCTGCCGGGTGTACTATCGAAATCTACCGTGCCCTTCAAATATTCAATTCTTGTGCGGACATTTTTGAGGCCGATGCCTTCTGTGCCTTCTTTCTGGCCGGTGTCAAATCCCTTTCCATTGTCTTCAATGGTGACACTGATACCATCGGCGTCTTTTATCAGTGAAATATCCAGGTGGTTGGCACCACTATGTTTGATCACATTGTTCACGCACTCCTGTACGACCCGGTACAAAACGGTTTCAGTATTGGCGTCGATACGTTCATTGAGGCCTTCACTATAGAGATCCACTTTTAAAACCCGGTGATCGATATTGTCTACAAATTCACGTATGGCGCTCGCCAGCCCTTTTTTCAGTAAAGCATTGGGCATCATCTGGTGGCTTACTGCGCGCACTTCCCTGCAACTTTCATCTACCAGGTTTACAATACGATCGTAAGCCATTTTCTGTTTCCCTCCATCGAGGTTAAGATCGCTTTCCATTGCGCTCAAATTCATTTTTGCGGCACTCATCATTTGGCCCACGCCATCATGTAGTTCCCTCGCAATGCGTTCCCGCTCGTTTTCTTCTGCTTGTAAAATGGCTCTGGTGCTGATATCCTGCTGTTTGATGATCTCCGTTTGCAATTTTTTTTCCTGCCTTAACCTGTAACGCCGATAGTAGCTGTATCCCAGCAATGTCCCCAATAAAATAAGCGAAAAAGACCCGTAGATCCAGTAATTTTTTTTGGTAAGCTCAAAGTTTTGCAGCTGGATGATATGTTCCTTTTTAACGCTTTCGAATTTCTCCGTCATCTCTGTAACCGTAGCTAATTGTTCATTTTTAGCAATCATATCTTTCAGGCTGTCATAGGATTCAAGGTAGCCAATAGCCACACCAAAGTTTTTCTTTATCTGGTTTACTTTAAACAAGCCATACAGCGCTTCCGAATGCTGTTCCATGTCTTTACTACCCAACGCTAATTGTAATCCTTTTTCGTAATGTGTTTTTGCATTGGATACATCGTTGAGTTTTATCAGTACATCACCAATAAAAACCTGCAACGCATCCTGGTGGCTCATGTAGTTAACCGTGTCGTAAATTTTTTCAGCCACCGTGTAGTTATATAATGCCTCTTTATATTTTGTTTGTTCAAACAGTGCTTTGCCAATTTCGGTGTACGCTACTGCGATCATACTGGTATAGCGGATGGCTTTAAAAATAGTGATCGCTTTTTGAAAATAGAAAATGGCGCTATCGTTCTTTCCCTCGTTACGATAGGCAAAACCTTTACTGCCAAGGCTTTCGCCTAGATCGCCAGAGTCTTTGAGTTTTGCGTATACCGTTATTGCCTGGCTATAGTATTCATGTGCTCTTTTATAATCGAGGTCTTGCAACACCAGGCTGGCCTTCTTCCGCAGAATATTTGCCATACCTTTTTCATCCCCTGCCTGTTCACTGAATTGCTGGGCAATATTGTAGTGTTTCATAGCTTCCGGATGCCGGCTTTGCCTGAGGTATATCAAACCGATATTGATGTTATAGCTGCTTTGCCAGCGGAGGTCCTTCATTTTCTCCGCCAGACTCAGACCCTCGTCATAGTACAGCATGGCGCTATCAAATTTTGAAGCATCGTCCATCAATGCACCCTTACCGAGGTACACGCTTAACATGCCCCTTTGATACCCCGACTTTTTACTCAGCGCTTCAGCTTCAAGAAAATAGGAGAGGGCTTTGGCCTGATCAGCGTCCGACACCTCAAAGGCCAGGTCCGTGGTTAGTTCCACAATGGCACTGTCGGTGATGGCGGCAGCCAGCTGTTTTTTTATCGCATCAATTTTTTGATTGTTTTGCGCCAATAAAAACGGACTCCACAATAGATAAAATAAAATGTAAGTTGATTGCTTCATTCTCTGCAAAAATAGTTTAGGCTAACGGCACATGAATCGCCACCAGTGTTCCCTTTCCCAGGGTGCTGTCAAAATCTACAGTGCCTTTAAGGTAATCGATCCTGGTGCGGATATTCTTCAGGCCGATGCCTTCCGAGGCTGCTTTTTGAGAGGTGTCAAAACCTTTTCCATTGTCTTCAATGGTGACACTAATTCCATCGCTGTCTTTGATAAGTGATATGTCGAGATGGTTGGCGCCGCTGTGTTTGATCACATTGTTCACGCATTCCTGTACTACACGGTAGAGTACAGTTTCGGTGTTGGTGTCGATACGTTCGTTGAGGCCTTCACTGTACAGATCCACTTTTAAAATACGGTTGTCGATCTTGTCGATAAACTCCCTGATAGCGCTGGCGAGCCCTTTTTTAAGCAGGGCATTGGGCATCATCTGGTGGCTTACTGTGCGAACCTCTTTGCATCCTTCATCTACCAGGCTTACAATGCGTTCGTAGGCATTCCGCTGGTTGTCATTGGTAAATGCGAGGTCGCCTTCCATGGCGCTCAGGTTCATTTTCGCCGCGCTCATCATCTGGCCTACGCCATCATGTAGTTCCCGGGCGATCCGTTCCCGTTCGTTCTCCTCAGCCTGCAATACGGCTCGGGTGCTCATGTCTTGCTGATGCATGATTTCGGCCTGCAACTGTTTTTCTTTCTTTAGTTTGAAACGCTTGTAATAACTATACCCTAAGAGCGTACCCAACAGCAACAGGGCCCCAATTCCGGCTATCCAGTAGTTGCGTTTTGAAATTTCGAACTGTTGTTTTTGTATCTCTTTTTCTTTTACAGCAGTCTGGTATTTTGTTTCCGCGTCGCTGAAACGAAGGTTCATGTCAGCAGTATAAATACTATCGTGGTATTTCATCTGTAGGCGTGCCATTTCGTTGGCTTTTTTAAAGTCGCCCATCGCCTCATACAAGTCAGTCAGGCTCAGGTAAATCCGTGGTTTTTCCGGGAGACAACTCAACAGGGTGTCGCTGAGTTGTAGCGCCTGCAGCAGTTTATCCTCCGCAGGTTTAAACTGCTTTGTTTTGGTGAGTAATCCACCCCAAACGTTTAAAGTGCTTACTACCGTTTTTACATCGCCCAGTTGTTCCCTGATGGAAAAGGCGGTTTCAGCATAATCGAGACCTTTTTCGTAGGGCCCGGTTTTGTCGTAGATGGCTGCCAGGTTATGGGCTGCCGCGGCCATCACTTCATAATTGTTAATCATAGTAGCGATCGTGTCAGCTTTCTCCATGAAGTATTTAGCCTGTACAAGGTCGTCTTTCAAAAAATGAATGGTTCCTAAAGCCAGGTAAGAACTGGATAGACCCGGCTTGTCATTTATTTTTTCGCGGATGGCCAGGGCACGTTCATGGTATTGAAGCGCCGCATCCACATTACCCACATTTTGGTTAGCAATACCTACATTATTCAGGGCGGTGGCGACACTGAATTCGTCTTTCAGGTCTTCATACAACTTCAACGATAAAAGCCCGTTTTCCAAAGCCTTATCAAACTTGCCCGACTTCTGGTACACGATGCCGATTTTAAGATACACGGCTGCCAATCCTTTTTTATCACCCAGTTTTTCCCGGATCGGGATGGCCTTCCGGTACGATGCTACCGCTTTGTCCATTTCCTGTTGATCCATGTACAAAATGCCGAGATCGTTATAAGCCTGCGCTTCGCCGGTGGGAAATTTTATTTGCTGACTGAGTGCAATCGCTTTTTCGCCATAGCTTATGCCTTTGCCACGATCTACCGATCGGTATTGCCACGTGAGTTCGTTATAGCTTTTTGCCAGCACCGAGTCTTTTTGGGAGGGCAATATTTTTTCGATGCTATCGATGATCTTTTTGGGCTGCGAAAAAAGAGTGCCGGGGAAGGACAAAACGATAAAAAGAGAAACGGGTAACACAAGTTTCATGTTGGGCGGGTTTACCGGCAAAAAATACTTAGAATTATCCAATAACTGTTTGAAAGGCTGGGAGATAATTTTCCGCGGTACCCCCAAGCGAGGAGGCATCATTGTTCCCGGCGACGGCGAGTATCCAGGCGGCACATGGGTCAGGTTAGCCAATAGACCGGCAAACGGTACGGGAAACATGGAACGAAGTTGGAGCTGCTTAGCTGTTTGCCAATTTATTTTGCAGCTTTTCCAGTTCCAGTTTACGTTTTTTATAAATACCGTGTTCCCAGCCGCTGAAATAAGCCGCCGATGCAAAAAATACCAGTATACCTGCTGTAAACCAAGGGGATTTGCCAGTCTCCGAAATGCTGAGCGCAGTCAGCAATCCAATAGGCAGCATATTCCACCGCATGATCAGGGAAAGCTGTACCTGGTGCATCGCCACGGAAATCGCATGCCCGAGATCTCCATTCATAGACCGGTCAAAACGGTGACTACCACGTATCCGCAGGATTCGGATCTTCACGATATATAGTGCGCTGGCAAACAGCCACACAGCAAGAATGTACATAAACAGGCTGCCGTTTTGCTTGTACGAGGAGAGGCCGGCATTTTGCTTGTAAAGAGTAACGCCAAAAATGAAGCAGCCGGTAACGATGTAAGCGATGATACCCATCAACTCACTGATTTTGGTGATTTTACTTGCCAGTCTTTTCTTCGACAGGATACGGTTGTGCAGTCCTTGTTCATCGATTGCATAAAGGGGCTGGCTATTCTGCGAATCCCAGATTTTTTTCATGTCTTCAAATTCCATGGTGTTGCGTTTTTGTTGATTTTGAAATTAGTTGTTTTTTAATGCGATTGATTTTGACGCCTACATTGGATTCGCTGATGCCGAGGACAGAGGCCATTTCTTTATAACTGAAATTATCCAGCAGGAGCAGGGTAATGGAGCGATCGATTTCATCCATCCTGTAAATTTCTTCGTACAACCAGGCCAGCCTATCGTCGACCTGCGCAGCACTTTCTGTTAACACGAGGTCAATTGGACCCAGCGTTTCTGCCTGATTATATTTCCGTTCTTTTCTTACCCATTTAATAGCCGTGTTCAGCGAAATCCGATACAGCCAGGTAGTAACGGCAGCGTCCTGCCGGAAGCCTGGAATCGAACTCCATACTTGTACCGTGATCTCCTGGAACAGGTCGTCCTGGTCCATTGCCGTAAATGCGTAAGCCCGTACTACTTTAAACAAGAGCGTCTGGTACTGATGCAGCCAGCTTTCGAAAATATATTTCTGTTTCTTTTCGGTCACAACTGTAATTGTTTGTATTATTAGTACCGGTCGATGGCCGATTTCTTACAGGAGGAAGAAATAAGGTAAACAATGTAATGAAATGTCGGGGTGTGCATTTCAGATGATCATTTGTGAAGCGCAATTTAAACCAAATGCATTGCCATTGAACGATGTGATACTTACCTGATAAGGCAAGCTCCAGCGTGTTTGTTTTAATCAATTGCAACTCCATTGAGCTGGCTTCGCTCGGGTATGAACTTCGCCTCGCAATGATTGTTTATATTTTGGGGAATGAAAGAATTCTCGAACTGACTGTTAATCCTTTTCTTCGGATAAGAACCCCCGCAAGGAGGCCTGTTAACTTTTTGCTTTGGGCAACACTTAGAATGCCAGGCAATGGACCTGTCAGGCATCCCCCTTACAACAAACTCTTAATCTCCTTAATCGTTTCCACAAATGCGGGCTTATGACGCACATCTTTGTTCCATGCGCAGTCACGTGCTATAAGGTCGATGGTTTTTACAATTGTGGCGCCAGGTTTGCCAGCTTCTTGTGCCATGATATAGACGGTATCGGATAAGGCAGTGGTCGTTTCAATATCGTGTGATACGATGATTAATGTTTTTAAGTCATCGGAGAGAGACACTTCATTTAGCAGGTTAGCCACTTTGTCGAGCACGATTACATCGAGGCCGGAAAAGGGTTCATCAAGGAGTAAGAAATCGGAGCCGTTTACCAATTGCTGAATGATGCTGGCCCGTTGGCGCTGGCCACCACTTAGCTGCTGGGGATATTTATTCAGGTGTTCCATTAGCTGGAACTGTTCCGCCATTTTATTGATCTCCTGCATTTCCTTTCCCTTGATCAGCGGATTTTTTTTGGCCGCCAGCATCAGGTTGGTCTTTACGGTGCGCCATTCAAACAAATAGTAGTTCTGAAAAACGACACCCATGTCACCGGCTTTCACCGGCATCGTGCCGTGGAGTGTTACGGAGCCGCTTGTAGGTTTCTGGAGGCCGGCAAGTGTTTTGAATAATTGCGTTTTTCCGATACCGCTGCGGCCAATAAGCGATACTACCTGGCCTTGCTTCACGCCTGGACGCACAATATTTTTAATCTCCATGTTTACATCACGAAGTATCTGCTTACCACCAAATGAAAGGTTGATGTTTTCAGCTTTCAGCAACACTTCGCCTATCGCATATGTAGCTTCCATTAGTCTTGCTGGATTTGAAGTTTAGAATACGGCATCAGCCAATGTTTAAGAAAACCAAAAAGAAAGTCGAAAAACAAACCGATAAGGAAGAGTACCAATTGCAGGGCCATTACATTGGTGAGGTCGTTGTACTTATTGTATTTTATCAGCATAGTTCCAATGCCGCCCTCACTCATGCTGAGCCCCTCCACCAGGGTAATCATCAACCAGGCGATGGCAAAGTTTTGACGCATGATTTCAAATACCTGGTCGGCCTTTCCAACAATGATTACTTCATATAAAGTTTCCCAACTGTTATAACCCAGTGTACGACAGAGTTCAAACTGCTGCTTATCGATGGCGAGTATAACAGATAGAAAAGAAGTAACAAAAAAGGGAACAATACCAAAAATGAGCAGCGACAGCTTTAGCTGGCTGCCATCAGTAGTCAGCAATGTGAAAACGAAAATGAGACCAGTCAACGTAAGATACCTGCACTTTACCAGGAACATTGCCAGGCTCTTAAAAAATGGGATCACAGATAAATAAGCAAAAAACAAGGTGATCAAAATAGAATAAAACATGGCTTTAACCGTGAGGCCGAGGCTCTGCAACACATTATCGATAAGGATTTTGGTGCCCAGCAAATGTGTAAATGCTTCACCGATCTTTACCGGCTTTGGTATCAGTTGATTTCTCGAAAGCTGCCACAGGAGCAAGGCAAGCAACAACTGGCCGATAGCCATGAAAACAAATACCTGTTTGCTGATTTTGCCGAAGGGCAGGAATATTTTCTTGAACATCTTTTCGTATTTTAAAATGCCCCTGATATAATAATTGTGACTATATCCAGGGGCATTAAAGGTTATTCCATTATTGGCCCAACACAATCTCAACCCGGCGGTTTTTGGCCTTACCGTCAGCTGTATTATTGTCGGCTATTGGCTTGGTGCTGCCGAAACCTTTTGCTTCAATACGGGTGTCTTTTAATCCCCTCTTAAGCAGGTATGATTTTACGGAGTTAGCTCTTTGCTCGCTGAGCGTTATGTTTTTTTCATCGATGCCCACATTGTCTGTATGGCCGTAGATACCTAGCTTCAAGCCTTCTGCCACTACGGACGATTCAAATATTTCGTCAAGCGTTTTATAAGAACTTGGCTTAATAGTGGCCGAGCCACTTTCAAATTCAATGGAGTATGATTTCGAAGACACTTCCGACGTTATAGTTGGAGCATATTGTGTTTCGATAGCTTTTCCTTCCATCAGTTCAGGGTGATTAGCGATTACACTCAACAGGAATGATTTATCAACAGCCTTGTCGTAAGGCGTAAATGTGGGCATGATGGCCGGGTACATTTTCACCATCAGGTTGCCGAAAGTGTTATATACCGCTTTATAACGATCCACTTTGTCGGCACCGAGGCCAAATGTATTGGCCATATCATTCAGGTTAAATACAGTGGAACCGCCCAGGTTTACCTTCATCCCCTGGATGTCTTTTTCCTCTACGCCATTATAGTATTTCAACCAATAGGCGGCATCCTGCTCCTTGTACAAATCGGCACTTACTTTGGCTGCAAATTCTTTTGCCTCGCTGTAGCTGCGAACCTGGTCGCCAGCCTGTGCCAGCGCAATAATCATATTCTCCACGTCTGTGCGGTGATCGTTTGCCCACTTCCTGATGGCGATAGTCTGGTTCGGCATTTGGGAAGCATATTGCTTAGTGTTCGCAATGGTAACCAGCCCACCTTTTTTCTGGGCAATATTTACGTCGCCCGGTGTCCAGGTGGCTACGCCATCCACCCCAACCGTTGTATCCTTACCAGTAGTTTTACCATTGATTACGATCTTTCTTTTCTCGGTATAGCCGGTGATATATTTATTGGGTGCATCCAAAAAGTCAGCTGCGGCAATCAGGTTGACGGCATTGGCATCGTAGGTGGTTTCATCGGGGTTTACTTTTAAACCATTGTCGCCGGCCCATTTCAGCAGGATGTTAATATCGCCATCACGCATTACGCCCGCTACACATTTACCCAGCGCATTCTTAGGATCCTGCTTCCAGGTTGGAGGCGCCATTACCTGATCCTCACCAAAACTTTTCCCATGAGACACCGGGATAATTACGGGTTGGTATTCTGGTCCCAATGGCTCCAGTTCTTTTGCAAGTGAGGTTATGAATGCAGGCATACCATCACCCATAAATGTTACCAGGACACCTGGTGTATTCGGATTGCTTTTGTAATCGCTGGCGAATTTTACCAGGTCTGCACACTGTTTGTTACAATCATCCTGGCGGGTATAGGTTACATCCAGCTTCGCTTTATCAAACAGGGAGCCTTTCGTGGTACGGATACCACCATTCGCATACATACCGCTGAACTGACTGTTCCAGGCCATACGCTGCCAGGTTATTTGCGTTCCGCCATTTACTGCGGGATCATTACCAGGTACCGGAAATTTAACCGCATTAGTTGGTAATGAAGCATCCGGAGCATCAGGAAGTGTTACCTGGCCGAGATCAACTGATTGAGTTACTTCTTTGGGTCTTCCCTGGTACCATTTTACTGCGGCGATAGCGCCACCCACAACGGCTGCTATAATGATAATCTTGCCGGCAGGTTTTATTTTTACAGACATTCTATTTTGTTTTTTGGTGTTTATTTTTGGATGAATACAGGTCATCAGCAAGCTGTAAAACTTACTTGATAACAATTTGTATTTTGAGAATTATGATATTGACTGATTCTTAGTCCAGCAGGCCACGATGTCTATCATTCACCTGCACATCACCCAGGCGTCCCTTGTCTTTAGTATTGCCAAGGGCCAGGTCAGCATAGCTGAAGTCGTTATTGTTATTGAATTTGTCGATCAACTCCACAGCCTGCGCCGACTTTGCCCGGTCTTCCAGAACCCTGTCATCCATAAAGCGGCTGGTAACATCGATGGCTGATTTTATCTGGCCGATCTTTTCGCCGATCCTCACTTTCAATATTGCTAGGGCTCTTTCTGCATCCTGGTTAAGGCCATCATCACCCTTGAACGCCTTCATGGCACTGCCTACAGCAGAAAGACCGGTGGTAACTGAGTAGTATAGATCTTTCTTGGCTTCCAGGTCCAGCTTGGCATCTTCGAGCATAATGCCGCTTTCCTCGTAGGCCATATCGGCAAATTTTACCAGCTTGTTGAGGTCGCCAACGATGGGTGATACACTGTCAATATACTCCTGATTGCGCAGCACGTTGTTGGCGTACAGGTCCACCTGTTTGGAGCCTGGATTTTCGCTCTGGATGATCTTTACCTTTTGAACGTTCAGTTTAAGTTCTTTGTCCTTATCAGAAAGTTTATCCATCAATTCACTTTGCTTGCCTTTAAGCTTGGCGGCCTGCTTAAAAAGTGTATCCCGGTCTTTGTAGCCCTGTTCTATTTTAGCTTGAAGGATATTGAATGGATTCAATTCTATGGCAAGTCCTAACGTATAATTGGCAATAAACTCTGAGAGGTATTTCAATGCCCTCCAAAATTTCTTATTCGTTACGAGGAACAGGATAAAAGCTAGTACCACACCACCGATGACCAGGTTAACAGTGTTCCAAACCACGCTTACCAACCAGGGAAGAATATAAGTAAGAAAGAAGAAGGAAAGTCCTGCAGTTAGGGATAGCCCTATAACCGCGGTAGCCACGTTTTTTGGCTCGCTCCACCAACTAGGTTGTTTAGCTTTATTGATCATATTTGAGAGTGCCATAAGAGTTATTTTGTTTTTTTGTATTAATAAGATGATTTTCTAAAACAAAAAGGTGGCTTCTGAAAAAAATATTTTTTAACATTTTGCATGGAATGCCTTTTAAGGATGATTTCTTGTTTGAGTTACCATCTTTCTTTTCAGGCTTAGAAGTAAATCAATGCCGGTAGTTCTGGTCTTTCTATGGTTTTTAAAAACACACACAGAATTCGCCAGATGGTTTAGTCATCAGGAGGAGGTATTTTTAATAGATTGTTAGCTTCAAATTTAAATTGTTTCTGCGCCAAAGCCCAATAGGGGCGGGAGGTAAGCAGTGAAATCATTCATAGAATTTTAAGATTAACAGCAGGCGTAACTGGATAGGAAGTGGCGGAAGAAATATTTGACAGCTAAAGAATCAGGTGCCTTGCAATGTTGCTTCAAAAGATAACACTGTTTGTAACAAGCAATCATTGGAAAATAGAAAATACATGGAGCATATTCAACCATTCTTACCGATACTTTCTGTTTATTAGGGCTATATATGTTGTAATGAAGTATGTATTTATTTATGCCTTAATAACAACTCGGCCTTACGCCTGTTTGAATCGATTGATGGCCTATTTATTGCATTTGAATGGAGCGTCGCTGATCTGAATACCATAAAAATCGACAGCTGATGATCTCAATGGATAAACTTAAACAGTCTCAAAATGACTGTAAAACAAAGCAACCAAGTTCCGGAGGAAAGAGAGGTGCCGGCCAGAAAAGCCGTTAAATGACCATGGCAATTTAACCTTCAATCATACAATCGAATAATCTAAAAGGCTTAGCCTGCGATAGAAGGTCGTGTGTTTTTTGTATAAATACGATGGATTACTACAACCAAAACCGGCGTCTATAATTTTTTTTTATTGCTTGCCAATATACTGCCTGATTCGGCTGATATCACTTTGTATGCGCGACTTCATCTTTTCCAGTTCGGAAGTATAGCCACTCCCGCTTTCTCTTATCTTTTCCTCGTTTTCCTTTATTTCATTTCCCAGGAGGGCGATCGTATTATTAAGGTTAGTTATTTCGCGGGTAAGTTCCTGGATTCGCTTGCTTTTGGTTTCCATATCGGCCTTTTTTGCGTCCACTTTTTGCTTGATGGCATTATCCAGCGTACCGTGAAACTGCGCTGCGTCGGTGTCCAGGATTTTGATGTATTCCGAGGCCGAACCCAGGAGTTTCTGAATATCCAGCCCTTGCACAGACAGGCCGGCATACGCCGTCACATATCTTGTTTTTTCATCTGGTAAAGCCATCATGGCCTCGATCATTTTAGAAAATTCGAAGTAATCAGGGCCTGGCAGGTTGGCATCGTTGAAAAGTTTCTCAAAATACTGTTTGAACTTTTCATTGTCGCCGGGTGTAAATTGGGTGGTCTTTACATATTCAGAAGCCATTGGATTGATGGCAGCGAAATTGTCGGTTTTTGCTGAACTGGTCTTTTCATTATCATCGTCATCCACTTCAATAAAGGCAGAAAGTATTTTTTTAGCCAGGCTAGCCATGTTTGGGGAATTTAAATGTTGATAAAAATAACGGAATGGTTACAAAACAACCTTGTCAATTTCTTTTTTCCTGCAAACGGTATTGCCGGGTTCGTATACCCGGTGTTTGAATGAGTTTGTGGGTTCTGATAAATTAAAACCCAAATGTAATATCCACGCAAACATTCTGGCAAAATATTAGATTGCATCACTTTACAAAATTCCCCGGATACTATGAACAAACTAATGTACCTGGCGCCACTATCTCTTGTTTTACTTGTAGGATGTGAGGGCACCAAATCTAACAAAACAAGTAGCGTTGAAGCAATAAATGTGGAAATGCCCATGGCAGATAGCGTTTCATTACCGGCTCCCTTTGCTACACCATCTGTGAGCAACAATTCGAAAGTAATTGGATGGCCTGCTGGTAAAACCCCGGTGGCGCCCGAGGGGTTTGCTGTAACCAAATTTGCCGAGGGCCTTGATAATCCGAGGTGGGTATATGTGGGGCCAAATGGCGATGTATTTGTGGCGATGGCCAATACGATCAGCGACGGATTTACCAAAACGGCCAATGGCAATACCAAACTCGGAAAAAGCAGCAACACCATCCTGTTGCTGAGAGACCAGGATGGCGATGGCATACCCGAGACAAAACATGTTTTTTTAACCGGCCTCAACAGGCCCCTTGGAATGCTAATTCTGAATAATAAATTTTATGTGGGCAACACCAATGGCTTATGGGCTTACCCATACCAAACTGGCCAAACTGAAATTATTACTGAAGGAACAAAAATACTGGACCTGCCTGCAGGCGGCTATAATAATCACTGGACGAGAAACCTGATTGCGAATAAAGAAGGAACAAAGATATACGTAACGGTAGGGTCGGGGAGTAATGTAGCAGAACACGGGCTGGATAACGAAAAACGTCGTGCGAATGTATTGGAAATAAACCCGGATGGCAGTGGAGAACGGATTTACGCTGGTGGTTTGCGTAACCCGGTAGGCCTTGGTTGGGCCACAGGCACGAATATTTTGTGGACAGCCGTTAATGAACGGGATGGGCTCGGAGACGACCTGGTGCCGGATTATGCTACCAGTGTAAAAGACGGCGGTTTTTATGGCTGGCCATTTGCCTATTACGGTAAAAATCCAGATCCGAGAATGAGAGGCGAACGCATGGACCTTGTGAATAGTACGCTTGTGCCAGATGTCTCGATGGGTGCGCATACTGCCTCCCTGGGCCTGGCGTTTAACGATAAAAATTATCTTACGCCTGCTTATTCCGGCGGTATGTTCGTTGGTCAGCATGGTAGTTGGAACCGCAGTGTTTTATCTGGCTACAAAGTGGTGTATGTGCCTTTTAAAAATGGTAAACCATCAGGGGCTGTACAGGATTTTCTTACAGGATTTATATCTGATCTGGATAAGAGCCAGGTGTACGGCCGCCCGGTAGGTGTAGCATTTGCCCATGATGGCTCGCTGCTCGTGGCTGATGATGCGGGGAAAACGATTTGGCGGATAACTAATTCTACTTTGACAAGTCAAAAATAGTGTTTGTTGTGGTTGAGAATAATGCTGATATTGTGGGCATGTAATTATCACCTATAAATATAGACCATGAGCGAACCCCGCTGCTACCAGCCGAAC